>CAZJAH010000081.1:0-1721 GCA_964544155.1 uncultured Hyphomicrobiales bacterium | reverse complement strand
CGCCTTTACAAGGAGGCATGCCACCTTGTCGGGTTTCGCCTCTTGAGAAAGCTAAAAAAATATTAAAATACTCTAATTTTTTCTTTACTTTAAAATAAAAAAGAACTATATTATCAAATATAAATGAAAATAATTCCGGAGCGGGATCATGAAAAAAATATTTTACCTATTGATTATGTGCTTATCGGTAAGCAGCCTGTGCGCGCAAATAAAGATTATTGAGCCGCTCGGCGGCGAGATTTATAATGCCGGAACCGACCTTTTAATAAAATGGGAAGGCATAGAGTATAGCGATACCGTACGGATCGAATACAGCCCTGATTTCGGGAAAAAATGGATAGAAATTACGGATACAGCTTATGGATACCAATATTTATGGAAAAATGTGCCCTTCAGTCACTATATTATTTTAAAATTAACCTATTATGTAGAAACGGAGGGCGCCCCAGTTATTGAATGGGAAAGGTCTTATGGCGGCAGCTCACACGACGTTGCACATTCGGTACAACAAACTTATGACGGCGGCTATATTGTCGGAGCAGGTTCATCTTCACAGGATTATGACGTTTCACATAATAATGGTTTTGAAGATTTCTGGATTTTAAAGCTCAATGGCGAGGGCGATCTGGAATGGGAAAATTCTTATGGAGGAAAATACAGCGATCAAATTGAAAGCATTATTCAAACATCCGATAGCAATTATGTAGCGGCAGGATGTGTCAGTTATACTCGAAATCATAACGTTGCCTGGATGTTTAAAATCGATCAATCGGGTAATCTATTATGGGAAAATAGAAATGATACAGGCTCTAGTAGTGATTTCCCATCAGTTAAAGAAACAAAAGACAGAGGATATATTTGTGCGGGATCTGGCTATGGAGGCCACAAGGACTCCTTTATCATAAAATATGATCACACAGGTAATGAAGAATGGAGAAAATTTTTAGGTTGTGAAAAGTTAGATCATTTTTTTGATATTGATGTTACACACGATGGCGGGTATATTGCGATAGGTGAACTTATGTGCTTAGATGACCTGGAATATGAATTGGACTACTTTGGATACTGCGCGGTAAAGTTTGATAGTATAGGAAATGTTCAGTGGCAAAAAACATACGGTGACAGCCTTTGGGAGAATTCATACAGTATAGAACAAACATACGATAGAGGTTATATCATGGGAGGCCATGCGGCCTTTACGCTTAACGACCCGGATAGAGTTAACAATTTCAGCATGGATTTCTGGATTGTTAAAACGGACAGCCTGGGTAACTATGAATGGCAAAAAAAACTGGGTGGCACATCCCATGAGGGAATGTGTGTCGCCAGGCAAACAAAGGATAGCGGTTATGTGGCAACCGGAATGACTACATCTCAAGATGGCGATATTAGCGCGAACAATGGAGCAGCTGATTATTGGGTGGTTAAATTGGATAAAAAAGGAAACCTGGAATGGGAAAAATGCTATGGAGGAAGTTCCGCTGATTTGGTTGGAGATATAAAACAAACAAATGATGGGGGCTATATCGTGGTTGGATCAAGCAGTTCTTCAGATAAAGATGTAAGCGAAAACAAAGGTAAGGGTGATGCCTGGATAGTTAAATTATCCCACAAAAAGCCCATCTCAGATACTTCTCGAATAAAAATGATACAGCCTGAAGTATCCGCCCGCGGCATAAACCTTGGCGACGCGCTATGGTGCGCCGGCAAGGATACTGTCA
>CAZJAH010000080.1:0-2277 GCA_964544155.1 uncultured Hyphomicrobiales bacterium | reverse complement strand
CGCTTGCGATTAGCCGACATTTAATTCGATTATTTCACTTAAGCCGCCCTTTTTTGCGCGGCTTTTTGTGTGATAAGCTCATAAAATTACTGACACTTAACGCCACATTAACCACCTATGAAAAAAAATTGAAAATATTTTAAAAATATGTTTTGCAGTTTCATTTTTTTTTTTAATTTTCCGACAATAGATAGTGTTTATATTACTTTTTCTGTAAAAAAGCAATCCAATTTGCCGCTCGCTAAGAGCGAATTATATAATATACGAAGGAGGTTTTCACCATGAAACCTTTGGAACTGTTCAAATCGATTGTTGGCGGAGCACTGTTGCTGCTCTTAGCTGCCACACTTACTTACGCGCAGGACTGTCCACCGGATACGGAATTTGACAAATCATCTTACTCAGAATTTTCTGACTTAGAAGTTGGCTGGGGAGACGGCTTTATCGATTATAATGAAACAGGTGATGATTTTGAAGTTAAAATCGATTGGGCCCGTCTAACTAATTATGGAAAATATGGCTTAACCGATGATGAATTCAAAGACTTCTTTATACTAGGGGTATTTAACACAGTATTTGAAGGTCAAAGTTTTAATGGGACAAGAACTGTTACCTTTTATGAAGAATCAACATGTTATCTAACTCAACGATGCTGGCTTCATGTAGATAGAGAAACACAGGTGTTCTGTCAGGATGATTGTTGGCAAGGGCAGGATCCGGATCTTTACGAAGACAACAATGAATGGTATTATCCTGTTTCTCAGGTTGTGGAATGTGGAACACAATGCTGCGCTTATGTATATACAGTAGAGTGCGCGACCTGGGAACATGGATGGTATTACAATGTCACAAACATAACTAAAAGCCCGGTGACAATATGCGACCCGGGAAGCGAAACCGATTGTTTAACAGGCAATCCCTTACCATGCCAATCAAATTGCGATTAAAAGGAGAAATAAAAATGAAAAAAACATCAATAACAAGCGCAATGCTATTCCTTATAATCTTTTCAATATCTTCATATTCTTACGATTTTCAGATAATTGATGAAGGATTGGATTTTCAATTTGTAATACACGGCGATTACCATAACTCGCAATATGCCATATTAGGGCAGTACGATGGTTCCGGTATGTTCGATACAAGCGGGGTTGCTCTTTATAAAGAGGGCAAATGGCATATCCTTCCCAGAGAAATTAGCACAGAAGCGGAAAAATCATATATTCTGACTCAGCCAGCCTCTGAAATCCATTTTGATTCCTCAGATAATATATGGGTTAGCGGATACTCCTTATATAAGTATTCCCAAGGTGAATGGAAAGAGATTTATTTAGATGATGAGGATAGGGAAAATAGAAAATACATGCATTTTGCTATTGATAAATTCAATAATGTGTGGGCTGCCACGCAGGTTTACTATGATCAGGGTAAGCACTACTCAGAAATACTGAAATACGACGGCATCAAATTTCACTCGATTTTTAAAACTTCGCGTGGTATGAGTTTTCCTCCTTTAGGAACATCTGCATCCGCTCACGCGTCGCCTATTGCCGCATTGCCGGATGGCCGGATTATGGTACAAAGGATGCACCACACTGATGAGTACTCTGACCCTGATGCCATGGATACAGTTAAAGGCCTTTATATTTTCAATCAGGATCACAGTTACGAAAATATTCTTCTTGAAACAAATACAAAGGAAGAATATAAAAATAAACAAAAGAGCCTGGTAAAAATATTACCTGAAACTAATGACAAGATTTGGTTCGCCCTCGATTATACATCATGGACTGATAAAGTTATGAAATTCTGCTGCTCTGGGATTAGTATATATGAAAATGGAGAATGGACGCTCTTTGGAGAAGAAAACGGCCTGGAAAACCTCGGTGATACTTATGAAGGTGTATACGCGCCGATTACAGGTATCGCAAAGCTTAAAAATGGCAAAATGCTTGTATTATCCCGGGAAAAGATCTATAATCTTGATCAGAATAATTATCTGCATGAATTAAGCTGGTCGGAGATTTTCAATACTTCAAAAATTCTCTTATCTAAACCTTTTTACAAGACCGAAGAAGGTTTAAAAAGGATAACGGATAAGTTTGATAGAATTTTTGATCCAAATAGTAGTAGCAAATCATTTTTAAACTTAGCCATGCATGTAACGGAAAATAACGAAGTTTGGCTTTTAACATATTTCGGCCTCATGATGTTCGATCAGACTCTGGTATCAGTCGGGGAAAGGACAATCGCGGAAAATTCAGGCTTGCTATACCC
>CAZJAH010000079.1:0-2467 GCA_964544155.1 uncultured Hyphomicrobiales bacterium | reverse complement strand
CTTGCCATATGGCAAAGATACTAATAATTCGTTTATTAAGCAATCATTACACTAGGCGGACAAAACAGGCAGATTCAAAAACAATATTGGAAGATATTCAAAGAAAGTGCCTGGAATGATTATCAAATCCCATCAACGATAGATGAAAATTTTACAATTGTTTATGATGTTTTAGTTGAAAATCCAAACTTTAACGATTTATTCAATTTAACAAAACAAATAGAGTCAAAATCAATGAAATTTATTGAAGATATTACAGAAATACTTAATTAAATATAATATATGATGGAATTAAAAATAAATAATAGAATTGCGCGAAAAATTATAAGGGAAAATAAAATTGCTATATATGGAATAATACTTATGTTCCTCACGGTTAGTATTAATTCATGTAAAAACATCGATAACTCACATTCAGAGGCAGATAATCATTCGGGTGCATACAACTTTATGTGGTTAACGAAAAAACCAATACTCGATGCATTTATGTTCGATGAAGAAGATTGGATTGCGATAAAAGACCCATCAATTGTAAAACACGGGGGCAAGTACCATTTATTTTGCACTTTGCGTGGCAAGAAACGCTCCCATGCCATTGTTTACAATACGTTTGATAGTTTTGAATCGGCATCAAAAAGCAAACCTGTGGTGCTGTCTAACCATGATGGCTACCAGTGCGCTCCACAGGTATTTTATTTTAAACCTCAGCAAAAGTGGTATATGGTATGCCAGGCAAAAAACGAGGATTGGAACCCCGCTTACACTGCTGCCTTTTCTACTACTGATAATATAAGCGAACCTCATTCATGGTCCTCCCTTACTCCAATGGATGTTCCACCTCCACCTGAAGATATGTACCTCGACTTTTGGGTTATCTCTGACAAAGACAAGGTCTACATGTTTTATACCTGCGATAACGGTACCATGTATCGGTGTGAAACAAGTATTGATGAATTCCCTCAAGGGTGGAACAATCTCGAGCTTGCTTACAAGGGTGATGTGTTTGAGGCAAGTCACATTTATTACCTTCCAAAACAAGAAAAGTATGTAAACCTGATAGAAGCCCAGGCAAACGAAGATATTAGATATTTTAAGGCCTTTTTAGCAGATTCTCTTGATGGCGAGTGGTATCCTGCACCATCTGATTCAATTGGAACTTACGCATCGTCAGCCAATGTAATACAGCTAGATGGAGCATGGACTAACGGCATTAGCCATGGCGAACTGATAAGAAACGGTATTGACGAGAAACTGGAGGCTGACTTAAGCAACCCCTTTATTTTTCAAGGTGTACTCCACCGGAACCGTATTGGGAAAAAATATGGAAATATACCGTGGCGACTCGGTATTCTCGAGAGGCTTGACGACAAGAAAGAAACTGCCAAATCCGAAGAGGATAGTCCGCTCTACGAAGCGGCTAACTACCCCGTTGGCACAAGTATTAGGTGGAGCATGCTAAATAATGATACGATAATGAATATTGCCGGCTATGAATTCAACAGTCTTACGGCAGGCAATGCAATGAAGATGAACCGTGTGATTAGAGAAGGATTTGAATATAATTTTGACGAGGCCGATGCTTATCTAAAATATGCAGAAAAGCATAATATGCGAATGTTTGGTCATACCTTATTATGGCACAATTCTACTCCGGATTTTGTAAAAGAACTTGAGGGGGACAAGGCATCATTAAAAAAATTTACCGCCGGGTATATTGACACTTTGATGAGCAGGTATAAAGGACGTATTGATGCCTGGGACGTTGTAAACGAACCTGTTCTTGATGATGATGGTAAAGTACGCGACAATATTTGGTTCAATACTTTTGGCGAAGAATACTTTGAAATGGCATTCCGAATGGCTCATGAAGCCGACCCCACAGCTAAACTATTCTTGAATGATTACAATATTGAGCGTGACTCGGTTAAATTAAACGGTTTCCTTGCTATTGTTAATAAGTTGAAGAAAAAAGGAGCGCCTATTCATGGGATTGGATTGCAAATGCACATTACCATGGATGTTCCAAACCAAGTGATTGAAAAAAGCTTAAAAAAATGTGTTGAAACAGGTTTGCTGATACATATATCAGAACTTGACATAATATTTAATAAGCACGACGATACTGGTGGGGGTGGAATACAAGTGTATGATTCATTAACAAAGGAAATGAAGCAACAACAAGCTGAGAAGTATAAAGAAATAGCAACAATGTATAACAGGCTTGTCCCCTATGACCAAAGATACGGGATTACGCTATGGGGCTTTGCCGACCGTTATACGTGGATAAGATACTTTTTTGAAATCATGGATTGGCCTTTGATTTTTGATGATAACCTTAACAAAAAACCTGCATATTTTGGATTTAAATTAGGGTTGAGTGAAGAAGTTCATTAATACAAATTTGAACATGGAATTATAAGCACAAAAGCACAATCGAGTAGGCTGCCGATAGGCATAAAGCCTATCG
>CAZJAH010000078.1:0-2503 GCA_964544155.1 uncultured Hyphomicrobiales bacterium | reverse complement strand
AGGGAGTCAAATGATTTGCAAAATATTTCAGAGACGGATAAATCCGTTAAAACCTGCCTGAAAAAATCATTGCTTTGCGGGATGTAAGGTTTCAGCACATAAAATTCAATCAATATGCCATCGGAATTCTTTATGGCATAACCAACCTCTTTGTTATCCATTTGAAGCAAATAACAATCAGCACCGGCTATCATCAACTCAATAAATAATTCCTGAAATTCAGGCATCGAGCTGAAATATTCATTCCGGTAACTTGTAATTTTATCGAGGGCTGTTTTTCTTATTGTCATTATTCAAATATACTTTCAGAATTTGTTTACAGCGTGATAAAGGCAGCGCTTATTTGATCTGTTCTTCCATTTAGTAAAATGATGCATTCCGGCTATACCTGTAAATCCTTTTTAAGATAAATCATATCAACAAGTTGTATGTCGCCATCAAACATGGGATGGTCGTAATTGTCTGTGAAAAAATTCTTTATCCGGTGTGATTGTTCAAACCCACAGCTTTCATAAAAAGCCAGGATTGCCGGTGTTTCGCCTGTTCCGACGAGCATGGTTTTGTAAGTGTTTTTGTATAAATCAGAAACAAAATTTATCAATGCCCTGCCATACCCTTTGCCTTGATATTTCTCATAAGTTGCAATGTTTTTCAACTCGCAGGTTTCTTTGTTTATCGACAGTACAACGCAAACACTTTTCAAATCACCGTCATATAAAGCAAACAAGTCTCCATCTGGCAAATACTTATCAATCATATCCTCCTGCTCGTCTGCCAATAACAATAAGTCAAGAAACTGCTTCTTATTTTCGTTTATCTTTTCAATTTTAATCATTTCTTTCTTGTTTTCAGATTTTTCAGGTTGAGTTTACCCGTTATTTTATTTTAAAAGTTCATTTGTTCTTATTGTGGCTGAGGCCATGCCAGTGGTTTGTGGTATAAAAAGTTGCCGATTGCGGGGGATTCCCTGTCAAGCTACACATAAGTTGAAGCGGGCTATAACCCTTGATTAACCTACCGTACCGGAAATTTTTTATACCGCGTGTTGTGTGTAGGTGTTATTAAGTCCCTAATCCAAAAATCTCAAAACATCCATAATCATTGTCATTTAGAAACTTATCAATCTCATCTCCATGGGATATCAAGATATCTACAATTGATTGAGTTTTTAAATTCCCAGTCCTAATCCAAATATTCTGATCAAATAAGAATCTCATACTGCAATATTATATATCTTGTTTTCTCTATCTGCTGCATAGCTTAAAGCGTCATAAATATCCTTTTCAGTTAATTCATCATAGTCATCTAAAATTTCTGGAATAGTCATTTCTGCGGCCAGCCACCCCAATATATCACTAACAGTAATTCTCATTCCACGAATGCATGGTTTTCCTCCACGTTTTCCAGGTTCAATTGTGATTATGTTTTTGTAATCTACCATTTTACAAAATTTTTATAAAGATACAAAATTTCTTCATTGAGTAGGCTGTTCTCGACGGACGGATATGTTAATACCCAGGGGCTGATTTTTTATGGCTTTTCTACTGTCTACATTCTATAGAGACCTTCAATATGTAGTATCTATTCTCAAAACAAAATCAACTCTTCTTAAAACAGGAAGTATCTCATTTTCTATATCAGTATAGGCATTTGATAGATCTCTAATCTCTGTTTTTCTGACTTCAGAATCACTATACATAGAAAGAACACTAAGCACCAGCTCTTTGTCCTGAATATTTGAATTTTCCACTAATTTTTTGAAACCCTCCCAGTCTTCTCTTATTGCAGAAGAAGTGAATAAATCGTCAGTATGCACTATGCTGTTTCTATCTAATTGGTAATCAATATATTTCCTGGCGCTAGCCTCCCTTTGGGTTACCAATGCTAAATCAGTACTTTGATCCGGACTTTCAAAAGGGCAGGTATAGGCCTTAATTTCAATATTCATTATTTCCTTATTTGTACTGTTTGCTACATTTGCTATGCTGGCCTCTAAATCACCTATATCCTGCGACTTGAGTTCACTGCTTCTTAAGTTACCTCTGCTTATGAAAAAATGGATATCTGCCTCTTTAATAATGCTGGTTACAAGGTCACCATTGTCGTGTACAAATAATTTGCACAATGTACCATTGGGCGATTTTAAAACAAATGAATCGGGAAATTGTGTGATATAACCAGCATCATTGGTTAGCTCACTAACATTCTCGGGTATGGTTGGAGTATCGGTTAAATCATTGTAACTTCCCGAGAAATCATTTTTAGAATTCCACAATGCAGTATCCGACTGGGTAATTCCTTTGGCCACCGAATTGTTAAAAACCGGATCAATTTCCTCCGATAAAAAACTGCTTACATCAGGAATATCAGCACGTATCTTAGCTGCGGTATCTTGTATGGCAAGGGTATTCGCTGCAATACCGCTTATGTCCTGGTCTCCGGTGTTTGTGCCGGACAGGTTACCCAGGTTGGCAATATCAGCAGCCGTGATGTTGGCCGCCTC
>CAZJAH010000077.1:0-2866 GCA_964544155.1 uncultured Hyphomicrobiales bacterium | reverse complement strand
AGTTTAAAACTACGCTTAACATCGAAATATCGTTGCAAAAATAAATTCCTTTTCAAACTGAATTCTTATCTGGAAGCAATCACACTTTCCGAATCATTTATGCTTTTGTTGGCAAAATCAACCAGGTGTTGCGGGTTGATATTACCAAGTATCTCCACAGCCACAAATTCATCTTCTGACTGCACCATGATAAGGATCTCCTTAATCATACCCTTGGGATTCTGCCGCATGGTAATGGACACATTTTCATTGGCTGATTTTACGGTCAAAAGCTTTTTGTAATCATCGTTAGTGTTGATGGCATCCATCATATCAAAAGCGCAAAAGCGGGCATATTTTCGTGCATGTCTGCTCTCACCGTCATTTATCAGAAACCGAACCATGCGGACATCGCGCAAGAGGGCTTTAAGTTCTGGTTCCTGATGTTCGGGTATAAAGGCACGCACCAAACCGGCAGGTATACCAAACCCGATAAACCCGGCTTCGGAGCGATAAGAGCGCATGATGTGTTTTACTTCACTTTGATTGCATTCAGGAGTGCTGCTTTGAAACATAATAAGTGCAAAGGCTGCAAGCATTATCAGGGTAAAAGATTTTATTCGATTCATATCAATAGGTTTTAAGATGTCATTTAAACCTATGACGAATGAAAGAGGAGGATGTTACAAGGGAATAAAAAAAATCTTCATCGCGGGATGAAGATTTTAACAAATCAAAATTTATAATGTGATAAAACCATCTAAACTATTTCAATGTTATATCCTTCTTCAACCAGGCTTTTAGCCACATCTTCGGCATATTCCTTATCAAAGTATACCTTGGGTTTGTGTTTGGCAAATACCGGATACCGGCCGACAGAATCTTCTGAATTCAGGTAATTATATCCAACAAGTAACATATCTGTATCTGTCAGTCGTAATTTATACACCGGCCGGTGCGTACAATACTCCAGTGTTTCTTCCAGTTCAAATGCTGTTATATCCGGTTCATTTTTAAGTTTCACAATCTTTACAATCTCATCACTAAACGGCTCGCGGGTGAAATTCAGATCAAAATTTTTTACAAAACAGGAAAGCACCAGATTTTCGTCTTTGATAATGGCTGGTTTTTGCGGATCACCTACCAGCCTTATGGTAATTCCATTTTTTGTAAACAGATTGATCAACCTCTTGTTTCTGCGCTTGACCATGTCCTCTAACGTCTCTCTTTTTCTCATATCCCAATTAAATTAAAAAATAACACTCTATATGGTATTGCAATTACGGCAGTGTTACATTTTATAAGTGTAAAGATATAATTTGTTATTAATTTACCTGAATTCTGTTATTTATAAATCATTGATCTTTATCACTTTCATTAACACTAGTTTGCCGAACTTAATTTATCTATTTTACTGTCCTCATCACTTAGTTGATCACGAAATTTAAGTGGCGGAAGGTATCTTGCAAGCTGACTTGTATAATGTGTATTCACTATTTTGGTGTAACACACCATATATTGCCAGTTTTGCCGCTTCTCATCATATAGAAACACATTGTCTTCTCCACTTTTATTATAAGGTATCAGATAGGTGTATCCAAATTTACTTCCATCCTTTATCCTCCCTAAATCATTTTCTTCAATATAGTCAACCAGGGTTTTATCCGCATGGATAATGGCTTCACCGCGACGCACATTCATGAATCCTGATTGTGGGGTAAAATGATTAATAACAATTATGTATTCACCCCATTTATATACTCCTTTTGGATTTAAAGAATCTCTACGTGCCGTAATTATTGTATTGGTTAAGCGGGCAACCATGGCATCAGGGTTATCGGCCATTTCAATATGATCGGCAATGGCTGTATTTAATGCTTTGCGTTGCTTGTCAAAATAATCAGTACCCACAAGGCTTTTTGAATTGGATGCAAAATTATAACAATAGTCCAGAAGCTCTTGTGCTTCTTCCAGTACTTCCAAACTATCAGAGCCTAACATGGGAAGGAATAAATCTTCAAACTCATCCTGATCGCGTGTCAGTTTTACAAGGTCATAAGGCGATTCCAGGCTGTATATGATAGATTGGGTATAATTTAAATAATTATTCAAATATTCTATAGTGGCAGGAAGATTGTTTTCACTGGCAAAATTCAACGCCAGTTGCACTGTTCGCTCTGCTCGTTTGAAAGATTCCAGGGAGCCATCCTTAACGATTTTTTCATAATGTTTCCTGAAATATTTCTCTTTTTCAAATAAAGCCTGATAGCGCATTTTCAGGAATTTTATCTCGCGGTTTATCCTATCCTTATAGTTGTCGTAATACTCAATGGAGGCGTTATCTTTCTTGAGTTTTGCCTTTTTTAACCTGTCCTCAACCAATCCTTTTGCCTGATCGTGCTCTTCGGTATATATCCATTCCTCTACTGTTTTGGCAAACAAGGTATGTTCAAGGTCTTTCATAACATAATAAAGGGAAGGATCGCGTTTTTCTTTCAAAACAGGAAGCCTGGTATTTAATACCTTTATGCGGTGATCCAAACTATCAATATATGGCGGGGTTCCCGGTTTCAATGTCTGTACCTGTCCATAACCAGATGTAAATATTCCCATAACCAGTAACACAGCAACTGATGCAGCAATGATTTTTCTGTTTCTATTATTTACCCCTGATAACATTACCAATAACATCTGATAAAAAATCAGGAATAGTGATGATTCGTTGACAATAAAAATTACGGGAAAGTTACGAAATTGTTAGATAAAATACACTAATATCCATTTTGAGGTGATGGACGCATTAAATCTCCGGTTAAAATTTTCAGGGGTTTTATCAGTAAGGATTAAATACAAACAAAAAAAATTCTTATTTATTTGAAAATCAATA
>CAZJAH010000076.1:0-2903 GCA_964544155.1 uncultured Hyphomicrobiales bacterium | reverse complement strand
CCGAGCCGCCATTACCATTATTGGTATGTTTGTCCGTATCTGTTGTGGTACCGTTATTATCCGCGTTATTACTTGTTTCGTTATTTTGGCTCTGGCTCGCGGCAATTGCGGCTTCACTCACGCCAGCATTTACCCACTCATTCAATCAATTTAATAGTCAAATTCCAATAATGATTGGTGTCAGCGGGTATAACTTCGATACGAATGTAATCGACATTGTTATTTACTATCCTTTTTTTATAAATATCACATTTCATATTACATAATGTATCATTATTAGTAATCACCCTAAAAATATCATTCTTTCT
Source organism: uncultured Hyphomicrobiales bacterium (assembly GCA_964544155.1). Taxonomy (GTDB): domain Bacteria; phylum Bacteroidota; class Ignavibacteria; order Kapaibacteriales; family UBA2268; genus CAZJAH01. Next base: position 2,595 of record CAZJAH010000076.1, on the reverse strand, counting down.
TTGAGTATTAAAAAATAAATTTATAATTTTTATATCCTTTTATTTACTAACTAATTATAAATATTTAATAGAACACAGGATCAATACGGCAAAATATCCAAAAAAAATAATTATTTCCAAATAAATAAGGGAGAGACCGTCATGAAAAAAATCATTTTAATTCTGCTGGCAATTCTAATAACAATTCCGGCGGCAGCTCAGGATTTTGAACCTGATTCATTTAAATAAACAAGCATATTAATAGGCTTTCAGTGGACGGGAAGCCTTAATATGAATAATACTGCTTAAAGAATAAAGAAAAATTTCAAATAAATATAGCCTGATTGTGTTATATTGATTTCAGTTATCTTACAGTTTTTAATAACAGGGTTTTATGGATTATTAAATTATGTAAGTGGTGATATAAATTATAGTGCAAACAAGCGCAGTGAGGGATTTCAAGCATTTTGCAGGATATCTTATTAAACAATAAAAGATATTTATAGCAATCTTTAATTATTTATTTGTTGATTGTTTTATTGAGAAAGAGGATAAAATGTCTGAATTAAACCAAAACGTGGTTAGAAAAGAAATAGGCGGCATAATAGACCCCGATTTAGGTAAGAGCCTCGATGAGCTGGGTTCTATCGAAAAGGTGGAAATTGATGGCAATAAGGTCAGCCTTTATCTGAAACTTGTACAGCCGATACACAATATCGCGGAAAAAATAAATATACAGTGCATTGAAAAAATTAATAAAATAGCACCCGGTGCTGAACCAAATGTATTTGTTGGCGAACTGACTCCGGAAGATTCCGGCAGAAAAGTCCTGCATGGTGTAAAAAACATAATTGCCGTCGCGTCCGGAAAAGGCGGTGTCGGTAAATCAGCCATAGCCGCGAATATAGCGGCAGCTCTTTCTCTTACCGGAGCAAAAGTAGGCATACTCGATGCCGATGTTTACGGCCCCAGCCAGCCGACTATGTTCGGGCTTGAAGGCACACAGCTTCATGCGACCAAAGATGAAGAAGGCAATACAGTAGCTTTTCCGGCAGAGCAGTATGGAATCAAGGTGGCTTCGATGGGATTTGTTATGAATAAAGATGAAGCCGCCATAGTAAGAGGCCCTATGCTGGCCGGGTATTTTTCCATGCTTTTCGAACAGATACAGTGGGGGGAACTTGACTACCTCGTATTCGACCTGCCTCCAGGCACAGGCGATATCCAGCTTACACTGGTACAAAAGATCCCGTTGACAGGCGCCGTAGTCGTTACTACTCCCCAGGATATAGCCCTGGCAGACGTCCGCAGGGCTATAGCAATGTTCAACAGGGTCAATGTCGATATTCTTGGTATAATCGAAAACATGAGCTATTTTGTACCGCCGGATATGCCTGACAAGAAATATTATATATTCGGTAAAGGCGGCGGCGAAAAAATGGCAAAAGACTACAATGTAAATATGCTTGGCGAAGTGCCACTTGATATGGGAATGCGCGAAGCCAATGACAGTGGCAGGCCTGTGGCGTTTATCCAAAATAACCGGCAGGCTGAGATTCTTAGAGAATTGTCCGACAGTATTATTAAAGAAATTAGATTAAAAAACGCGCAAAAAATCTCAGGCGGCGACCTTGAGATCTCATTATAAGTATGACATCAAACGATATAATAGGCAAAATAGAGGGCGTTCTCAAAGATCTGCGCCCTCATCTGCAAAAAGACGCCGGTGACGTGGAATTTGTCGGCTATGACGAAGTTAACGGCATTTGCGAGGTGCGCCTTATAGGCATGTGCCGTGACTGCCCAATGTCACTGATGACTTTACGAGGCGGTATTGAGCGGTTCATCATAAGGGCCGTACCTGAAGTAAAAAGGGTAGAGAATGTCAGATGAAAGAGATTTATCCAACTTTTTTTAAGTTGAATAAAAAATCTTTTGGATATTCCGGAAAAAGCCTTAATTTTGTACTCCCTTTTGGGGACGGGCGAGTAGCTCAGCTGGTATAGAGCACCTGCCTTACAAGCAGGGGGTCGGGAGTTCGAATCTCTCCTCGCCCACATAAAACTCACAGGCCTCGGTTTGTGAGTTTTTGCTTTTTTAGGATCATGCCGAATTTTCTTATATTGCATAAATAATCAGGGCGACTATACCTGAATAATTTGCAGGAGTGGCGGAATTGGTAGACGCGCTGGACTCAAAATCCAGTGGTGGCGACACCGTGAGGGTTCGAGTCCCTCCTTCTGTACGGACAACCGGATCTAAGCCCTTGCAGGCCAATAACTTGCAAGGGCTTTTCTTTTAGGGCTAAACGTTTTTCTAAACGTTTTTTTAGCGGGATATTCAAAAAATAAGATCACTCCTTTTGCCGTCTTGATAATATCATTCACTATCCTTAAAAGTTCATGGAAATAAATAAAGAAGAGTTAAAAAAAATTGTTGACCGGTATATTTCACTACTTGCCGGGTATCCTGATTTATTTAACTTCATGCGAGATATGTAATCTATAAAACAGCTATTCAATACTGTTCCAAAAGAATTAATTCCTGATGATATTGAAGGGGATATGAATATATTTAACCTTATTATCTTATTATAATGCCACCCCCGAAGGGGTG
>CAZJAH010000075.1:0-3566 GCA_964544155.1 uncultured Hyphomicrobiales bacterium | reverse complement strand
CTTTTGTCGGCATTTCCGATTTGTTCGATGGCTTTTTTGTTTCAATCAGCACGCCGACAGAAGAAGAAGAATTTTTTCCGTTGTGAATTACTAAATCAGTCCGCCCTTTGGTATTTATGTAATGGTCAGGAGAATAATATGTATCTGAAAGGAATTTACTGATAATGTTTTTGTGATATTCTTCCGATTCTGATTCATTAATTTGGTCGTATAGGCTCAGAATGTTGTTTTTGAAATTCTCAATCTGGGTTCGATTGGGCTTTATCTTTAAAAATGCTTTATTTATCGATTTACGTATGTTGATGATATTCAATTTCATTATAATCACTTAATAGTCTTGCATGTCATGTATGCTACAATATAAAGAAATTTATTATAAAATTATAACGAAAGATAAACAAGTTAAAATTACAAGGCTTAATGAAATTATTTATCACGTCATCATCCTAACCTATCATATAATAAAAAAAAGCCGGTTCCTAAAAACCGGCTGGTGTCTGAAATTATAAAATCAAAAATACTGGGGCCATCACCGCTGCTGTGTCGGGTGCTCGCCCCGCAGGAAGGCTTCGGCTTCGAAAACGTCTTCCTTGCTGCCGATAAAGAAAGGCGTGCGTTCGTGTATCGTTTCAGGCTTTTTCTCAAGTATTCTCACGTTACCGTCGGAGGCCCTGCCGCCCGCGGCTTCGATTATCATCGCCAGGGGGTTTGCCTCGTAAACAAGCCTGAGCTTGCCGTTTTCATGTTTATTATCTGAAGGGTACATGTAAATACCGCCATAGTACAGAGTGCGGTGCACGTCCGCTACGGCGCTGCCAATATAACGCAGGGAATAAGGCCTATAACCGTCATCGGAGCTTGTTTTAATGTAATTGATGTAATCTCTCATATTTTTGCTCCAGCGATTATAATAGCCTTCATTAACACTGTATTGACTGCCCTTTGTGGGAATCATTATGTTCTCATTAGTAAGGATGAATTCGCCCAAAGTGGGATCGTAGGTAAAAACATTTACCCCGTGCCCTGTGGTATATGCCAGGATAGTACTGCTGCCGTAAAGGGCGTAACCGGCGGCTACCTGCTTATAGCCGTGCTGAAGTATGTCCTCTACGGAACCTTCAGACTCAGAACGGGAGTCGATCCTTTTGTAGAGAGAAAAAATTGTGCCTATTGTGATATTCACTTCGATATTCGATGATCCATCCAGGGGGTCGAATACCAGCACGTACTTGCCCTTTACCTCTTCGGGCGGTATCCTGAAAATATCGTCCTCTTCTTCGGAAGCCATTACGCAGAGATGCCCGCCTGCTTCCATTGATTTAAGAATGATCTCGTTGGCGTATGAATCCAGCTTTTTAACTCTTTCACCGTGGATGTTGATGTTCTTAGTCAGGCCGAGGATATCGTTAAGCCCGGCGCGGCGCACTTCCCTGGATATTATCCTGATGGCGAAAGTCAGGTCGTGCAAAAGCGCGGTAAATTCTCCGGTGGCCTGCGGGTGCAGGTCTTCCTCGCGGTTGATATGCCTGTCTATCGTTATTAGCCTGGAAGCTGTCTGTATAACCATTTGTCGTTTACCTTAGTTATGTATCATAAAATCAGTCTTTTTCTTCTTTTTTTGGAAATCGGAGAGCCAGCACAGGGCATTGAGAACGCCGGAGTACCATTTCGGTTGTGCTGCCGAAAAGCAGGTGCTCTATGCCGCTGCGGCCATGAGTAGAAATACATATCACATCGATATCATTATCATCAGCGTATTCGGTAATTCTGTTTGAAGCAGTACCGAAAAGTATTTCTGCATGATTTTTAATTTTTCTCTGGATTAGTTCTTCTGTTATTTCGCCTAACTTTTTGTCAGAGCTTTTCTTGAGTTCATTTTCCACATCCACATATGTTATCTGGGAAAAGCCCATGTCCGCAGGATATACCACAGGCTCTATTACATGTATGATATGCAGAATGCTGTCCATACTTTGAGCCATATCGGCAGCATAATTCAGAGCATAAGCAGCTCCGTTGGAAAAATCTGTCGGTACAAGTATATTTTTAAATCTAAACATAATTATGAAATTAATGTGAATACATTTTAATATAACATAATGAATTGACGAGAAAAAGCCAACCATAATGTTTAAAAATTTATATTATTAGTGGAATAATTGGCAAATTTGCTTTAACTTAATCATTTTTTTAAATATATTTGCAAAAAACCTGCCTGAATATCAATATATCTAATTAGGAATGAAAATGGATAATAACCGTGGCCAGTGGAGTTCTAAAATCGGATTTATATTCGCGGCCGCCGGATCAGCCATAGGTCTCGGCAATATATGGCGCTTCCCATATGTTGTCGGAGAAAATGGCGGCGGAGCTTTTGTTATGCTTTATATAATTTTTGTCGCGATAATAGGCATACCATATATGTTCGCTGAGTTTTCCCTTGGGCGTTCGATGCAGAAAAATCCCGTGGGCGCAATTAAATCAATCAAACCACGCACTCCGTGGAAATTTGCCGGGCTGCTCGGTATTATTACAGGTCTGGGGATATTATCATTTTACGGGGTTATTGCCGGATGGACCTTTGGATATATATTTAAAATGGCCGCCGGAAATCCGGGAGGTTTTACCGAATTTATATCAGATGAACTGCTGGTGCTGCTTTTATTCGCTTTCTTTATGCTGCTGACGGCATTCATTGTTCATGGCGGAATTTCCGGGGGTATAGAGAAATGGTCTAAAATACTAATGCCAATATTGCTGGTGCTCATGGTATCTTTGATCGTTTATGCCAATACTCTGGAAGGCGCGGCCGAAGGCCTGGAGTTCTACCTGCTGCCGGATTTCAGCAAGATTAGCGGCTCGACAATATTGGCTGCCTTGGGCCAGGCGTTTTTCTCGCTTAGCCTGGGGATGGGTCTGATGATTACTTACGGAAGTTACTTACCCAAAACGGAAAACATATTCACATCAACTTTTCTGATCGCTTTTTTTGATACCATGATAGCAATAATGGCCGGCCTTATTATCTTCCCGGCATTATTTGCCATGGGTGAAGACCCCGCGGCGGGAGCCTCACTCGTATTTGTGATCTTTCCCAAGCTGTTCGCCGTTATGCCCGGCGGATTAATTGTGGGATCACTCTTTTTCCTGCTGCTTTCCGTGGCGGCGCTAACTTCGACTATCTCGCTGCTTGAGGTACCCGTAGCTTATTTCGTGGATGAAAAGAAGGCCGACCGCAAGAAAATTGTATGGATAGTGGCGTTTTTCGCGTTCCTGATAGGCGTGCCTTCGGCGCTATCACAGGGATCTGTCGGATTCCTGACGGATTTTGCCATATTGCCCGAATATCTTTCATCGGCAGATTTCCTAAGCCACATGAGCTTTATATTCGGTGATTTTTCGCTTGCGTTCGGGGCTCTGCTTCTATCAATATTTATAGGGTGGGTCTGGAAGGCTAAAAACGCCGCGGATGAGATCCAGCTCAACGCTCCGGGTTTTTTAAAAGTAAGGGGTATTTGGATTTTTATGATAAAGTACTTCATACCCATTGTGGTATTTTTGATTCT
>CAZJAH010000074.1:0-3703 GCA_964544155.1 uncultured Hyphomicrobiales bacterium | reverse complement strand
CACAACCCGCAACACCAAAGCGCTTTTTGCAGCAGGATCCGCTGGAGGATTTTTTCCCGGGTGAATCGCCGTACGGCTACGCCTACCACAACCCGGTGATGTTCAACGACCCCACGGGCCTCGCCCCCGAAAAAGAAAAGGGCGGGGAAAGGCTGTTGGTATCATGCGACAGGTGCATTCAGCTTCAAATGCGGTATGATTTTTTGTTACAATCTGCACTTAATGGAGTATCTGAGGAGTTTTTATTTAAGGTAGATGGTGAGCTACTGGGCGAATTTTCCGGCATGACCCTTCAGGAACGATTTATGAACATGAATTATCTGGTGAAGGTAGCAAAATTCAATATACAAGAGATTCTAGAATGCAAGATAGGGACGGGGGCGAATTCACCTTACAAACACCCCTGCGATTGCGAAGATGGCGCCAAAGACCGCGAGGGCATTGAAAACAAAGACGAGGAGGGTGGAGAAAGTAATAAAAAGACTTATGTTATGAATGATGAAGAAACTGAAGCATATCTTACTGAAAGAAAAGAACACCACAAAGCACATGATTTTATGGTGTTTGCTTCTTATTTTATTGAGGGTGGTAGTCCAAAATCTTTTTGGGATCTCGCGAAAGCTTACGATAAAATGAGTGCACTAAGATGGTCAGGTACATTTTTAGGATTGTGCATAGCATTAGATGCTTCATTGTATTCAACTCATAATGGGGTATCAGCCCTTGATTATCAAGATGTCAAATTCGCTTATGAGAATGAGAATAATGAAAATGGCACAATAATGACTACAAATTTAGAACAAAACTTGTCAGGCGGTTATATAAGATATACTGAAGATTGGTATGATGCTGAATCGGGTAATTGGTTTGGAAATGTGACGATACAATGGGGAATACCAAAGTGAAAAAATTCATCTATATAACTACTATAATAACCTTCTTGTTAATAACTTGCGAATATTTCATGATAAGAGATTATTTGCAAGTGTTTTATAAGGATATATTATCCTTATTCGAATGGTGTGCTCTTATGATAATACCTTTTATATTCATATTAAAAAAAATACATGAAGTGATCGGAATGATCATAGTGAACTTAATCTTGATTGTATTTTTGGTTTTCTTATACACTAATGACTTTAGCAGTAAAGAAATATGCGGCAAGGGAGATTCCAAAGAAGTGTTTATACCATTCTTTCTCTTTGATAATCTAAACGTATCGTATGAATTCGAACATGAGCCGAAAGTATTTATACTAGAATTAGATGATGATGAAATACATTTAAAGGGAAATAAAGGAAAAAGATCGTTTCATATAAGAGACATCAATATATTGGAAGTAATAATAAAAGACATAAATCCGGAAACCCAGTGGTGCATCACAATGAAACTTGAATAAACTGGAGGATAAATTCTCTATGCATTCGCCATATAGCTTTGCCTTTAACGACCCCCTGCGCTTTGACGACCCCACGGGCCTCGCCCCCGAAAAAGAAAAGGGCGCCAAAGGCGACGTGTTTCTTGATGATTGTGGAGATTGCTTTTCTGTGCAAATGGCATATTATAATTATTTAAACTATGTGACGCAGCTTCAGAATTCTGCTGGTTTTAGTGATGTTGGGGAAGATGTAGATCTTATAGGTTGGTTATGGGAAGGTTCTGATTTTGAAGCTCTTAAACAGTTAAGATATTTAGCTTCAAAGGTTGATATTTTTAAATTAAAAGCATGTAGGTTAGGGCCATACAGTAGTCATTATAAAAAAGGATCTGATCCAATTTTTGGGGACGACACCGAAGCCAACCGCGAGGAAGGCACCAGCTCCAGCGAAGGCCAGGGCGAGGACGGGGAAGAAAGTAATAAAAAAACTCTTGAAAAAGTTGCATTTGCCTTGAATGTTACTGGTACATTAGCAGGCATAGGTGAATATTCGAATGTGTCAAATGGAATGTGGCTTGGTGCAAATGGCAAATGGTATTCGACTTCGTGGGGAGGTAATCAGTGGACAGGAGCTCGATCAAATGTGATGAAAACAGCAGGACAATTCAAGTTATTAGGAAGAGGCAGTTTTATATTTACTACTGGTATTTCAGCTTATGAAGGGGGTATCGCTATATCAGAAGGTGATTATGACAGTGCCGCAAAGAGTGGTTTGGACATCACGATGGCTGGTATAGCAACCTTTGGTGGCACTCCGGGGCTTATTATTGGCGGCGGATACTTTGTATTAGACGCGTTAGGAGCCTTTGATGAATCTTATGTCCCAAGGATAAACATACCTGCAAATTTCCCAGGTGATAATACAAATGTTGAATTTAAGATGTTGGATATGCCATGATGAAATTATACAGGTATTTGTATTACAGATTGTACTCGTGGAACTTAAGAACATGGGGAGAAGAAGATCTTCCACAATGGAATGCTCTATTTGGAGTATCATTTATGATGTATTTGAATCTAATGTTTCTTTTACTGTCTTTGCGCGTGCTGGATATAAACCTATTATGGGGCGAGGAAATCCCTAAAGTCGAAATAATTATAACAGGGCTTGTATTGTTGATTTTTAATTATTTGCAATTCATAAAACACAGAAAGTATGAAACTATTGGCAAAGAATTTAAAGATGAAACACAAGGGCAGAGGCTTAAGAAGGCATTGCTTCTATGGCTTTACGTTTTGACGTCGTTCGGCCTTATTATAATGGGAGCATTATTCTTTTAGGCCAGATAAATGATATTTAACACCCCTGCGATTGCGAAGATGGCGCCAAAGACCGCAAGGGCATTGAAAACAAAGACGAGGAAAAAGACAAAGAAGAAATTAATTTTGAAAAAGCCCAAAAAGCCGCCTGGGCACACCCGGCAGCGGCGCGAGCAATAAAGATGACACCGAAGCCAACCGCGAGGAAGGCACCAGCTCCAGCGAAGGCCAGGGCGAGGACGGGGAGCCAAAGCAAATCCGATATCCAACGAAAGAAGTAATTGACAGATTTGGCTCAATCGAAAATGCTCCTACAATAATAAATGATAGTGATAAGCCGATATTTATTAAGTCAGAAAATTCAAAAGAGCAGGGCTGGAATGTTATTCCAATATTTTTTACTGGTGAATTTGATATACCGATAGATGGGGTGGCAACTCACGCAAGTAAAGATCAGGTATTTAAAATCTATACTGGAGGCAAAGTGTATATAGATCCGGATGGAAATGTAGGAGTAACATATGAGCATTTAGATATTTGGACAAGGATTCAATATTTTGGCGGAAGAATAACTAATTATCGACCGCATGGTTGGCAATATCCTAATGAAAAAAATGGTATGTCTGGAGAATGGTATGAATTGAGAGATAGTAACAGAATATTAAGATCCTTTGAAGAATTGAGGGAATGGTAATGGGGAATTTCAAGAGAATATTAATGATAACAACAAAAATATTGCTTGTGATATATGGAACAATGCTTGCTATATCATTCTTGTCAGCCGTTTACTTGATAATTGATATTGGCCATATCCCTGAGGTAGATAATCCTTTACCAAAAGATATTAGTTATATTAGCTGGTTTTATTGGATTGGAAATCTGGCATTTTTCAGTATGTTAATAACCTTACTAATATGGATTTATTTAATATTTAATGTCATTTATAAAATTATTAGGAAAAGGATTAAAAAGAAAGATTTCTTCATACTATTTATTTGTACAATA
>CAZJAH010000073.1:0-3828 GCA_964544155.1 uncultured Hyphomicrobiales bacterium | reverse complement strand
TCATTTAAAATAATATAGTTATAGAATAATTTACTTAATATTAAAATAAAATTAATTTTGCGGACACAAAAAAAGCCGCTGATTACAGCGGCCTCTGTCTGATAATATTTAATCGGTCCTTTATTCTTCTTCGGCTTTTTCCCCTTCCATATCGAATTTGGATTTACATTCGGGGCAGCGTTTATATGGCTCCCATCCGCCGTCCGCCTTGCGGAAACGTTTCTCTAAATAGTAATGGCCGCACTCCGGACATTCCTCATCAATCGGCTGATAGTTTGATATTTGGTCACAGTCCGGATACCTTGAGCATCCCCAGAAATTCTTTCTGGATTTAGGGCTGTATTTTTCAACAAGTTCGCCCTGCTTGCATTTCGGGCATGTAACACCTGTGGATATAGGCAGAGTGCCCTTGCAGTTGGGGTAATCCACGCACCCCAGGAATCGGCCGAAGCGGCTGTCCCTGATAGCCATCGGCTTACCGCATTCGGGGCATTCCACGCCTTCAGCTATTTCGGGCTCTTTCTTTTCCTCCATTTTTTCCTGAATTTTGGGCAGGGGGGAAGTACCTTTGCAATCGGGGTAGCGAGAGCACCCGAGGAACCGGCCCATACGTCCTACTTTCAGATCCATTGGAGCGCCGCACTCGGGGCAGGGGTATACCGGAAATTCACCTTTTTCCTCCGCGTGTTTCAGTGATTTAATGAATGGGGCGTAAAATTCTTTCAGCATATCCAGGTAAGTTTTCTTGCCCTCGGCAACAATATCCAGTTCCTTCTCCATTCCCGCGGTAAAATCGACATTGAACAATCCCGGGAAATTTTTAATAAGTATTTTAAACACATCTATTCCGATTTCAGTCGGAACAAAGGCCTTGCTCACAAGATTAACGTACTCGCGGTCGAGCAGTGTGGAAATGATCTGCGCGTATGTGCTCGGGCGGCCTATGCCAAGTTCGTCCAGCTCTTTAACAATGCTCGATTCCGTAAATCGCGGCGGAGCCTTGGTGAATGACTGGCTTTTATCCGCTTTGGCCAGATCGAGATCCTGAGATTTCTTCAGGTCGGGCAGTATCTGCGAACTTCCTGCAGAGGGTTTAAGCTTTTCGTCCTGCGGATCGTCGTAAGCCGCCAGGAATCCTTTGAATTTGATAACCGAACCCGTAGCCCTGAATTCATAATCGCCGCCCTTTATGGATATCGAAGTCTGGTTAATGATAGCCGGAGCCATCTGTGACGCCATAAAGCGGTTGAAAATCAGCTCATAGAGCAGGGCTTCGTCGCGTCCGGCATGTTTTTGCACATCAGCAGGTGTATATTCCAAAGATGTAGGCCTGATAGCCTCATGAGCTTCCTGCGCCTGAGCGGATTTAGTGGTGTAAACGTTAGGCGTATCCGGAAGAAATGCGTCGCCATAATTTTTCTTGATAAAGCTTATGGCGGATTTCTGCGCTTCCGGGCTGAGCCTGACTGAGTCCGTACGCATATATGTAATCAAACCCACCTGGCCGTCTTTTCCCATGGTTAAACCTTCGTACAGAGTCTGGGCAACCCGCATGGTTTTTTTGTTGGAAAAGCCCAGCCTTTTCGATGCTTCCTGCTGCAGGAGAGAAGTCGTAAACGGAGGCTGCGGCCTTCGCAGAACTTCCTTTTTGCTGATATCCGAAACTCTGTACTGCTGCTTTAATATCTCAGAGAGAAGTTTGGCAGCCTGTTCCTCATTTTTAATAAAATGCTGCTTTTTTAGCTCTTCTTTCAGTACTTTGTCTTTTTTAGGGTCTTCGTCCCTTCCGGAGCCTTCCGGATTCTTAATATTCTTTTTATCAAAAGCTACCAGCCTGGCACTTAATTTATGGGCGTCATCATCTTTGAAGTCAGCTGTGATATTCCAGTATTCGATGGGTTCAAAAACATCAATTTGATGCTCTCTTTCGCAGATAAGCCTGAGCGCGACGGACTGCACCCTTCCGGCGGAAAGTGCTTTGGCGGTTTTCTCGAGCATGGCCCTGGATAAAAAGGGCGACACCTTAAATCCTATGAGCCTGTCCATTACCCTGCGTGCCTGCTGCGACATGTAAAGGTTCTCATTTATTTCCGACGGTTCTTCAATGCCTTTTTTAATGCCATCTTTGGTGATTTCGTTGAATAGCACGCGCTTAACGTTATCGTTCTTCTTTTTGATTTCTTCCGCCAGGTGCCACGCAATGGCTTCTCCCTCGCGGTCGGGGTCAGTCGCGATCAGCACTTGCCCTGCTTTCGCGGCTTTCTCCTTTAATTTTTTGACGATATCGCCTTTACCTTTAATGGTAGTATATTTAGGTTTAAAATCATTTTCAATGTCAACACCCAGTTTGGTTTTTGCAAGGTCTTTGATGTGTCCGACTGACGCTTCTACCATGTAGTTCCGCCCGAGATAGCGGTTGATGGTTTTTGCCTTGGCGGGTGATTCCACTACAACTAATGTTTTTGATGCCATAAGATTATTTTAGAAAGTTACTGAATTTTTAGCTTTTTGAATTACGTATGATCAAATCAAGAATTGCAAATATATCAGTTAACTGTTAAATCACAATGAATTGCCTGCCATTAAATCAGCTAAAATAACAATAAAGCAAATTTAATCCGTTCAATTAACATATTGTAATATTATGTTATTCAGATAAAAATCAAAGGAGATCTATATGGGTTTACTTGTTGGTGAAAAGGCGCCGGTATTTAAGGGAACCGCCGTGGTTGGCGGCAAAGCGGACAGCTTGAACCCTGATAACGCTTTTAAAGAAATTTCTCTAGAGGATTATAAGGGAAAATGGGTAGTATTTTTCTTTTATCCCTTAGATTTTACTTTTGTTTGCCCGACCGAGATAGAAGCATTCGGAAAAGAATATGAAAAGTTTAAGGAAATAAACTGCGAAGTTGTTACCTGCTCGACTGACAGCCATTTTTCCCATCTGGCATGGAGGCAGCAGCAGCCGGGCCTGAAAGAACTTCCCTACCCGATGCTTTCGGATTTCAACGGAGAAAATTCCGCGAAATACGAAGTGCTCAACACTAAGGCAGGTTACGCGCTCAGAGGATTATATATAATCGATCCGGACGGCGTACTGCAGTATATGGTTATGCACCCGGAAGATGTGGGACGTAATACAGCCGAAACACTAAGGGTTCTTAAAGCGCTGCAAACAGGGAAAAAAACTCCTTGCGGATGGCAGGAAGGAGATTCTACTTTAGATTAAGGATAAATGATTTGAAGTATTTTAATATCGGCCTTTCCTGTCGCAGGAAGGGCCTTTTTTTTGAGGAGAAAATTATGTCTATAACATTAATCTTTTTCTTATTAATATTAGTTTCTGGAATGACAAATTCCGCTTTTGGCAGTGAAACCGGGACAATAGTAGTTAAGATCTCAGGGATTGAATCTGATAAAGGGAAAATAATCGCCAATCTGCATAATCAGGAGGACGCTTTCCCCATGGAATCGGAAAAATCTCTTATGAATGGTGAAAGCAGGATTGAAAACGGCAATGCGGAAATCATTTTTCAAAAGGTGCCTTACGGAAAATACGCGATAGCCGTACATCACGATGAAAACAGCAACGGCGAAGTGGATACGAATTTCATCGGAATACCTTCGGAAGGGCTTGCCGCCTCGAATAATGCCGGGGGAACATTCGGCCCGCCCTCTTTTGATGATGCTTCCTTCTCATTGAATGAAAATAAGATTGTTTTAAAGATCAATATGGATTGATTTTTTAACTTAATCTTTTAATAATTGTTATATAACAAAAAAGGGCGGCTGCGATTAAGCAGCCGCCCTTTTTATTTATCAAGGGGC
>CAZJAH010000072.1:0-3889 GCA_964544155.1 uncultured Hyphomicrobiales bacterium | reverse complement strand
GCAACTGTGCTATTCACGAATATAGTTTTGAATTCTATCCCATTAAAAAAGGGACACGCCGCGGCGCGTCCCTGTGAATCTATCTTAATTCATTTTGAATATTTACTTACTCATTCAGAAGGGCTTCCATCTGATCGAGGTAGTCATTCATTGTTGCAACTGTGGCTTCGATAGCTGTGGGTGTTGACATATCTACGCCGGCATTCTTCAGTACATTGATCGGATAGTCAGAGCTGCCCGCGTGGATGAAGTTATTCAGGTAAGCGTCTATTGCCGGTTTACCTTCATCCTTAAACTTCTTACTGAAGGCCTGGGCTGCTGCGAAACCTGTTGAATACTGGAACACATAGAAATTATATTTAAAAATGTGGGGTATCCTTGACCATGAAAGGCTTTCTTCATAATCCACTACCATATCGGGGCCCCAATACTCGCCATAAAGCTCTCCAAAGATTTCAGAAAGCTGGTCGGCATTAAGGAATTCGCCTTTTTCCGCTTTTTCATGTGTGATCTTTTCAAATTCCGCGAACCTTGTCTGACGGAAAAATGTTGTCTGAGCGTTAACGAGGAATTTCTCGATAAGGGCGAGCTTTTCTTCCTTAGTTTTAGCGTTTTCGATCAGATAATCCAGCAGAAGAGTTTCGTTTGTAATTGAAGCAACTTCGGCCACAAAGATCGAATAATTCGCGTAAGGATAAGGCTGATATTTCTCTGTAAAATAAGAATGCATATTATGTCCCAGCTCATGCGCGAGTATGAAAAGGTCATCCAGAGTATTATTCCAGTTAAGCAGAATAACTGGATGGAATCCGCAGGCGCAGCTGTTCGAATAAGCGCCGCTTCTTTTTCCTTTAGTTTCATAAACGTCTATCCAGCGGTTATCGAAGCATTTATTTAGTGCTTCGATGTATTCATCGCCCAGAGGCTTATGCACTTCCAGCATGATCTTTTTTGCTTCGTCGAATGTGTATTCTTTTTGCACACCCGGGAAAAGCGAGACATAAGTATCATATGGGTGAAGCTCATCCACTCCGAGTACTCTTTTCTTGATAGCTGCCCACCTGTGAAGGGTTTTGGCGTTATCCTTAACAACTTTTACAAGGTTTTCGTAAACGCCAACGGGTATGTTATTCTGGTCGAGGGCCGCTTCAAGCGCGGAGTTGTAGCCGCGAATATCCGCGTTGATCATTCTGGTTTTTACTCGTCCGTTATAAAGTGAAGAAAGTGTATTTTTTAGCTTGTCATAAGGCTGGTAAGCACCTTTGTAGAGCCTTATCCTGTAATCTCTGTCATTTGAGTACATTCCCGCGCGGAATCTGCCGTGCGAAATAGTTATCATCCTGCCTTCTTCGTCCTGTATTTGGGGGAAGGGCAGTTCGGCGTCATTAAGTATGCCGTAGGTGTTGCCCGGTACCTGGCTTATTGGCGAAAGTTTCGCGAGAAGCTTTTCCTGGTCAGCGCTGAGCATGTGCTCACGGCCTCGGAAAAGATCTTCAAACTTATGGCGATATACCAAAAGCTTATCATCCGTTTTGATGAATCCCATGATCCTGGATTCATCATTTTCGAGTATCTCGGGAACAATATAAGATGATGCAGCAGAGATCTCAGCTCCGAGGCTCATAACTTTATCGAACATTGACTGGTATTCGCCGTTGTTCAAATCTGTATCCCTTGAGCTGAAAGCATAGAAAGCCAGTTTTGAGTAGAGTATCTCTACATCTTCATTAAATTTAACTGCTTTGTAAAGCTCGCCTGCCGAATTGCCCAGCTTTCCTATGTACTCATCGTACCCGGGAAGCATGGCCTTGCATTTTTGGAAATCAACTTCCCAATCCGCCCGGGATTTGTACATATCCTTTAAATCCCACTTGTATTTGTCCTGTATGTCCGCCCTGGTAGGCAGTTCGCTCTGTGATTTTGCCATAAATGGTAACAAAATTGAAATTAATAAAACTAAACTAATGCCTTTGAACTTGTTCATTTTTAAAGCTCCGCTTATGTTTTTAAAGCTTTTAACAAAAAAATAGTGTACAAAATTAATTTTCTGCCGTATAATATAATAAGGAGTTTCTTAGATTTTCTAAAAAACTTATTACAAAATAAGGCAATTATGTCTTTTTTGCTATGAAATGTTCTTAATATTTTCTATATTTTAACAGATGCTTAACATAATCTTAACAGTAAGACGTTGATATTAATAAACTGAAGATTTTTAGGAAATAAATACAGGCTATGAAAAAATGGATTGCCATATTGATGATCATCCTTACAGGATCTGCCGCCGGAATGCAAAAGCAGGCGGAAGACGGCCTGCGTTTTTCCGAAAATCAATTCCTTAAGGACTACACAAAACTGGCTTCTGATGAATTCCTCGGACGGGGTACCGGACAGGAAGGCGGCAGAATAGCAGCCGATTATTTAAGCAAAAGATTCACTGAAATCGGATTGCTTCCTGCAGGCGACAGGGATACTTTTTTCCAGAATATTCCTATGCACAGTTCTATGCCCCTCAAATCAACTGATTTAAAGATATACCTGGGCGAAAAAGAGATCCGGCCCGTTCTAGGTGAGGATTACCTATTATATAAAACCGGCGACCAGGCATTCCTGCCTAAGCCTGTTGAAATGGTATTTGTAGGCTATGGGATTATAGCGCCGGAATTCGATTACAATGATTACCAAAATGTTGACATTGAAGGCAAAATAGCCGTAATGATAGGCGGAGAGCCTGCTTCGGACGATCCCGGATACTTTAACGGCGAAGCACCAACCGTTTACAGCTATCCGGATATCAAGCAAAGGCTGGCACTATCGCGTGGAGCGGCAGGGAGTATAATCATTCCCGATCCGTATGAATACATGTACAACGACTGGGATAAGCTCAAAAACGCGTTTGAGTTTGAAAATGTAACTCTCTCATACACTGTTTCGAGCCACTTGAGCATGACTATGAATTTTGAAACGGGGGCTAATCTTTTCAATGGCGCGGAATTTTCATTATTCCAGGTGTATGATCTATATTTCAAAAACAAAATGAAGAGCTTTCCCCTGAAATCAAAGTTAAGCTTTAGGGGTAAGTTCAGGCAAAAGGATTTCCTGGCCCCTAATGTTATCGGATATATAAAGGGAACCGACAGGAACCTCAGTAATGAATACATACTGCTTTCGGCTCATTATGACCATCTGGGCATAGGCCCGGCGGTCGATGGCGACAGCATTTATAACGGCGCCTTTGATAACGCGGCAGGGACGGCAGCGCTGCTGCAGATTGCCGAATATTTCGCTGAAAATCCCCTTAAGCGCTCAGTGATCATTCTCATGACCACCGGGGAAGAACACGGGCTCCTGGGTTCGACTTATTACACGCACAATCCTGTATTTCCACTGTATAAGACTGTCGCGAATATCAATATAGACGGCCTGGCGTTTATTGATGAATTTGAGAGCGTGATAGGTATCGGCGCGAAACTTTCTACTTTAAATGAACACCTTAAGAACGCCGCCTTGAGGCTTGACCTCGAGGTTGTGGATATTCCACCCGGCTTTGAAGATTCGGAATCGTTCAACCGCTCCGATCAGATAGCATTCGCTAAAGCGGGAGTGCCTTCAATGCTGATAATGGACGGCACGGAATATCGGAATACTACTTCCAATGCCGGCATGAACAGGATTGTCGATTACATAAGCGATTATTACCATACTCCCTTTGACGATACAAACCTCAGCATGAACGTCAAAGCAGCGATGCAGCATATTTCCATAATCGTTGAGATGGCCATAGAAGCAGGGAACGCCGCTAATACTCCATACTGGACTGAAGGAACCGATTATCTCAATTACCGCCTCCAATCAGAAGCCGAGAAGAGGTAAGCCCTCTACGACATAA
>CAZJAH010000071.1:0-3928 GCA_964544155.1 uncultured Hyphomicrobiales bacterium | reverse complement strand
CTAAAGCCATGAAAATCAATAAATTGATACTCATTACAATACTTCTTCTGGCTGCTTATGCCTCGGGGGCCGGCCAGCTCAGAATTACTTATCCCGCGGGCGGCGAAAAGCTTTTTGCCGGTTCAGATGTGCAAATCACCTGGGAGGGAGTGGAAGCTGCCGATACTGTTGAGCTCTACTTCAGCGCGGATAATGGCAAGAGCTGGTCTAATATCACAAAAAGCGCTTCCGGTAATGAATATATTTGGCAGAATATTCCCTATTATATTTCAGACGGCTGCATGATAAAGGCTGTAAAAATCAGGCCTCCTACAGAAATTCCACAGTGGGAATGGGTTAATTTAATTGAGGATAGCGGTCTTTGTAACTCTATGACTCTTAATAATCATGGCGGCGCGACAACAATCGGAAATATCGGTGACTTATTCGTATTCTGTTTCGGAAATGACGGAGAATTATTATGGCAAAAAAAGCATGAAAGGCATTTTCGGTATTATGGCCATGATATTTTACAAAGATCAGACGGTGGTTACCTGGCCGCCGGCTATACTTCTGTATTGAATTCCGTTAGCCCCAAAAGGCGAATGTTTTTGTTGTATCTTGACTCAACCGGTAATATTGAAAAGGAAATTTTTCTTATAGGGCCACATGAGGAGTATTGCTTAGATTTGGATATTACCACTAGCGGAGATATCATTGTGGGGGGCACTTTATTAACACCTGTTTCACAATTTAGAATTTATAAACTCAAGCCTGACGGAGAAATTATTTGGGATGTCTCTTTTAAAAAAGGAACACTTAATAGTATATGGACGATTGACGCGACCACTGACGGCGGGTGCATTGCCGCCGGAATGGCTTCGGAAGATTTTTGGATCATTAAGGTGGGTGCTGATGGAAAATTACAATGGGACAAAACTCTCACCGGTGATGGGCACGATGTTGTAGGGTGGGGATCACGGCCCCTTTCGATCATACAAACTACTGATGGAGGGTATCTTGTTGCCGGAAATAGCAGCATGACATATGGTGATTTCAGTTTTATAGACAGAAACAACCAAGGAGCATTTGCAATAAAGCTGGATA
Source organism: uncultured Hyphomicrobiales bacterium (assembly GCA_964544155.1). Classification (GTDB taxonomy): domain Bacteria; phylum Bacteroidota; class Ignavibacteria; order Kapaibacteriales; family UBA2268; genus CAZJAH01. Next base: position 2,842 of record CAZJAH010000071.1, on the reverse strand, counting down.
GCAAAGGCGAGATAGAATGGAAAAAAGCCTATAAGAAAAGCTCTACCGTATTTTCAGTCTCAAAAACTTTAGACGGAGGCTATGTGCTGGGGGGCTGTATTTTTGATGATTCTTATAATGGAGATGTATGGGTTTGCAAAATTGACAGTATGGGCGATCCTATCTGGGATCAAAAACTTGATTCAGCTTATAGGGACAGATTGGCAATTATCAAACAATTAGGCAACGGTGATTATATAATGGCAGGAAACTGTGATGATGGTTTTTCGCAAAACTATCCAACAGTATTTAAGTTATCACACGACTTGCCTGATTTAATAGACAGCGTTTCTTTCTCTATTTTTCCACCGCCTTTACAGGTTTTAAAAGATACTGTCGATTTTGGGAAAGTCAGCATTAAGCGCAGTAAAGACAGTTTAGTCAAAGAAATAGCTGTTAACACCACAGAGACAGAGATCATCATAGATTCGATATATATTTCTGGCAAGGACAGCCCTTATGCTGTTGAGGATATTCCCGGTGATCTCAAACTGGCTAAGGGCGATACCCTGGCGCTGAATATTAGTTTCGCGCCCCGCTTTTTGCAGGATAATGTTGATTCCCTTATCATAGAATATGAGAATATGCCCGGGCCGGTTAAGCTATTTCTCTTAGGCTACGGAGAGTTTGAACAAAATGTTATTGAGTTATCAATGCCTGATACGGTTGTCAGAGTAAATGATGAAATCTGTCTGCCGGTTTATGCCGAGCTTATCGAAGGTTACTCTGAGAATGTGAATTGGACAATGCAAATCTCAATGCCATACGATGTGCTCATTGTTGAAGAAAACGCAAAATATGTTGAGGATAAGCTTGTTGTGACCCTATCGGGAGCAATGGAACTGAAGCCAGGTAAAAACAAACTTGGGAGCATCTGCGGAAGGGTTTTATTCCCAAGAGAGCTAAATAATACAGTTTCCTTCAAAGAAGTGAGCTGGTATGACCCCGTAACCGATATGAATGTTATTAACGGAAGCCTGCAAATAAGCAGGGAGAGCCTCTGCATGCCCGATTTGCGCCATGTGGGTTATTTTACTCCTTTGAATCTGTCCGTTCAGCCTAATCCGTCCTCAGAAACGATCAATCTATCGATTTTTTCCGAACCGGAAACCCCGCTGACAATTCTGCTGCATGATTCACAGGGTAGGTGCTTGTACAGCCGGTCAGTCACTACTACCGGTAAGGATAATATCAGTATAGAAACTACAAGTCTAAGCAACGGACTCTACCACTTGCAGGTAAAATCACCCTACGAGGTAAAAACCATACCTGTCGGAGTGGTGAAGTAGGAGGGGAGGTTTGTAAAAGGTAAGTCATTCCTTTATAATAAATCAACTCCCGGTGTTAAATCCCTAAAGGCCATTAATGAAATTTTTATAGCATATACACTGGTTTTTATGACGTTTAATTTTAAAGTTGTTATTTGTTCTTAGCCAAGCTTCATTAATTGTCTTTTGAATAAGAATATCCGGTTCATCAGATTGAATTAGTGTTGTCTTCATATCTTGAGGGCTCACAAGGAAGTATTTCTTAAAATTTTCTCTGAATGTCTTCCTATTAAAATACCCAACTTGATTACCGACGAAATCAATTTGATTAAATGGATCTTTTAGTAATTCTAATGATTTTTCCAGTCTTAATAAATTGATTATTTTTTTAAAGGAGTTCTTTGTAAGCATAGCTTGAAATGATCTTCAATTATATCGATACTAATCTTCATTTTCTCTTTAATAAAACTTACATTGAACAAGTAATTATCATAATAGTTGTTTATTATTTTGCATGCTTTAATTGTAATGGGGGTAATGCCACATTTCATTTTTTTATGACTCTGATGTGTAATGCAAAAAAAACAGTCTCTACAAAAATCATTTTTCATAATAAATCCTCTACAATAAATTAAACTTAGTCCAAAAAAAAACTCCTCGCAATTATAAAAAAGCGATTATCACCTTTTCATCGAACCAGTTACGCATCATAGAGTTATCACATATAGTAACTTAAAGAATTATTTAAAAATAAGCAAATAATAATTTCGAATTCATTAAAAATAGTAAAGTTCAATCACGGATAAGAGATGGCTATCCTTTCACTCCCAAGCCTTTGATATAGCTTCGTGAGCCACATTCTGTGTGATGCGGACGTACTTCTCGAACGTTGTGCTTTAATTGTTGGGGAAATCAAAAAAACACCTCAAATGTCTGTCATAGCCCTCTAATACTACAATAACGGACGAGTCGTAATCTTTGTTGCATAACTCAAAATTCCAAAAATACCGGTATTTAAAGCTGTAAAATGACTGAAATGATTTATGTGGTTTTTCATCTGATTTTTTTAAAATTTTCTTTTAAACTATCTATCTGATTCACCTTCCGGTATCTCCTAAAAGTTAGATTGATGTCTCTATGCCGAACCATATCTCTCATGAATATTATGCTCAATCCTGTATCATCATTAGTCACTTTCTCAACAAATCTTTCTCTAATATGATGAAAAGCACAGCCACTATAATCAATAAACAATTTCTTTTCAATTGGCTTTGGTTTTTGAAATACGCGGAGTATGTCCCCCATCGAAACAAATATTCATTACGCTTTTTGCGTCTTGATGCCATCTCTTCACAAGCCCGTAAGAACGGTGCTACCCGCTCAAGTATCGGAAATACATCGTGTTTCGTTTTGTCAGTTTTCCAGGGAAGAATCAGCGTCCTGCCGTCCCAATTAATTTGCTCAAACTTCATGTTCATTGTTTGATCTGCAAATATATCTTACTGCAGTTCTTGCGTATGATTATGCTGCCGGGT
>CAZJAH010000070.1:0-4067 GCA_964544155.1 uncultured Hyphomicrobiales bacterium | reverse complement strand
GTTCCACCATAAAGGTCCTGCACCACCACCGTTAATATTAGAAAGTTCTTCACTTTTCAATTCTTTTAATTCTAAAGTATTCATATTTTGAAAGTTTTATTATTATTATTTCGGCAATATTGCCTAACAAACATAATGATTAACTACAGGCCTGTTGTATTTCAATTAGTTTGCTGTCTTCAAATATATTTTGAGTTTGTGCAATTTTATTGCATAAAAAAAATATTCTTAAAAAATTAATTTTTATTCCTTTTTTCGGAGTTGCATCTCGATACATTGATATAACTCCGGCATCTTACCAGTAAAGGGTAACTCAAATTTTGAAAAACATTCTGAGAGCATATATGCCTTCTTCTCAGGCTGAAGGCCTTGAATGATAAGACGTGGCGAGACGCTGTGCCTAACTTAGAGCGAGACCCTTTTTCGGCGTAGCCTGTCGAACAGGCAGGCCTTCAATACCAATAGCCCCGGGCAAGTGAGGTTGTCTTGCCAGCGGCAAGCAAGGCCGAATGCCGCCCGGGGTGATAAAGTGTAAGGGAAATCCGCCGCGATGAGTCATTCATTAGTATTAAATAACAACCTGCCGGCGGAAATAATGTATGGTAGGGCCAGAGAACCTGAAATGGTTTATTTATGAAAAATGATTGTTCTGATAGCACACTATATGTGATTAATCGTTTTCCTCTTCCTGCATTTCCATCGCAATTCCCGGGCGTTTTCTAATCACTTTTAGATCGCGACGGAGGGGAGAGTCAGGCCTTATTTAACCCAGGGTGCCATACATTGCGCTGAAGCTTCATTCTCTTTACCCTGGGCAACTATCTGACGGGCCCTTTTGCTTTAGTAATTAAATAAATACAAAAATATTCAAAAATTAACCTGACGGCTATGAGAGGGACCCTTCGCCTAACATGGGTATTAGCCCAGTCCACTTGTTCGGCATAGCGTCCTCGCTATGTCGTTGCAGCCCCGGCATCCTGCCGGATAAAGAAATCCTGTAAACTATTGAATTGTAATTTTACGCTTGCTACTATCAGGCCAGAGGCCTTGGTGGTAAGGACGTAGCGAGGACGCTACGCCCAACGGAGGCCTGTCGGCTCTTGTGTCACCCATTGGTCGCCATAGGCTTGCCGACGGCGCAGCACTAAAGCCTGGGCTACACGCGGTTGGCCCTTATGCCTTTTATATAAAATAGATACAAGGAGTTGTAAATATTAACCTGACGGCTATGAGCGATACGCGACGCTCAACATTGGGGAGCTTGAGCTGATATAATTACGATATTACCGTTTTACGTGATTTAGAAATCCCATGGGTTAATCACGGGCAATGATTCAATATTCTTAAAATCTGAAACATTACGAGTAATTAAAGTGAGTTTATAAATCATTGCTGTGGCTGCAATTTATTCCCATGAATTGCGTAAATCATTTAGCTGTTCGTTAATTTCGGGAAGTGGTTGCTTGTTCATTGCTCCTTTATATTTGGCAGTCCAATTAATGGTCTTTTTATGCTCGTCCCTTTCTTTTACGCACACGTATCAACTTTTGGAGTTCCATATCTTGTATCAGCTTTAAAGCTTTCTCATTTATTATGTCTATCGTCAAAGATTGCATTCTGTCTCTATTAAGTGTTAACCGCAGTTTTCTTCTTTGTAGTTGCAATTTTCTTATTACAAAAATATCAAAAAGAACAATCACTAACAAGCTGTTGACAAACTAAACCCCCGTGTATATTTTTCCCCACCACCCAAAATATTGTAATATAACTTATCAATGAAACGTCTTAATAATAAATAATTTACATCTTGTTATCTCCTGTTCGGCATAGCGTCCACGCTATGTCGGAGCGCCCCCGGCATCTTGCCGGACAAAAGCAAAATTTATTTTTAAGATCATAAAAGTTTTATTCTCTATCTGTTTATTTCAGACCAGAGGCCTTGATTGTAAGGGCAGAGCGAGGCGATACGCCCAGCGTGCTAAAAACAATCGTTAAGAAAAGTTTCCTTTAATGAAACTTATTTCGTATATTTGCGAATAAGTTTATGAAAGTACATTTGATTAAAAAACAGTCGATTGAGGATTATATCCTTAAAAATCCCCGGGGACGTGTGTCTTTTGAGATTTGGCTGTCGATTATAAAACGAGTTGATTGGAACGAACCGAATGAGATTATTTCGACTTTTAATCGTGCTGATATTCTTGGCAAAGGTTCTGAAAGAGTGGTGTTTAATATTGGTGGCAATAATTTTAGACTAATTTGTAAATATCACTTTGGAAATACGAGAGTTCATCTGTTTATTAAGTGGATTGGCACTCATGCAGCGTACACAAAACTTTGCAACGAGGGAAAACAGTACGAGATTGATGTTTACTAATTGTAATCAGAAAGAAAATGGAAATATTAAAATATAAAGTAATAAAAGATGTAGAGCAATACAAAGAATACTGCGACATCTTAGAAGAATTGATTCTCAATGATAATAAAGCAACTACAGACGAGATTGAATTGCTTACTCTTTTGATAGAGAAGTGGGATAATGAGCATAATACATTTAACGATTCTGACCCGATTGAACTTCTTAAAACGATGATGGAAGAGCATGATTTAAAATCCAAAGATTTAGTTGAAATATTGAATTTGTCAAAAGGGACAATTTCTAAAATTCTAAATTATCATAAAGGGCTTTCAAAAGACACGATACGGAAACTCTCTGACTATTTTAAGTTATCTCAAGAAGCATTTAATAGACCATACAAATTGAATCATGAGGTAAATAGGCATTTTCGGAATGCAAGTCTGATGAATACGAGAAAGAATATGATAGAGGCTTAACAAGCAATATTAGAACAACATTGGGAATAAACCTTAAAGCAACGAAATGAAAGATTTGCTATCTTTGGAATAAAAATTTAAATATAAACAGTTGGATAATCGAACCAAAAATATTCTCCAACGAATAAAAGAAAATATTGGCAAGGTTGATCCAAAAGCTGATGTTATACTTTATGGATCCAGAGCCAGGGGTGATGAAAAACCTGATTCTGATTGGGATATACTTGTGTTAACTGATTATCCGGTTAATTTGGAAAAAGAACGGATCTTTAGAAATAACTTATACGAGTTGGAATTAGAAACCGGTGAACCGTTTTCTGTATTTGTGTATTCAAAGGAAGATTGGACTTCTAAACAAAAAATCACACCATTTTTTGACAACGTGATTGAAGAGGGTATTATGTTATGAAACCCGAAGAACGTCAGGTATATGTTATTTCTCAAGCTTAAAATGATTGTACAGCAGAAGGCTGCAGGCCTTCAACATGAATAACCCCGGGCAAGTGAGGCTGTCTTGCCTACAGGCAAGTAAAGCCGAATGCCGCCCGCGGTGATATAGCACAACGACAATCCGCCGCGATGAGATGTTCATTAGAATTTAATAACAACCTGCCGGCGGAATTGATGTAATATGGCCAAAGAGGTCTTAATAGTTTCTATAAGAGAGGTAATCCTATTTTTTTATAGCACTCTATAATGTATTGATTCTTTTTCTCTTTCTGCATTTCTGTCGCGACTTCAGGATATGTTCTAACCATTTTTCCGTCGCGACTGAAGGATGATTGTTTTACGCTATTCACCCAGGGCAGAGTTCGACTTCGCTCACTCACCCCTGGGTTTGATTATCAAAGGCTTTCAGCCTTTAATAATGCAAAAGAATGAATTTAAAAACGAAATTCCTTTAAAGCTTAACCTGACGGCTATGAGTTTCTCCTTCATGGTATTACGGAGAAGGGGCGAGGACGCTACGCCTAGCGGAGTAGTAAATTGAAGGTGCGACTTTGAGTCGTGCTTCCAATGTTACCTTTTATCTAACAAAGCCAAACTTCACATCCTGCCGGATAGAGAGATAAATATCCTGAATACAATTAGTTTACCCACTCTGTATAACCACACTTATTCGATAGCACGCATTTACTACGCTGCCTTGAAAAAAACCTCCGTGTATATTTTTCCCCACCTCCCTAAATAGTATAATAAAACCTATCAATGAAACACCTTAATAATAAATA
>CAZJAH010000069.1:0-4148 GCA_964544155.1 uncultured Hyphomicrobiales bacterium | reverse complement strand
AACAAAAGCAGAGAAGAACTTCTTAATGAAATTAATTCACTTAAGGAAAGAATCCAAAATTTAGAAGTTCTTGTTAATGAAAAAGACAGCGTTCTGAAAGAACTGGAAATAAAAGAAGAAAACCTCGATCTTTCATGGGCCGGCAATCTCGGACGTTGGGATTGGGATGTACCCTCAGGAACTGTTAAATTTAACAGAAAAAAAGTCGAAGTGCTGGGCTATGATGTGGATGATTTTAAACCGCATGTGTACTCGTTTACGGCGCTAATTCATCCTTCGGATTATGAAGAGACCATGCAGATTATGCGCGACCATTTGCAAGGCAAAACTCCCGTTTACGAAACCGAATACAGGATGATGTGCAAAAACGGCGATTACAAGTGGTTTTATGACAGAGGCAAAGTTATTAAAAGAGATGAGAGCGGCCGCCCGCTCAGGCTTACAGGAATTGTATTTGATATAACGGAAAGAAAGAGAGCAGAGGAAAAGCTTCGCGCGTCTGAAACGAAACTGAGGGAATTGAATGCCACAAAGGACAAGTTCTTTTCCATTATAGCTCATGACCTGAAGAACCCCTTCAATTACTTCCTGCTTACTTCTGATTTCCTGTACAACAAGTATAGTGAACTGAAAGAAGACAACATAAAAGATTACATAAAGGAAATAAACAGTTCTGCCAAGCAGCTTTTCGGCCTGCTCGAAAACCTCTTGCAATGGTCGAGAGCCAATAACGGCACACTAACCTGCGAACCGGATGAGATAGACCTGTATGAAATCATGATTAATAACATACTCATTCACAAGAAAAACGCCGAACTGAAAAATATTGAGCTGAATTTCGACTTAAAATCCGGAAGAATGATTCACGCAGACTTTGATCAGATAAATTTCATCGTCAGGAATATCATATCAAATGCTGTGAAATTTACTCCTTCAGGAGGTAAGATCACAATTAGCGAAAAAGAAGAAGACAATTACCTTGTTGTTAACATAAAAGATACCGGCATAGGAATTCCCGAAGATAAGCTTGGGAGTTTATTCCTGCCGGGGGAAAACAGGCCGGCGCCAGGCACTAACAATGAGCAAGGCACTGGGCTCGGACTTATTCTCTGCCACGAATTTGTCAAAATGAATAAAGGCAGGCTTAGAATTGAAAGTGAAGAAGGAAAGGGCACAGAAGTGTATCTCCATATTCCTAAGCCTGTTAAATGAGTAATGGCCGGGGGTTTTGTTGATAAATATTTTTTTACTTATTGGATTTATATTATTATCTTAAATGCAGGTATAAAAACTATACTAAATATGTTTTCGTCAATTACCGAAAGCGATAAAATGAAATGAAAAGCAGCGGCATAAAGTGGTTTAATTCGAGCGGTAAAAAGTACCTGCCCCGCGCGAAAGTCATCAGTATAGTAAACGATATACTTATGAATGAGTTTAATAAAAGCTTTAAAATTAACGTTATCATAACTGATGACGATACAATTAAAAAGCTTAACAAGGAGTTTTTAAATCACGATTATGCTACTGATGTATTAAGCTTCATGCTCGAAGAAGAGCCTCTTGAAGGCGAAATTTACATCAGCGCCGATACCGCCTGCGAGCAATCGAATGAGTACGGCGTGAGCCTTTCGAACGAGCTTATCCGCCTGGCTGCCCACGGAGCCCTGCACCTTGCGGGATACGAAGACGCCACGGATATTGAAAGAAAGCAAATGCATGATCTTGAAAACAGGTATATGGAAAAACTAAGGTAATTTAATGTTTGAAAAAATTGTTGAGATTATAGTTTACCTGATATCAGAACTCAGGAAAAACCAGAATATCAATGAAATAGACGTAAGTGAGCTTCATAAACTTGGCTATACAAACGCCGAAATATCAACGGCATTCAGCTGGCTGGCAGACAGAGTCGAGTTTACCGAAGAATTATTCTTCACCGATAATTTGTCGCAAAGCTACTCTTTCCGTATATTGCATGACGCTGAAAGTGACATGTTGACAAAAGATGCCTGGGGTGAATTGGTACAGCTCCACACACTCGGCCTGCTGACAAATGAGCACGTCGAGAACATAATCGAAAGGGGGCTGATGGCTTCCCAGGGAAGAATTGATAAAAAGCAGCTGCACTCGATAGTTGCCGGGATATTATTCGATGAAAGCGAGCAGCATGACCGCTCAAACAGACTCATGCTCAACTCAAATGACACTGTACATTAGTATTTGGTCCCGTAGCTCAGTTGGATAGAGCACAAGTTTCCTAAACTTGGTGTCGCAGGTTCGATTCCTGCCGGGATCACAGACGCAAAACTCTAAGCCCTTGCAGGCCAACAACTTGCAAGGGCTTTTCTTTTAGGGCTAAAGTTAAATAATATCTGAACGGCATGCTTAATTACTTGCCGGGTATCCTGCTGTTTTGTACTTCATGCATGATATTGTATCTTCAAAACAGCTTCTCAAATTTTGTCCCAAAAGAATTAGTCCCTGATGATATTGAAAAGGATGCGGATTTAGCAGGCCAAACACCTGCTTTTTTTTTGCCAACGCACACGGATTAGCATGATACTTTTAGATTGCAAATGAGGATAAAATTGTATTTTGCAAAATGATAACTGGATTTAAAATGAGAATAAAAGGATAAAATGAGTTTGTTTCAAAAATCGGTAGAGAAAAAATATTTAAACGAGTTAGATCCCGTTCTGATTGACAAGATGTACAAGGAATTTCAAGACTATTTTGGAAATCCTCCGATTCAGGAAAATATCAGAAATTCTAAGGAGGAGCAATTTCAAGAGGGGTTTTTACGGGAACTATTCGTTTCGATTTTTGGATATACACTCAATCCGCATCCTAATTTCAACCTGACAACGGAACTGAAAAACATTGCGAATGTATCGTATGCTCAAATGAGAAGAATTATATATCTTTTTTTTTATATCTTAAGTAAAATTAAAATGATTGAATTATAAAATATTCAATAGTTGCTTTAAGGATAGAATAATAAGTGCAATATGTAAAAGATAATGATATTTGCCATAGTTCATAAGAGGGAAAAATGAAAAATGCACTAATAAAATATTTAGCTTTGATTACTTATATTGCTATGGTTGTTGTAAATTTTTTGGCTAACAGTCTGCCAATTAATAATCGTTCCACTGGCGCAATATCTGACTCATATCCCAATCTCTTTGCTCCGGCCGGGCTGACATTTTCTATTTGGGGTCTGATTTATATTCTGCTTGCCGGATATGCAATCTATCAGTTTATATCATTTGGCAAAAAGGTTAATCAAAGTAAAGAAAGCCTTTTGAAAAAGATTAATTATCTATTTATTGCCACTTCGATTGCCAATATCTCATGGATATTTGCATGGCATTATGATATCATTGGCCTGTCTGTAATAATTATGGCAATTTTGCTTATTTTACTTATCAATATCGCCGATATTTTGCGTGAAGAGCAACTGGCACCGATGGAAAATCTATTTATCGCCACTCCTTTTTTTGTGTACTTTGGCTGGATAACAGTAGCGGCAATTGCGAATATGACTATATTTTTGGTTAGTATTGGATGGGATGGATTTGGTATTGCGGACTATGTATGGGCGATTATTATTCTGTCGGTTGGGACACTGATCGGAATTTTCCGCATGCTCAAAGATAAAAATATCGCTTATGGCCTGGTGCTGATATGGGCTTATCTTGGGATACTGATTAAACATCTTTCAGAAGATGGTTTTGCCGGGCAATATATTAGTGTCATTACAACAGTAATACTATGTTTGCTTCTATTTGGAATTTTTATTGGCAGACTGGCGTACCAAAAATATCATGGGAAGGAACGCCCTCTTTCCTGACTCTCCGGGTCGCGCTCCATGCCGTTAAAGCCATACCTGTTATCCGACAGCTCATGGTACATTCCGGGCATGAGCATGCCGAAGGGGTAATATGTGTATGCGGCCCTTCACTTCGTCATCTTTTTCCTGGCGCTGGAAGCCATACCTGTGCGAGCGGTCATTTCCCTGGTAGGCCTGCTGCTCCATCATAAAGCCGAAGGGGTAGTAGCCGTTCACCGCCAGCACCTCTATTTCATCGCCGTCCCTCATATCCGAATACACCAGCCTTACATTCCCTAAGTGGTCAGTTCAT
>CAZJAH010000068.1:0-4722 GCA_964544155.1 uncultured Hyphomicrobiales bacterium | reverse complement strand
TTGTTTTCTTCCCCTCTCCGAGGGGAAGTGGCCGGTAACGGGTCGCAGAGCCGTTTCCGGGCGATGGGGTGCGACCGGGAGCAGGAGGTTACCATTTGCACAGGCGGGGGCGCCTGTGCCACCGCGTTTGAAAACATTAGCAAATAATTCTGGTCAGTTTCTCAAAAATCTTCAATATCTTCCTGGGCTTTGCTGCCATAGAAATCGAGTGTAAGCTGCTCGGAAATGCGGTTTTGAGGTTCGGTATCCAGGTTCGATAGCTGAATGCCAAGCAGCCTGACGGGCTTTAAAGGCTTTATGGGTATAGTCAGCAGCTCGCTTGCCAGTTGGAATATCTCCTCTCTGGAATTGAGCAGGTGGCCGACTGTTTTGCTGCGCGTGTGCTGGTCAAAATCGAAGTATTTGATCTTAAGGGTAATGGTTTTGCCCATTGTGTCTTTGGCTTTCATTCTACCTGAAATTTTATCGGCAATATGGCGGAGGTTTTCCCTCATCTCATCGATATCGTCGATATCCTCCATGAAAGTTCTTTCAGCGCCTATTGATTTTCTTATCCTTTCCGGAGATACGGAACTGAAGTAGTTATTTCTTACAAGATCAAAAAAATATTCGCCTGTCTTACCGAATTTTTTCCTTAAAATATACTTATCCACGCTTTTCAGGTCAGCGCCTGTTTTTATGCCCAGCTCATTCATCTTGGCTTCGGTGGCTTTTCCTATGCCGGGTATTTTTCCGATAGGCAATTGATCGATGAACCTATCAGCTTCATCCGGCCTGATAACAAAAAGGCCGTCCGGTTTATCATAATCCGATGCCACTTTGGCAAGGAATTTATTCATCGATACGCCCGCCGAAGCTGTGAGCTTTGTTTTCTGCCTGATGAGCTTCTTTATTTCTTTCGCGATCAGTGTTGCTGAGGGGTTATTCATTTTGTTTTCGGTAACGTCAAGATAAGCTTCATCGAGTGACATCGGTTCTACGAGGTCAGTAAAATAGTGGAAAATCTCCATGATCTGATTTGAAGCTTCTTTATAAACATCAAACCTTCCATTAACAAAAATCAGGTGCGGGCATTTCCTTATGGCAAGCGCTGACGGCATAGCAGAATGAACGCCGTACCTGCGTGCTTCATAGCTTGCCGCGGCTACTACGCCGCGCTTTCTGCTGCCGCCAACAGCTATGGGTTTGCCTTTGTACTGCGGGAAATCCCTTTGCTCGCAGGCAGCGAAAAAGGCATCCATATCGACATGGATAATTTTATGTATCTTACTGTTTTCCATAGGATTACAAAATTAAGGCAAATATGTGAACGCTCAAAAGCATTAATAATTGAGCCTTATTTCGAAGGATAGAAACTGTTGAATGATTCACTTTCGGGTTTAGCGGCCCATTCTTTTAATGTAAGTGCCTGCCTGTCTTTATCAGAAACAATGGGATTTTTAAAAGGCCAATTAACGGCTGTATCAGGGTCATCGAACCTGATAGCGGCTTCGCCTTCTTTCGACCAGTAGGAAGTGCATTTGTACTGCATCTGGCAGTTGTCCGTCAGAGCGCAGAAACCGTTTGCAAATCCCGGAGGCACCCATAGTATTTTATTGTTTTCTTCAGATAATTCTATAAATATATGCCTGCCGAAAAACGGTGAATTCTTCCTAATGTCCAGTTCCACTACAAAGGCGCTTCCTGCAGTTACCCGGATTAGCTTACCCTGCGGCGGGCTCCACTGAAAGTGCAGCCCGCGCAGAACCCCTTTCGATGACTTCGAATGATTATCCTGCGGGAAATCGTATGCTATACCGGCATTTTCCAGGTCAATTTTTCTGTAGGATTCCATAAAGAAACCCCTCTCATCCCTGAATACTTTAGGGGCGAAAACTTTTAGCCCGTTCAAATGCTCTGATATTAATTCAAGTGGCAATACTTATGGCCCTTGTTCTTTGTTTTTTTCATTTTGGCGGATGAATACTCTGAGGAGATTTTCCACGTCTTTAGAGTTTCCGAAATCACTATTCATGAGCAGATCAGAGGATGCGCTCTGTGTTTTTGCTCCATAATCCGAAGATTCATCTTCTTCGCGGCTGTACATTAGAGATATAGCATAAGTAATAAGCAGGGTAAATTCCAGCCCCAGAGCGAAAAACACCAGCGAGGGCTGCGAACTTGGTATAAACTTTAGCCCGCGCATACCAATGATAATAATAAGCACCGCGGCACCAACATATACAAGGCCCAGTACGGCATTGGTGTACTTTAAAGTAAAGTGAAACCGCATATATATAATAAAGCCGTCATTCAGGTGAAAAAGCTTATACAGCAGACCCTCATGCTGCCACCTGATGCCTCGCGAAAGTATTTTAAGATCCTCAATTGATATTCCCCATATCTGCTCATATTCATGCAGGTCCCGAAGGTCGGCATGTAAAAGTTCATCAAGGATCTCCTCATGGCCTTCATCAGAGTGATATCCCTTTTTTAAAAGCAATATTTTATCTAATTGATTGACGATCTCCCTTTCTATTTTCTGGCGCATATAACCGAGGTTCTGCGGCAGAAGGCTGGTTAAGCCTACAGCTATTGCCAGGCCGAATATAGCTGAAGGAAGTGAGAGGGATAGCGCAGGATTAAACCAGTATCTCGATTCCTGAGGGGTATTAAGGTAAATATCTATTGCCCAGGAGAATAAGTAAGAAGTTTCATTTACGGGCTCAGCGCTTTCTTTCATATAAGATATTTCTTCGCCGGAATTATATACTTCACCGTTTAGAAAATCCACAATTACAAATTCTATAAAGGGAAGAGCGAAATAGAAACAGATAATTGTCCCGGAAATTAGCAGTATCATGAATACGCTTATCTGCAGGGTATTATGCTCCGCGAGCTCGAAATATGTCTGCCTGGTCTTTTTTTTAATCGCCATCTGAGCAATCTGTTTTTTATAATTCAAACTAAAATAATAAACGCCGGGAATTTTATAAAATTAACAATTATTATCCTTTTAAAATAAGGCTTTTTTAACTTATATGGAAAGAATGATTATTTTTGTAAAATATTTATAACGGTTAAGGAATTTAAAGGCAGAATAATGATCTATTTAAATAACGCGGCGACTACCTGGCCAAAGCCGAAGGATGTGCTTGAAGCAGTGAACGAATGTATGGCCACACCGCCGGGGAATCACGCGAGAATGGGATTGGAAGCGGAATCGGAAGATATTATTACATCGACAAGACAAAAGCTCGCCAAATTATTCAATACTGATGATATATTACAGATAGTCTTTACTTCGGGCAGCACCGAAGCGCTTAACCTGGCGCTCAGGGGGCTTGACTTAAAAGGCAGGCATGTTGTTTCAACATCGATAGAACACAATTCCGTGATACGGCCGCTTAAAACCATGGAGCAGGAAGGCATTATCACACTCGATTTCGCCCCCTGCGATTACGGAGGCTATGTTAGCCCAGATGCTATTGATGCATTGATCACTGATAACACCGCCGCCGTAGTGGTCAATCACTGCTCGAACGTTACCGGCGCGGTACTCGATCTGAAAGCCATTTCTGATGTCGCGCATAAGCGCGGCTGCTACTTTATAGTGGATGCATCTCAATCGGCAGGCACACTGCCTATCGACCTGACAAACTGGAATATTGACCTGCTGGCTTTCACAGGGCATAAATCACTTTACGGGCTGCCGGGGTCAGGCGGATTATACATAAATAAAGACATTACCCTGAAACCGCTTAAAGTAGGCGGTACGGGAGTTAAAAGCGAAGAGCTCCTCCAGCCCCGGGAAATGCCGCTTTACTGCGAGGCCGGAACCCCGAATATGCCCGGCATTGTTTCTCTTAATGCCGGTTGCGGCTGGATAGAAAAAACCGGCATGGATAACATACACACGAAAAAAAAGCGCTACTGGCAGTACATTTTTGATGAGCTTACCCAATTAGAACCGGTAAAAGTTTATTATTCTAAAGATCACAACAGCTATTCCAATTTTTGCTTTAATATCGGCGATATGGTTCCCGAAGAAGTCAATTATATACTCGAAAGCTCTTATGATATGCAGGTGCGTTCGGGGCTGCACTGCGCGCCGCTTATACTTCATCATATCGGCGTACATCCATGGGGAACCGTGAGGGCAAGCCCCTCTTACTTCACGCCGGAAATTGAAGTGGAGAAATTCATCGACGCCATTAAGGAAATCGTCAGAACATTTGTCAGATAAAATAGCAGGGCTTTTTTTTCGACAATATGAATGTGATATTGCTATCTAAACCACTGGTATAAATGAGAGTTATTAAATTGAAAAAAGTCGAGGGCTGCCTCGAAGGTTCGAACGTACACGATATATTATTAGATGATAAAATTGACAGAGAGTTTATAGATCACCTCGGTAAAATGGGAAAACTGATCTATATGGACAGCTTTGATAAACCCTTTTTCAAAGTGATCGTCAGAGGCAGATACACCATAAAAGGCTCGCAGACAAATAAGTCGATAAGAATTATTTTCCCGGAAGGGGCGGATCCGGACGCCCCGCTTCGGGAAATAAGCGAGCACATCGGAAGCTACCCCGAAGCAGCGTAGCCCGCTGCTTTCACTTCACTTAAATGAAGCATATTTTCCCTTAATATATGTTTTCAATTTAACAACTCACATTAATAATCTTCATTACCCTTAAGCAATATGATAGAGCAAGATATTTTTTTGCTTATAGTTGAT
>CAZJAH010000067.1:0-4922 GCA_964544155.1 uncultured Hyphomicrobiales bacterium | reverse complement strand
AGCAGTTGAAAAAGAGTAGGCTTCTAAATTAAAATGGAGTCCAGCTAAAGCTTGCTATTGGCAGTACCAGCGGCTGCGTAAAGAATGACATACCGAAATCAGCGGCGAAATTTGTATTCGATAGCCTCAACCCGAGCATTATGCCTGTGTTTGTGGGGCTGTTGATGTCATTATTCCACAGCTCGCCTATCACGTGCAGTCCGTGCCTGTCGGATATTCTTGTATCAAGGCCCAGAGCTATACCAAAGGAGCCGTCTGTGTATATCATATCCACAATTTCGTTATTGAATCTCAATGTATAGATATCCCTGGATCCCATTTTGTAGAAAACCGCTCCTGTAAGCCTGCTTTTAGCGCCCCGGAATGTGGATACCGCATATGAATGTATAAGCCTGTTATCATTATTTATAAATGCCAGATTGCCGCCCAGAGCAATTGCAACCCCGCCTTCCATTGTTTCAAATTCATAGTCATAGACCGTTGCTTTCAGGTTCATCAGCGATACCTGGTCTTCCCCTGGGATAGTTGGCACAACAGACCTGCCAGCTGTTATAGAAACTATATCGCCAATGCCAAATCCCGCGTAGAAGAATGCCAGCTCAAATGCGCCGATAAAGTGGTCATCACCAATTGGGTCAGCCGTCGGCAAAAGGAACACCCTGTGTTTATGGCGGTAACTATCCTTAAACAGTCTTATTTCTTCGATCTGGCTTTCAAAAATCAGCGCCGTGCCTATATAGGTCTGAAAGCGGAAACCTTCACCTTCTTCGGGGTCGTTCTCCATTTCGAGTATATAGCCCGTGAGTATATCTCCGTTCTTAAGCCTCACCTGATATTGCTCGGTATCGCCGGGCCTGACAAAATCGGGTAGTTCAGCTTTCATTTGGAAAAAAAAGGCCAGCATTAGAATTATAACAAGATAACCGCGCGTTTTCATTTTATACTTTCTCCTTTTCCCCTTCGGATAGCGCGAGCTGCCCGCAGGCGGCTTCAATATCCCCGCCGAAAGTATCTCTGAGCACAACCACAGCGCCCTGTTCTTTGAGCTGCCGGGCGAACTCATAGGTCTTTTCTTTGGATGCGCGCTTAAGCTCGGCCGCTATACCCGTAGGATTCGTAAAAGATATATCATTGTATGGAATAATATTTACCCTCGAGGGTACTCTTTTTGCAATTTTAGCAAGCCTTTTGGCATCATCTTTTGTGTCATTCAGCCCGTCAAATAATATATATTCATAAGTGATCTGCATTTTTGTGTTTCGGTAATATTCCTCAACGGCATCCATCAGCTTTCTAATATCGAAGGATTCGGTAATCGGCATTATCCTGCGTCTGGTACCGTTTGTAGTGGCATGCAGGGATATAGCCAGTTTCACGGGGCGCGGCTCTTTGGCAAGCTGCTTAATTCTTGGTGCTACTCCCGATGTAGAGAGGGTAACCTTTCGCCTGCTGAGCAGATCGCTGTCAGGGTCTGTCATAAGTTCCATTGACCGAGCCACATTCTTATAATTGAGCAAAGGCTCTCCCATGCCCATATATACCACATTAGTGATCTTCTCTCCAAGTTCTTTTTCAACGGCGATTACCTGTTCAATTATCTCAGCAGCTTCAAGGTTTCGCAGAAAACCCAGAGTGCCTGTAGCGCAGAAGGCGCATCCCACGGGGCATCCGGCCATTGATGAAATGCACAGCGTCACCCTGTCAATGGTTTGGCCGTCGGAATCATACCAGGGCATATAAACTGCCTCGATGGATTTGCCGTCGCGAAGCGAAAAAAGAAATTTTACCGAGCCGTCCTCAGAACGGCGTACCTGCTTTATATTCAGAGTATTTATCTCGAATTTTTCTTTTAGCTTTTCTCTGAAATCAACAGGCAATGTTGTTATTTCATCGAATGAATTCACTTTATCGGTAAAAAGCGCATGGTATATCTGCTTAGCTCTGTAATGCTCGTACCCCATTTGGGATACGAGCTCTTTTAGGCTTTCTAAATTATGATTCTTTATATATTCTTTTCCCGGTTGCGTATTCAATAGAAATCAGCCTGATAATTATAAATAATATTAATACGGCTGAAAGGCCTAATTATTAAATCATTTATCAGAAGCCGCTCTTACCGTATTCATCAGCAAGTTTCATGGCGTTTACCACTGCTTGCGGGGTTACCGGAATCAGTTCGTTATGTATTGTTTCTCCATCTTTGCAGGCTGTTTCTGCTATCTTAAAAAGCGTGTCATCGCCAGCTTCAGCCAAGCCAATGCCGCCTAATGTTGTCGGCAGGCCGACAGTTTCGCAGAAATCATAAACTTCCTGCATAAGCTCGACAGGTTTATCTGTAAGGAAAAGGGAGGCCAGAGTACCGAAGGCTACTTTTTCGCCATGATTGTATTCATGGGTTTCCTCAGCTGCTGTCAGGCCGTTGTGTATGGCGTGAGCTGCCCCCAGGCCTCCGCTCTCAAAACCGAGCCCGCTTAAAAGTGTATTAGCTTCGACTACCTTTTCGAAAGCCTCTGTGACGGTTTTTCTTTCCACAGACATCTTTGCCAGCGCTCCGTAATCGATAAGTGTTTCATAGCAAAGCCGGGCCAGCGCGTAGGCAGCCATCGATCCGGTATCGCCCGTCATATTGCCTCTGTAAGCGGCGCGGCAGCTTTCGGCTTCGAACCATGTAGCGAGGGCATCTCCCATTCCCGCCACTATAAACCTCACTGGCGCTTTAGAAATTACTTCTGTATCGATCATAACCAGTTCGGGATTAGTTTTCAGAAACAGATACCTGTCGAATTCTCCCTTTTCTGTGTATATGACTGATAGCGCGCTGCAAGGAGCGTCAGTAGATGCTATGGTCGGCATAATTCCTACAGGCAGCTTAAGTTCATGTGCCACGGCTTTGGCCGTATCAATTGTTTTGCCGCCTCCCAGTCCCGCAATGATGTTTGCTTTGTTTTCTTTCGCGAGCTTACTTAGCCGCTGAATTTCTTTATCAGAGCATTCTCCCTCGAACTTCTCTTTTTTATACTTTATCTTTCCTTCAAATTTACCTTCAATTTCATTTCGCATTTCATCATGCACAAATGGGTCCATTATCATAAACGCGTTATCTCCGAATCTAGAAAGTTCTTTCTCAATCCTGTTGAAAGCTTTATAGCCCTGTACATATCTTCCCGGAAATATTGTACTTCTTATCATTCCTTTCCTCCCATTTAATATCAAATAATCCAATACTTAAACAGACCGAATTAATAATTTTTAATTGTCGAATTTCCATATAAAACTTCATCCGGTTTTATTATATTTGCCGGTCTTTTTTGATATAATTAGTATGTTTCACAAATTTTCGAGAATGTTTGAAAACGCTTTATAATAAAGTGAGAGCCGTTAAAAAGCTCTATTACGGGCTTGAAAAAGAAATAAGCAAATTCAAAGAAAAAACGGGCCTTGATTGCATAAAAAACTGCTCCGCGTGCTGCCAAAAGCCGGATATTGAAGCAACTGTTCTTGAGTTCCTCCCCCTTGCCTATGAAATGTATAGAAAAGGCAGAGCATTAGAAATGATAAAGGATATGGAAAATCTACCGGATAGCAGCATTTGCCGGATTTACGCTCCCATACAGACTGAAGTACTGGAGGGGGGCTGTTCCGAATATCCGGAAAGAGGCCTGATTTGCAGGCTTTTCGGTTTCGCGCATACTCGAAATAAATCAGGCGAAAAATTGCTTGTTACATGCCGTGTGATAAAGACCGAATTCGCTCTGCAATATGCTGACGCTCATGCTAAGCTGAACAGCTCATTGAGATCGCCGGGCATGAATGAGTTCTACATGAAGTTGTATAATATTGACCCGAACCTCGCTACTAAGTATTACCCGATTAATGAAGCTATCCGCAGGGCGCTGGTCTATGTTGAGCAGTATTACTCATACAGAAGGAAAAGAGCCGGATAATTCCGGGAAAATAAATATTTGGAATGATTAACACTGTTAATTATATTAGCCATGTTAATTTATATAACATTGTTAAAAGGATTCCCAAAATGGTCAAAAATGAAATTCAGGCACAGAGAATGCGCTCATTTTTTATTGATAGCGCAAAGAACTTTATTAAGTCCGAAGGCTTGGCAAGCATCAGCGCAAGAAATGTAGCAGAAAACGCCGGTTATTCATACGCGACAATTTACAATCACTTCAAAGACCTTAAAGAACTGGTTTTTATCTGCGCGGCAGAATTCCTGGAAGAATTGAAAAATGAAGCAGAGAAAGCCGCCGCGGATAAAAAAGGCGCCGAAGCGGTTAAAGAAATGCTTTGGGCTTCTTTAAAATATTTTATGCAATACACAGGTGTGTATGAGCTTATTTTTATTGAAAGAATGTCAGCCAACGGCTTTAATAGAGGCCTGCATGAGAGGATTACAGGATTCTTTCCGGAGCTTATTGATTCATACTGGGCTAAACTGACAGAAGAAAAAAACTGGCCCTCGGAAGAAAGTATTGAGAAGAAGCTTGTGCTCTTGAATTGGTTCTACGGCATTATGCTGATGTATCTGAACAGAATTTCCCCCAGGGAATTCGCGGATTTCAAACTAAACTTCGATAAGCAGATAAACCGTTTAATCAGTTAAAAACATAAAAACCTTCCTGTTTAGCGGCCGGGTGATAAAACCGGACCGGTATTCGGATTCAGAAAAAGAAATTTCAATATAGGTGATACCGTTTCCTCCGGGCCTGATTTCAGCAGATTTACATTAGATAAAAACGCGCCGGGGCTGCCGGATACCGTTCTATCGGATATTTGGGACGGAAAAATACTCAGGTGGCTGGATTAATTATTAATTAAATTATTATCTGTGAATCAATTAAAATATATTTAGAAAGTATTGAATATTGTTCGTATTATTTGTTATTATATGGAAGAAATCAGGGTCA
>CAZJAH010000066.1:0-4976 GCA_964544155.1 uncultured Hyphomicrobiales bacterium | reverse complement strand
TAATGGTAATTAGAAACGACGAACTGCAAATAGACCTGTCGCGATACCCCACAGGCACTTACTTTGTAAAACTATACTGCGGGGATACTGTAAAAAGCTATCAGATAGTTAAGGAGGGTTAGTTATGATAAAATTATCAGGCTACATATTGACGCTACTGGCAAATGTATAGAAATATTGAAAAAAATTGTTCTCAATGGGTGCAACTATCTTTTAGGCTTAATAAAGGGTTCATTTGCTTAGTTATTAATTACTCATCCGGCAACCAGAAGTCACCGGATGAAAAAAACTTCAAAAAAACATAATCGATCCTTGGCTCTGATCTATTAAAGCAATCCCTTGTTCAGAGTGTATTTACCCATCCATTCCTTTTTGTCAAGTACATGGCCTTCGATGGCTTTAAGCGCATCCGGCCCGGTAAAATTACCGGATAGGCCTAAATTAGGCACGTCGAGCGCGTAGAGGGTTATGATATATCGGTGCATCAGCTCGTCATTCCAGGGAGGGCAGGGGCCGTCGTAGCCGCCGTAAATTCCTTCCATCTGCTCGTCGCCTTTGAACCAGTCCGTATAGCTGTTAACGCCTGTAAGTCCGTAAGGCTTTTTCCCGGGAGCCTTGCCTCGCGGGGTAATACCGTCAGAATCCGTGCCAAGATTAATCATATTTACAGTTGTCGGGATATCGATAACTACCCAGTGGAAGAAATCCATCCGTTCTAAGTCCTTGGGTACGGTTTTACCTTCCTGATTAACGTCATCCGGCTTTGAGGGCACATCTGGGTCGTGCAGAATCAGCGCGAATGAGCGCGTGCCCGAGGGCGGGTCTTCCCAGCTTACGTGAGGGTTTTTATTCTGGCCCATACTTACGTGGCCTTCATCTGCCGGTACGCAAAAGGCATAAGCTACCGGAATCATATCACCATCTTTGTAGGAATGAACTGTTAACTTCATGAAACACTCCTTTTTTCAATTAAAAAAATATTAGCGATTGTTAATCAAACAAACGCTGTCTTTGTTTGATTATTTGATAAAGCCATACATTTCCATAAATATATAGAATTCTAAATAAAATTTGCCAATGAGTAATACATTAATTCGTCAAGGATTAGCAAACGTAATATTAACAAAATGTAATATTTCTAATCGTTTAAATATTTGATATTAAGATCCAGGAGACAAAGATATGCCTCAACCGCTTCATTTAACTGATGACGCTTTCCAGGAAGAAGTCGTCAAATCCGACAAACCGGTATTGATCGATTTTTGGGCGGCCTGGTGTGGCCCCTGCAGAATGATTGCGCCCATAGTAGAAGAATTAGCAAATGAATACGACGGAAAGGCAAAGATCTGCAAGCTCGATGTTGATAACAACCAGCAGACAGCCATGCAGTTCGGCATACGTTCCATTCCCACTATACTTATTTTTAAGGGCGGAGAGGTAGTGGATACAATAATTGGCGCCGTACCTAAGCAGCAGATAGTTGAACGCCTCGAGTCTCATTTATAATTAAATTCAGGGGGTAAATATGCCAAGGCCCGCGCTTGCTTCAGAAGAAGACATAAATATGGCTCTTAAAGGCCTGCCCCTGTGGATGAGAGAAGATAAAACCATTGTCAGAGAGATAGCCGCGTCAAATTTTGCCGCGGCTATCGGCGTTATAAACGCTGTAGCGCTTATAGCGGAAAAAATGGACCACCACCCTGATATATTTCTGTACGGCTGGAACAAAATCAGGCTTACTCTATCTACACATGATAAGGGCGGACTCACCGAGCTGGATTTTAAAGCGGCGAAATTGATCGATGACCTCAAATTTTAAAAATCAATAGTTTTGATAAATAATAATTATTTAGTTGTGAAATTTAACGATAAGGTGCATTATGAGTGCGATGATAGTTGATGTATTAGCAAGGGAAATCCTCGATTCCAGAGGCAACCCCACGATTGAAGTAGAAGTATTGCTGGAAGACGGTTCAATGGGACGCGCGGCCGTTCCATCAGGAGCCAGCACAGGCGAGCATGAAGCTCATGAGCTCAGGGACGGCGATGAAAAAAGATATTTGGGTAAAGGAACTCTCAAAGCTGTTGAGAATGTCAATAATGTTATTGCGGATACACTCGAAGGCCTCTACGCAACAGACCAGGAGCAAATAGACCGTGTGCTTATCGAGCTTGACGGCACTGATAACAAATCAAAGCTTGGCGCTAACGCCATACTCGGAGTATCGCTGGCTGTGGCAAAAGCTGCCGCGGAATTTCACCTTATGCCTCTCTACAAATATCTCGGAGGAGTAAGAGGTACAATATTGCCTACTCCAATGATGAACATACTCAACGGCGGCAAACATGCAGATAATAATGTCGATATACAGGAATTTATGATTATACCGGCCGGGGGAAGCTGCTTCCAGGAAGCTCTCCGCATGGGCACTGAAGTATTCCACAACCTGAAAAAAGTATTAAAAGCTAAAGGATATAATACGGCTGTCGGTGATGAGGGCGGTTTTGCTCCTTCGCTAAAATCCAATGAAGAAGCATTTGACGTAATCATAGAAGCCATTGAAAAATCGGGATATAAAACAGGCGAAGATATTTATCTGGCAGTTGACGTGGCTTCGAGCGAAATGTTCGAAAACGGTAAATACAAAATGTTCAAGTCGTCAGGCAATACTCTCAGCACTGATGATATGGTTAAATGGTATGTGGATCTTTGTAATAAATATCCCATTATTTCAATTGAGGACGGCCTTGATGAAAATGACTGGGACGGCTGGAAGAAACTAACAGACGCCCTCGGCGATAAAGTACAGCTCGTCGGCGACGACCTTTTCGTTACTAATCCCGATTTTCTAAAAAAGGGAATTGATAAGGGCATAGCCAATTCAATTCTAATTAAAGTAAACCAGATCGGTACGCTCACAGAAACCATGGACGCCGTAAAAATGGCACAAATGGCAGGTTATACCACTGTTATTTCGCACCGCTCAGGCGAAACCGAAGATACTACCATAGCGGATATTGCTGTGGCGCTTAATTCAGGGCAGATCAAAACCGGAGCCCCGAGCAGGTCTGACAGAGTTGCTAAGTACAACCAGCTTCTGCGCATCGAAGAAGAGCTTGGTGAATCGGCTGAATTCGCGGGTAAGAGCTTTTTTAACCTGAAATAATTTGTAAAAATAAATCAACGGCAATAGTTATGATTAAATTCGGAACTGACGGCTGGCGCGGGCTTATAGCAAGAGATTTTACTTTTGAAAATATCCGGCTTGTAGCCCTTGCTACGGCGCAGTATGTAAAGAAGAATTTCAACAAAAAAGAGCACCTTGTGGTTATAGGCTATGATACACGCTTTCTTTCAAAGGAGTTCGCTGAAGAAACAGCGATGGTACTTGCCGATGAAGGCATTAAATCATATCTTTCCGAGGGATTCTCGTCAACGCCTCAGGTATCGTTCAATACTAAGCACCTGAATGCGGATATCGGAGTGGTGATAACAGCCAGCCACAATCCCGGCATTTATAACGGCTATAAACTTAAAGCGGATTTCGGCGGCCCCGGCACACCCGAGCAGGTAAACGCCCTGGAAGCCGAACTTAAACTGATTTGGGATAACAGGCCGCTGATCAAACTGAAGGATTTTCAGTATTACATTGATAAAGGAATGATTGCTCTTTATGATGCCAAAAAGGATTATATCGAACATATAAGCAAAGTGATCGACCTTGATGCCATTAGGAAGGCTGGACTGAAGATCATCTATGATCCCATGTACGGCGCGGGAATGAATACTCTAAAAGAAATATTGCCCGACGCGGAGCACCTGCATGATGACTTCAATCCCTCATTCGGCGAAATCGACCATCCGGAGCCTATAGATGATTACCTGCCCCAGCTTATAAGCAAGGTAAAAGCAGGCAATTATGATTTAGGCATTGCTACTGACGGCGATGCTGACAGAGTCGGCCTGATCGATAGCGACGGCAATTTCGTGGATTCGCACAGGCTTTTCATGATTTTGCTGAAATATCTTAATGAGATAAAGGGAGCTCACGGATCAGTAGTAAAAACTGTATCGCTGACCTCCATGGTTAATGCATACTGTGCCGATAAAGGCCTTGAGCTGCACGAAACACCGGTCGGATTCAAGCACACAGCCAAGATCATGAGCGAGGAAGACGTTATGATTGGAGGAGAGGAATCCGGCGGCCTGGGAACTTACCTGCACATTCCCGAAAGGGACGGCATATTTAACGCCCTGATGGTACTGGAAGTTATGGTTAAAAGGGATATGTCGCTCAAACAGCTCTGCGATGAACTCGACGAGCAGTTCGGCACGCACCGCTACCGCCGCAGGGATGTAAAAGTTACCCCTGAAACGAAAGAACAGATTATGAATGCTGCGGGCAAGAAACCCACTAAGCTGGGCAAATATGAAGTTAAAGAAATAATTACCAAAGACGGTTACAAGTTCATGGTAGATAAAGGCTGGCTGCTTATCAGGGCATCCGGCACCGAGCCGCTCATCAGGTTCTACGCCGAAGCCGAAAATTTGGACAAGGTAAATGAACTGCTTGACGCCGGCCTTACTTTAAAATAGTAAAAATCCACTTATTAAAACAAGGGGCTTCGGCCCCTTGCTTTTCTTCAAAATTGTATTTCTCTTATTTCATCAAATGATTAAGCACAGGTAAAAAAAAATGCTATGTACCATTGCCCCGGCTTAATAATCGCCTTCGGGAGATTCTTCATTAACAAAGATAATTTCACTTATACCGGCTACACAAATTTTTTCTCTTGCAAAACTAAAAACCCTGATTTAGATTTTTTCTTAAATGTATAAGATAGTTTTTTCCCTGTATTAGTATGTTCTGCCAAATAAAAAAAGTATTTATATAAGTAAAAAATGGTTTCATCCCCCGCCTCAATATTAATAATAGTTTTGCGTATAAAAAGCAGGATATTTAGTAAAAAAATAC
>CAZJAH010000065.1:0-6829 GCA_964544155.1 uncultured Hyphomicrobiales bacterium | reverse complement strand
ATGGTTTATTCCTTATTATAAACCTGAAGAGCCGGGAGGGTTTCGCGATTCGTACTTATTTATATACCCGGCTCCCAGGTGATTTAATTAAAATAGATCATTACTCTCTTCAACCGGTTCCGGTTCGTTGTCTTCTACCAGGTCAGGGCTGTCATGAGAGGATGCCATTTTAACACCTCCCAAATCATCTGCTGATCTGTATTTGAGTTTATCCACTATTTTAGGGATAAGGGCCTCAAAAAACTCGTCCCGTTCTGATGTATCTACAACCTCTTTTTTCCCGACTTTTACAGATTTTACAGGGGGATAATCATCTTTTCCGAGCTGTTTTTTGACTTTATCACCGATATGGCGTACCGCGCCATGTACAAGTTCTCTGCCGTTAAATTCACTTGTGTAAGGTGTAAACCTTACCCAGCCAATTTCTCCTTCTATGCTATATAGGCAATTGAGGATGTCTCTGACAAACAGTGTGTGTCTGCCGGATTGTAGTACTTCTACAATTTCTCCTCTATTGTCTGTGAATTCGAATTTGATTTTAGGAATCGGATTCCCCTCAAATTCATTCTCGTCGAGCTGGATATCAATGAGATAACCTTCAATGTAATCGGGATATTCATAATCCCCATTGGAGTTTTTGAATTTCACCTTCCCATTTTTGGCAATTGAGTAATATTTTTTCGCCTGAAAATTTCCTACTGGCATATTGTGCCTCCTTATATATTAATTTTAGAAAATGATTTTACATATTCTGCTGCAGGGATATGTCTGCAGGTTTTTGATAGATCTTCTCCGTTTTGCTTCCCTGAAATTTGGAGGATATCTTTCGGCCCCTCATAGTCAATTAAAAATTGAGCAATCATGTGAGGAATTTTAGCCGCTTTTGGTGAATCAGTTTGATCTTTAACTGTATAGGTTGGCATTGTAAGCCAGTCTTTTGGGGCAACATTAAAGACTTTATCAATTTTAATGTTCATGGATTGTTCAGCTATAAGCTTGTACATGTGAAGCTGTATTTCATGCTCTTCGAAAAATCCGGATTTCCCCGACTTGAAATCAACTATCGCGGTTATTTTTTTCTCAGCGATAGTCTCTTTCGGCTCGCCTTTCTTCTCTCCGGATTTATATACTTCACCGTGAAACCCCTTCTCTTTTACCGTCATTTCACAAATCATATCGATGGCCCCTGCCATTTTCACATTTTTGTCTGAGTATGTTCCCACAACCTCAATAGCTATAGGTTTTACTTCATGATCAATACAGAATTGTATGAGGGAAGCCATATCTTTTTTACAATCCTCCGACCATTTTTCCAAGTTGACATCTAACTGCTTGTCCTCTAAATACATGGCTAATTTGCCGCGGATCTGGTCAAAATCATATTCCTGATACTTCAAATAATCAGATATTTGAATATGTAAAAATGTACCATATGCAGCCCGTTCGCGCATAAATTGGAAATAACCATCAAGACCTTTGTCCCCTAAAATCTTTTTAAGCCCAAAGCTCATTGGGGTAGTGCGCCCAATTATAGTTGTGACTGAGGGGTAAAATTCTACAGTGTCATCAATTAAGGTAAAATAAAATCTGTTGCCATGCTGAGCGTATCGGAACACCGTTGGCAGTTGGGAAAGCATTTCATTGTTATGGTACAAAGGCTTGATCTGTTCAATCGGCATGGCCGCCGGCTGTATGTTTTTTAGAATAATTTCTGATTTCTGAGACATGTCCTGGAACAATAAACTAATCTGCTTAATAGCATCAGTTGTGGCTTGAGCATTCGACATTTTGTTATCCTCCTATAAAAATTGCTACGATTAATAAAACAAATGCTATGGCCATGCCTACATTTGTTGCTTTTTTTATCCGGTTACTTAATCTTCGCGGGTCAGACCTCAACATTAATTTCATGAGAACTCCTGAATATTAGTATCAATACTTTTTATTGCTTTCTTTAAAATCGGCGTACAAGTTAATGATGCTTTCAGTTTTAAATCATTCATCAGATCGAGCATCAACAAATCTGTTAATTCTGCCTCAATGCTGGTTCTCAGCCAGCCATGTGCGATTACATCCTCTTGTATTTCTGCCAGTTTTTTCCGTTTTGCGAATAAATTTTGCAACTGTTCTGTTTTTTTATTTGTGCTCATGAGAAAATTCCTTTAAATTTGTTTAGGCTATTCGAGTTGCTTATGTAACTCTTTTAGTTGTTGTGTTGAGCCCTCGCTTTGCGGGGGCTTGTTTTATTTTTTCCTTTTAATCCATTGATCGCAGAATTCTGCCGGCGACAATGTTTTTTTTATATACTGTTTGATTTTACCTTTTGGCTTTAATCCCTCCTCTAATGCTATGGCCTTTTTTGTGTTCTTCCAGGCTTGTATATCAGCTTCATCAATTAAATACTTTTTACCAATTCGCATATGTGGCATTCTGCCGGATTGCAGCTCTCTGTAAACCGAATTAATAGAAATGCCAAACATAGCCTTGATATCATGTGGCTGATATACCCGTGTGCGTTCTTTCAGCTCCATATCATCATTGTTTTGTTGTTTTTACAATTAAGTTTATATAGTTCGTTTTTCGTCCAGCTAATCTGGCTGTAGTATTCTGCACGGATATTCCATAGGCAATCTTCTAATGAGTTGAGCTGATCACGGCTTATAAAATCCTGTCTTAATTCATTATAAGCACGTTCAAATTTGTTATTGAAAGCACTTAATTTTATCTCTAGATCTTTAAGCCTTTTTTCTAATTTTACTCTTGTGTATATCATCAGAACTCCTTATTTTAGAGATTATATTTGTTTGTATTGAATCCCCGATGCGGCTCATTGCTAAGGGGATTTTTTTATGCGTAATCCTGCTCAGGCTCATTTATCATAACCACATATCTTGCCTGTCTGTCATCATCGTCGATCTTTTTTTTAATTTCCGCGTTAAGTATACTTCTTTCAAAGCCCTGGTTTTTGTTCAACTCTTGTCTGAGGAGGTCAACAGCCTCGTCATGCAGCTCAAACGGCATTTGTTGCCGTATTTTTTGCGCCAGCCTCTCAATACTGGCTCTGATTGCGTTAGGAAATAGATTGTCCATTTGCGTCTCCTATATTTTGATAAAAATATCCCCTGATTAAAGCCTTTATTACAGCTGTCTCTGTAGAGAAATTCTCATGTTTTTGTATGGATTTGAGCATTTTTGCTTCATCCAGAGTCAAATTGAACTGCTTCAATTTGTACTTGCTCTCATCCGGGCTGATTTTTTTTGTAAATTTTAATTCTTTTTTGTTTTTCATTATAATTTTTCATTATATTTGTTAAGATGGTAGTTTAATTATTTGCTGTTTAATAATTCATAGAACTTAACCGGATCGTTTTTTAATAATTTGTCAGCAACCCTGACATAAATATGAGCAGCATTTGATAAGGATATAGGGCCGTGTTTCTTAGCGTAATCTATGAGCAGCTGTTTTACTCGCGGCTCGAATTGAACATTTAGTTTATTGTCGGTATCTATAAGCGTGGAAGCCATGGTTTACTCCTGAGTATTGTTGAATTACCTGCTAAATAATTGTTAAACAATGTTTAACATTGTGTTTAACGGCAATATAACATATTTCCGTTAAATAGCAAATTATTTTTTTATTTTTTTTGAATATTTTTTCAGTAATAAGTGAAACGTCTTGGCAAATCAACAATATGAGAGATTGGAACAGATTGCTAAACAGTATTTTGGCAATTTGTCAAACATGGCAATAATGTTAAACAAGCATAGATCATTCTTTTATGCGTACAAATCGCGGGATGGTTTAGGAGCTCAATTACTAAATGAGCTAAAAGATACATTGGCTATAAATCCTCATTATTTAAAGACTGGTTTAGGAAAACCCTTTGTATTGGATGGCAAAAATTTTGAAGAATTCATGCAGGCAATAAAAAAACATCTAACCAAGAAATCCTTAACAAATGTTGCTGAAGTTTCACCTCATTATTCGGTAAGCAAATTAATGCCTGACATAAAGAATCTAACTCTTACTCAAATGAAAGAAATCCTTGATTGGGCCGATGAAAACATACCTAAAATCAAACGTATTTTAAATATTATTGAGGATAACGATGATGATTAAAGGCACTTTTGAAACGAATATTACTAAAATAGAACCCGCGGAACTCAAAGAAGCTCCCCAATTAATAACTGCTTTTACAGGAGGTCATGGAATAGACGCTATGGACGGAATGGAACAATCGCAATTCACTGAGTCAAAGTTATTTGATACGGAAGAAAAAGTAATCATCACCGTTACAGGTGATTCGATGGAGCCGGAAATAAAAGCCGGTGACAGACTGATAGTTGAAACAAAACCTAAAAATTTGAAACGTGGTGATATTGTTGTAGCTTGCTACAACTGTGAATATGTAGTTAAAATTTATGACCCAGGCGCACATTGCCTGTATCTGTCATCATTCAACCCTGAACATGAACCTATAAGAGTGTATGATGACGATGATGTTGAAATAGTCGGCCGGGCATTAGAAATATTACGTTTATTGGTTAAATAAGGAGGCATCAATGCGATATCTAATATTGGTTGTATTATTTCCTCTCATGATCGCTTGTTCAGAGGAAATTAATAAAGAAGAAATTCATAAAAAAGCAGAAATGGCTTTGAATGAACGAATAGAACGAATGGAAGGAGTTTTAACGGTAGATGAAGAAACATGCCGGGGTAGCTGGCAAACTACTATCAGAGGCATGGAGATAGACAAAGGCGCCTATTGTGAGCAAAACTCGAAAGCCAAATGTCAGGAATACAAAGAGCATTACTCACAGCGTTTTAACAATGCTAAACCAATACTCGATTCGGCTTTCCATGCAAAGTTTGGCACATATTATTTTAAATGAAAACTCGCCCGTTCATACAGATAAAATTTGGGAAATCAATATCTCCTGGCTACAAGCAAGCTTTATTTGTAGCCAGGACTTTTGATGATTTTTCCGAGATGAGCCCATCCCGGCCCTATCATGAGCTGATCATATGTTTTGCTGAAGTAGGCCGAAATCCTGATAAATTTAAAGAATTATTAATGCTGATTGGTGCCTGGAGAACTACAATTATCAGGTTAAATGGGTGCATCGTTGACTATATTGATTGCCTGGCTTATATTGAGATGCATACTGAGCTATATCCGGATAATATTTTTCAGTTTGATATTTTAATGCGACAGAATTAAAATGCCGAAACCGCGTACAAGAGAGCATTGGGCCAGCCCTACTTATACTGTCGGATTTGTTTATAACCGTGGCGGAGTAGCTTATATTAATATAGCAGACAAAATCATACGATCAACCCGTTTAAAATTTATCCCCGCTAACAAAAAGAGAGCTCTTGATATTTTAGATCAGGCTGTCGGAGAGTATTTAAACCCGCCGGAGCAGCAGAATAAACATGTGCAGCATACCATCTATTCATTAATCAAAGAATATGGTGAAATTTATTTCCCAAACATGTCGCATTTTAACATTCGCAACATCAAACAAAGTATTGGCCATTTTATCAAACAGGATTATCCATTATTCCAAATAGATGATATTCGCAAGCATATTATTGAGAATTCCAAACTTTGCGGGCTGAGTGCTAACACTAAACGACGTAATTTGCAACGCCTTAAGCAAATTTTTAATTATGCCATAGATGAGGGATATATTGGCAGAAATCCTATTACTAAAGCTATGCTGCCGAAAGAAGAAAAACCAAAATTAATGGTATTCACCCGGGGGGAAACTGAAAGCCTGATAAATTATTTCCATGAGAAAAATTATGAGTTTTCATTACTTATTCAGTTTATCTCAATTACGGGAGTAAGAATTCAGGAAGCATTAAAAATTATGTGGCAAGATGTAAGTGATACATTTATTTTGATTAGAGGAAAGGGGACAAAAAACAGATACTTCCCCTTGGAACCATTCCCGGAGCTTGTTGTTTTATTAAAACAAATAAAAGAATTGAATAACAAAAAGTTGTTTCGGTGGAATACGTATGCAAAGTTGGAAAAATGGTTAAGGGATGCATGCAAGAAACTTGAAATTTATGAAGAGGGCAAAAGTTTTCACTCAATTAGAAAAATGCGTGAGAATGAACTCATTAAAGAGTTAAGGTTTGATTTAGATGTTACGGCTGAATTAATGGGCCACACGCGCAAAATTCAAGAAGCACACTATTTGGAAGTATTGGGGCCAGAAAAAACCGCTGAGATTATTATGAAACGAAAAATGCTGTAAGGTTTTTGTAAGGATATTGTGAGTTTAGCAGTAGACATTTTTGGCACAAAATCAATTAATATCAATTCAAGTTTTCCTTAATTTCCTTGACAGGTTCAGCGCTTTCAGATATTGCAACAAACGGGTTCGAATCCCTACGGGTGTACTGACTACCTACGAAAAGCCGCTCTTAGAGCGGTTTTTTATTTATTAAAATCAATTTGTCAGTTTCATGTAAGGAACGGCAAAAAAAAATTGATGATTAGCATCAAAAATAACCTTTCAACACTCATTGTTTTTAATTAATAAATATACTATATTATAGTTGAGTAGTCGCAGTTTCTTCTGCGATTATATATTTTTATTAATTAATATTAGAGGTGCAGTTATGCCCCAGTCGGCTTTAATGAGTTTATCGAGAGGAATTTCACCCAAGAGCAGGGATTTAATCGAGGAATTTGGAAAAAACTGGAAGAGCAAGTCCGGGATTGGGCTTTAAAGTACGACAGCCTGTTTGTGGTTACCGGACCAATATTCACTTCAGGCATGAAAACTATCGGCGATAACCAAGTAGCCG
>CAZJAH010000064.1:0-8344 GCA_964544155.1 uncultured Hyphomicrobiales bacterium | reverse complement strand
TACCAATCGTTCTGAAATATTTTTCAAACATGAGGTCAAAATTCATTGAAGTTGTAGGTTTAAGATCGGGATTACCGATTACAATTTCATTTTCTGACCTTTCAATTTGCCGGAAAGGAACAAGATAAAAATAGTTAGGCCTAGCCAGTGTATTGGTCCATGCAGCCCTTAATATAGTGGTTTTATTAAAGTCATATTTCATGTGAAGCCCGGGTAGGACATTTAAGTATGAGTCTGAGACTTTTTCTGACAGGTCGGCTACATTTTCATCTGCATCGTACTGGTAACCTTGATTTTCCAGTAGTGTGTTTTCAAGCCGTACGCCTGTAATCACCGATAATTTTGATCCAAGATCCTGGTTTAGCATCAGATATGCACCAATAACGTCTTCTTTAGCATTGAAATTCTCTGCTGTTTCCTCTATGTCTTTTTCTTCTTCAAACAATGATGAATTGGTCAGGTCAAGGCTACCCAGGTATTCTGCAGTTACATGCCTTCCTGTTTCATAATCGCCGGCCAAAAAATTGTCTTTAGTATAATCTTTTAGATTATTAAGGGAATTGGCCATAAATTCAGCTTCGTCAAGGGGAGAATACTCAAATTTTTTATTATCGCGTTGTTTGTCCTTGCCCTTATATCGAACTCCTACTTTCAGGCTGTTTTTATACTCATTTTCAAGCATTGGGATGGTAAAATTCAACCTGAAGTTTTTATCAATATCATCTGTATACTGAAATTCCTGAGTTGCTCCGTCAAACTTATAGTCATTACTAAAATCGGCAGATGAAGAGGGCGTAACACCAGTAATTTTCGGCGAGCTTTTGTCGGAAAAATCAGTTGTGAAAGTTAAATCTTCTGCTGCATATAATATTTCCCGTTCATTAGGTCTTTCTTCCGAAGCTTTGCTGTATGAAGCAGCCCAATCGGCTTTAATATTACTAAATTGGTGGTCGCCACTAAGTGAAAAATTCATCATCCGCTGGTCTTCGAGACGTGCATTATTTACATTATCATTATCCCCTCCACCTTTGAGCTCTCTTTCAATCACACCTGTCCACGAATCATTGTCTTCATTATATTCAATATCTTTATATATTGTAGCATATCGATTTTCCCAGTCGTTTCGGTGGTTATAAATACCGCCTAAGTAAATAGTATGGTTGGCATTAAACTTATAATCAAGGCTAAGTGAAACGCTTTGCCTGATTCTTTGGACAGCATATTGACGTACTTGGATTTCCTCTGCAAAGGCAGAACCATTTTTATTATTTTCATCCAGATAATCCCATTCTGCTTCAGTATTATCGCTGCCAAAATCATGATTATGATATGAAGCACTGGCAATAACACCCAGTTTATCATTTAGAAAGCGATCGCCTACTATAAAATTGCCGGTATACATGGGTTTGCCTGCAAGTATATTGTATCCTGAACCAAGGGTAAACCCTATCCGGCGCTCAGCAGGAGCAGAGCGGGTAACAAGGTTAACCGACCCGCCAATGGCATCGGCTTCCATATCGGGTGTAAGGGTTTTGTTCACTTCTATTGCCTGAACCATGTCGGCAGGTACCAGGTCGAGCTGTATCTCACGTTCTTCAGCTTCGGCTCCAGGAATTCTTTCACCGTTTATTGTTACTGAATTATACATAGGTGATGTTCCTCTGATACTTCCAAATCGGGCTTCACCCTGGTCATACTGTACATTGATACCGGTAATTCTCTTTAAGGCATCACCAATATTGGCATCAGGAAAACGGTCTACCAGGTCGGATGAAATAATGTTGGTTATGTTTCTTTTGTTCATCTGTGTGTTCAGGGCTTTTGACTGGCCCTTCAGATGTCCCGAAACAACTACTTCAGATAATTCAATAATCCCTGCTTTCAAACTAAAATCGACGACAGTTGTTTTGCCCGGTTCAACTGTAACTTGTTTTTTACCGGGATTATAACCAATGTAATTAACAGACAATTCATAAGAACCTGCCGGAATGCCGGTAATTGTATAATAGCCATGGTTATCAGTTATGGCGCCTTTGCCAAGCGTATCAATAACTACAGTTGCACCCGGTAATGAGAGATTGTCTGAATCTATAACCCGGCCTTTGATTATGCCGGATTGTTGCGCCTGAACGCTTATTGCTGAGACTACAAGGAAAAAAATCAGGTAAATTTTAAGTCGTTTCATAATACTCCCCTTTTTTTTATTTTTTTTAAAAAATCAGAAGTAATATAATTTTAATAAATTAATAAGATATAAAATATGTATTAATAATTAGTTAACCTTCTTGAAAAGGTGAATGTGGATTTAAACACTTAGTTAAGAGGTAAAAACTTATCTGCCATCAACGGAAAGTTCGGAGTATATAATAGTTTTACTGGGAGTTAATAATACAAACAAGAATCTGAAGCGCCCAATCATGTGCTACCGGATGCTGCTATAAATGCTAAAAAAAGCAAACTATATTTTTTTAAAAGAATACCCCCGGTCTTTGTGAAACCCGGGGAAGTTCAGATAACGCGTCAATGCACAATAATAAATATCTCGATTACGATTTTAGTGCCGGTGCTGAGTATACGTTAAACACAATATGGTTATTTAAACCTCCAGTTTGTTCATCAGGGCAAGTATCAATATGAATAATGATATATAAGAAGCAGGAATTTGATCGAGCATTATTACATCTTTGATTTTCAATATTGGAACTAATACAAGAAATCCTTAATTTTTCGGTTTAATATGTCAACAAAGAAAAATAAAAAAGCACTTGCTAAATTTTTAGTAATACAAATTATTTTTCAGATAAGCTGAAAATAGCTAAATTCGCCATAAAGCGGATTAATACAGGATTGAATTCAGCTGGTTAAAGGCCAATTTGAAAATCTTTTAATCTTTATAAGCTATTGGTATCCGCCATTCAATAGCGGCTTTACCTGGCTTTGTGCTTTAACTGTTTATTCCTAACCTTGTTTTTTTTAAATTGCTATGATTTTTAAAACAATTATAATATAGTATGGAATCTGAGAAAATCGAATCAAGCGGCAAGTCACCTAAGCAGACTAAGTTTATATTCATCACCGGGGGAGTTCTTTCATCTCTTGGAAAGGGTATCGCGTCAGCCTCACTGGGCCTTCTATTAATGCAAAGGGGTTATTCAGTAACGATTATGAAACTCGACCCTTATATCAATGTTGATCCGGGCACAATGAACCCTTTCCAGCATGGAGAAGTTTTCGTAACAGATGACGGCGCCGAAACTGACCTGGACCTGGGCCATTATGAAAGGTTTTTGGGTATTTCACTACATCAGAAAAATAACCACACAGCCGGCCAGGTATATTACGAAGTTATTACCAAAGAAAGAAAGGGCCACTACCTTGGTAAAACTGTACAGGTAATTCCTCACATAACCGATGAGATCAAGAAAAGAATGAGGACATACGAGGGTGAGTTCGACTTTGTCCTGCTCGAAATTGGCGGAACGGTAGGCGATATCGAGTCACTTCCCTTCCTTGAAGCGCAAAGGCAGCTTCATCTGGAACTTGGCTCTAAGAACGTTCTTAATTTGCACCTTACTTACGTACCTTATATTAAATCAGCCGGCGAACTTAAAACAAAACCCACCCAACATTCTGTTAAAACACTGATGGAATACGGGATTAAGCCGGATATACTACTTTGCCGCTCAGAGAATAAGATATTAAAAGATGTCAGGCAAAAAATCGCGCTCTTCTGCAATGTAGAAGAAAAATCCGTTATTGAAGTTACCGATGTTGATTATACCATTTATGAAGTACCATTGATGTTTGCCAAACGGGGGCTGACAGAAATTGTACTTGATAAGATGGGCATTCCTCCCGGAGATTTCGAGATAGATACATGGACTAAATTCGTCAACAGGATAAAAAATCCCAGACATGAAGTAACTGTGGGGCTGGTCGGTAAATACACAAAATACAGGGATTCTTATAAAAGCATTCTCGAAGCTTTTGTTCATGCGGGATCGCTTAATAACTGCCGTGTAAATGTAGAGCTGGTTAACTCAGAGCAAATCGACAGCAATACAGTTAAGGATATGATAAGCACTTTGGACGGGATACTCGTTGGCCCCGGATTCGGCTCTAGAGGCATCGAAGGCAAGATAGAAGCTATCAAATACGCCCGTGAGCACGATATCCCATTTTTCGGGATTTGTCTGGGAATGCAGTGCGCCGTTATCGAATACGCCCGAAATGTTTGCGGAATTAAAGACGCTAATTCCGGTGAATTCGAAAAGCATACCAGCAACGTTATCGATATTATGGAAGAGCAGAAAAGCATTAAGGATAAAGGCGGCACAATGAGGCTTGGAGCTTATCCCTGCACTATCCAAAAAGGCAGTCTCGCTCATAAAGCATATAAATTAACTGAGATATCAGAAAGGCACCGCCACCGCTACGAGCTTAACAATGAGTACAGGGAAATTCTTGAAAAGAACGGATTGGTATTCAGCGGGCTTTCACCGGACGGCAAACTGGTTGAAATATCCGAACTGCCTGGCCATCCCTGGTTTCTTGGTGTGCAGTTCCATCCGGAACTCAAATCAAGAGCAGTAACAGGACAGCCGCTTTTCACCAGCTTCATTAAAGCGGTTTTAAAAACAAAGAAAGAACAAGAAGAAAAGAAAAAATAGTTTCTCAAACATAAACTGGCGGCAATATGAAAATGCTCAGCGCCTTACTTTGTTTATTGATTTTTGCTATTTACGGGTGTGGTTCAGGCAGCTCCTCAACTGAGAAAAGAAACCTGGACATCGATGAAACCAGCTTTAAACAGACTCCGTCGGGCCTGCAGTACTTAATCGTTAAGGAAGGAACCGGCGACAGGCCGGCTCCCGGCGATGAAGTAACCATCAATTATACCGGACTGCTCATGGACGGGACTGTTTTTCAGGAATCCGATGAAGAATCGTTGATTTTCAAGCTTGGCAGCGGAAATGTACTAAAAGGCATCGACGAAGGTGTGCAGCTTATAAGCCCCGGCGGCAGAATAAGGCTGATTATCCCGCCAGCTCTGGCATATGGAGAACGGGGCGCCGGTAAAGTGCCGCCAAATTCAACTATTGTTTTTGATATTGAACTTCTAAAAGTCGAATTGTAATATGAAAATTGATCAGATCATCTTATTAGAGCCTAAAAGTGTAGAAAATTTCTATCCTTTTTCGGTATTGCATTGCATATGGGAAATCAGATGCGGAGCTTTGAGAATTTTTGAAAAAATTCAAAAAATATTGCCTGATTCGGAATTGATCTTCAGCGGAAGAACAGACCATTTAGCCTCTTTCCTGGCGCGAGAGAATATAACAAATCGCGTACCCCGTGAAGCAAATACCCTGATACTCTATGCAGGCTCCCTTATCAACAATGATTTCAAAGCCCTTATTTCAGAAACTTACGCTAAAGCCGGCGGTGAAGGGCCTCTTGTCCTTAAAACCGGTAATGATCTTCTCGGAATGTACTTGCCCGGAGAATTTCTTCAAAATAATCCCGGACAGCTTGATAACATTATCGTAAATTGCGTTGAAGAAGATCAGTTTAATGATTTTAATAAAGCAGATATAGCTGGCGTTAATAAAATCAATTACCTTTATGACGCTATCTACGAGAATGCCGAAGCGATTTTTGATGACCAGAAGATACTGGATGATAGTTTTGACAGCTTCTATCCTGTAGATTGGCCTGCTACCTATGCTGTCAATCCGGGAGATATCATGATAGCCGATTCTGTAAATATATCCCCGGGTGTAGTTATAAATGCTACGGAAGGCCCCGTTATCATCGATGAAGGCGCTAAGATCATGGCCCACGCCAGCATTATCGGGCCATGTTATATCGGTAAGAACTCAACTATTAAGATCGGTGCCAAGATTTATGAGGATTGTTCATTCGGGCCTAATTGCAAAATAGGCGGCGAACTGGAAAACACAATCATACACGGCTATTCAAATAAGCAGCATGACGGATTCTTAGGCCATTCATACATTGGGGAATGGGTGAATTTCGGAGCGGACACCAATAATTCCGACCTGAAAAATACCTACGGTAATATTAAGATAAGAATTGAAGACAGAGAAATTGATACCGGAAAAATGTTTCTTGGCCTTCTATGCGGCGACCATACAAAATCAGGCATAAATACTATGTTCACCACAGGAACAGTGGCCGGCATATGCGGAATACTGGTAAAAGAGTGGTTTCTGCCTAACTTTATCCCATCTTTTTCTTGGGGCGGCGGCAAAAATTCTCCTACTTATAAATCATCAAAAGCAATTGAAACAGCAAGGAAAGTTATGGCTCGCCGCAGCAGGGAACTGCTGCCCGAAGAAGAAAAACTTATCCTGGCAGAATATAAACGGATAGCAGGCTGATATGAGCGGCCTATTAAAAAGCAGGCTTTTTTATTTCTTATACGTTTTGATTCTTAATGCTGTTTTCAGTTATGGTTTTATTGATACAGGCAAAATCAAGATGGATTTTGCCTCTTTTTATTACGGCGCTCATGTTTTCAATGAAGGCGGAAATATTTACGATCATTCACAACTTTCGGCTCTCGCTCCTGCGGATATACATGTTTATCCATATATTTATACGCCTTTACTTGCCTGGATACTATCGCCGTTCAGCGGTATTCCGCCATTAACTCTGCAGGCTGTTTGGACTTATTTGCAGCTGATCTTCGCAGCATTATCATTTGTATTTCTATCATATATAATTAGGGAAAAAGGAATAAAAATAAAAGGCATTCCTTTAGAATACATCATTGCACTCCTTTTAATTGGCGCGTTACCTTTCAGGTATGTAACTCTGATCGGGCAGATAGATCCGCTAATGGTTCTATTCATTTCCATAGGGATTTATGGGCTTCATACCAAAAACAGCATTCTAACAGGTATTATGTTTGGATTAGCCGGTATGATTAAAGTCACTCCGGCTCTGCTTTTAATTTATCTGATCGCTTTCAGGCACTACAAAGCAGCCATGTGGGCGGTTATCACAGCAATAATCATCTTTTTGATCTCGTTAGCAGCAGGCTTAGGCAATTATTGGGCAGAGTTTTTTAATTACACACTTTCAATTAAGCTGGATAAGCCAATAGAGGGTTTAGCATCGGTAACAAATCATAATAATTTTTCTGTAACAGGTTTTTATTCCAGGCTAATCGGCCCCGGCGATGAATTGCTGAAACCATTTGCTTATGGTACCCTGGCCCTGGTTTACGGTTTAATCATTTACTATTCCCGTTCCAAAGTAAATATTATAGAAAAGCTCGCCTACATGCTGCCATTCGCCGCAGCAGTATTCATTACTCCCCCAATAGTCTGGAGGCAGCACATGCTCTATTTAATGCCGGGCGCTTTTTTCTTCCTTTATCTGATACTTATTGACAGGAACACTATAAGAAAGGTTTTTTTCGTTGGAATCAGTATTATTTGTATGCTTGCAACTCAGTATCCCTTTCCCAAATTTTTCAGAATGATAAATGATAACCTGAATAACATAATTCTTCTGGAATCAATGAACCTTTATTCTTTATTATTCTTGATAATAATTTTTTTTGTATATTTGAAGGATCATTCACTCAAGAAATAATATCTAATGAACATATTAATAAATTTCGCCGATGATAATTTTAAATCATCGCAAAAATTAAATACAAAATCTGCTTATGGAAAAGGCGGGTTTGATATGGTTCACAGTTTTTCTCCTAATGATATTGACAGTAAGTATTGATTAAAGAATCAGGCATTATTTAAAAACTGATTTTCACTTGTAATCTTTTAACCGCTGCTGCGTTATATAAGGTGATCGTACTTTGAAATTGATTCATAATTGTGGCAAAACCAACTTCTTAACAGATTCATGGGGATGACATGGATTCGACGGAGTGAAGGAATGCATAAGCAGCATGCCGAGCTCGTCCGGTGAAGCTCGTAAATACAACCGGTCAGCATATAAATGCCACAGATAATTATGCAATGGCTGCGTAAATAAACGCGCCACATTTTTACGGGAACTTGCCTGTCAGGGCTCGTAAAAATGTCGTTAACGACAGGATAGC
Source organism: uncultured Hyphomicrobiales bacterium (assembly GCA_964544155.1). Taxonomy (GTDB): domain Bacteria; phylum Bacteroidota; class Ignavibacteria; order Kapaibacteriales; family UBA2268; genus CAZJAH01. Next base: position 249 of record CAZJAH010000064.1, on the reverse strand, counting down.
ATGCCCGCTTTTCCGTTAGGGCAGCATGTGAATCTTTATACCGGTAGCGCCCGCAACCCCGCCGTTTGGGTCAATCGGACGCGAAATTCAATCATACGGATAAGCATGTAGAAGCTGTGGATGAAACTCTCCGGACGCGGGTTCAACTCCCGCCATCTCCACAATAGCACAATACTAAGCCCTTGCAGGCCAATAACTTGCAAGGGCTTTTCTTTTAAGGCTAAACGTTTTTCTAAACGTTTTTGAACT
>CAZJAH010000063.1:0-9440 GCA_964544155.1 uncultured Hyphomicrobiales bacterium | reverse complement strand
CGCTAGTGATCCAGAAAGTAACATCCCCTGATTTTCCCTGTGTTTCAAGCGCGCTGAAAGCCGCGCTAAGTGTCGAATAGTCTGCCGGTCCCGAAGGCCCGCTGTTTGAACCTACGTAATAATCTCCGCTCATCGCGGCATTAAGATTTGGATTGAAGTAGCCTATCGCAAAAATAAAGGCCACTATGCTAAAGCGTATTAAGGTTTTCATGCTATTTCCCCTTATAAATAAATAATTATTTAGTGATGATTTTCGCCATTATGATATATTTCCATTTACCGTATTAACATCCCGGAAAATCCGGCAAAAGAAATATTTCAATCAAGAAATTTATTTCTCTATTCCTCACTCATTATTCAACATGATCATTATCCTTTTCTCCGGATAATCATTATCATCTGTCTCCGGATTATTGAATATAAAGTTTTTAATCTGTAAGCATCCATAACTTTCTTAAAATTTCAAAACATAGCTTATGTCAACTATTTTATGTAAACATAAGGCAAATGGATTGAAAGTTCCTTTATGTATTTTGCTATATTACTTTATTGCTTGTGATTATCAGAATAAACGCTATTGTTTAGGACAAGGAAAATATAAGAATATTATTCTTAACAAGCAAATTTATTTGTGTATTTTTTTTAATTAATTTTGCAGTATAAGATAATTTAACACAAATATAATACTATATTGGAGAGAATATGCAGGGTAGATGGAACTTAAATGGAAGGAAAGCCATGGTTACAGGCGCTTCTAAAGGTATTGGAAGAGAAATCGCAAAAGAGTTCATTGAGCTGGGAGCTTATGTAATTGCCGTGGCAAGGAACGCCGAAGAGCTGGAATCCATCTCTTCGGAAGTTTCTGCCCCGGACAGGCTTTACATACATTCGTCAGATATAAGAAACAAAATCGACAGGGAGTCTTTGTTTGAGCTTATTAATATCGAGTTTAACTCACTCGATATTCTTATAAATAATGCCGGTACTAATATAAGAAAACGAACTGAAGACTATGATAATGAAGAGCTTGAATTCCTTCTCGACACAAACCTGAAGGCTCATTTTGAACTGACAAGAGAAGCCGTGAAATATCTCGAACATTCCGATTTCCCATCCATAGTGAATATTTCCTCTTCGGCAGCAGTAAGAATCGTAAAAACGGGAGTCCCTTACGCTATGAGCAAAGCGGCGCTAAGCCACATGACCAGATACCTGGCTTGCGAATGGGGGCCGAAGGGAATAAGGGTAAATGCCATAGAACCCTGGTATATTCAAACTCCTCTAACAGAGCCGGTACTGAACAACGAAAAGGCATATAATAAAATTATTGAAAGAACACCCATGAAAAGAATCGGTTCAGTTGATGAAATAAGCGGTTTGGCGGCATTTTTATGTATGATGCCTGCTTCGTATATTAATGGCGAATGTATCACTGTTGATGGCGGGGCTTTAAAATTCCTGTTTTAATTATGAAAATATTTCTACTGATTTTATTATTTGTTAGCGTGGGCGCCCTAAAGGCTCAGGTAAATACTGAATCCCTTAGAAAGGATGAAGCCGGAGAGGGCTTTTACCAGATCATAAACTTCAAATTTGGATTGAATGACGGTAACTCTGAATATTTAGAACTTGGCGCGGGGCTGCGATCGGATTATTATTCCGGAAAGTTCTACTCATTTCTCACCGGCAACCTAAGTTATAAACAGGGTGAAGAAAATACTCTTGTCAGCAAAGGGTTTTTGCATTTAAGGGGAATATACCGCTTCCATGATATACTTTACAGTGAAGCTTTCTTTCAGGAAGAATTCAATGAATTCATACTGCTTATCAATAGAGAACTTGCCGGCGCAGGACTGCGGATCAATGCCATATCCGTAGCGGATACCGGAAACCCGATGCTGGATGTTTTTACGGGAACCGGCATTATGTATGAAAGCGAGCACCTGAACCTGAACCCTAATACAGTAACAGATATAATCAGGTCAACTAATTACCTCAGTGTGGACTGGAAATCCGGAGAACTGCTTTCACTTCAAAGTGTTACATACTACCAATTCGCATTTGAAGACATGAACAACTACCGTATCCTGAATGAAAGCAGTTTTAATATCAGCCTTTCGGAGAATTTCATATTTAACGTGAAATTTGAATACAGGTTCGATAATCAGCCCCCTTCAGGGTTGGAAAAATATGACCTCAGCCTTTACAACGGGATAACCGTGAAATTTTAGAAATCTGATCTTACTTAATTGGGAAAGCATGAGATATTATGCTTTTTACATTTATAAACCTGACTCATCGCGGGCGAACTGTATATCATAAAGCTTTCGGTAAACGCCGTTTTTCTCTATGAGTTTAGTATGGCTGCCCTGCTCTGCTATACGTCCCTTATCGAACACAAATATTTCATCGCAGTCTAAAATAGTTGCAAGCCTGTGAGCGACTATTATCGCGGTTTTGCCTTTCAGCGAATCATTAATCGCCAGCTGGACTATCTTTTCGGACTCTGAATCAAGCGCCGAAGTTGCTTCATCGAAAATTAGTATTTCAGGATCGCGTACCAGAGCCCTGGCGATAGCTATTCTTTGCCTTTCACCGCCGGAGAGGTTTACTCCCCGATCGCCCAACTGCGTTGAAAATCCCTCAGGAAGCGCGGTAATAAAATTGTATGCGTTTGATATTTTTGCAGCCGAGCGGATTTCATCATCGCTTATACCGCTAAGGCCATAGCGGATATTATTCTCAACAGTATCATTAAATAAGATGGTTTCCTGCGATACAATTCCAAATAGTTTCCTGTACTGCTGAATATCTATTTTTCTAATATCCCGTCCGTCAATATATATCGCCCCGCTATCCGGATCATAGAACCTTATGATTAGATCCAGCATGGTTGATTTACCGCTGCCGCTTGCCCCGACAAAGGCAATTCTTTTGCCCTTTTCAATTTTCAAGTTAATATCTTTAAGTACACATTCATTGTCATACGCGAAGCTGAGATTTTCGATTTTAATATCTTTATTAAAATTGCGGATATTTTCCAAACCTGTTTTTACAGCAGGCTCAGAGTCTAGTATTTTAAATACCCTTTCGGCGGCTACCAGGCCATGCTGATATTTCGAAAAATTGTTAATCAGGCTTGCGACAGGGGACATAATTGCGAAAAGGGTAAACAAAAAGAGCATCAGATCATCCGGGGTCATTACACCCTGAAGTACAAAACTGCCGCCGACCATCAATACTACACAAAGAGCTGTAATGGCAAATATTTCGTTAAAACCTGGTATTAGGGTAACTATCTTTCTATGCTTAACCGCTGATGTTACAAAACGCTTTGTATCTTCAAAAAACCTATTATTGGAACTGGACTCAGCATTATAGGCCTTTACCACCCTTATACCCGAAATGGTTTCCTGCAATGTTGACGTGTATTCTGCCATTGCTGTCTGCATTCTGCCGGCATATCGTTTAAGATATTTAACGGAAATTCTTATTAGTACAAGGCTTATCAGGCTCGTACTGAATGCGATAAGAGTAAGCTGCATCGATATGGCGAACAAAATAAACAGGAATATTATTATCTGGGTTGCTTCCCTGATTACGGTATTAAATGAGCTGAGAGTTGTTGTATTAATCGTGGAAATATCGTTTGTAATGATAGAAATCAGAGTTCCGCTTTTGGTTTTTGAAAAGAAGTCTACAGAAAGAGAAGTCATCTTCTCAAATACCTGATCCCGAATTGATTTTGCTATGCCCTGCTCGAATTTGATCGAAGCTATTGCTCCGAAATACTTAAATATATTTTTAAAAATGAATAGAACAACTATCAACAGGCTCAGCTTCAAAAGGCTGTATTCCATTGATTCCGCACTGATCAGGCTACTTATCAAATCGAAAAAACTTTGCTTTAAACCTGTAAAAAAATCTACATTCTCAATGGCGGCTGTTTCTTCCTCAACATCAAATAGCAGCTGCATGACAGGTTTGATTATTGCTATTGTCGCGGCACTGAATATCGAAAAAAGCGTGTTCAAAAAAAATGCAGCCAGCATCAGACCTGTAAACGGCCTGACAAATTTGATAATTCTTGAAAATAAAGTCAGCCCTTTCTGTGGTTTTTCCTTACCCAATTTCAGCCTTTATAATTAACAAAAAAAGGTTGCATCATTTATCATTGAATATGCAACCCAGACCCAAAATTTAACTATGCAACCTTGTTCATATTTAACCGGCTATTTGCCAAGAGCTTTTTTTACCTGCTCAAATATTTCATTTTCGCCGCCGGGGGCATAACCGTTATGCTCCCAAACGATTTCTTTATTTCCGTTTAAAACAAAAGTATGAGGCGGATTATTTACATTCATTGACCTTCTGAAATCGCCGTTAACATCGAGGTAAACATCAAAATCCCAGCCCCTGGATTTTACATATGGAGCAACTCTGCGGCTGTTCCTCGAATCATCTATAGATACAGCAATGAATTTAACCCCGGTTTCTTTTTCCCATTTATCAATCTTTTCGTCAATAGCATTGAGCTCTACCAGGCAGGGTTTACACCAGGTAGCCCAAAAACTGATAATTATGGGCTTACCGTCATTATCAAATGTTTTGGTATTGACTGTTTTGCCTCGCAGATCTTTAACATCTTCACCGGGAAGGACTTTCGCAGCGGCGGCATAAACCATTATCCCTAAAAGGATTATACCCGGGATTATCTTCAGGTAATTTTTCATCATATTCACCATATCTTTATGTAACCTTTACATTTAAAATTTTGTTTGTATATTAATGGCGAACGTAAATTTAAGAAAAAAGTTTAATCATAAAAAAGGTAAATAGACTATGAAGAAATTATTAATACTCGTTCTAACATTCTTTGTCTTCCATTCATTACAGGCTCAGGACCTGGAATTAACTTTTAAAGAGGAGATAATTCAGGGTGATGATAGTGATTTTGAGCTAATAAGCCATGCTACCGTAAAGAATAATTCCGAAGAATCACTACAACTGGATGTAAAAATAAAAATAATCAACCTTATACCCGGGCATGAAGTTGCGTATTGTACTCATCTTTGTTTCGGAGCACAAACTACCGACTGGGAAAGCGGATGGCCTTTTGATATTAACGCCGGTGAAACAAGTGATGATGTTCTGGCAGGCGGTTTTTCCGCACATCTTTATCCAAACGAGAATACGGGTACAAGTACTATTGAGTTTGAATTCTTCGATGTTAATACTCCTTCCAGGAACGCTTCCTATACAGTAGAGTTTCAAGCCGGAGGTGTCTCTGTTACTGAAAATTACAACCATTTCAATACAAAGATGTATCCCCTGCCCGCTAATGATGTGATTAACATTCGAACAGACGGAATTTCGGGCAGCGAGCTTTATATTTACAATGCTAAAGGAAATATGTTAAAAAGCGTGAACAACGACGCCGCAGACATTGTTCAGGTAAATCTTACAGAATTTAGCGAAGGCGTTTATTTTATTAAAGATGAAAAGGGTAATAGCGGAAAGTTCGTTATTTCGCGTTAAGTTCCCAGCGGAAATGTTTCTTTAAAGGCCGTCTTCTGCCGTAAACAGGTATTTTATCGAACCTGTAAACAATAGAAGGCGGCCTTTTATTTATGGTCGATCTGCCCTGGGCTTGTGCCGCAGCCAACAAAACTGATATAACAAGCGCCATGCCCGTTTTTTTTATTTTATTTATTATTTTTTTCCTCATTTTTGGACCTTTCCAGCAGGCCTTTGCCGGTTTTTTTGATTTTCTTTTCTTCCTCGAGCTTTTTTATGATTGCGTCAAGCAGCCCGTTTATAAAAATGCCGCTTTTCTCGGTTGAATACTTTTTGGATATATCTATAGCTTCGTTTACAGTTACTTTAACGGGTATAGCTTCAAACAGCATAAGCTCTGTTACAGACATATGCAGCACTATCCTGTCGAGCAGGGCTATTCTGTCAAGTTTCCAGTTCTTTGAAAATTCATCCAGGATTGAATTGATGTAATCTTTTTTATCGATTGTCTCTCGTATTAATTTTTGGGCAAATTCTATTTCATCCTTATTCCAAATTATAGGCGTATCCGATTCAAGTTCAATAATTTCAGCAGGTTTAAGCAGTTTGCCCTGCATAACTTCGTCTTCGCCGAAATTGAATTCACGGAAAAAAACATGCCCGAATATATTATCAAGCCCTACGCCCGTTAGTTCATAAGAGGCTAGAATTTGAAACACTTTTTCCCTGGCCAGCCTTCTTCCGCCTTTTATACTCTTTTTTTTACTTAAGGGAAATAAATTCGATAACTCTTCATTCATATTTAAAAGAACGTAATCAGTTAAAAATAATTATCTTATTGTATCAGACAACTAAATTACAAAAATTTGCCAATAAATGTTATATTACTTTTTTGTAATTTTCCGGTTCTAATATTATTGACTTTTTGAAAAGTTGATTAAAGGGTAATTCAAATCAAATGAAAGGCGATAAAAAAAATAATAGCCCATTTGAATACGAGAGGCATAACAACAGGCTTAAGCTGGTACCGATTGAAGCCATGACTATAGAAAACGCCAGTGCTTACGAAGATAACTTCAAAATCGACAAAGAGTTATCAGGGCTTCAAACTCTTGAGATTAATTTCGGAAAGATACCTGATTTTGACTCTTATTTCATTATTTTCACTAATTCATTACAAGCATACTGCAAAGAGAATAATATTGAATTCGAAACCTCTGGTATGACTGAGGAACTCAAACAGTTCAAAAAAGTAGTAGATTCAGGCAAACCTGCCGAAAAGAAACAGGAAGAGGAAATACACTTCCTTAAGAACTACATTCAGCATATCGGGAGAATTCATATTAACCTGGCAAAGGACAGTTATGAGCTGATAGAATTTTTTGGACTTATGATGGCAAAAAGCTTCCGGCTGCTCTATAAGCCCGGAGCTATGAGATGGCAGGATTTCCCGTTTCATTTTACACGCACCGGAGTGAATGCCGTACCAATTACAGTGCTTATAGTTTTCCTGATCGGGATTATTTCCGGCTACCAGGGGTCGCTACAGCTCGAGCAGTTCGGCGCGGATATTTATATTGCAGACTTAGTGGGTATATCGATTACCAGGGAACTTTCACCACTTATGGTAGCGATACTGGTGGCCGGGCGTTCCGGTTCTGCATTCTCAGCGGAATTAGGCACAATGAAAGTCTCCGAGGAAGTTGACGCCTTAAAATCACTTGGTTTCGATATTTTTCATTTTCTCATTCAGCCGAGAGTTCTGGCTGTTACATTAGCAATGCCTATACTGACTCTGATTTGCAACATTGCAGGTATAGCAGGCGGCCTTGTAGCCGCAATAACAACACTCGATTTGACGATATCGGCTTATATGAATGAGCTGCAAATAGCAGTCGGCATCTGGGATGTTATGACGGGGCTTATCAAATCAGTTGTTTTCGGATTTTTAATTGCCACTATAGGCTGCTTCAGGGGCCTGCAGGTTAGCGGCGGAGCCGAAAGCGTCGGTAAATATACTACCACTTCGGTCGTTTCAGGTGTATTTATGATAATCTTTGTCGATTCGATCTTTGTGTTCATTTTTCAGGCTTTGGGTATTTAAAGTAATGGCAGAAAAAGAAATTATAACAGTAGAAAACCTGAAAAAATCATACGGCGATTTAGTAGTGCTGGAAAATATTAATTTCAGCGTTAAAAAAGGCGAGATTTTTCTTATTTGCGGCGGCAGCGGATGCGGTAAAAGTACACTGCTCAAGCAGATGATCGGCCTTGAAACACCCGACGAAGGAACTGTTTACATAGACGGAGATGATTTCACTCATGCAGGGCCTGATGAGCAGAAATTATTTATCCAGAAATTCGGCGTGCTGTTTCAGCTTGGAGGACTTTTCGCTTCCATGACTATCGCCGAAAATTTGGGCCTCGCTCTGGAAAAATACACTGATCTGCCCCAAAAACGCATTGACGAGCTTATCGAATTAAAGCTGAAGTCAGTCGGTTTGAGCGGATTGCAGAACCGCTATCCAAGCGAACTCAGCGGAGGTATGAAAAAAAGGGCCGCCCTGGCAAGGGCAATGGTACTTGATCCGGACATTCTATTTTTCGACGAGCCTTCTACCGGGCTCGATCCGATAACTTCTGCTGCTTTGGATGAACTTATTAAGCAGCTAAATACTGGGCTGAACACAACTATGGTGATCGTTACCCACGACCTCCAAAGCATATTGTCTATCGCCCACAGAGTGCTTATGCTCGATAAAGATGAAACAGGCATCCTGGCTATGGGAACGATAGATGAGCTAAAAAATATGAAAGAAGAACCGAGAGTTTATAATTTTTTCAACAGAAAAGCGAATTTATAAATTAGATATACAATTTTATCGGGGAATTAATGGCTACACAATATAAAAAGAAAGTCAGCAGCCCTTTTCTTATTGGGCTATTCGTTATTACAGGCGTTATTATAATGGTCAGCCTTCTTATTTGGTTCGGTGCCACCAAATTCATGGAGGAGCAGACCTTTTACGTGACTTACTTTGACGGCTCGGTGGAAGGCCTGCAAAAAGGCACTCCCGTGAAATATCTCGGTGTGCCCAGCGGAAGCATACAGGGTATTGAAATAGCCCCTGACGGCAAGCTCATTGAAGTCATCATGCAGATTGACAAAAACATCATTATCAACGATAGCCTAAGAGTAAAAGCAGAACTTGCCGGTATCGCCGGCGGGAAATTCCTCCAGCTCTTTTATCCAATTGATGAAGATCTCGCTAATATGTATCCTAAATTGAGCTTCAAGCCGCCATATCCGGTAGTGAGGTCCGCACCTTCCGGCATTGAGGAAATTACTATTGCCGCTAGAGAAGTAATGAATAACCTGATGGAATTGGAAGTTAAAGATATTTCTAAAGAAACCGTAGGCATGCTTTCAGCTTCGAGGAAATTCTTCGAAAGCGACTCTCTTTATTCAATTTTGCACAATCTGAAAAATTCAGGGAAGAGGCTTAATAATATTCTTACCCAGGCGGATACTTCAAATATCATCGATAATCTTGCTTATTCCGGAGACAGAGTCAGGATAGCATCCGACAATCTGGTTATGCTTACCGATACGCTCAACCGCCAGATTGAAAATATGCAGCTCGACCGCCTGGCATCGAAGGTATACAACGAGTATGATACCACAATGGCACACACTAACCGCGTGATAGGCGTAGTCGGCTACAGAATGGAAAACCTGATCTTCAGCCTGACGGAAACCTTTGAGGAAATTCGTGAAACTAATAAGGAATTGCAGCGCTCACTCAGAGCTATTAGCGATAACCCGACGCAGGTCTTCTTTAGCGAACCGCCCAAGAAGAAGAAGTAAAAAAATACCCCCCCGATCTTTATAAACCGGGGGGAAGTTCAGATAAAGCATCAAT
>CAZJAH010000062.1:0-10678 GCA_964544155.1 uncultured Hyphomicrobiales bacterium | reverse complement strand
GCGCCGTGAAATTCTACGAGGAAGTATTTAGTGTAAAGCTGATCGACCTGAGCTGCAATGGCGAAATGATGGCATGCTTTCCGGGCGGGGACGGTAAATCTCCCGGCGCTGTCATAGCAGCCGATGGCTATGAGCCATCCGAAAACGGTATAATAATAAGCTTTGACGCGGGGCCAAACCTAAATGAGACTCTCAGAACAGTAGAAAGTTCCGGCGGGAAGGTTGTTATGCCAAAAACCAAAATTGAGGCCGAAGGCAGGGGATATTTCGCGATATTCACGGATACGGAAGGCAACAGGCTGGGGCTTTACTCGGATAAATAAGCATCCGGGCCAGGCGTCATTTATTCAAATTAATTTTTAGGGGCAGGATCATTGCAATTCTGCCCTTTTTTTTTTGATAATTGCATTTACCCGGTTTTTAAACTAATTTAAACAAGTTTAATGAAAATTTATATTATTTTTTTATATTGAAATCTATGAAAAATGTTTAATCATACAATTTAATTATGAAAGTAATAATTACCTGTTTAACGATTAGTGCATTCTTATTTACCGGCATAAATCAGATGTTTTCCGATGACGGTTCATGGGAAGACATAAGCTCAAACCTGCCGGTCACAGAGTGGGATATAGCCGCTGTTTATGCCATGGGCGATAAGCTTTGGGTTTCATCGGCAAGAAACGCGGAAGTTTACTACAGTACAAATTCCGGTGACAGCTTTGTAATTCAGGAGGTAGATACTTCTCTTCCCGCTCAGGTATTTTCAATCGCTTTTAAAAATGACCGGGAAGGCATCGCGGTCGGAAATTCAGGTAATATATATACGACAAGCAACGGCGGCTCTGAATGGGAATATTACAACAGCTTCAGCGGCCGGCTTTATGATGTAAAATACAATCCATCTGACGAGCTTTATTACGCCACGGGAACAAGGGGCAGAGTGCTCCTTATCGGCGGGCCTTCAACCATATTCATGGAAACAGGCGCAGGTGATACTACACTGCACTCTATTTCCCTTACAGATAATATGGGCTGGATATGCGGCAATTCCGTTATCAGAAAATTGTCCGAAGGCATTTGGGCAGATGGAGGCCTCTACCCCCAGGCGGAATATACCGGTATAGATTTCGTCAGCGATAACACCGGATGGGCCTGCGCTCGAAATGGCCTTGTAATAAAAACAGGCGACGGTGTAAACTGGAGCATAGAAAATACACCGGCTATCAGCGGGCTAAACGATATCAAATTCGGAAATCATAAATACGGCTGGGCCTGCGGCGATAACGGGCTTATCATACATACCAATATGGCCGGAAGCAACTGGGATCTGCAGGAATCCGGAACAGACGAAAACCTGACCCGGCTTTACTTCCCGTCAGCCGCGCTCGGTTATGCCGTCGGTGATAACGGCACATTGCTCAGGTATACAGGTATTGTCGGAGTAGATCAGCTGCTTGCCGCTAAAGTTGAGCTGTTTCCCAATCCGGCTGCTGACCGCCTGAATATATCAATGCCTGAATCTGTCCTGAATAAGGTAATCATAAGGATAAGCGATTTACAGGGCAATATATTAATCGAGAAGGAAAACATGGCCGCGAAAAAAACTATCAGCATTGATATTTCTGATCTTGCCCGCGGTTTTTATCAATGTATAATAACTACAAATGAAGGTGGTTTCATAAACAAAAAATTAATGATTAAGTAGAATTGGCCTTTTTCCCCTGGCAATTACAACAAAATGGCACAAGCAATTATTAATTAAAAAAGCTGCCTCGAATAAAGGCAGCTTTTCTGGGCGAGCGACGCGATTTGAACGCGCGACCACCAGAGCCACAATCTGGTGCTCTACCGACTGAGCTACGCCCGCCATCAAAAGGACTACAAATATAATTAATTTTAAAAATACAGCAAAATATTTTTATACGCTAAAAGGTATAATGCAATTTTTATGACAAAAATCTATTTTTTTTGTTTCTAATTAACTCCTGTTTGATATTTATTTTTAATTTCTAAAGATTATTTTATAAATTATTACATTAGGATGCGATTTTGTTAAGAAAAATTTACAATTGTAGTAAATTGTTTATCTATATGTAACTTAATAAGATTAACAGTGTTTAACTATTTTAGGCGAAAAAAATATTACAGGCAATAGAATTTTTATATATTTTTTCCATAATTTCAGGAGTTTATTATGAAACTTAGAAACACATTAGCTATATTGTTTATGGCCCTGCTGTTTGGAGGAGCTGCTTTGCAGGCCGCATCCCCGCGAATGGTACTTATCGAAGAAGCCACAAACGCAAGTTGCGCCCCATGCGCCGGACAGAACCCGACTTTCAAAGCATTTATTGAAAACAACAGGGATAATATAATACCTTTAACATATCACTGGGATTTTCCCGGCCCGAATGATCCGATGTTTAAAGAAAATGTAACCATGAATAATAGGCGGATCGAAGACTATTACAATATTAACGGTGTGCCAAGCTGCCGTGTAAACGGTCAGATCGCACCACCCTCCGTCGGAAGCTGGTACGCCGGAGCGCCCGGCGATACAGTCGCCCAAAAAGCAAAGTACGAGGAATACGCAGGCACATCATCACCTATAACTATCGACATTGATGAAGACCGCTCAGGATCAAATAAAAAAATAAAGGTAACAGTCAGCTCTGATGATCCGATTCAAAATAAAAAATTAAGGGTTGTACTAACAGAACATCATATATTTGATCCAAATGCAGGATCAAACGGCGAGACTGATTTCCATTGGGTTGCCAGAGACATGCTTCCTGATGCCGACGGAACCACAATTAATCTCAGTGCCGGCGGAGAGGAAGAATTCAATTTTGAGTATACAATGAAATCATCATGGAATCCGGACCAAATCTATGTTATTGCATTTATTCAGGACGATGCCACGAAAGAAGTTCTCCAGGCAGCCGAAAAACTTGATATTGGCGGATTGCAATTCGCTGAGGTCGAGCTGGAAGAGTTTGATAATCCATATAATAAAATCGCCAGAAACGGTGATCTTAATAAAACTATCGTTGTGAATAACCCGAATGATTTTGAAGTTGATGTTACTCTGAATCATGATACCGAAAACAAACCGCTTCCTAACGGTTATTCAATATCTTATGAACCAAAAACATTTACACTCGCTTCTGACGGTACTCAGGAAGTTACTGTTACTTTAACAGCAAATACAAGCAACGCCTATTACAGCATTGTAAATACAATTGCCGAAGCAAGCGCTGATGGTTACGAGCCAAAACCGGATGAAGTCGAGTTCGCTGTTTTAACTGAAGACGCTAAATATGTCGTTTACGGCAATCTCAACGCCTGGGCAGAAATTTATAATTATGTACTCCAGTCTACAGATTACAAAAAAGACCTGGTTTACATGCCTTATAACGAATCAATAATCCAGAATTATCCGGTTACTGATTTTGACGCGGCTATGTTTACCATAAAAACGAATCTGAATCCAGACAATGAATTCATGCTTATCCCTGAAACTATGCTTACTGCTATTAACAGCATGATTACTTCGGGCAAAAACGTGATTATAGAATCTGACGCTACAGGTTATTTCGCATTTGAGACATCTCAGGCCCCGGCTAATTACAAAGCATTTTTTGAGAATACTCTCGGCATCACCCACAATAAATTAAATCAGTTGTATGCGATTTCCGGAGACAGTTACCAGATTAGAAACGACCTCAGTGTGAGCGGCGTTAGCGGAAACGAACTGACATCAGATATGAGCTATACGGTAAATTCTTTTCAGCAAAATATGCAGCTTCCGGCTTATGGCGCATTCGCAGATGAATTCAGCCTTATGCCGAATTCAGAAGCAACACCTATTATGTTCTATGGCGGAGACGAGTCAAGGATAGGCGGCGTTATGGTAGAAAAAGGCGAATCTAAGATCGTTTATGTTGCAAATCCCATGGCTGCCCACTCAAATGTAGAACCCGTTATGAGAGTATTCATGAAGCGCGTATTCGACTGGTTTACAGACGAAGGCCCACAGCCTGAGCCTGAAATCACAATTAGTTCGAGCACTGTTAATTTCGGCGAAGTCGAAGTTGATAAATCACAGGAACAGTCGATCACAATCACTAACGAAGGCGATGCTGATCTTGAAGTAACTGATATCGATATTTTCCCGAATCCCGATAATGTGTTCAGCATTGAAAATGATTCCGACATTACTGTACAGCCGGGATCGAACGAAACCATAACAGTTATCTTTACTCCTAAAGATACCAAAGAATACACTACCGGCAGGCTGAATATTTCTAGCAATGACCCCGATGACCAGAGCAAGATAATTGTACTGAGCGGTACAGGCACACCGGCAACTTCAGTCAGAGACGGTAAAGCCGTTATCGACGGGCTCATTACTCTTACAGCTACGCCGAATCCTGTTAAAGAAACAGCTACAGTTCGTTTTGAACTAGGCAAAGCCGTAAGCTCATTGAAAATAAACTTACTCGACGCGGCCGGGCACAAAGTAGCCGAACTTTATAACAACGCAGCTTCAGGCGCGGAAGATATTAAGTTCAACTCTTCGAACCTGGCTTCAGGCAAATACTTTATTACTGCCGACGTGGACGGCAAGCAGATCACTCTGCCGGTTGTAGTCAGCAAGTAAGTAAATATTTATCTTTGTGATAGATTATAAGCCGCCCCCATATGGGGGCGGCTTTTTTTTCGATTATCTTCTTCAAAAATTAATTTTCAGTTAAAAACCTTAATTCGCTTGGCGGATTCAATCAATATTATTAGATTGTAATGTTAATTACCGTAGTATTAACATATTTTAATTATGTGAACCAATCAACGGTGTTGATTTGCTGATAGCTTTACTGGCGGGTACATTATTAGGCCTGGTACTGGCAATGCCGCCCGGCCCTGTAGGTGTGACTGCTATAAAGATGGGAATATACGACGGCAAAAAGCATGGAATAAAGCTCGCGCTGGGTACCGGCTTACTGGATGTGGTTTATTGTCTTATTGCAATTTTTGCTACCTCCGCGGCTGTTGATACCATTGAGTCATTCGCGAGTGGATATCCCATATTTATGGTGATCTTCCAGCTTACTGTTATAGCGGCATTTGTAGCTATAGGAATATTGAACCTGAAAAAATCGAAAAGCAGCCCTAAACTCCTAATTGACGAAAAGGGCATTGTTAAAGGTTCAAAACTTATTGAACGATCAAAAACGAAAGGCCCCTTTCTGCTTGGTATAGCAATTGCGCTCACAAATATTGCCAACCCGACTTTCATGCCCTCTCTTGCCTACGTTTCTCTACAGGTACACCAAATTCATATTTTTACTAATATTGCTGTCAATAACGCACTATTTTCAGTTGGGTTCGGATTGGGCAATTTCCTTTGGCTGTACTTACTTATCAGCATAGTTGCTAAATACAAAGCAAAAATGTCGAGCCGCATGCTTTTGCGCGTACATCAGTTCACTGGATTTACCTTCCTGGGTTTCGGTACTTTACTCGGTTACAGAATGCTGGCCTTTACCAAATGGCCCGAAGTACTCAGACTGGCATTTGCTTTTTAAACAAAATAGAATAATATGAGCCTTGAAGTAATAACCACGATAGCTATAGTATTTGCAGCCGCGCTTATGATTTTACTTGAGAGGCTTTATCCCTACAACAAAGGGCAGAAAATTTTCCGTGAAGGCTTTTGGAACGACCTTATACTATATTCTATTGTACAGAGCTACCTCCTTGGCCTGATTATATTCTGGCTGTTGGAATGGGTGGATAACGTATCAGGCATTTCACGGCTTCAGATTTTAAGTGCTTGGCCTGTATGGCTTCAAGTGGTTTTCTTCGTGGTTACACACGACTTTTATATATACTGGATGCACCGTTTCCAGCATAAATACAAATCTCTATGGCGCATACATGAGGCGCATCATTCCACCAAAGATGTTGACTGGCTTTCAGGCGCCAGGTCGCATTCCCTGGAAATTATGATCAACCAGACAATAGAATTCGCGCCGATCATCCTTCTCGGAGCAGCTCCCGAAGTAGCCTTATATAAGGGAATAATCAGCGCCGTGTGGGGTATGTACATCCATTCTAATATTAAAGTTCCGTATAAAAACAAATTCCTTATAACTCATTTGATTAACGGCCCTCACATGCATCGCTGGCACCATAGGCTGGATTATGACAAAGGCACTCATAATTTCGGCACAAAGCTCGCGGTTTGGGACTGGCTGTTCGGTACCGCGCTTCTTCCAGAAAGCGAAGAAGAAAAATGCGAATCCTACGGCCTGCATGACGAGAAATACCCTAAAGACTATATAAATCAGCACATTTACGCTTTCAGAAAATTGGATTGGTAATTATTTTTTTAAATAGGACTAAATAAGTCCAATTTAATCGGCCTAATTTCGTTTTATCTAATGGAATTATCGCTCATATTAATCGAAACGTTGTTTTTATTATGAAAATATGATAACTTTGCAATTCATGAATATTTAGCGATAATTGCGAATAAACATAAGGCTTAATACAATGATAGAAACATACGTTCCATTAGTAATAATGCTATGCCTGGGATTTGCCGTGGCTTTTATATTCCTGATTTTATCGGAATGGCTCGGCGCGCGCAGGCTAACAGCAGAAAAGCAAAGTACATACGAAAGCGGAATGCAGCCCTGGGGCACCGCGAGGGAACGTTTTTCAGTAAAGTTTTATATGGTCGCGGTCAGCTTTATTGTATTTGATATAGAGGTGGTTTTCATGTATCCCTGGGCTGTACAGTTAGGCACATTAGGATTAACGGCTTACATAGCCATGATGATTTTCATCCTGATCCTGTTTGCCGGATTTTTCTATGAGTTGAAAAAAGGAGGCCTGTCATGGGATTAGATAAACAATTAGAGAGAGACGGATATCTTACGACTACCGTTGAGGCCATAGTAAAATGGGCGCAGAAGAACTCTCAGTGGCCCATGCCTCTGGGTATTTCATGCTGTGGAATCGAGATGATGGCTTTTGCCGCTTCCAGACACGATGTATCGAGGTTCGGCTCGGAGGTATTCAGAATGACGCCGCGCCAGTCCGACTTCCTTATCGTTGCCGGAACGGTTACTTACAAGATGGCATGGGTAGTGCGGAAGATATATGACCAGATGCCAGACCCCAAATGGGTGATGTCGATGGGCGTATGTGCAAGCTCCGGAGGTATGTTCCGAAGCTACCCGGTGGTGCAGGGGATAGACCAGTTTCTGCCGGTGGACGTTTACGTAGCGGGATGCCCCCCAAGGCCGGAAGGCGTGATTAAAGGACTGATGACAATACAGGAGAAAGTTCAGAAAAAATACAAGCCGGCACTATTCAATTTCGGTAAGGACGTATCACCTATACCTCATCAGGTTCCGTTTGATTCCGACCTGACGGGAGTAAAGATAATCAAATAAATAAAATAGATTTATTTTAAATTGCCGGCTTATTTGCCGGCTTTTTTTATTTTAGGACGAATTTATTTGCATTAATGGAATAAACCATGCGTATTTGCGGATTAATGACCGGTACATCTTTGGACGGCATAGACTGCGCCATAGCGGATTTTTGGAAGGAAGGCAATAGCTCCCGCTTCGAACTGCTCGCCTATTGCGAATTGCCCTTGGAGAATAGCTATAAGCAGGATATTTTCAGGATTATCGAACAAAAATCCGGCGCGAGGGAAATATCCGAAATGAACTTCCGCATTTCGCGCTTATACCTTGATGCCATTAAATACACATGCAATGAAAATAGAATTCCGTATAGCAGCCTGGATATGATCGGCATGCACGGCCAAACGGTATGGCACGAACCGGGATCTAAGGGGCATACATTGCAGCTCGGAAGTATTTCAGCTCTATCCGCTCTGTCAGGCCTGCCCGTGGCCGGTGATTTCCGAAGCGGGGATATAGCTCTTGGCGGCCAGGGAGCACCTCTTGTGCCTGTATTCGATTATCACTTTCTACGGTCTGAACATGATGACGTTATAGCGCTGAATATTGGCGGAATGGCCAATCTCACCTATCTTCCGGCGGGCCGCGGGAAGGATAAAGTCACAGCTTTCGATACCGGCCCCGGAAATGTCTGGATAGATACCGCGGTTAGAGAATATTTTAATATTCCTTATGATAAGTCCGGCGAAATCGCCGGACGGGGCAGGCTAATACCTGAGCTGCTCGCGGCATTAATGGATATCCCGTTTATAAATCAAAAGCCGCCCAAATCGACCGGCAGAGAGCTATTCACAAAAGAATACCTGTATTCTTTTATAAAAAAACATACCTCCGGAGCCGCTCCTGAAGACATCATCCATAGTTTAAGCGCCTTTACCGTTAATAGTATAGTAAAGAATATTGAAATGACGGGAATAAAAACTGCTTGCATCTACGTATCCGGCGGCGGCGCTAAGAATGATTTTATTATAGAAAAACTATCTCAAGAGCTGCAGTCATTCAGAGTCATGACCTCAGATGAGGCCGGCATCCCGGGCAACGCTAAAGAAGCCCTGGCCTTTGCTTTTCTGGCATACATGCACTATTTGGGTGAACCATCCAACCTGCCGTCTGTGACAGGCGCCAGCCGCGAAATAGTACTAGGGCTAAGCTCTAAGTTATAGAAGAGGCCACAAAAAATAAGTTGACTTACAGATAGATCTCTATATAACCCCTATTTCATTGATTCACCGGAAAAAACCAAAAAAGAATAATATGCTATCTAACGCCCTCATACAGAGAGGCTTTTTTTGTATTCCTCATTATAAATATGTTATAATTCAATCCGTTAATTAAACTATGAATGTTTTTTCATAATTTGCAAGGAGTATTTACATGAACGGAACAGAACAAAAAGGACTGCACACAGGGCTGCTGCTATTAAGGATTGGATTAGGCATAATGATGGTTATACACGGCTCTCTGAAATTTGCCGGAGGGGAGGAGGCGCTTACATGGACAGGATCGGCGGTGAGTATTTTCGGTATCTCAAGCGGACACATATTTTTCGGTATCATAGCGGCTATGATTGAAATTATTGGGGGTTTACTGCTCGCGCTGGGATTCTTTCATAAGCTGGCCGCGCTGGCACTGCTATTAGTTATGATAATGGCATCCATTTATGAGATCAACGCCAACACCGGTTTTTCCGATACTTTCGTGAAAGCTTCGCACCCCGTAAAAATAGGCATAGTGTATCTATCGTTAATAATAACCGGGCCGGGCAAATACAGCCTGGATAACAGAATTTTCAATAAAAAGCAGAAAAAGACTAAATAATGTTCGAAAGAAGAGAAAACGAAGATAAATTATCAAGAAAAATATATATAGAAACTTACGGCTGCCAGATGAATCTGAATGATACAGAAATTGTATCGGGCATACTGCTGGATTCCGGCGGCTACGAAATGACTGATTCACCCGATAACGCAGACATAATCTTTCTGAATACATGCTCAGTAAGGGAAAACGCCGAAAAAACTATTTTCAAAAGGATTAACAATCTCCGCCAATACATTAGAAAAGACGGCAAAAAGCTCATCGGCATACTCGGCTGCATGGCCGAAAGGCTGCAGGATAAGCTCGTCAGCGATGAATCGATGGTCAGCCTGGTTATCGGCCCCGACGAGTACAGAAAAGCGCCTTACCTGATCGAAAGGGCACTGGAAGGCCAAAAAGGCATAGCCGTTGAGCTGAGCACGGTAGAAACCTATGAAGACGTTATCCCCGTCCGAAACGACGGCATAAGCGCCTGGGTATCTATCATGCGCGGCTGCAATAACTTCTGCTCATACTGTGTCGTGCCCTACACGCGCGGCCGGGAGCGCTCCCGCTCCGCGGAAACCATTTTAAGTGAAATTTCAGAATTAAAGAATAAATACATAAAAGAAATAACCCTGCTCGGGCAAAACGTGAACAGCTACAATGATGAGGAGTCAACATTCGATTTCCCAGGGCTGCTTTCCGAATGTGCCTTAGCGGCCCCCGGGATACGATTCAGGTTCACGACTTCACACCCCAAGGATATGTCTGATAAACTGATCGAAGTAATGGCCGAGCATGATAACATCTGCAATCACATACATCTGCCGGTGCAGTCAGGATCAGACAAAATACTCAAAGCAATGAACCGCAGGTACACTGTGGAGCATTACCTGGAGAGGATTGTAAAGATCAGGGAATATCTGCCTGATGCCTCGCTGACTACCGATATCATAGCAGGCTACCCCGGCGAAAGTGACGAAGATCACCGCGCAACGCTTGATATTCTCCGCGGCGTGCGGTATGACGGAGCCTTTATGTTCAAATATTCTCCCAGGGAAGGCACAAAAGCCTACAAGCTTGATGACAACGTACCCGATGAAATAAAAACAACCCGCCTGAATGAAATCATAAACCTGCAGCACGAAATCTCGGATACCCTTAACAAAGCCGAGCAGGGTAAAATACACGAAGTACTCGTGGAAGGCCCCAGCAAGCGTAATAAAGACGAATGGATGGGCAGAACCAAAACAAATAAAGTAGTTATTTTTCCTAACGAAAATTTAGTATATTCGGAAGGGGATGTAGTCACTTGTAAAATAACAAGGCATACATCAGCTACTTTATTCGGCGAGATCGCCGGCTGAAAT
>CAZJAH010000061.1:0-11101 GCA_964544155.1 uncultured Hyphomicrobiales bacterium | reverse complement strand
AAGGCTCATGGAAATAAATAAAGAAGAGTTTATAAAATTATATGACCGGTGGGTTAAGGGATAGTTACCTTCACTTCAGCGGCTATTTCCTCGACTGCCTGCCGGGATAGCTGATCGAGAGAAACCTTTTTTTCGGTTAATTCGTATATTCTATCAAGTATTTGTTGGTTTAATGGTTTTTCCATTTGGAATTACTCCTTAATTTATTATATTGCTTTTAAACTTATCATATATAAGGTGACAACATGAAAGAACTTTACAAAGACATGGCAAAACGGATTGTTGATGAAGTTGATCCTGAAGACAAACAATCCATGAAGGAGGCCGCCGATTTTTATGCTGACCAGGTGGAAAAGGAATTTCCCAACAAAACCGACAAAGAAAAACTCTGGGAATATAAAGTTCGTTTGCATTGGCATGCCCGCGCTGTATTATATTAAAAACTTCGCTGTTATAATGGTTTGTTATCCTGATTCTTTTGTATTGAATACTTCAATTACCCCTCTTGGGAGCTTGCGTATTTCATTCTGCCGCGGGTGATTGGATAAATGGCATATCTCTTAGCTGATATGTTATTCATTGATTAGATTGATAGAATTTTCATTCAACATTTCCATTTTTATTCGTTTATTTAATATCTTTCGGAAATTGCTTAATTTTCGTGGTTTATTTGAGCAATCTGGTTAAATTAAAATAATTTGAAGCGCTTACTAAAGAACATATTCAAGCTGGCGTCCGGGCTTTTTCTGGCATTTATATTCCACAGCCTGCTGTGGGTAACATTCTATAAATTCGCACCGGTAACGTTTACGCCACATATGGTTTTCCGCTTTTGGGAATGGGCTACTGAGGGAGAACCTCATGGGATAAACCTCAGGTGGCGCTCTTACGGCAGTGTTTCACCCAACCTAATTAAAGCCGTTACAGCATCAGAGGATGCCCGTTTTTTGAATCACGGCGGCATAGACTGGAAAGCCGTGGATGAAGCCCGAAAGTATAATTTAAGGCACAAAGGCCGAAAAAAACGCGGAGCAAGCACAATTACAATGCAGACGGCAAAAAACGCTTTCCTTACTCACAACAGGACTTATATTAGAAAAGCATTTGAGGTATATTTTTCTTATCTTATGGAAGCAATTTGGGGTAAGAAAAGAATTCTGGAAGTTTACGTGAATATTGTCGAATGGGGTAAGGGCGTTTACGGCGCTGAAGAGGCTTCCCGTAAATACTTCGGCAAAAGCGCCGATAAGCTCAGCAAAAGAGAAGCGGCCCTTCTTGCCGCGGTATTGCCCAACCCCATAAGATGGTCGCCCGCGCGCCCTACTAATTACATCAGCCGAAGGGCTTCCACTATTATGGCAAGAATGAACGCCGTGGAAATTCCTAAAATCGAAAAAAGCAAAAAGAAGAAAAAATAAAGCATGAAAGACAAGCTTACACCTCTGATGAGGCAGTACAATAACATTAAAGAAAAATACCCTGAAACAGTTCTCCTATTCAGGCTGGGGGACTTTTTTGAAACTTTCGGCGATGATGCCGTTATCACAGCCAAAGCCTGCGGGCTTACGCTTACCAGGCGTAATAACGGGGCTGCCGGTGAAATGCCTCTGGCGGGATTTCCGCATCACCAGCTCGACGCCTATCTTCCCAAGCTGGTTAGGTCGGGTTACAGGGTAGCAGTCTGCGAACAGCTCGAAGACCCTAAAAAAGCAAAAGGAATTGTAAAAAGGGGGGTCGTAGAGGTAGTTACTCCCGGAGTTGCTTTATACGACAAGCTTCTTGACGCAAAATCAAACAATTACCTCGCCGCGGTACACCTTGAAGTCAGCGGCACAAAGCAGGTTGCCGGGGTGGCCTTCTGCGATATTTCTACAGGTGAATTTAAAACAACGGCCGTCCTGCCGGCAAAGCTTAACGAGCTCATCGAAAGCATAGGGCCGTCGGAAATATTGCTCAGCAAGCCCCAGAAGCAGGAGCTGCTTGCGATACTACGCCCGGGTGAAGATTTTGCCCACATTACTGCCCTGGAGGACTGGATTTTTTCCCTGGAGTTTGGAAAGGAAATAATCCTGAGACATTTTGGCATTAAGAACCTGAAAGGTTTCGGCATGGAAGGCCTGAGCGCGGAAATAGCCGCTTCGGGAGCGGTACTGCATTATATCGGCGAAACCCGCAAAGGCAGCCTTCCGCACATAAAAGGCCTGGGATTGTATAATCCAACTGATTATATGCCGCTGGACAGGCCCACACGCCGGAACCTGGAGATAGCATACTCCATGACTCAGCCCGGCAGCGAGGGGACACTTATCTCAATCCTGGATAGAACAAGTACCGCGATGGGAGGCAGGCTCCTGAAGAACTGGCTCTCACGCCCGCTGAAAAATGTGGATGATATAAATAAAAGACTCGATTCAGTCGAAGGCCTGTTTAATAATTTTGAAAAAAACATAGCACTTAGGCGGAAGCTGGAATCCGTCGGCGACCTGGAAAGGCTTATTTCCAAAATATGCACCGGCAGGGCAACTCCGCGAGACTGTGTCGCGCTTAACACCAGCCTGAAAATGCTGCCGGATATCAGATCGATAATAAGCGATATTGACGCGGCCGCGCTGCGCAAGCTGGCGGAAAAGATTATCATCCCGGAGGAGGTAGTCAGCCTGATCGACAAGGCTCTGCTGGATGACCCGGCCGCACAGGCAGGCGCCGGAGGTGTTTTTAAGACAGGCTATAACAGCGAGCTTGATGAATATATCGAAGCGAAATATGACGGTAAAAAGTGGATAAAGGAATATCAGGAGCGCGAACGCGAAAGAGCGAATATCCCTTCTTTGAAAGTAGGGTACAACTCCGTTTTCGGCTATTATATTGAAGTAACGAAAGTCCACAGCGCTAAAGTGCCGGATGATTACGAAAGAAAACAGACACTTACCAACGCTGAAAGATACATCAGCAAAGAACTAAAGGAATTTGAGCAGAAGATTCTCGAAGCTGAAGAAAAGATCGCCCTGCTTGAAACAGAACTCTTTAATGAATTTAGAGAAAAGATCGCGGCCTTTACTTCGAGCATACAGGATCTTTCTCAGCTGATAGCCACTGTGGACTGCCTGCAGGGCTTCGCGCAGGCTTCAAAAGAATATAATTATGTCCGGCCGCTGATAAGCGATGATTTCGGCATGGAAATTAAATCGGGAAGGCACCCGGTTGTAGAGCGTACCCTGCCCGTCGGGGAATCATTTACACCCAATGACACACTATTAACAGACGATGAGATGATACACATCATCACCGGGCCGAATATGTCCGGTAAATCCTGCTATCTTCGGCAGGTCGCGCTCATCGTACTGCTTGGGCAGACAGGCTGCTTTGTGCCTGCCGAAAGCGCGAAGTTCGGTATTATCGACAGGATATTCACCCGTGTGGGCGCTCAGGATAATATCAGCGCCGGAGAAAGCACCTTTCTTGTGGAAATGCAGGAAGCCGCGAATATACTTAATAACGCCACCGAGCGCAGCCTAATACTGCTGGATGAGGTCGGCAGGGGTACAGCCACATTTGACGGTATTTCCATCGCCTGGGCCATAGCCGAATATCTGCATGAAAGAATTGGCGCAAAAACGCTTTTCGCGACTCACTACCACGAGCTAAACGACCTTGCCAAAAAATACAGCGGCATTAAGAACTATCATGTGGAAGTGATAGAAACAGGAGTGGATATTATTTTCGCCCACAATGTTAAGCCCGGCGGCAGCGACCATTCATTCGGCATACATGTTGCGCGTATGGCCGGAATGCCCTATGACGTTATAGAAAGGGCCGGTGAACTGATGTCCTTACTCGAGGATTCCGGAACGGGCGGTTCGGATAATGGCATATCCATGAAAAAACCCGATCTAACAAGAGTTGAAAGCCGCCAGAGAACAGAGCCTGACGCCGGCCAGCTCGCGATATTCGAATTCCGCGACGATGCTATCAGGGAAAGGCTTGACGGCCTTAAAATTGAAAATATTACGCCTGTGCAGGCATTGCAGATACTTGCCGAATTAAAAAGGGAAGCAGGAACAAAACAAAAGAGTAAAAAATGAAAGAAAATATTAAACTACCGAATAATTTAAAAGTCGGATACAACTTATATCAGAAATTCATAGAAAAGGGCCTACCCGTTGCCGACCAGCTCGCCGCGGCAAGGTCCATTCTGGCTAATGAAAGGACTTTCCTTTCCTATCAGCGAACGGCGCTCACCCTTGCGGTAGCGGGATTTTCCTTAATAAAATTCTTCCCTCATCCCATACCGCAGATAATCGGCTGGACATTTCTTCCGGCAGCATTAGTGACTATAATACTCGGTGTGCTCAGGTATGTGAAGATGCGTGACCTTATCCGCAATGTGGAGATCACCGGCGCCAATCTCAAGGGAGGCAAAAAGGAAAAGGAGAATGAAGAAAAGAATAAAGATGGAGATTAACAACAAATTTTTACAATTAAAGATAAATCAGTGATTATCGTATTGTATGATTTTTTTTTACATTGGCCTATTATGTTTTATTGCTTAGTATTTAACTGTTTATATATGAGAGATAACCCCTTTACAGCTAAAACATATTTTTTATTTACACAATTATTGAAAAAAATATTTGGAAATCGTTTTTTATTTACTATGCTGCAAACATAGGCAATTACTATTATTTCAAAAAAATAAAATATTCTGCTTCAATTTTTTAAAATTCTTTATTTATGAGTTTATGAAAATTTCATCCTTATTTATGTTTACTGTTATTCTTCCTTTTATTTTATCTTGCGATAAAATAAATGATGAATTAACCGCATCAGACGGTTCGCAATATTTACGAACAATACCTGAAAAAGTAAGCGCTGACCAGAATATTAAAATAATTTTGTCATCGAAAGACGCGAATAAGCATGATTATTATGCCAATATATTAAGCGTAAATAATGACGGTAATTATTACCAGTACAGAATTAAGTTTTCCCGGGATAATTCATCATCCATAGTGATTTTTCATGTACCAACAAATTCGGAATTTTTAAAAATTGATTATGAAAGAAAGAATGAAATTGAACCTAATCCATCACTCACTAAGGTAGTTCATAAGAACGATAAACCATCTTTAACGGGCTTGGTATTATCTTTAAGGAACTCAAAAACACTGGTAGAACTTGACTCACTACACAGGATAAATGAAAGCTTATACCCGGATAATAAATTAAGCTGGGCTATGGCTTCACAAATACAATCGAAATTTATTGGTATGAATTTCCCGGAAAGTGAAGTTGACAGTGTTTATGATATTGTAAAAAAGCACAATGATGAATGCGGGTTAAAAGATCAATTTGATAACTTAAGCGCTTGTTTTCATGGATATTGCAAAACAAAGAATTGGAATAAAGCCCATTCTATCCTTATCAAAATGAAACTCCCTAAGTATTCAAAAATAGTTCCTTCATGGGTTACAAATGATAATATAATGACATTTATCAGAGAAAATAGCGCGAAGTCCTTAATTAAGTATGAAAGGCTTGATGTAACTGAAAATGTAAATAATATATACATGGAATTGTTTTCATGGAAAGAAATAAATAATACCAGGCAATTCCGAAATGAAACCATCAAAAGAATTGACAGCGTAGCAGCCATTGACCCGATCTTTGATGATTATTTAAATGATTTATATCATATCTATATGAACCCGGCAGGCATTGACACGGACTACGAATACACCAACTATTACAATTTTATCGATATTTTGAAATATAGACAGGAATATTCAAAAGCTATCGAAATAGGTAAGAAAGCTATAGATATCATGAATGAATTGAATAAAAAGGAATTATGGAGTCAAACTACAGTTGTCGAAGGCTCGTTATCGCCTATGGGTGGAATATATGGAGGTGTATTATCCCGGACTGCCGAATGTGCTATTCTAAATAATAATGACAGTTTAGCTATCGTTTTATACAAGAAACTGATTAACACTGAAGTTGATAGTGACAACCTTAAATATATTCAAGGTTCAATATCTTTAGCTACGATTTCTCTTACAAAATTATACATTAGATTGGGATTATTTGATTCAGCTAAAGAAAGCCTCAAGAAAGCTTTTGAATATAAAAGCCCTTATGCTGAACGTACATATCAATATTTGCAAAATTCTCTTAAAGAAGCGGGTAAGGACACTTTTGCTATAGACGAAATTATTGACTTTGAGGAAATTCAGCCAATTGCTCCCGATTATAAGGTTAAATCAGCAGGCGGCGTTTATAATTTAAATTATAGCCTCAGTCCTTTGACCTTACTCTTCTTTTTAAGCGGTTCATGTGCCAGCTGCGATGATCCTACATTCAGGGCTATAGATATTCTCAATAGCTATCCGGATATTAAAAAGAACATTTTAATTGTTGCTGAAGAAAAACAACTGGAAATGTTTGCCGGAATGGGAGAAAATGTTTTATTAGTAAAGAAAAATGATTCACTTCTAAATAAATTTAAAATTAAAGCGCTGCCTTCTGTAGTGGTAGTTAAGAACGGCAGGATTTTCAGGAAGGAAGATAATATCACAACAAGTGAAAATGCCTGGCTGTATTATTTAGGGCTTTATTGATTTTTTTAAAAAAATCATTCATAAATGCGGGATCGAGAAGGTTCTGATGCATCGTTTACCCGTGAATCCGGCTTTTTGTATGTTTTCCCTTCCTTCCACATCAATAATCGTGCTCTAAATCATCGATTACGGTGAGCAGGTATTGGCCGATTTCTTCCGTTTCTTCTTTTGTCCAGGAGTAGGTATAGCTCCAGTCTTCATCTTTGGCATTTTCAGCGGCTAAAGAGGTAAATAGCAGCCTGGTTTTGTATTCACTCTGTCCGGGATAGATGCGGCTGAGCATCCATGCGTACATTTTCATTTGCAGTTCGTATTTCTTCGCGGTTTCTTTAATATCTGAGGCGCTTTCAAGACGGTTGGATTTCCAGTCCCAGGCCTCTTTATAGCCGGGGGATATTTCGACCATGCAGTCGATGAATCCCAAAGTAAAGTCATCGCCTGCCGGGAGGATTATCCTGTATTCGTTTTCCGCTTTGAGGAAGCTGCTCCAATTTCTTCTTATCAGGTCTGTTTTAGCGCAGTTTAGAGCTTCATTCACTGTACGCGCGAACAGGTTTTCATTTAATTGTATGTAAAGAGCCGATGCGGTTGACAGAATGAACTCCTCTAGTTTTGTCCTATCAGGCTTGCCGGCCTCAATCCAATACTTCGCGTTCTCCATAACGGCGTGGATAAGCGTTCCGGCAACATTCGCGCTCACCACTATATCTTTGTCTTCCCTGATGTACTGCCTTTCTTCGGGCTCAGGTTCGCCTTCTTCCGGCAGGCCGAGTACGTAGCGCCTGGCGTAAGTATTTTTTTCATGCAAATACGAATGAAGCCTGGTAGCTGAATACTGCTCTCCGGCCCGGAAAGTCACATTTTTGCCAAGAAGAATACTAGGATTTACGAGCTTATCACCGGATGTTTCCAAGGCTTCCTGCTCTTTAATTTCACGTATTACTTCTACAGAGGAAGTCATACTGATTGTGATATCTCCTTCAGGATCATATATCTTCAACTTGCTTATGAGCGGGTGGTGATTAATTTCCATGCCTGAAGGTTCAAGGTAAAGGCTTTCCAGAATGCTCTTTAGCTGGCCGGTCGCGGTTACCGATTCCTTTTTAATTTGAAGGCTGCCGGAAATTATCAGATGGTCTTTCGCCCTTGTCATGGCCACATAGAGTATTCTTTTATCCTCGGCGGTTTCAGCTTCTTTTCTTCTCATTTTTGCCATATCATAAAGAACGCTTTTATCATCTACCGCCATTCGTGTATCCGGATCAATCTTTCTTGGCTTTAAGCAAATCCCAAATTGATCATCAGTAAAAATGCCGTCTTTATGCGGAGGTGTTGTGCTGTCGCTGTTATAAATATAAACCACAGGGAATTCCAGGCCCTTTGAGGCATGCATGGTCATGATGTTAACAGCGTCGGCGTCTTTGATAAATGGCGCTTCGCCTTCTTTTGAAGCATCTTCCAGTATTTCCAGCTCGTGAACAAAATCGATCAGAGTCCTGTAACCGCGCGCTTCAAAATCCCTGGCAAAAGCAATCAGTTTTTTAACGTTGGATTTTATCTGCATCTCCAGGCTGCTATTGGCAGCTACAGCGGCGTACCAGTAGCTTTCTTCCAAAATTTTTATTATAAGCTGCGATACGGGCATAGATAGTGCGTGGCGCTTCATTTTTTGCAGAGTGTAGTAGGCTCTGATATGCTTTGGATACCGCTCCCTATCGTCTTTATCGAGTATTCTTTCGCAATGTGCCGTGAATTTTTCATTCAGGGTTTCGCCCTCATTCTGAGTAACTATCCTGTAAAGCTCGTCATCGCTAAGCCCGAAGAAATCCGAAAGCAGAACCCCTGCCAGTGAGAGGCTGTCATTATCATCGTAAAGATATTTCAGATATGAGGAAATATCTATTACTTCTTGCGTTGCGTAAAATCCCGTACCGCTATGTACTACATAAGGTATTTTATTTTTGATCAGTGCCAGAATAAGATCATTGAATTTGTTGCGGGAGCGCGCCAGAACAGCTATATCGCCAAATCCTGCCGGTCGGGGGATGTTCTCTTCATCATGGATTGGCAGCCCCTTTTTAATGGAAAGAATCAGATGCCTGGCTAAAAGTTCACCTTCATTTATTTCCTCTTTTTTGGAATTATCAGCATCATCGTTTTCAGGTTCTTTATCATTGTCTTCATTTATTATTCTACGGTTGATTTTTTCAGCCAGAAGAAATGTAACGCTGCCGTGCTCCGGCTTCAAAGGAAATAGGCTGTCTTCTTTGAGATTATTTTCTCTAATAAAATCAACCGAATGGCGGCCGAAAATCAGATCATCGTAATCGACATCAAATTCTGTTTGATCTTTTTCGAATAAAGGGCCGCACACCTGATTCACAAACTGCGCTACGGCAGGTTTCAGCCTGAAGCTGGTGTTAAGTGTAATATTTCCGAAAAGCTCTTTTTTGCTTAGCCCCGCCGCCTGAATTTTTAACTTTCCGCTATTGATCTTAGATGAATTAGACGCTGCTATATGCTCAATGGCTTCTTTAAATACTCTTACATCGGCATTTCTGAAGCCGTAAATGCTCTGCTTGGCATCACCCACAATGAATAGAGTCGGGCCGCCGGCCGATGGATCCTGGATAGAAGGAACCAGCCTTTTGATTATCTCATACTGAAGCGAATCTGTATCCTGGAATTCATCAACCAGTATATGCCGGATACCGCTGATGGCCATATCGCGGACTTCGTCATCCAGCAGGACGTCATGCGCTTTTCGGAGCATGTCGTTGAAATCAATGGCTCCCATGGAATATTTCTCCTCATCAATGTAATCGCCTGCCGTTTTGGCAATTCGCAGCAGCAGACGGGCCTGACGGGGATAAGCTTCCTGCCCTTTTAAATTGAATACATCACAGGAATCAATTATGTTTTCAAATGTTTTTTTAACGCTGTCTGAAGCTTCTATAAGAGTAAGAAAAAGTTTATTGCCAATTTTGGTTTTTCTGATATTTGTTAATGACGGAGCAAAAGCCGCCGCGTCGGCATTATTATCTTTAATGGCATCGAGGCATGACCTGACGCTTTTTACCGCAGAATCAAAAGAATTTTTCTTTTTGCCGTTATTTAAAACATTTTGAGAACAAGAACCGGAAAGGTCCAGCGTTTCCTCAAGAATGGGGAGGGCTTTTTGATAAATGAGTGTTCTGAATCTATCAAGCGCTCTATCAACGATTTGCTCATCGCTATTTTCATAAATTTTTTCCAGTGCGGCAAAATTTCTTTCATTCAGCAGGTTTCTGATAAAGCCTTCAATTTTTCTCCTTCCGTAAATTGAGATAAGCTCTGAGGTTTCAGCCGCGTCAGGGTTATTGTCGTCGAGGAATTCTTCCAGGGCAAACTGAATGCCGTCATTGATCAGCATAAGCGAGTCGCTTTCGCCCAATTCGGTAAAATTGGGATCTACTTCTGCTTCAATGGGATAATCGCGGAGTATCTGTGTGCAGAAACTGTGTATCGTGGATATTTTGGCGTAAGTGAGTTTTTCCCTGATCTTCATGAGTTTGCGTTTTATGGCGGAATCCGCTTCCGCGGCGAGCTTTTTTTCAATAGACCTGATTGCTTTGGCCTTCATTTCCGCCGCCGCTTTTTTTGTGAAAGTTATAGCAATGATCTTTCCCGGGTCGTGCTGCCTTTGAGACTCCCTGTCATTTTCAATTATTTGAATGTATTTATCTACAAGGACTTTTGTTTTGCCGGAACCGGCATTTGCGGTAACGGCCATGTGCCTGTTATCGGAGAGAGCGAGCTGCTGTTCGCGTGTATATTTCAGTACCATAATAAACAATTCATGAATGGTGGATAAAAACGGCAATAATAATATAGAAAATTAGTCATAAATAAAAAGAGCAAATAATTTTGGTGTTTAAATAAAAAGCCTTATATTTGTATTCTCTGATCGCGGGGTGGAGCAATTGGTAGCTCGTCGGGCTCATAACCCGAAGGTTACAGGTTCAAGTCCTGTCCCCGCTACAACACAAAAGCCTTCTCATTTTGAGAGGGCTTTCTTATTTGCACTACTAATCCACTGTATCAAACGGAGCGTCATCCTGAGCAACGCGAAGAATCCAAGGAAGGCCTGCGCGGAGGCAAGGGCCTTGATCTCTCGACCGCACCCCATCGTCCGAAACCGGCTCTGCGAGCCGTTTCCGGCCACTTCCCCTCGGAGAGGGGAAGAAACTGACCGGAATAATTTGCTTATGTTTTCAAAACGTGGTGGCCCGGGCGCCAGCGCCTGCGCATGTGGTAACCTGATCCTCCGGTCGCACCACCCCGTCACGCTTTCAGCGTGCCACCCCTCCTCGGTGAGGGGAAGAAACTGACCGGAATAATTTGCTTATGTTTTAAAACGTGGTGGCACGGGCGCCAGCGCCTGTGGCAAGTGGTAACCTGATCCTCCGGTCGCACCACCCCGTCACGCTTTCAGCGTGCCACCC
>CAZJAH010000060.1:0-11726 GCA_964544155.1 uncultured Hyphomicrobiales bacterium | reverse complement strand
TCTGGTATATTCTTTCAGATTAGCAATTTCAATGAAATCACCCGCCGGATTGGGGTAGATAACCGCGTTATTGCCATTTCTAAATAACGGCGACGCCGATGAAACGCTTAGATCCTTCCTATATATATCATAGTATGTTACTATGTACGCATAATTTTCTAAAAAAAATGTCTGAGAAAAAGCGTCTGAAGGCGAAAGTGCATATTGCTCCGCATTCCAGGTCTCACCGCCGTCATTTGTTAATAAAGCCAGTCCGTCGGACGTTATTAGTATTCCCATATGCGGATCTTTGAAATTCATTGACTTAAAATATCCGTAAGAGCTTTCTGGTGTTTGGAATATCATTTCCCAGTTTTCTCCTCCATCACCGGTACTGAAGATTTTATATTCATCCTGATATGCTCTGGTTAAATAAGCCCAGCCATTCATCGGATCGTTAAAAAATAACTCATATCCATCATCCAAAACTTCGCTTTTCTCATAATCCCAATTTTCACCATAGTCATAAGAGCGATAAAAATTCATAGAATTATTTTCCCAGTTAAAACCATAGATATAAATGATCCCGTTACCTAAATATTCTAGATCATGTATATCAACATCGCCCGGTAAAACTCTTGTTTTCCATGATTGACCGCCGTCTAATGAAATGTAGAAATACTGATATGTGCCATTAGCTATTATACAGTCATTTTCTGATATTATCAATTCCTTAATAGTTACTGAATCAATTAGGGGAATTCTTGAAATGATATTTCCAGTAATATTAATTTTGGTAAAGAATTGATTATGCTCTGTATATTCTTTACCATTTTCTTCGAAGTAATAAATGCTGTCTTCAACCGCCAGAATATGCTCAGAATCAATAAATTGGGCAGTCAAAAATGTTTTTTGGTTTTTTAGTTCATGGATTTGGTTAAAGGTTTTACCGCTATCCTGAGATATAAATAAACGGTGATGATTAGTAACGAGAAAATTGCCTCTATTATCTCTGCTAAAGAATCTAAAATTTAAACGCGGGTTATTTAGTGTTACTAACCTTTTGACACCTTCAAATTTATTATTAATATCCTCATCTAATTTCGCGGCCATGATTTCACCATGGTCGCCGGCAACAAAAGCGTATTTTAATTCTTGATCAAGAGCATAATCATTGCTGTTGCTACTGTTCGTTGCTGCTATCCATGTTTTGCCTTTATCTAAAGAAATACATTGGATTTTTTTTATAATGCCAAGATTATTCCGCACAGTACTGCCGCCCAAAAGAATGCTGTCATTTACAAATAGCATTGAATGAAATCCCATGAATTTGTATATGCCCTGATTTGAAAACGTAAATTTCACTTGCTGAAAGGTATCAGCGCTATCATTTGAAATGAACAAGGTACTATCCTGCCCGCCAATTATAATCGAGTTTGAATTAGAAATAGCTACGCAGGTTAAGTCTTTTTCGGTATTTAGGTTAATTTTCTCATATTGATTGTACGCAATATTTAATTTTAGCAAAGTTCCATCCTTTCCTGCCACGAGTAAATAATCTTTATTTAGGAATTCGGCATCAAGTAAATCCTGATTATCGCTCGAATTTAATTTTTCCCAATTTTTCCCATAGTCATTTGAATATAGGATAGTACCATCCTCACCGACAATATAGCCCAGTTCATCATAAAAGCAAATATCTATCAAATTTTTCGAAACCGGAAGTTCTGCATTATTCCATGTCTTACCGCTATCAGATGAAAAAATCATATATCCTCCATCACCGCAGGCGAAGAAACCATTATCTGTACACGCTACTGAGTTTAGATCATTAAGCGTATAGTGTCCGTTTGTTATTTCAATATTGGAATATCCCGTCACTCTTTTCACTGTTCCGAGGTCACCAACAGCAATAATTAAGCTGTCACCGTAATGGTCAATTGAGTTAAGATTTTCATAGTTGTAGTCTGCGTTAATCTTATACCAGCCATTAATATTGCCGGCATAGGAAGCTGAAAAGCAAAACAAACTGATTAGAAGTGCAAATTTGATAGCCTTCATTTCTTTTCTCCAATTTTAAAAAAATTGGGGAGATCCTTAATTCAGGATCTCCCGCTATGGTTATTTAGAAATCAGTAATTTCCCGATAAATCTCTGCTCAGATTTAGTTTTAACAAAAACTAAATAAAAACCATTCTGTATTCCGTTAATATTTAACATAACTTGATGTTTAGGCTCCAAGCTATAATTAACAGTATGATGTTGATTTCCTTCAAGATCAACTAAGTAGATTTGGAAATCATTTGATCTCCAATTTTTATCAATCAATATGCTCGTTGAGTTTGTAAATAATGAAAAGCCGTAAGAAAAATCACCTGATTGTTCTTGTGTCTCATAAATCCAGGTTTCTCCGTAATCAGTAGAAAATTTTTTTAAGCCATTTGAGTACGCAATACTAATATTGGGACTTTGTAAATTCTTAAATTCCCATTTATTCATACTCTTATTTTTAATTTTCACATAATCAGGATATACTATAATCGTTCTCTCTGAATTTATGTAGTCTTCCTTTGAATTCTGTCCTAATAATAATGTAGGAATGATGAAGACTATCATAATTAAAAGTGTTTTATTTTTCATTTTTTATTCTCCAAAATTATGGCCTAATAACCGAACCGCAAACAGGGACGCATTCATGGTCAACTTCTAAACAATCAGGATCTTCAGGTGGTACTGTGCCGGTATGAGTTATTTCTTTTACCCCTGCTCTTGATATACAAACTGTAAAGTATTCTAAACAGCATTCATTTGAAGGTTGACAAGGTATGAGTTGATACACTTCTCTAATATCTGATAGTATCCCCATTCCTGTTCCCGTAGGGCTTTCAGGCCTCCAACAGGAGCCCTCCATTACTCTCCAGTTGTCTTCACACTCACCTCTTTCATTAGGTGGAAAACCTGCTGGATTAGCCATTATCAATTCTTCCATAATATCCTGCAGCATCAGATCTAAGTCACCACCATAGTTTTCATCTAAACAAGTGGAACCAAAAGTTTCAACCTTAGAAATATAGTAGTCATGCCATGTATTACAGGCAACTCTATAGTAGTATTCAAGCTGATATTGCATCTGATCATCGCAACCAGGCAATGTAAAATCTATATACTGTGGCCCGATCCAGTCCGAACTATCGCAATCTGGTTTACACTGTGATTTTGCATCGTTTATCAGTAAAAACGCAAACAATATAACAAAAATGGAACGATATATTTTAATCTTCTCCGTTTGTTAAAAAAATTCAAATAAGCGCAAAAAACCCTTTGAAACCTTAACAAACTTGCTTATATTTATTTGACGATAAGCAATAAGCGAATCTGTTTAGTTTCTTAAACTCATTTGTGGATTACGCATGCCAAGGCTCCACCGGCTTTGGCATTTTTTTGCTCATCTCATAAGCAATTATTCTCCCAAAAAATTCAATACTTGTTGTATGATACTTCCGGAATTATTTATTCCGGAGTTTATGTTATGCTGAATATGTACTTTTTTTGAAAATGTCCTTAAGCTGATTACCCGAATTGATCCCGATCTTTTTTCCCATGGCTTCTTTATATAATTATCAGCTTTTCCTATCCTGTCCGTGCGATTATCATTGGTTGCCGTTAATCATTACAAGTAACATACTTTATTTAGCAATAAAAAGCAAGCACTATTTTCACCCCCCCCCCCGCGCTTATCATTTATAATATACCATTGTATCACCGTAATAGTTAGAGCCGGCAAGTTTTTTAAAGAAATTTACCCCGCGAAAAAAAAAGCTGCCCCTGAACATTCAGGAGCAGCTTTAAAAAATTTGTACTGTAGTTTATTTAGAGGATGAGTCTCAGCCTTAGCCTTCATCATCCATTACTTCGATCAGTTCCACTTCGAAGATAAGGGTTTCGTTAGGGCCGATGGAACCGCCGGCGCCGTTTGGCCCGTAAGCAAGGTCTGAGGGGATATAAAGCATCCATTTGCCGCCTTCTTTCATCATCTGAAGCGCTTCAGTCCATCCGGGTATAACCCTGTTCACCGGGAATTCTGCGGGCTCGCCTCTTTCAACGGAGCTGTCGAAAACCGTTCCGTCTATGAGCTTGCCTGTATAATGCACCTTGACTTTATCTGTTGCTTTGGGGCTGGCGCCTGTTCCTTCTTTAAGAACTTTGTACTGCAGTCCGCTCTGCGTAACTTTTACGCCTTCTTTTTTCCGATTTTCCTGAAGGAATTGCTGGCCTTTAGCTTTGGCTTCCTCGCCCGCGGCCGCCTGAGCTTCCTGCGCTTTTTTCTGCTGTACCTGAGCGAAGCTCTGCAGTATCTGATTCATATCCTCCTCTGTGAGAGCAGTCTGCGTGCCGGCGTACTGGGCTTTCAGTCCTTCTATTAACTTATCGAGATTAACATCCAATTCATTGTTTTGTTTAAGATTAGCGCCAATGCTCATTCCTATACTGTATGACAGTGAGTCTTTTTCGGTTTTAATATCCTGCGCGTATCCGAAGCTGCTAATAGCAAAAATCATAACCAGCGCCGGGATTATCCTTTTAAACATATGTTTCCCTCAAATATTGATACAAATAAAAATACAAGTCATCAACTACAAAGTTAATGAATATTTCACACTTATAATATTTTAATTCAATTATCAGATTGCTTATGCAACGTAAATAATCGAATTATATAACAACTTTACAACATGTTATGCTTATTTTTATACTTCGCGTACGTTTTATTAATTTGCTTAAAATAAAAGCTGTCTATTAGCCTTATTATGATAAAAAATTATAGAATAAAATCGGGAGCATCCGTGTCGTTTTTTACTTATAATCCTGCAACGGGAGAAAAAATAAAAGAATATCATGAGCTAAGCACAGCTCAGATCAACGGAAAACTTATAAAAGCCGAAAAGGCTCATCAATCCTGGAAGAAAACAACTTTCACCGAGCGGTCGAAACTAATGCTCAAAGCGGCGGAAGTACTAAAAAATAAAAAAAATGATTACGCCCGGCTTATGTCTGAGGAGATGGGTAAACCTTTTAAGCAGGGTATAGCGGAAGCCGAAAAATGCGGCTGGGTTTGCGAATACTACGCTGAAAATGCTGAAAGATTTTTAGCAGACATGAATATTAAAACCGAGGCTTCCAAAAGCTACGCGGCGTTTAATCCACTGGGGCCGGTTCTTGCGATTATGCCCTGGAATTTCCCTTTTTGGCAGGTATTCCGATTTGCCGCCCCGGCGCTAATGGCAGGCAATGCCGGCCTGCTTAAGCATTCGCGCAATACCATGCAGTGTGCCATCGAGATAGAAAATGTGTTCCTCGAAGCGGGCTTTCCCGAAGGGCTTTTTTCCAATTTGGTGATCGGTTCCGGCCCGGTAGCTGACATCATCAAAGATCCAATTATAAAAGGCGTTACCCTGACTGGCAGCACACCGGTTGGGAAAAAGGTAGCCGCGGAAGCGGGAGCTAACCTAAAGAAAACCGTACTTGAGCTTGGCGGAAGCGATCCATACATTGTTCTGAATGACGCCGATGTTGAACTTGCGGCTGAGGCCTGCGTTACCGGCAGGCTGATAAACAGCGGGCAAAGCTGCATCGCAGCGAAAAGATTCATCGTCGAAAAGGGTATATTGGAAGAATTTACATCAGCTTTTGTAGAAAAAATGAAAGCCAAAAGAATGGGCGCCCCAATGGAAGAAGGCATTGATATTGGCCCGCAGGCAAGGGGCGATCTCAGGGATGATCTGCACCGTCAGGTTAAGCAAAGCATTGAAAAAGGAGCGGATCTGCTTCTCGGCGGAGAAGTCCCAGATATGCCGGGGTATTACTATCCTGCCACTGTTCTTGCAAATGTGCAGAAGGGCATGCCCGCCTACGATGAGGAAACTTTCGGCCCTGTAGCCGCTATCATTCCCGCGGAAAATGAAGCCGACGCCATAGAAAAGGCAAATGATTCCATCTTCGGGCTTGGCGGAGCCGTTTTTTCACGCGATACGGAAAAAGCGGAAAGGATGGCACGGGAAGAAATAATTACAGGTACATGCGCGGTAAACGACTTTGTGCGGTCAGACCCGCGGCTTCCCTTCGGCGGAGTTAAAGAATCAGGCTATGGCCGCGAGCTTTCGGAATTCGGCATAAGGGAATTCGTTAATATCAAGACGGTGTATGTGAAATAAAAACAAGTAATCCTTATAGAATTTTTTAAAGGAATTAATATTTATAATGATTATATTTTATCCATGAGAGAAACATAAACATAAATAATCGTCTTACTATTAAATGTTTTTTTGCTTAAATGGGGATTTGAATTCGAAAATAAACTAAAACTTGGCGGAGGTATATACACAATACCTGAAATTGCTGATATACTCAGGCTGCCGTATAAAAAGGTTCACACCTGGCTGAATAAGTACTGGAACGGCAAGCTTGGAAAAGAGTTCTCGGCAACTTATTCGTGGGAAGTTAATGGGTCAAAAGCCGTGAATTTTCTTACCCTGGTAGAGTTTTATGTTTTTTATCTGCTTGCTGAATCAGGGGTCAAAACTTCGAAAGCCCTTCATGCCCATAAAGAACTAAGCAGGCAATTTGATACTCTGTTCCCGTTTGCTTGTAAAGATATACTTACTTCTATAAGAACTGACGGCTGCAAAGTTTTTATAGCTCATGATGGTAATATCATGACACTTGATGGCAGCAGGCAGTTTAATCTCGAATTTGTTAAAATATTTTTTAAAAAAATAGATTTTGATAACAGCCTTCTAGCCAGCAGGTTTTATCCCATGGGAAAAGAAAAAAGCATTATAGTTGATCCTGAAAGACAATTCGGACACCCGGTTCTTGGAAAAACGAATATTTATCCGGAAACAATTTACAATATGTATAAAGGGGGAGAACAGGTAAAATTCATAGCATTCGCTTACGAGATAGATGAAAAACTTGTTCATGACGCTATTGAGTACTGTGAAGCATCATGATCATCTATATCGATGAGAATATGTCACCATACCTGGCACAAGGATTGAACATTCTTCAAATACCTTTAAATCACAGACAGACGGAAACTATACAAATACGCTCTGTTAAAGAAGTATTCGGAGAGGGCGCCAAAGACGAAGCCTGGATACCCGAAGCCGGTCAAGAAAGTTCCTGCATAATTACGCAAGATTACAATATCCATCAGATAAGGCATCAAAAGGAACTTTGCCGGGAGTATAATCTGGGAATGTTTTATTTTAGGCCGCCATCGAAATCCGGCTTTAGTTACTGGGATATGCTGGTTTTAATGATAAAGCACTGGCCGGATATAACGCGCAAAGCTATCGAAGAAAACAAACCATTCTCCTACAGGATAACTTCAAGAAGCGCCAGGTTGGAAAGTATGGAGTAACAAAATTTTATCCGTCAATAACTTAAATAAATCTTGTTCAAATGTAAATTAATTTTTTCCCTTTATAACCGTTTAATAATAGCTATAATGCTTGATTTTTGCCGGAGAAGAAAATTGAAAAAGATTGCTTTTGTTATTTTATTTCTGATATTATCCTGCGGCCTTGAAGCGCAGGTAATGATGAAACCTTATAATACCGGTTTTGAGGAATCCAGAACCGGTAATATGTCCAGGGGATGGAGTATTGCGCCGCGCAGTATAGAAAAAGGCTATGGCGCTTATGCTGATGACTCCCGGGCCTTAGAAGGCAAATACAGCCTGAAACTGTTCCTGCGGGATAAAGCAGCTTTGGATTCGCTGTCACCCGGTCAGGGCTTTGGGATTGTTTTGCAGGGTATCGACGCTGCGCCCTACCTCGGACGGAAAATTTATTATAGAGGCGCAATCAGCGCGAACCTCGATTCCAACGCTGCCGTACAGCTATGGGTAAATGTCAGAAATACCCGAAACGATATTATTTACGCGAAACAGACACAGCCCGACAGTTCCGGCGGCATATGGAAATATCATGAAATGGAATTCGATATGCCAGTTGACGCATGGCGAGTGAATTACGGGATGACTCTATACGGGGAGGGCGAAGCCTGGCTTGATGATGTTAGCTTTTCTCCTGAGATCAATGCAGTCGCAGTTCCGGAACCTCCGCGAGTTTTAAGCGAAAATGAAATTGAAAACTATGCCGCTCTTACCCGTCTGCTTGGGAAGATTAGGTACTACTATCCATATCCAATGAACACAGGCTTTGATTGGGAAAAATTATATTATAACGCTTATAAAAAAATCGATGGTATTAAAAATGACAAAGAGCTCAGGGATACGCTAAATTCAATAGCAGCTTTGCTGAGTAATGATATAAAAATTGCTTCATCATTTAAAAAATTAAAGATGATAGAGCCTACTCTGCCGAGCATATTTGTTAATGATACGGCTTACGGCTGGATACATGAAGGCGCTTATTCAAATAACAGAAACGCTCCGTTTGTGTCACAACTTGTGAATATTTATAAGCCTTTGCGCCGGCGCGAAGGAACAATCACCAAAACCCTCGATATAAGTGGAGTTAATGGCGATTCTCTTGTTTTTAAAATCAAGGCTAAATCTGGCTTAGAAGGGCCCGGCAGCAGAGGTGAAATATGGATCAGGATAGATGACAGTACGCACTATCCGCTTGCAGTAGAATCAAATACAAATAATCCGGTAAACAGTAGCAATTGGAAGGAGTATTCTGTGGTAATGCCTTATCCTGATAATGCTGCGCTGGTCAGGATAGCACTTCTGCTGACCGGAGAAGGCAGAGTATTTTATGATGACGCGCGTTTGTTTGTTATAGAGAAAGATTCTGTCCAGTTACTTGGACTGAATAATCACGGATTTGAAATTTTTAAAGCCGACGGCTCTCCTTCCGACTGGCATTTTGTCGAAGAATCGGCCCAGGCCGGATATTCCGCGAAAGTCAGTACTGAATCAACCGAAGGTACAAAATCCCTGCTGATCGAATCTGATACAGCTACAAGGATAATATTTCCTGATCCCTATGATTATCATAGATTTAAGTTAAAGGAAGAAATATACGCGTCTTTTCCGCTAAGCCTAAAGGAAAATGATCTGGGCTTTAATTCCTTTACAGATAACCCTCTTGACTTTGAGCTTAATCCCGATGATATGTATTCAAGGCTGGCTATCGCGGGGCTTGTTTGGAGCATAAGCGATAATTTCACTCCGTTCACTATTGATAAAAAAATGTCGCATGAACTTCTTCCAAAAATAATAAAAGAAGCCGCCCTGGCTAAAGGTTCAGATGAATTGCTAAATATTCTTAACGGCCATTTGTCACATTTAAAAGACGGCAACGCCCGGGCATGGCATGGATTTGATAAGCCGCAATCGGGCCTGCCGCTACTGTTCAAGCTAGCGGGAAGCAAGATCTTTGTAAGCAAAACATCTGAAGGAATAAATATTCCGGCCGGGAGTGAAGTTGTTGCCATTAACAGTAAGCCGGCCTTAGAATTCATAGACAGCCTGGCTGCCGGCATTCCTGCCTCGACTGATCAATGGCGAAGGCTGATGGCGATTATCATGCTGCGGGCGGGCGATGAAGATTCTGAGGTTCGTATGCGCTTTGTATCACCTGCGGGCGATAATCTCGAAAAAACGTTAAAGAGAAACATCCCTCTGGGCTCATTGAGAGAAAGTTCCGGGCCAGCTTATCAGAAGTTGGATAGCGGTATTATTTACTTTGACCTGACCAGGCTGGACGATAAGGAAATGAGAGCATACATAGATGAAATGGCTAAGGCAAAAGGCCTGATTTTCGATCTTAGAGGCAGGGCGCTTGTTTCCGAGCATATATTGAGCTTTTTTATTAAAGACAGCATCCCCGGTATTGAATGGAGGCTCCCGGTCTATACCGGGCCTGAAGAGGATTTTCTTTTCTTTAAAAGATATATGAACCGTGTTGAAGCTAACGAACCTTTTATGGATGCCAAGATTGTTTTCCTTACAAATGAACGGACAAGCGATTATTCCGAAATTATTCTTCACACAGCGCGATTAAGCGGCATTGGCACACGAATAGGTTCGGAAAGCGCAGGAGCTTTCGGCGATCCCTTGTCCATAGGGCTGCCTGCCGATTATGGCATGGCCATTACAGTACTCTACCCCTTTGAATCTGAAGGAAAATTAATTTTTGGTAAGCCGCTTTCTCCCGATATTGAACTTTATCCCGATGCTGAAAGTATTTCTGCTGATGAGGATATACTAAAAAGGAAAGCAATGGATTACCTTAAGAATAACCGATAATATTCAAACACGGTAATATAGATTAAGAAATATCGTTAAATGTATTTAACTAACAAATTATAAGGGAATATTATGAAAAAAAATTCAGCCGTTTTATTGCTAATGATGTTGTTCGTCGCCGCTTTTACTATTGATTCTTACGCAGGCGATGAAAAAGAAGTAAAATACCAGACCAACCTGCACTGCGGAAGCTGCAAAGCTAAAATTGAAAGCGGCCTTAAAAAAGAAAAAGGCGTTAAATCGGCCAGTGCCGACGTAGAAACAAAGGTCGTTACCGTTAAGTATGATGATTCAGCTACTGATAATAAAAAAATTCAAAATTTTATAGCTGAAATGGGCTATAAAGCAGATGAGGTTAAAACCAGGACAGACATCAATAGCAAAAAACCATGCTGCAGCAGTAAAATCAAACAAGCCGGCTGCGGCAAATAATGATATCAATTTGAAACCTTTGAAAATTACGAACTTATAATAAAGGGAAGCTTAAACAGCTCCCTTTTTTGTTTATAAACCTTATTAAGCCGGTTCTCCATCAAAGGCCTGTGCTTGTAAGCGGGCATGCACTTTTGCATTAATTGCGGCATTCAAATATATAAGTTGAAAATAAAGAAAAAATTTGTATATTTCATTTTTGGAGGGATGTTTAGGCTGTAATTTTGAAGTATTTTTAATTATTCCTGTAACATATTTGTATTCAAATTGTTAGAGTGAAATAAGAAAAGAAAAACAAGATAAAAGCATAAAATGCGTTTATCAGTCTTGTTTAAGAAAATTTATTGAGCATTAAATATGCTCTAAAGTCAATTTTAAAAAAGAAAAACAAAGTTTAGATTTTTTAATATTTTGTTTCAAAAACTATCTGGGGAAATTATGAAACTCAAAAACCTATTTGCGTTTTTGTTTGGTATTTTATTACTGACAGGAACCTATGAATCAACAGCGCAACAGATGCCCCCTGATCTGTGCGAAGTATCAACATCGGATGTAGAACGATGGG
This sequence comes from uncultured Hyphomicrobiales bacterium, assembly GCA_964544155.1. Taxonomy (GTDB): domain Bacteria; phylum Bacteroidota; class Ignavibacteria; order Kapaibacteriales; family UBA2268; genus CAZJAH01. Next base: position 468 of record CAZJAH010000060.1, on the reverse strand, counting down.
GTACCTTAAGGGTAAAGGGGCAGACTATTGTTAGTAATACAACCGGTGGCAATACAGACTGCCAGGTACTACTCGACAAACGCGACATAGTTATAGAAGTTGAGGCCGGAGAACAACTGGAAGTATTCACACAAGGCCCTTATTGGTATTCTAATTGCGGAAGCAGCTGGACAAGCCACTACCTTGGTGTATTTCTTGATATGAACAAAGACGGCCAACTTGATGTTCCTAGTCCTGCCACAACCGGCCCTCAGGGTGAACGCTTGTATTATTCCGGAAGTGATCTGCCCAACGAAACTGCCATGGTGACAATTCCAGAGGATATGGACGGCGGGCTTTATACAATGAGAATTGTAACAGGTGACGGTAATAATCCGGTTGTACAAAGGGGTTGCGGTGATCAGTATTATATTCAGGTCGTTGACATATTAATAAATGTTAAACCGCAGGAACCGGCTATCGTTGATG
>CAZJAH010000059.1:0-12139 GCA_964544155.1 uncultured Hyphomicrobiales bacterium | reverse complement strand
AGGCTGCCTTCACAGGGCAGCCTCTTTTCTTGTGAGTCAATGCTAATTCTTTAATTTCTATATAATCAAATCATTTACATATCCATCAACTCTACTTTGCCGGTTTCAATATCATAAATAGCGCCGACAATCATAATTTCACCCTTATCTGCCATCTCTTTTATAATCGGGCTTTGCTCTTTCATTTTTTCAATATTCAGAATAACATTTTGCCTGATTGTTTCATTAACAAAAGCCTCATTTTTCGAATTGTATTCGCCGTCAACTTTTGTTTTGGCAGCTTCAACAGCAGGTTCGATATTATCAAGCATTGGGGTAAGATTACCCATTTCCACGTTATCGCAGGCGCCTTTGACGGCTCCGCAATGCGTATGCCCTAGTACCATAATCAGCTTTGACCCGGCTACTTTGGTTGCAAATTCAAGGCTGCCCAGAATATCAGTATTCACAAAATTACCGGCTATCCTGGCATGGAATATGTCTCCGACGCCCTGGTCAAAGAATATTTCGGCAGGTGTACGCGAATCAATGCAGTTAAGTATTACTGCGTAAGGATACTGGCCGGTAGCTGTTGTTTCTACCTGCGCCAAGTAGTCGATATCCTTGCGGCCTCCTTCAAGAAAGCGGGCATTACCTTCCATAAGTTTATCCAGTGCTTGCCGGGGAGTCATCTGTTGCTGCATTTCAACTGTCATGACTGTTTTTTCTTTTTCTGGTTCTTTCATTTCTGCCTCCGGTTCATTTTCGTTACAAGCGATCAGGCTTCCGCTAAGCAATAAAACTAAGGCAAAAAAAGTTTTTTTCATAGAAAATCCCTCATGATTAATAAATACAAATATAGAGATAGCCAGTCAGATTGAACGCAGGAATTTTTTATTTATTTTACAAAATTCACTTTTTTATAATAAACAATTAATACAACAAGAAAGATATAATTTTGCGGGTATGAAACTCTGAATCCTTAAATTTGATTTTAGAATAATTGAAAAGCAAGGTAGGCTGTATCCCTTGCTTTTTCGCGTCCAAAACAATTAATGCATTTTATAATTCGAGTACAGCTAGTGTTTCACTGTATTTGTCTTTGATCTCATCATCATGTGAATTAGCTTCATCAGGTGTGATCCCTGTTATTTCAAACGCTCTCGGATTTATATCAGTGGCTTTTTTATCGCCTGAATGCCCAAGATCAAGTGATATTGCCTTGCTGTTAGCAATATGAATAAATGCCGAACTGATGTCATTTTCGCTTTCATCCTCCATGTGGTGGCTTTTAATGCAGACGGCCAGGTTTTCCGGAAGGTTCCATTTCTGTGCGATCAGATGGCCTGCCGCGGCGTGATCCATTCCGAATTTTTTCTTTTCAGCATCTATTAATGGAGTTTCTCCTTCTTCGACGAGTTTTATGACGCCAATATACATTGCCTGAAATACCTTAAGGAAGAATAATTTTCCGATATCGTGCAGCACACCGGCAATAAAGAGATTCTCGGCGCCGGGGGTTCCTGATTTCCTGCCGAGCTCTTTAGCGGCTACACCTACAGCTATGGAGTGCTTCCAAAGTTCGACAGGAGTAAATCCCTTAGAGCCGGATGGGGTACTGAACATACTCAGCACAGCCTGCGTAAGCAGAGCGTTCTTAACTTCATTAAAGCCCAGGTACATTATGGCCTGCGGAATATTATCTACTCTTGCCCTCAGGCCGTAAAGAGGTGAATTTACTAGTTTTATGAGCTTGGTTGTCGATGACGGATCTGTTTCAATTATCCTTGCCAGGTCGTTCGGGCCAACATTCGGGTCGGCCATCTTTTTGGTTAATGAATTATATATAGCAGGAAGAGTCGGAAACTCATCAATTCTGTCCATTAATTTCTCGAACTGCATTTTTTACTCCGGTAAACTTTATTCAAAAATATCATTTTTTAAAATCAATGTTTTTAACTTCAGCATACGATTATATCTTCCAAATATCGGCAAACTAAGAAAATTCTTTCGTATAGCTTTTTATAAAAATAATATATTATCAATATAAACCAAGTAAAAAAATTACTGCTGGTGGAAAATATTCACCATTAAGCGCGATTTTATTCCAATATTATCCAATTGATCAGGCACAAATTATCCGGTCCGGACTAGAAAAAACAATGTGGACAATTGATTATCTGTATAATATTCAATAATTTAGCCGGATTAATAATCGGCTTTTCATTTCCATTCTCATAATCTGGTACTCTATTTATAACAATTAATGGCAAAAGGAAAAATTAACATTAAAATATAAAGCAATTATGCTAAAAGAAATTTTCACCGCGGCGCTATCGATGCACAACCAGCAAACAAAGCTGGAAGTAACGGCAAACAACCTGTCGAATGCCAATACGCTTGGCTATAAAAGAGCTGTCGCTTTCGAAAGGAATCTGATAGACGCGCGCGCCAATTTCTATAACACTGCCGGCGATGTGGAGCAGAATGACTCCCCTGTCGGTTCTTATTATGATCTCAATCCGGGGGCGATGCAGCAGACGGAGAACCCGTTCGACCTTGCAATAGATGGAAATGGATACTTTGTTCTTCAGGATGAAGACGGTAGGGAGTATCTCACCCGGAGCGGGAACTTCAAATTATCATCGGATGGTACGTTAACAGCCATGGACGGCAAATTTTTAATGGGCCACAACGGCCCGGTCAACATTATGTCGGAATTTATCGAAAATCCCCGCCTTAACGGCGATACAAAGGCCGTGGATATTAAGATAAATGAACACGGGGAAGTCTATGCCAATGATTTTCATGTGGGCGACATATTGCTTGCGGACTGCCCGAATCCCATTACCCTGCAAAGAGTTTCAAAGTCTCTGTTTTTTGCTACAAAAGATTCGGAAATAGATTATTTACCCATGGATCGGGCAAGTATACGCCAGGGATGGCTTGAAAATTCAAACGTTGATGTCGTGCAGGAGATGATCGAAATGATCGAACTTCAAAGGATGTACGAAGCCGGCAGCAAGATCATCAGGACGAATGATGACACACTTGACAGAAGCATTGGGCTAGGCAGGTATTTTTAGGATGAACTTCCTGCCTGCCCGGCTTCATTTTAATTGACAGGATGTCAAACCAATACACGGATGTATCATGGATAAAACACTCAGAACAGCGGCTACCGGCCTTACGGCACAACAAAGGTACGTGGAGATAATCTCCAACAACCTTGCCAACGTAAATACAACCGGTTTCAAAAAGATCAGGCCTGAATTTCAGGATCTCTTGTATGAGACTTTAAGGCCCGCCGGTAATACCGCAAGGGTAGCCGTAGAGCCGCTTAATGAAGTACAGATAGGTTCTGGTACCGAGCTTGTAGCCACAACAAAGCTTTTCGGCCAGGGTGATGTTGAACAGAGCAATAATCCTTTGGATATGGCTATTAACGGCCAGGGTTTCTTTGTGGTTAGAAAAGCTGACAACAGCCTTGCATACACAAGAGACGGATCTTTCCAGCTCGACAGAAACGGAAGAATGGTCACTACACAAGGCCATATCCTTGAACCGGGTTTTACTATACCGCAGGACGCAGTGGAACTTCAGGTATCGCGTGACGGAATGCTCAGCATACTGCTCGAAGGAGGCGTTGATACTCAGACACTGGGACAAATTGAGCTGGCACGGTTCATTAATCCGGCAGGATTGAGGTCAACCGGCGATAATTTATTTGTTGAAACCCCGGCTTCAGGCGAAGCAATATTCGAAATTCCTGGCGAAAATAACACCGGTGAGCTGATACAGTCGCATCTGGAAACATCAAATGTTGATGTAGTTGAAGAAATGGTAAACATGATCACCGCACAGCGCTCTTATGAACTCAATTCAAAATCAGTCAGAACGGCTGATGATATTTTAGCTACTGCGGTTAATCTCAAGAGATAATGATATTGAATAGAATAAATAAATTTCTACGGTTTAAAACATAAACAGGATCCGGCAAATTTGATGAAAAATATGATTTACATAGCGCTCCTTATACTTGCCTTTAGCCCGGTTTTAGCGGCTGAAGGCATTTCCACATTTTCTGCGGAAAGGCTCAGGCAGGCCTGCATAGGCTATCTGGAAAAACGCGCTGATAATATTGAAGTCGAGATTGTAAGCGCTGTAAATGATGTTAAGCTTGAGGCATCACCCGTTACTGCAGGATTTAATTGCGATAAGCCGGAGGGACTCAGCAAGGTCATTATTAGTTTTTATCATAATGATAAAGTGATCCACACTGAAAACATACAGGTTAACATCAGGCGTTTCGGCATAGTTCCGGTATCGAATTATAATATTGCGTCTGGTAAGGAACTCAGCTCCTCTGATTTTACGATGAAAAGAACAGACATTACAGGCATCAGCCAAACTGACTTACCGGACTTAAGCAAGCTTGACGGACGGACTGCCAAATATAATATTCCCGCAGGTAAGCTTCTCACAAAGAGAATGCTCGAAGCCGAAGTACTGGTCAAAAGAGGCGAACCTGTTGAAATTATAGCCATTTCAGGCAAAGTATCGATTAAAACCTTTGGTACCGCTCTTGCTGACGCCTCCCCCGGCGAAAACGTACGGGTTAAGCGTGAAGGATTCGGTAATCCGGTACTTTTCGGTACGGCAGGGGAAGACGGCAGAGTTTATGTAATAAGAAATTCAGGGAATTATTCATTAAAAAATAAAGAACAGTGAGAATTTTATTATTTATCATATTCATCATAACTGCAACTGCGGCAGCAAACGCCCAGTTTATCCAGAACAGCTCGCGTTCGCTTTTTTCTGATGTAAAAGCATTTAAAGAAGGCGACGCTATTATGGTTTATATACTGGAAGATACCCGTGCGGATAATTCAGCGCGAACATCCTCGGGAAGAAGCAGCGACTTAAGCGCCGGCTTCGACGCTAACTTTGGCGGCAGCGCCGGTAGCGCCGGTGCAAGCGTCGGTACGGGCAATGACTTCAACTCCGACGGCTCGACCAGCAGAAATGAAAATATCCGCTCAACACTTAGCGCGAGAGTTATTGGGGTAGAAGATAACGGCAATTTGGAAATAGAAGGCAAGCGCACCACAAAGGTCAATAACGAAACACAGACAATTATTATAAGAGGTGTTGTAAGGCCTGTAGACGTAAGGCCGGACAACTCTGTTTATTCTTATAATATATTAGACCTGACACTGATGATTGAGGGCGACGGCATAGTATCTGAAGTACAGGAACCAGGATTGATAACAAAATTCCTGAGATTGCTTTTCTAATGAACAATAGAAGCTTACATATTGCATTGATATCAGCGATAGCGGCGGCGGTCTTATTACTTATTTCTCTGGTTCCAGCCAAAGCAGCCAGAATCAAAGATATAGCCGAGATCCGGGGCAATGCCGACCGCCAGGTCATCGGCTACGGCCTGGTTACAGGCCTTAATCAGACAGGCGATAACCAGATGACTTCCTATACAGTGCAGTCAGTATCTAATATGCTGAAAAGATTCGGCCTGACCATACCCGAGCGCAACCCTCGTATCCGTAATGTTGCGGCGGTTATGGTGACGGCAGTTATCCCGGCATTTACCGGTGCCGGTAGTAAAGTTGACGTTCAGGTATCCTCTATAGGCGATGCTACATCACTTCAGGGAGGCATATTGCTTATGACTCCGCTATCCTTCGCGGATGGCAGTATTGTAGGATTTGCTCAGGGCGCCGTATCCGTCGGCGGATTCGACTATCGAGCTCTCGGCACAAGAATAAGCAAGAACATTGCCACAACCGGCAGAGTACCCAACGGCCTGATACTCGATACAGAAATACCGGGCACATACATGGAAGGCAACGTGCTAAATATTTTGCTTCGTGATCCTGATTTTACTACAGCCGGAAGGGTAGCCGCCGCCATTAACGCGGCGCCCGGGCTTGCGAATACCGCTCAGGCGCTTGACGCCGGGACTGTACAGGTAACTTTCCCCGCGGGCAGCGATCAGCAGGCGGTAATGGCTTTTATAACGACAATCGAATCACTTAATGTTATAAGCGACCCCGTTGCCAGAGTAGTGATCAACGAAAGGACAGGCACAATAGTAATCGGAGGGAATGTAGAGCTCCTGCCGGTTACCATTTCGCATGGCGGGTTGGAGATCAGCGTACAAAGGCAGGTTATAGTGCCGCAGCCGGCACCCTTTACAATAAGGCCGCCCCAGCCGGTGGAAACGGCGGAAATCGAGGTAGAAGAAGAGATAAACCCCGCCAGGCCGCTTGAAGTACCCGGACCGACTGTACAGGATATGGCCGAAGCGCTCAATCTGCTGGAAGTAAAACCGAGAGACCTTATTGCTATATTCCAGGCTCTTAAAGAAGCAGGCGCCTTACAGGGAGAATTGATAATTCAATAATATATAAATTATGGGCTTTTTAACAATAGATAAAATACCGGAAATTCAGATAGGCAGCAACAATGCAGCCGACAAGATCAATTCGATAAAGAATATCAGGCCGGCCGGCAGTGGAGCAGAACTATCCGATGAAAAAAAGGCTCAATTCGCGGAAGCAGCCCGCGGATTTGAATCTATCTTCATTAATACTTTGATGAAAGAAATGAAAAACGGATTGCTCAGCAGCAAAGAAAATTCTTCGGGTATGACATTTGGAGCTGATACTCTGGAAGGCTATACCAATATGATGTTTTCAGATGAAATGGCAAAAGCAGGCGGTGGTATAGGTATCGCGAAAATGATTTATGAAAACCTTACCGGGCAAAAGGATATGCCTAACTACAGGGAAATTCAGATTCCTGGCAAACCGGCAAAAAATGAAACCACACCCGGCATAAAAAGAAGACTTGATAATAATTTGCAGGAAAAAATAAACAATAGCCTGCCAGGGGGCAGTTTCCTTGAAAAAATGAATAACCGGCTGGGCAATTACGGGAATTTTATCGGAAACGCAGCACAAAAGTACGGAGTGCCCGATTCACTCATTAAGGCGGTTATTACAGTTGAATCGGCAGGGCAGCCAAACGCTAAATCTCACGCCGGAGCCAAAGGATTAATGCAGCTTATGGACGGCACCGCGAAGGATTTGGGAGTGAGCAATTCCTGGAATCCCGGTGAGAATATTGAAGGAGGTACCAAATACCTGAAAATGATGCTTGATAAATATAATAACAACTTAGAACTTGCCCTTGCCGCCTATAACGCGGGCCCGGGCAATGTGGATAAATACGGCGGAGTACCGCCTTTTAAGGAAACCAAGGCATACGTAAAAAAAGTCCGGAAATACATAGATAATTTTGGCGGTTTTTAACCGCGTCGCATTTAGGGGGAGATTGAATAATGCTTGATAAACTAATGAATTTTCTTAAACACGAAGAACACCTCTTATCCGAGCTGGTGGAACTCGCCGCCAAGCAGCAGATCGCTCTGGTTAAATTCGATATGCGAATGCTCGAGGAAGTATCAAAATTTCAGGAAGCAGTCGCTAACAGTTTAAGGGAATCGGAAGATAAAAGGATTAGGTTCCTTATGAGCAAGCTTGGCTGCGGCCGTGCAGCAGCGGCTGATATAAGGCTTTCGCAGCTCGAAAAATACTTCGAGGGCGATGAGCTTATGGAAGTAAAAATTCTGAGAAAAAAACTTAAGAACCTGCTGGACAGGCTTCAGGATCTGAATACATCGAACAGGGTACTGGCTAACCGCGCCCGATCAGGAGTTGCCGAAGCGCTCTCCCTGTTCACAAACGGAAGGCAGAATGTATGTAATGTTAGAATCTAAGGAAAATAATGAGTAATCCGAGAAGCATCAAGGAAACTGAAATATGGCAGATATCAGCTGAACTGGCTAATAAAGTAGAAAATATTGTGATAAATCTGCCAAAGAATGAATTTTACGAAATTAAGGATACTCTCTTTGATTGTATGGAACTTATACCTGTTGAAGTTGAAGAAACTTTGCGCACCGGCAAAAGAATGGATAAGCTGAAAGCATACATCAAAGCATCCCACAACCTGCAAATATGCAGGGATAAGCTGGAACTTATCAGAAGGCTCAAGCTCGCCGATACCAGAGAACTCATTGAGTTGGTAGATCTGATAAACGACAGGCTCAACACGGAAAAGAAGATTTTTTCTCAATAATGAAAATTATTTATAGTTTAAAAAACGGTTATTATGGGCTTATCATCTCTCGAAATAGGGAAAAGAGCATTACTGGCACAGAAATTTGGACTCGACGCTACCAGCAATAACATTGCTAACGTCAATACGCCGGGCTATTCCCGCAGAAACGCTCGGCTATCAGAAACCGACCCTCACAAAACCGGAGGGCATTTTATGGGTACAGGCGTTATAGCCGACGCCATGCGCGGCTTCAGGCAGGAATTCTATGACCGCGAGATCAGGCTGAACCAATCAAGGCTTAGCGGCTATGAGGCCGATACCGAAATATTAACAAAGCTCGAATCGATCCTTGCGGAACCTTCAGAACTCGGCCTGAATAATGTAGTGAATGAATTTCTCCAAAGCTTTAATGACCTATCGAGCAAGCCCGAAGATATTGGTTACAGGGAGCATACCATCGAGCTGGCCAAAACCATGGCCGAGCGCTTTAACATTACTTCCCGGCAGATAAGCCAGACCAGGGATGATGTCCTCGCGGACCTTAAAGTGCGGGTGGATAACGCCAACGCTCTGATTAAAAAAATAGCCGGATTAAATGATAATATTTCGCGGATTAGCGCTTCTAGCAATAAAGCACAGACATATATTGACGAAAGGGCGCTGGCTTTGGAAGAACTCTCGAAGTTGGGAAATGTTACCATTTCCGAAGAGAAGGACGGATCATTGAATGTGCACATGGAAGGGATAAATATCGTTTCCGGGAAGAACCACTCTGAGCTTAGCATAATGGAAAGCGTTGATTCAGGTACAGGTGAAAAGAGCATACAGCTTGCCGCTTCAGCCACTAACGGGGAAGTTATTCTTAATCCAATGCACGGCGAGCTGAAAAGCCTGCTGAAGCATTACAACGTTACCCTTGACGGCCTGGATAGCAGCGGCGAATACAGCGTTGCCACGAAGATAAACGATCTTGCCGCCGCTCTCGCCAATGAAGTGAACGCGATAATTTCAACGGGATACGGCCTCGACGATACCGGAGCTGTTCCACCCGGAAGGAACTTCTTTGAGCCCGCTCTGGGAAATATAACTGCTGAGAATATCAGTGTTTCGGATGATGTTCTTCTGTCTGCACGGGATCTGCCTCTTGCTTCAGTTACCGGCGAACCGGGCAATAACGACATAGCCAGGCAGATAGCCGCCATAATCAGCGATACCGGTTTCCTTAATAATGAAACTCCTGCCGGCTATTACACAAATATGGTAGGCAAAATCGGCAAAATGAAGGCCGACGCCGAATCGGGGGTAAAAACCATGGGGCTGGTGTCGGGCCAGCTCGAAAGCCAGCGGGAATCAATAATGGGAGTAAACCTTGATGAAGAAGCAGTAAATCTGATAAAATTCCAAAAGGCATTTGAGGCTTCATCACGGGTAGTAAACATCACAAATGAGATACTTGGAACTATTGTAAATCTTGGCCGTTAAGGGAGAAAATTATGAGGATAACCAACAAATCGGCATATATCCCATACCAGAGAAATCTGGCGGATATTCAGGAAAGAAAATACAAGGAAGAAACACGCTTTCATTCAGGCAAAGATATAGTCAGTATTTCGGATGACCCCGCCCGGCTGATAAATATTAAGCAGATCAGGCAAAAACAGAGCGAAAACGACAAACATATAGAAATAATGAATACCGCCGTTCATGAGCTATACGAAGCGGATGAGCAGATAGAAGCTATCGCCGGTAAGGTAACCGAACTGCGCCAGCTTGCCATTGATGGAACTCAGACCGGAAATACGGGCAATCTTTACACACTTGGCCAGTATGTTAAAGGTATCATGGAAGATATAATCAGGCTGGCAAACAGCGATTTTGACGGTAAATTCCTGTTTTCAGGTACAAAAACAACGCCTGATTCAATTGAACCTCAGGCCCCGGCTCAGACGAATTTTCCTTTTGAATTAGTTGAAATCGCGCCCACGGATGATAACAGGTCTGGCCTGCAGGTTGTTTTTCAGGGAAATATGAACGATCGGATAATCGAAAAAGACCAGGGATCGACCGAAGTCGTAAACACAAAGGCACAGGATCTTTTCGGAGAGAACGGAAACAGCTTTTTTGAGCCTTTGATAAATCTTTATAATTTAATGACTTACAATCCCGATGGCACTACCAGGCAAAAAGGTGATGTTTTTTCGACGGTAGATCTCGGAAAATTAGATAAATACCAACAAGAATTAGCGGTTTATGCCGATACTATGTATAAAGCCGGGGCGAAGAACGGATCAAAGATACAAAGGCTGGAAAGCCTCAGGAATTTGGTGACTTCAGAAAACCTGCGCCTGGACTCGTTCAGAAGCCAGAAAGAAGATACCGATGTTGCCAAAACTGCAATAAATCTCAAGCAGGAAGAAATGGCTCTTGAGTATTCTCTGTCGATAGGCCCGCGGCTTATACAAACGACATTATTTGATTTTCTGAGATAGTTAATTTAAATTAGCCTGATGAAAGCCAGTACATTAACCGGCATAATTGCCGGAATAATCGCTATTTTTGGCGCATTCCTGTGGGAAGGCGGCACGCTTGATACATTATTCATGCTGCCCGCCATGACTATAGTGATCGGTGGTACACTGGCCGCGGGGCTGGCAGGCACTTCTTTTAGGCAAATGTCAAAAATACCTGCACTTTTCAGGGTAGCCGTCAGTCCTAAAAAATATGACATCGAAACAATTATCAAGCAGATCGTAGAATACTCGACATACGCGCGAAGAGAAGGTATACTATCGCTTGAAAGCAGGCTCGACAAACTTAAGCACCCTTATCTCAAAAAATTATTCGAAATATGCATAGACGGAGCCGATCCGCAGGTACTGCAGAATATTGCCCACAATGAAATGCACCACCTGGAAGAAAGGCATAATTCAAATATCGGCCTATTCGAAAAGCTCGGCGGCTACTCGCCAACATTCGGTATCATCGGTACGGTGATGGGCCTTATATCTGTATTGGCATCTGCCGGCAGCGACCCCGAGGTGCTTATTCATCACATTGCTTCAGCATTTATTGCCACCATGTGGGGTATTCTTCTGGCTAATATACTTTGGCTGCCGCTGGCGGACAAGCTCAGAACACTGCATGACAGCGAAATGCAGCTCATGGAAGTCATGCTTGAAGGCGTTTACGCCGTTCAGCTTGGCGAAACCCCAACCGTGATCCGCTCCAGGCTTATTAGTGCGCTCCCGCTCTACCGGCAGAGGGAAATCCTCAGGAATCAGAAAGCCCGATTCCAAACCCTAAAAACAAACGAAAGCCCATCCTCAGGAAATGGCAGCAAAGCCCCGGCCGAAGAATCCGAAGAAGCCAAACAAGGCGGATAGTTACATGCGGCAATTCCACTGCAATAAGGGTTTATCTTTCTTTTCGCTATTTTGTTTATCCCATTTTCTTCCCCTCACCGAGGGGAAGTGGCCGGGAACGGCTCGCAGAGCCGGTTTCGGACGATGGGGTGCGGTCGAGAGATCAAGGCCCTTGCCTCCGCGCAGGCCTTCCTTGGATTCTTCGCGTTGCTCAGGATGACGCTCCGGGCTGGCTTTGCGGCATCTCCCATCCTGTCAATCCTTTAATCAAGTAAATCCTGTTCAAGACAATTACTCAGGCGAGAGCGCCCGGGCCACCACGTTTTAAATTCATTAGAAATTAATTCCGATCAGTTTCCCCTCCTCGCCGAGGAGGGGTGGCACGCTGAAAGCGTGACGGGGTGGTGCGACCGGAGGATCAGGTTACCACATGCGCAGGCGCTGGCGCCCGGGCCACCACGTTTTGAAAACATAAGCAAATTATTCCGGTCAGTTTCTTCCCCTCTCCGAGGGGAAGTGGCCGGAAACGGCTCGCAGAGCCGGTTTCGGACGATGGGGTGCGAACGGGAGCAGGAGGTTACCATTTGCACAGGCGGGAGCGCCCGGGCCACCACGTTTTGAAAACATAAGCAAATTATTCCGGTCAGTTTCTT
>CAZJAH010000058.1:0-12245 GCA_964544155.1 uncultured Hyphomicrobiales bacterium | reverse complement strand
AACCCCTACTGCCAGCGTGAAAGGCTGGTGACCTAACCATTAGTCGATAGGGCCGCGTAAAAGAGAATTCAAAAATAAGGGTTTGCTTTCAATTAACCAAATTTTTTTGATTTTATTTTAACTAAATAAATTATGAATAATCTATTAAGCTTATGGCCTTTAAAGAATTAGTTAAAACTACCGAAAGGCTGGTACTAAGAAGCCTCGATCCATCGGAAGCCCCAAAGGTTCTCAATTACTACAGCGCCAACCGTGAGCACTTCCGCTATGCCATGCCTGAACTGCCGGCAAATTTCTACACGGCTGATTATCATTATGAAAAGTTATGGGCAGATATGGAGCTGACTTCCAGAAAAAAGCTAATTAGGCTTTATGTTTTCAAAAAAGAAGATGAAAAATATGACCATATCATCGGGGATGTTTCTGTATATAATATCATTCTCGGTGCTGTTCTTTCAGGCCATTTGGGTTTTAAATGTGATAAATACCATACCGGGGAAGGCTATACCTCTGAATCCTGCCGTGAAGTTCTGAATTATGTTTTCACAAGCTTGGAGCTTCACAGGGTGGAAGCAAATGTGCTGGAAGATAATCATGCTTCAATACATTTAATTGAAAAGCTTGGATTCCGGAAAGAAGGTATTACAAGGGATCACGCCAAAATATCAGGCAGATGGAGAGACCATTTACGTTACTCTTTGCTTTGTGATGAATGGCAGGGCTATAATTTGTAGTCGAAGAGAGCGCAGGTATTTATAACTTTCAGCCATTTCCCGGAATTAAGTATTTGGCCTTGTGAAATAAGTTCTGAATCACTTTTGTGAGCTTTTAGTTCTATTTTCTCAATTTCGAATATTTGGCCGGGAATTAAATATCTGTAGGTGTTGTCCTTTTTTAATACAATCAGCCTGTCAGGTAATATCTTAATTGTATCAGAATCAAGAGTCGCAATTCCATCGGCATTAATCATAATAAGCCGCTCAATATCACCCGATAAGCCTTCGAAAGTATCTATTACACGATGAATATCCTTTAGCGGTATGGCGTAATGATCGCCGGGATAACCACAAATAAGCACGTTCATGCCGGCGTTGCTTTCAATTTCATCAATCTTATCAGCCGGCGCGGCATTTTGCGAGAAAAAATATTTCAGCAGATTGTATATATCCCGGTTATATTTTCCGAAATTCCCGATATTCGCTTCCAGATAGCTGATCAGTTCGCCTTCGGCAGCAGGTTTGCCATCCTTGATTTTTTCAAAGAATAATTTCAACTGGACATCATTAATTATCAGGGTACCTTCAGCCAGATTCCTGAATATACCTATTGCTTCAGATTCATTGGCAGTCTCTGCATTAATCCAGTTGATCAGGCTAACTGAGCCGCTTAAATTTGCTGTCGCTTTTTTAATAACATCCTGAAGCACCGGCAAACGCGCTGATTCGTCAGCTCCCGGAGTTTCTTCTATATCATTTTCAGTTTCTGTTATATCATTTTCAGTTTCTGTTATAACATCTTCACTTCCTTTTATTTTCTTATTAATTTCATCTTGAATTGAATTTTGAAGCCCTTTTGTAAATTCATTGAATATGGCATTTTCATTATTAAGAATTTCTTCGATATCTTCATCGGGGATTTCCAGCAGGCTGAGAAAAATATCATTGCAATTGAGCATTTTTTCTATGACCGGTTCCGAGGGATTCAGGCTGTATTCGATGACTCTGTTAACGGAATCCTCAAGTACAAAGCTTAGTTCATAGGCTTTGTTTATGCCGTATTTTGAAGCGCTTTCCTTGATCCTGCCAATATGAGTCAGTAGTTTGGGAAGCTTAAACCTGTAATCGGCCCCGGAATTAATAAGCAGGGATTCAATTTCGGGCGCATTATCTTCCAAAACTTCTTTAAAGCTCGATATTTCACTAGTAATAGTCAAATTGTGTTACCTGCCATAATCATCTGTTCCACATTTATTAAGTGCTTCATTTATCCTGTAAAGAAAGCTGTCATTCTCATAAAACGAGAGCAGCTGGTTATTAATATCCGAAATATCATTTTGAAGGCCTGAAAGTTTATCAATTAATTGGCCGAGCCTGTCAATTTCATAACCCAGCGTGCGTGTCAGTTCTTCACTTTTGTTGCTGTTTGTTTGCGAAAGAAGCGAAATATGATCGATATAATTATTGAGTTTTTCTTTCAAAGGTTCACAAGTAAATTTTACAGATTGAACAATATCATTATCGGAAGGTAATAAATCCGCTTTCGCGAGTATGTCTCCTGAAATTCTGCCGGCTTCTTTATGCAGCTTTCCTGCTTCGTAATAAAGGTATGAATAGCCGTTGCCTGCCGGGGGGCTTTTTTCAGCCGCAACAGCCGCGTTAATGGCAAAAGTTGCGGATTTTTTTTCAATTTTTCTAACCTCGTTTGTCACCGCGTATATTTCTCTGATTTGATTTTGTAGTGCCGCCAGCTTAGTTTCTATAAGATTATCTTCTTCCTCAAATTTTTCTATATCAGAAATTATTATTTTAATTATCTCTAATAAGGGCTGCTTTTCCGGTACAGAAAATTTATTGCTTAAATTCCTAAGGTCTGAAAGCTTACCTCTGATCGAATCAATAATACTAATTTCATTGATCAAATTATTGATAAATACCTGATTATTGCTGATAAGTTCTGTACTCATCTGCATTCTTTTAATATAATTGTTATTCAGCTCTTTCATTGTAGAGATAAGAAATTCATTCTGATCTTTTAAACTTAAGAACGAGCTTTTAAAATTACTGAAATCTCTAATTATGGCTTTGCTTTCATCATTGTCACTCAATAAAGCCATAAATAATTTTTTTAGCCTGCCTGTATCCCGGGTGGATATAAATGATTCGTTTTCGATATCAGTAAACTCTATTGATTCTTTTCTGACGGAATCAATACGCGACGCAACTTCTGAAATTCTTCTTCTTATTGTTAAAATCATGAGGACAATGATGATCACAGTTATGACAAAGAAAAAACTATTATACCATAAAACAGTTAAATCAGCTTTTTGGCTATACGGCCGGCCGGATACTGATAAGCCGTTTAATATCTTCCAGCCCCAGGGTGCGAATTCTGTTTCTGCCAGATAAATAATTTCTTCATCAGCTCTTAAAGTGTCTTTAAAGCCCTGCTGCTTAATCCTGACTGTCCGGTTATTTTTTGTATGAAAACTGTATTTCGCCTCCGCGGGTATTTTGTTAACTCCATCATTGAAAGATAAAACCGGCGAAATGCCTGTAGAGGAAACGACAAATTTTTTTTCCAAAGCATTAATATCTGTTTTGACCCTTAAAAATCCTTTCGGGCCAAGATCGAAGCCTGCTAAAGCAGAATAAAAACCTGGTAAAGATTCAAGTGCTATTCCGGAATATCTCATGCCTGAGATCCTGCCGTCGCTGTTTTTAAGGGGCCTGTAGTCGGATATATACCACTTGCCAAACACAAATTCAGCGCTTATATAGTTTCTGCCTTTGAAAATTTCAGCAATAACCGGATTCGGGGAGCCGTCGTTTAATTTTGCAGGTATATATGATCCCGTTATCCTTCTGCCCCATTTATTCACCTGGGTAGTGGCTATCCTTAGCATATCTCCCTCAGGATTCATTCTTTGCAAAATCGCGCAATCAAGTTGAGTATAACTCTTAACCGCATCTATAAGGGGTACATTTCTTGAGGGTTCTTTAGTCAGCTCAAACCTCATACTTCCTGCTGCCATTATTGGCATGTATACCTGCAGGCCGCTTAGATCGAACTGATTCGAGGCGTCAATTTTAATGGAAGGCCCGGACGGGCCTAATTTACCATAAGCCGATAAGCGCCTTTCAAGCTCCTTATGAGCGAAATCAAGCTCGCGTTTGCTTAAGGAATGTACACTTTCAAGATAAGAAATCAACGCCGCTGATGAAATGCTTAATTCGGATTTGATATTAGACGAAGTTACCTGCCCGGACGAGTCATCGAAATAATCAATCAGAGTGATCGAGGAAATAGTAAATATCAGAATTAATATAATCCCGAAAGCTGCCATTACAAAGGTAAATTTTCTTTTTAAATTGAGTTTCACACTAAAAAAAACATTATTTTTACATAATTATAAGTTTTTCGAAAAATTTATGCCAAAATATAATTAATTAATTGTCAGACTTAAACCTTTTTTTTACTTTTGAAAAATGATTTATTATATAAAAATATTTCTGTCAAATATGAAAACACAAAAAAACAACTTAATAATTTTATTTCTTTTTTTTGTAATTATTTCCTGTAAGGAAGAAGGAGGTGCTCCACCAGGCGATAGGGAAAAAACAAATAATAAAGAAACCGGCGCGGAAAGCACTTTAGAAGTACCTGAGGGAATGATCTTATTTTCTGGTTTTCTGTGGAAGGTAAATTACACGGAAAATTTTGCCGATAGCAGAAATTTCTGCCTTACACATAAAGAAAACATAAGAGTTAACGATGACGGTTCTCTGGAATTGAAGATCCGGAAACGCGGAGAATACTGGTACGGCGCAGAAATAATTTCCGATAGCGTTTTCGGGTATGGCGATTTTGTATTTTATGTAGACGGATTCGTAGATGAGCTAGATGAGAATTCTACTTTTACCCTGATATCCCGGAATGTTGCCCCGTACGGATATAGCGGCCTTACCGAAGCCGGCATAAGATTTTCCAGCTGGGTATCATTCGAAGCAACAAGCCCTCTGGAATATTATCTTTACAGCACTGAAAAAAAATACGCAGAAGTTCACGAACCTCGTAACGAATTTGATTTAGATAAACCTGCTTCAACTCATAAAGTATCTATCAATCCATATTCGATAGGATTTGCTTCATTTAAAGGCTTTGGCAATCCAACCGCGCAGGTTATCGACAGGTTCACTGTTCATGAGGATGTCTCGGAATATGACAATGAGATATCAACCCTTTCGTATTCTAAAACTAATGATTCAAATAAGGTAATAATGAATCTTTGCCTGCCTGAAGCCAATAAACCTGCTACAGGCAAAGAAGTCATAATAAAAATAAATAAATTCGAATTCATACCTTACAGGGATCAATTATCAACTAATGAGGAATAAATTTTTGAAAGAATATATTTTGCATAGAGAATCAAAAAGTGAACCCGAGATAGTTAATGCTGATTTTTATAAACACGATCCGCATACAGGTGAAATTCAATTTTTTAGAAAATCTCAGAAGGCCTTTGTCACTTCCATTAAAGGCACGGATTACATAAAAATGATTGAAAAGGATATGGAGACAGGAAAAGAAACAATCCTTGACCCGAACAATCCGGAAATTTAAAATGGAACAAAAAAAATCCTGCGGAATACTTTTATTCGATTCGGATAAATTTGAAAGATTTCTGTTGATGGAACACAAGGCCCGTTTGGACCTTCCAAAAGGGCATATTGAAAATGGGGAAAGAGAATTGGAATGCGCTTTCAGAGAATTCGAAGAAGAAACCGGCATTAGCCCTGATAATGTTAAATTATTAGATGATTTCAGCTTTGAGGAGAAGTACATCCCTGATAATGTTAAAGGTACAGATCATGAGTACATGAAAAAACTGATAATTTTTTTGGGATATTTAAAGAAATCAGCTGATATAACTCTAACTGAACACCTCGGTTACAGATGGGTTATTTGGGATCCCCCTCATGACATACAGAAATATACCATTAATCCCTTGCTAAAAGAAGTAGAAGAATATTTTAACATAAGGAATTTAAATTGAGGCTTATTCATCCTTATCTGCAGGCAGCCGGGATAAAAAGCCTTCAGGAAGCCATTATACTTATGGAAGCCGGATTCAATTATCTGGGGTTTCCTCTAAGGCTGGATTTTCACCGCGAGGATATACCTGATAATGAAGTAAGGAAAATTGTTCCGGAAATTTCTCCTCCATGCTTTCCTGTTCTTATAACCTATCTTACTAAATCCAGGCAGATAACAGAACTGGCAGATTATCTTAATATTAAAATAATTCAGCTTCACGCAGGAATTTCGCGGAATGAAATCATTGATATTAAGAAAAAAAGAAATTTCACGCTTATAAAAAGCATTATTATAAAAGGCAGCCTTGAAAAAGCAATAGAAACTTTAAAGCATTATGAAGATATCTGCGATGCTTTTATCACTGATACCTATGACCCCGAAACCGGCGCTTCAGGCGCTACAGGTAAGGTACACGACCCTGATATTAGCCGTAAGATTGTCGAACTCAGCTCTAAGCCCGTAATTATTGCCGGTGGGCTGAATCCAGGAAATATTAAAAAAGCAATATTTAAAACTATACCGTTCGGTGTGGATGTTCACACAGGAATTGAAGATAGTTCCGGCAATAAAAGTAAGGTATTAGCCGTGAATTTTATACGTAATGTTTTAAATGCTTATGAACAATTAAAAAATTAGCAAATGATAAGAATCAGCACAGCATTCATATTTTTATTTTTTATACTTACTTTTTCTGCCGAAGGGGCAAAATTTCCTAAACATCAGTTCGGTATTGGCGGATCGACCATTTCCGGAGCAGGATTGTCCTATCAGATTGATATTGACCGCAAGTATTCTTTCAGAACAAATGGTTTCGCTTATTACTTCGGCAATAATCCTCCCGATGATTTAGACATGTATTTTGTTTTGGGGGGGGAGCTTCAGAGAAATCTATTCAGGCAAATAGACCAAAGATTTTATATACTATTAGGAACCAGCCACTGGTACTTTGAAGAAAGATCACTTTACACAGAAAGAATCGGAGATCTGATTATCGAAAACAGAAACAGCAAAATTGACCGTATATGGAATTTCGGCGCCGGCGCCGGGTACGAAAAGATCATTTTGCAAAGGCTGGCACTCAGTTTATCACTTGGATTTCAATATCAGATTTCCGGTGAAGAGCAGTTTTCTAAATTTTTTGATCGCGAGGGCTTCGGGCTTGCCGGAGGAATCGGTATCAGATACATGTTTTAATCTTTGAGGGTATCTTTACGGATATCATCCCCGCTATCGTTTGCTTCATATTTTATACGTTCGATTTCTTTATTTGCTAAAGCTCTGGCTGAATCTATCATTTTAACGAATTTCTTCCTGTCGGAAGAAAGCTCAAAATACTTTTGGCGGAATTCAGCTTCATTCATTCCATGAGAATTAAGTATGGAATCCACAACTTTATTTGCTTTTGTCGAATCGGATATCATCTCTCTCGCGATAATAATATCCTTATAAACCTCGACGAATTTCCTTTCTGTTTTTTCAGTGGAACATGAAAGCGCCGCAAATAATATAACTACAGTGATGATTATTTTCATATTATGTTTATACTTCATCAAATAATGCTTATACAATTTAAAAATATTTGCTGAAAGTAAATTTAAAAAAAGCCGGCCCGAACAAAAAAAAACCACGGGGATTAATTCCCCGCGGTTTATTATTTAAACATACCCCGTTATTTTACAATGACCATCCTGCCATTATAGCTTATGCCATTAGCAGTCACAGTGTAATTGTAAACACCTGATGAGAGGTCATAATCATTGCTGTTGAGCTTCACAGACTGCGTTCCTGCAGTATAAGAAGCATTCTCGATTATGCTTATTTCGTTACCGCGGCTGTCTGTCAGCTTGATTGTAACATCAGCAGCCTTAGCAAGTTCAAACCTGATCTCTGTTGCCTGGCTGAAGGGGTTAGGAACGTTGGGCAGTAACCTGAAAGATGCTGAGTTATCTGCCACGCTGTTCGGTCCAGAGGCATCGACAGTAACAGTAATTGTCGAGCTTTTCACTTCGCCGCAAATATTTGTAAGCGAGGCATAATAATCACCGGCATCAGTTTCAGCAGCATATTCAACTTCGAAAGCTGCTTCAGTGGCCCCCGGAATCTCCTGGCCGTCTTTATACCATTGGCATTCGATCGGGTCAGTTCCCGCAACGTCAACGGCTAGCGTGAGTTTCCTGTCTTTCCTTACAGTCATATCTTTGGCAGGTTCTGCCAAAATCTCCGGTGGTGTATTTACTATAAGTGATGCCGGAGCCGAGCTTTCAGTCTTGCCGCCTACCGCCGTAATGTTCACATGGTAATCGCCCGCATCTGCTATTTCTATTTCATCAACGGTAAGGGAGCTCGTTTGTGCTCCGGCATATTTATGATCATCATTAATTCTAGAGCCGTTTACGTACCACTGATATGTAAGCTGATTGCCCGTAACAGTAGGTTCGGCATTTACTTCGAAAACAACTGTTCCGTTAATACACTCTTCCGTTGAAACAGGCTGCGAAAGAATACTTATGCCGGGCAGATCGGATATGATCACCGGATCGGATATCTGCGGATCGCCGCAGCGGCCTGTTACAATAGCATAATACTCATAGTTGTAGTCGTCAGCATTTATATCATTGATAGTCAGTGCTTCTGTTTTAGCTCCAAGGTATTTATCGCCTGTTTCGAGCATGGTAGTTACCTGCGGAGCGCTGAGAGTCCTCTGATACCACTGGAAGTCATGCTGATAATATGGCGGCACGATGCCTTTCATATGAGCTTCAACTTTAAATTCCGCGTTTTCGCCATGCTGCGCGGTAACGTTTACCGGCTGTTTAGTTATTTCAGTATCTTCCAGAATATAAACGGCCGCAACATCTGACCTGAATTCCTGAACGCCGCGGCAGTCTTCCGCGGTAATTACAGCGTAATAGTTGCCAATGTCATCTATTGTGGCGCCTTCAATATGAAGAAGTTTCTTTTCTTCTAAAGGCGTACCTTCGGGGAATTCAACAGGAACACCGTCTTTATACCATCGGTAATCGTGAATGTCGCCCATGCCGTTGCCGAGTACATACATTATTACATCGCTGTTTTCGCAAACAATATGAGATTCAGGATGCTCAACAAGTTCAAAAATCGGCGGAACTTCAATATAAACAGGGTCGGTAAAAACAGGATCTTCGTGACAAAGCTTATTAAGCCTTACGATCTCGCACCTGTAGCCGCCTGAGGAAGCAGAATTTAAATCTTTGAGTACAAGATTTGACGTAGTCACTGTCGGGTTATGTTCGGGATTCATATCAATCCAGCTTCCGGCTTCGTATTTCTGCCACTGGTATCCGGCGAAATCGCCTTCAGCGCTCGCGGTAAAGCTGATATTATCGCCCCAGCAAAGCTCGTAGTTTTCGCCTGCATCGCTCATATTAACGTTTGTTATCGGGTCGAAAAGCTGAACTTCAATAACATCTGAATACAGGTATGCGGGAGGACATGATTCGCTGCCTAATACTTTAACCCTGTAATTACCATTTAGCTCTTCCGCGGCAATTGTATAATTGCCTTCATCATCAACGAATTGAGATAGGTCAATTACAAAGGTATCATCATTTGGTGCTTCTTCTATAGGCTGCCAGCCGTATTCTGTTTCTTTTTCCCAAATGTAGCCCTGCTCATTTTCAGCGCCTACCTGCATAATTATTTCACCTTTGCCCACGCAGCCTTCATATGATGAAAGTGGCTGGTCAGTAAGATACAGAGGTTCTGTAACGCCAAGCTGAACCTCGCTTGTTATAACATCTTCCAGTCCCGGATAAGTGATCCTGGCCCAATATGTACCCGCGTGTTCAAGTTGGGCTTCAGAGATTTCCAAATTAGTAAATGAAATACTGATATACTCCTCAAATTCCGGGTTAATAACCGAGATATTTCCGTCTTCATCTTTGAAATACCATGTATATTCCAGGGCGGTGCTCACGTTCCTGTTAATGCCGTCAGCGAATGATGCACCTCCGCTAAAGCCCATACTAACAGGATCTCCCGGGCAAACAACCGAACCAGTCGGTGGATCCATTAGCATATCCTGAGTAAGGGATATGGGCTGCATAACCGCTACATCTATACCGGCAGTTGTTGTCGACTGCCTTAATTCGCCGTCCATATCATAGTCAATTCCGCTTATCTTCGCGCACTCAAGCCCGGCATCATCAATTGATCCACCGTCGAGATGTCCGTCAGCCATAAGATGCACTTCTGTTTGAGCAGAGTTAACATCCCAGCCGCTGTGGTCATCCTGCCAATCTGTGAGAAAGGCGTAATCAGTTTCATGCCAGTCAGCGACTCTGCCTGAAGCTCCTGCGCCGGAAAGATCATATACATTGTCATCAATTTCTGAAATCGAATTCGCGCCGCCAGAATACTCCCAGGCGAAAATGCCGCAAGCCAGATTACTTCCTCCAACCTGGTAATTCTTGAATATATTGTTTTTGATTACCATGTTTCTGGAAGGGAAATAACCCATATGCAGACACGCTGAAACCGCACCCGGCCTTGGATCAGATTCCCAGCTTGTCCCCATGTCTATGGTATTATGCTGTATTTTTGTATTATAAGAGCCTCGAAGCATTATACCCGCGGGCTGGTAGTATTGGTAAAACACATAGTTGTAATTGTTACCGTTTGCTGTTATGTTCTTAATGAAGTTGTGGTTGATCTCAAGGCCGTTTGTTGTTGTACCCGAACCACCATAGACGTAAATACCGTAAGAGCCGCCTCCCCAATTACTTGTGTATGTATTACGAATGTTACGTATACTGTTATCATAAACTTTGCCGTCGCTGACATAGTTCAGATAAATACCGTAAGTATAACTTCCTGAACCGCCTAAGTCATGTATATCATTGTTATATATCTGAACGTTATTTCCACGGTAGATATAAAATCCGTATTGATGGGCGTCAGGTTCTCCATAGAGCTCATTGTTAGCGATAATAAAAGGATCCGAATAGTTATAAGTCATGAAAAAGTAAAAACCGTACGAATACATGTAATCACCTGAGCTTTTTAAAGTATTATGCTGGAAGTCAATGCCGGCATAAGTATAATAGGTTCTCGGATAATAATAATATTCCATAAAAATATTATCATGTATCTTTATGTCATCATAATGCCTGTAAAGGAAGGTCGGATATCTGATACCCCAAAATTCATTTCCGATCAGATCAAGTTTATCATTGTAATAAGTATAAAGCCCATACAAATATATCATGTCAGCACCAAATGGATCGTCAGGATCGCCGATAATATTATCTTTGATCACAATATCATCGATTTTGAAAGATGAGATTGAATATGAACGAATTCCGTAATATGCCCTTTTGATCTCGCAGTTTTCAATAAGGCCGTTGCGATGCCTGTAACCCGATGATGTAGGGGTTGTACCTGCAATAGCAATACCCATACTATTGCTGTTAGTCGGAGTACTTGAAAATATTTTTACATTTTTTACAGTAAAATACTGACAATAATTTGAAGATGAAGTAGATTTAAAATGAATGCCTGTTCCAGTAGAATTATTTTCGATGGTAAGGCTTCTGTCCGAGCCGTTGAGGCTGCCGTCGACAACTATGTTGTCAGTGCCGTTGAATACCAGGATACCATTGCTCGAAACGCTTCCGCTAATTTTTCTTTCCGATTGATATGGCCTGATGTAAACTGTGCCGGACCCGCTAAGGTCGTTGAGCGTAAGTGATGAAGTCGTTGTCTGGTCACTTGTAAGCCATAGGGTTACATCGCCTGACACGCCTCCAGAGTTGAGCGCGCTGAAGGCAGCGCTAAGTGTCGAATAGTCTGCAGGTCCCGAAGGCCCGCTATTAGAACCAACATAGTAATCACCGCTCAAGGCGGCATTAAGAGTGTAGCTGCCCATAAACACCATGGCAGCCACTACGAAAATCCGTAGTGTAGTTTTCATGCTATTTCCCCAGAAATATGTTATATAATTATTAATTAATCCAAGATAATCCTGATGATGTATTCTGCTTCACATCCCAATAAAGCAAAAAGATCAATAAAATTATTTGTCATTATGTAAACCCTTTTACATCCCACATAAAAAGGTTTAACTTAATCCTCCTTAATAAGTTACACAATGTCAACCAGTTAAAAAGTAAGTTTTAATTTTAATACTATTTTTGAATATCGAATAAACGCTTTGATAAAAATCAGCGATAGCCGTATTCTTGCATACATATGAACAAGATAATGAATATTCTTAAATTGTCCAAATATTATTATAAAAAAAAAATATTTATAACTCATTTTAGATTGATTTTTGTTTATCATTTTAGATTTGATTTAATTTTAGAATGGAATTTGTTACAGCCTTGAATTAATATTATTTGAACATGTAGAAAAAATAA
The DNA here is from genome assembly GCA_964544155.1 of uncultured Hyphomicrobiales bacterium. GTDB lineage: Bacteria > Bacteroidota > Ignavibacteria > Kapaibacteriales > UBA2268 > CAZJAH01. The sequence goes on along the minus strand of CAZJAH010000058.1, from coordinate 33 downwards.
AAAGGGGGATATTTCTATCCCCCATTTATAAAT
>CAZJAH010000057.1:0-13064 GCA_964544155.1 uncultured Hyphomicrobiales bacterium | reverse complement strand
TTATGAAATATTAATTTTTAAAAATTAATTCTAATTTCATTATACTATGTGTGATTTTATTAATAAATTTGTATTCGTGCTTTTTGGCAAAAGTCAAAAATCTAAGTTTTTAAAAAAACTGCCTATAAATATATAGCTGTTTTTCAGTAAAAAAAAAAGCGAAATATTTTTCACAAGAAAAAAAAAATTAGCTGCATCAAAATAAATCAGGGCTTTTTAACAAGGAGTAATAATGGCACTACAGGATAAGATCAGAGAATTAATGGAAATGCGCGAAAAGGCGCGCATGGGTGGTGGCGAAAAAAGAATACAGTCGCAGCATAAAAAAGGTAAATTCACAGCCCGTGAAAGAATAGACCTTCTGCTTGACGAAGGCAGTTTTGAAGAATTTGACATGTTCGTTTCGCACAGGACAGTCGATTTCGGGCTGGATAAGGAAAGTTATCTTTCAGACGGCGTTGTTACCGGTTATGGTACTATCGACGGCCGCCTGGTGTATGTTTTCTCACAGGATTTTACCGTTTTCGGCGGATCTCTTTCTGAGATGTACGCTCAAAAAATTTGTAAGGTAATGGATAAAGCCCTTACAGTCGGTGCGCCAATCATAGGTATTAACGATAGCGGCGGCGCCCGTATTCAGGAAGGTGTTAAATCGCTCGGCGGATACGCTGATATATTCCAGAGAAATATCGACGCTTCGGGTGTGGTACCCCAGATTTCCGCGATATTCGGCCCCTGCGCAGGCGGAGCCGTTTATTCACCGGCGCTGACAGATTTTGTTATTATGGCTAAGAACACTTCTTACATGTTTGTAACAGGCCCGAAAGTGGTTAAAACTGTAACCGGTGAAGAAGTAACAGTAGAACAATTGGGCGGTGCAGAAGTTCATGCCTCAAAATCAGGCGTTAACCATTTCGTGGCCGAAAACGAGGAAGAAGGAATCATGATCATAAGGAAGATCCTCAGTTACGTTCCACAGAATAACCTTGAGGATCCGCCTGTAACCCAGTGCGACGATCCAATCGACAGGCTCGAGGAATCACTGAATGAAATTATTCCCGATAATCCCAACAAACCCTATAACGTAAAAGACGTTATCTACAGTATTGTGGATTACAATGAATTTCTTGAAGTACAGAACCTTTACGCTCAGAATATCGTTATCGGGTTCGCGAAATTCAACGGCATTCCAACGGGAATAGTCGCAAATCAGCCCAACTATCTCGCGGGCGTATTAGATATAAGCGCTTCTCGTAAGGCCGCGCGCTTTGTCAGATTTTGCGACGCCTTTAATATTCCCATACTCACTCTTGTTGACGTTCCGGGCTTTCTACCGGGCACTTCGCAAGAATACGGCGGCATAATACTGCACGGCGCCAAATTGCTCTTTGCATTTGGAGAAGCAACTGTTCCGAAGATAACCATCATACTTCGTAAGGCATACGGCGGCGCTTACGACGTGATGAGCTCCAAGCACCTTAAGGGTGATATCAACTACGCCTGGCCGGCATCAGAGATCGCCGTTATGGGCCCCAGAGGCGCTATTGAAGTGCTTCATTCAAGGGAACTTGCTCAAATCGACGACGAGCAGAAGAGAGTGGAATTCGTAAATAAAAAAGAAGAAGAATACAGAAATAAATTTGCCAATCCTTATGTGGCGGCTAAATACGGCTATATCGATGACGTTATCGAACCCAGGAATACCAGGTTCCGCGTTATCAGGGCATTGCAGATGCTCGGCACAAAGAAAGGCAGCATTCTTCCGAGGAAACATTCAAACATACCATTATAAGAGGTGATTAGCAGTGGTAGTAGTAGAAAAATTTATGATGTTAATATATAAGCTGGCGGCGCTGGTTCAATCGGATACGACCAACCTGAAGTCGCCTGACCTTGGACATATTACATTCGATCCGAGCATGATCTTTGACAATCAGGGCATAGTGATATCAATTGTAGGGTATGTCATTGTTTTTGCGTCTCTCGTTTTCCTTTACTTCGTTGTCAGCAGCCTGGGAAGATATTTCCTTAAGCAGCAAAAGAAAAAACTCGCCGAAGAAAGCGGTGGTAAGGAATATGACGAAAGCAGCTTCGATGTACCCGGAGAGATTAACGCGGCCATTGCAACGGCTCTTTATATGTACTATAATGAAGCCCGCGACATTGAGGAAGCGATACTGACGATCAACAGGGTGCAAAGAATATACCAGCCCTGGAACTCAAAGATCTATAACTTAACTAAATATCCCGGTAAAGATTATTGGAAATAAGGCAAAAGAAAAATGAAAAAATTTAAGTTCAAAATAAGCGGAAACGAATACGAAGTAGAAGTACAAAAAGTGGAAGACGGCATTGCCAAAATAGAAGTTAACGGTACTAACTATGAAGTTAATATCGAAGTTGAGCAGAAAGTTTCCAAAACTCCTACTCTCGTAAGGGCAAGGACAGCGCCTTCAAAAGTGGGCGCCGGAACAAGCAAGCCCTCAGAAAAGAAAGGAACAGGCTTTGTGAAAGCTCCTCTGCCCGGTACTATTCTTACCGTCAAGGTTAAAGAAGGCCAGGAAGTGAAAAGCGGCGATGTGCTCCTGATAATGGAAGCTATGAAAATGGAAAATGAGATCAAGGCTGACCAAGACGGGGTTATTCAATCAGTTAAAGTACAGCCTGAGCAGACGGTTTTGGAAGGTGATGTGCTAGTTGAAATCGGGAGTTAATAAGTAATGGAAGGTTTACAGCATTTTATAGAATTCACCGGCTTTGCCAATGTAACCATTGGCCATTTGGTGATGATAACAGTGGGCCTGGTATTTATTTACCTGGCCATTACAAAAGAATATGAACCTCTTCTTCTTGTGCCGATCGGATTCGGTATCCTCATCGGTAATGTGCCTTTTGTGGAAAATATCGGTCTGCAGCTTGGCATTTACGAAGAAGGCAGTGTGATGAATTATCTTTACTATGGTGTGCTCAAGGGTATTTACCCGCCACTTATTTTTCTGGGGATAGGCGCCATGACGGATTTCTCGGCCCTGCTCAGCAATCCCCGGCTGATGCTTCTGGGAGCGGCGGCACAGGTTGGTATATTTATTACTTTCCTTGCGGCGCTTGCTCTCGGATTTACTATCGATCAGTCAGCGGCTATCGGTATTATTGGAGGAGCGGACGGCCCCACGGCTATCTTCCTTTCTTCGAAACTGGCGCCCGAGCTTATCGGCTCGATCGCTATCGCGGCTTATTCATATATGGCTCTGGTACCCGTTATCCAGCCGCCTATCATTAAGCTGCTTACATCGAAAAAAGAAAGGATGATCCGCATGAAACCACCGAGATCAGTCAGGAAGACAGAGAAAATTCTCTTCCCGATTGTGGGTATGCTTTTGACAACTTTTATCTCGCCGGGCGCTCTGCCTTTGCTCGGTATGCTTTTCTTCGGCAACCTGCTGAAAGAATCGGGCGTTACCAAAAGGCTTAGCGATACCGCCAGCAAATCACTTATCGATATAGTTACCATACTTCTGGGTGTTACTGTTGGCGCCTCGACTCAGGCAACTACTTTTCTTACGCCTCAGTCGATATTGATATTCGTTCTTGGCGCGCTTTCATTCATGATAGCCACAGCCGGCGGAGTTATTTTTGCTAAGATCATGAACATGTTCCTCAAAGGTGATAACAAGCTCAATCCGATGATCGGCGCGGCAGGCGTATCCGCTGTGCCCGATAGCGCGAGGGTTGTGCACGCTATGGGCCTTGAGGAAGACAAGAGCAATTACCTGCTCATGCACGCCATGGCGCCTAACGTTTCAGGCGTTATCGGCTCGGCGGTCGCTGCAGGTATTCTCATGAGTTTCCTATTTAAGATGTTCTAAGTTATATAACTCAGTGATTGAGATATTAAGGCGTTCCCCGGGGAGCGCCTTTTTTTGTTTATCAAATAATATTAATATTATCCGGAAATAGAAATCTATTATAATTGTGCGTTGACGCGCCGGAAGTTAGCTGTTAAATACAAAAGGCAGGCTATACGCGGCCTGCCCTGAATTATTTTTTAAAAAAAGAACTATACTTTTTCAGTGATAGCGCTTTTTTCTTCTTCATTTAGGAAATCATTGAACCTGCGGGGTTCCCTGTTCTTCCAGGCGCCTTTATGGTAGGCGTATCCGGCTATAAGCGGCATAGCCATGGTCGCCTCGGCAAATACCATTTGCTCATAAGTAGTTTTTACTTTGCCCCATGAGCTGGCTTCTTTGAGTGTAGAGCCCGAAAGGCCTCCGTCTCGCTCGTCCGCCACTGTTATTTGTATCGCATATTTATGCATATCGGCGTCGATGCCGAGTACTTCCGCAGCTACAACGACGTCCTGTACGAAATTCTTCGGTACGCCTCCGCCAATCATGAACAGGCCTGTTTCCACGGCTTTAATCTTTGTTTTAGTTAGTTCCAGAAAATCCCTGGCTGAATCAATAGACAGCATTTCTTTGCCCTGCCTGTGGTACTGGTGATACACCAGCCCGAATCCGGCTGAGCTATCCGAAAAGGCCGGGCAGAAGATAGGCACGCCCATTTCATAGGATTTGCGTATGATGGAGTTTTCTCCTTTACCGTTCAGCACAAGCCATTTACCCATTTCTTCGATAAATTCCCTGCTGCTGTAGGTGCGTGGCTCAAGAGAGTCGGCTATTTCGGCAACCGTCATATCGCAGGCGCGGAGGTCTTCCTCATCTATATAAGTATCGTAGATCCGGTCGATCATCAATTCACGGAGCTCGTTGTCATCTACAAATTGTGAGCCGATATAGTGATTGAAACCGAGCGCTTCAAGGAAGTCCTGGTCAACTATATTAGCTCCTGTGGAAATGATGCCGTCTACCATCTTGTTCTCGATCAGATCAATAACAACCTGCTTGAGTCCCGCCGAGATCAGCGATCCGGCTAATGTCAGGTAAACGCTGCATTTTGTATCTTCGATCATCATGTTGTAGATGTTAGCGGCCCTGTTGAGGTTTCTTGCCTGGAAAGCCATATTGCCCATGTCGTCAACAAAGGCTATAACATTGTGCTTTTTGATATCAATATGCCTGATGACTTTTTTCGGATTTAAAAAGTCTTTCTTTTCAGCCATGAATTACTCCTTTATTACTAATAATTGAAATTAATTTCAAATACAGAAACACAAATTATGGAAAATTTCCACAATTGTAATTAAATAATAACAGACGATGGAATTAAATTATATTTGTCTGGAGTATTCCTTAAGAAAATAAACTTCTTCGGGAGATAAAGAGTTTCGGCCCTGTTCAGTGATTTTATCTAGAATTTCGTTTAGGATTTCTTCGTTTATATCGGGGTCGTCGGAAATGGGTATATATGCTCGCGTTTGCTCAGCACTTTCCATAGAGCGGGACTTAGCGGATATATACGCCATTGAAAGCTCCTCGGGTGAGGGAATAACGGGGTTTTTCTCGCTGCTTTCGCGGATTTTTTTAAACAGCTTTATCTGCATATAAGTAAAAAGGCCGCCGGTAATACCGAAAATCATATTGTAAGCGCTTAGCCAGAGCTGAGTATCATTACCTGCGAATATAACTATAGATTTCAGAATTATCCAGGTTAAAGCGACAAATGCAGTAACCTTATAAGATTTGACTGTGAAGGCGTGGAAAAACCTCAGCCTGGATGTTGGTTTTAATGCTGTAAATAAAGCGAGCACAAAGAAGGAAATACCTTCGGTGCCAAACAGGCTAATATCTGACTGCCAAAAGACCAGAGTGAACAGTATCCCCTGCAGGGCCGCTATCAGTAATACCAAAATGGGGTAAAGAACCTGGTGAAGAATGTCTTCGAGCAAAAACGAGAATATATGGAATGAAAAAGCCATTAGGACAATATTTTCAAAGGATGCAGGCATTAATGAAAATGAAACCAGCCTCCAAAGCTGAAAATCCTGAATAATAAAATCAGGGCCCAGAAGCAGAATACTGCTTAGGGCCCCGTTCATAAAGTGATCAGCTAAATAAGCTATAACGCTTAAAATGAAAAAATTTCTTGAAAAATTCCTTATTTTCTCGCTTATTCTCATTGTATTTTTAAGATTATCACCTTTCTGGATGAGCCGTAATGTGACGGCCTGGGCATTTTCTGGAAGTTCTGCCATTCGAATTTTGCCCATTTCCTTGAATCATTATGATAAGCAAATGAAAAAGGTACTTCCGTGCCCGTACTAAATACTATATCGTCATTATTGGAACTTTCTGTATCTAATAGACGTTTAAACTCAATAATCCATTTAGTTCCGTCATGCCTTCCTTTAGCGTAAACCGGTTCGTAAAAAGGATTTGTGGGTTCTTTAACAACCCATCCTGCCAGTGCGTCTCCGGCTGCCCAGTCCTGTCCGGTAATCGGATTAATTTCATTCGCGTCAAAAGAATTCGCTGTAGATGCCCAAATGAATTTGTATTTGTCAAGCCCGTTATTATCACTGCCCGGTACATTATAGGGCAGAATTTTAACACCCGTAGGAGGGAAGTTCGGATCGGCAAAAGCTGAACCGGTTTTGTCCCTGTTCCTCTGATTGGGTTTATCACCATCCGGGCCTTCTGCGTAATAATCTTCAGCCATACCTTGCGGATTAGTTGTACCGGCTTTCCAGTACCAAACATCGGTTTTACCTTTAGTGGGATAAAACCCTCCTTCGTAATTTCCGGCTGATTTAGAAGCATGGCACGAAACAAAGCAGCCTACTTCACTAAAGGGCCTGTCGGCAATATCCACGGCTCCGCCCATGTTAAAAACAAAACTGAGCCCGTCCTGGCCGTTGTTGTTAAGCTTCCAGTTTTGGTCATCGGAAGGATCGCCGCCAAGGAATTCAAAGCGGTTTGGCATTTCATGTGGTGTGCCGTCTTCAACTTCCACCAGGAAGTAAATGTGCTGGCCGTCATGTACGGATTTGATTCGGGCATTATAAGTAGTATTGTCAGTTATAGTTGTTTCAAGCTGTTTCAGTTCCAGTTCAAGCCAATCAGCCTGCGACCATACACCGTCAACTGTTCCGTCTATCTGCGGCCCGGAACCTACGTTAGGGGCAGTGATCTCCTGGGCAGCCTGAGCTGATTTTTTCCCCGAGCCTGAAACTTTTATAGTCATGCTGGTATTATCCGACTCAATGATAAGATTTTCTTCATATGATTTTTCCTGGTTGGGAGAAAATTCGACAATAACGTCAGCCGTTGCTCCGGCAGCAAGCTTACCGCTCGGATCTTCCTTAAGATTAAATCCGGGATGCATGGATGAGCCGAATTTTACTTCAATATCGATTTCATCTGATGATATATTCTTTACTTTTATTGTGTATTCTTCAGTTTCACCTGTCATGACTTCGCCAAAGTCATAGTCTTCATTCGGAGTAACTTCAAAGAGAGTAGAACCATCGCCTGAAATGGGCACTATTATGGATTTCTCTTTATCAAGGTAAAGTTCAGCAGTATAAGATTCCACTGCTTCGGGTGAAAATCTTATCTTAACAGTATCGAACGCACCGGGCTGTAATTCTGAAGCTTTGGGAGTAGCAGATATAGCAAATGCATTATCATCATTTTTGCCGATCGCTATATCTCTGACGGAAACCGGCGATTTAGAAATATTTTCCAGTACAAGGGATAATATCTTCTTGTTTCCTACGGTAACAGCGCCGAAATCCAGTGAAGCCGGTGAAAACTCAAGAGCCTTTCCCGCGCGTCCTACAAGCTGTACCTTGTATTTGCCTTCGCTGTCGATTGTCATTTCAGCGGAGTAATTTTTCTTCGCTGAAGCAGAAAATTCTATGGTAATTGTTGCATTTGAATTTGCGCCAATTGTAGCAGGTTTATTGACAACTGAAAAAGCTGAAGCATCGCTGCCGCTAATAGTCCCGTCGACTGTTATAACTTCTGAAGTTTTGTTTTGAATAGTCAAATCCTGCTCTTTTGAAGCACCTTCTTTTATTATGTCAAAATCTAAAGGATTTGGTTCAATAATAAGTGACAGATGCTCGGCGGCGGTGCCGTTGAGGGTTAATTCAATATCATTAACTTTCAGAGCGGCTGAGAACTGGCCCTCTGCTTGAGGCGTAAAGCTGATATCGAGGTTATGGCTTTTGCCGGCATTAATTGTGAAATTCTCACTCGCGGCTGAAAACAACCCGGCGTTATTGCCGCTAATTTCAATTTGAACTTCGGCATCGGAGTCGCTTTCGTTCATAATAACTAAAACTCTTTTTTCAGTGGTACCTGTTTTAACAGTACCGAAATTAACCGCAGTCTGATTTACTTTCAGCCGGGCTGAAGGTTTTGCAGGATTGTCGTTGTCATCGCCTCCGCATCCTGCCATCAGGAACAGCATAGCCATTAGAGAAACGGCCAGCGGCAGGTAAGTGTTTTTGTAAAAAGATTGTTTTTTCATGCTATTTCCCCTTCCAAAAAAAAATAATTAGTGAAGTGAATCGAGCAGCTTATCTATTTGCTCTTCGTTTACATTTTCGTAATAGTCTTCATTGACGGCTATCATCGGTGCACCGCCACAAGCGCCCATACACTCGACTTCCTCAAGTGAGAAAAGGCCGTCTTCGGTACATTCATTATGGCCTATGCCGAGTTTTTCCTGTAAATACATGAAAATCTCCTCACCCCCAAGAAGCATACATGATACATTCGTACAAACCTGAATATGATATTTACCCATGGGCTTTTTGAAATACATAGTATAAAAGGTTGCCACGCCGTAAACATGTGAATAAGGCAGTTCCATTACTTCGCCTACATATTTCATTACATCTTTTGAAAGCCATCCGAATTTTTTCTGGGCCATCCACAGTACAGGCATTAAAGCTGCTTTGGGATTTGGATATTTAGCTTTTAGTTGTTCTATATCTTTGAGTTCTTTTTCAGAAAATTGTATTTCTTTTTGCTCAGTATTCATTCAGTGATCCTGTTGAATTAATTTATATATTAACAATTTATTGTCAAAAAAGTTACGGCTGCTTTTTTATTCTGTTGATAAAAACATTTATAGAAAGCCAGTGCTTTAGTGTTTTCAATACTTTATGAATCGTAGAAACCCTGATCTTTTTCTTAAAGACATTGAATTCGTTCAGTTCAATTTTGTCGAGCAGCCTGTAATATATAGAATCCATTATTTCAGCGGCTATGATGGTCTGCCTTTCGTCAGGCCTTAGATAAGTCCTGGCTTTGTGGTAATATTGCCTGACTCTTTTTGTCTGATATCTCATCAGTTCTACGAAATTCTCGTTATAAACCTCATTCATGAGGTCTTCTTCCGAATAATTGAATCTCTCAAGGTCTTCCTTGGGCAAATAAATATAGCCGCGGTCTTTATCGGCTTTAATATCTCTTAAAATATTCGTCAATTGCAGGGCGTATCCAAGGTTAACTGCGTAATTCTTTGTTTCCTCGTATTTATATCCGAATATTTCTATAGAAATAAGCCCTACAATGCTTGCCACTGAATAGCAGTAGTCCTTTAGTTCACTGAATTTCTCGTAGCGGTTCTGCAAAAGGTCGCGCCTGCAGCCGTCTATTAAAGTAAGGAAATACTGCTTTGGGATATCGAACCTTCGTATAACCGATATAAACGGCTGTAGGAAGGGGCTTTTTAACTCGTTATTATAAATCTTTTCTACTTCATTTTCCCACCAGGCGAGCCGCTCCATTTTTTCATTAACGATATCTTCCTGAAATGAAGGAGTGCTGTCAACAATATCATCGATATATGAGCAAAAGGCATATACCGATATTATCGCGTTTTTTTCTTCGCGAGGCAAAAAAGAAAAGGAATAGTAAAAATTCGACTTTTCCGTTTGAGGAGGAGTTACCTTCTCATGATTAGCTAATTCCAATTGGGATAAAGAATCCATCATATCACCTTATGGCGTATAAAAGTTCTCAATAATAATACCGCGGCATCGGCTTTTGTTAACTTAGGCCGTTTGCCGGCTACTTCCGGCCCCATTTTCTTTAATTTTTGCAGTATAAGCCTTCCGCCTTCAATAGTTAATGCAATTTCTGCCTTTAGGCGTTTTGAATTCAGGTAATTTATTAATTTAGAACCATTTTTAAAAAAAATTTCAGTATAATCATATAAAAATGAAAGACACCCGGCCAGCTCAATCCTTTTGTCTGAATTTAGATAATTTGTTCCATCGAGGCCGTGCATTTTCAAAACATCTTTAGGGATATAGCATCTGCCCTTATGCACATCGACGCTGATATCCTGCCAAAAATTAACAAGCTGCAATCCGGTGCATATATCATCAGAGTATTCGGAGCTTTCTTCATTATATCTGCCGAATATCCTGAGTACCAGCTCTCCGACCGGGTTAGCCGAGTGAGCGCAGTAATAATTCAGGTCATCCTTATTTATCGGTTGCCTGAATTCCACGTCCATTTTAAAAGCCTTCAGCAGCTTTAAAAAAGGCTCAGCCGGTATATCGAGTTCCTGCCTTGTAAGGTTTAGCGCAATAAACAGCGGGTTCGACCGGTTGCTATCCGGCGCCCTGATCAGCCCGGCCATGCTCTCGAGCAGGCCTATGCGCTCTTCCGCCGGTGTTTCGGTGAATTCATCCGCTATATCATCCGCCGCCCTCGAAAAAATATATATGGGATAAAAATGCCTGCGTTTATCTTTAGGCAAAAGGGCCGACCCGACAGGGAAATTTTCATAATGCGATTTAGTAAGCTTTTCGCAGAAAGCGTAAGCAGCCGCTTTATCCCGGCAGGCAAAGCGCCCGCCGGAAGGAGCTGTCAGCTCTATTATCTCTTCTTTGCTTAAATTCAGCATTAGTAATCGAAAAGGCCCTCTATTGTCAAATATCTTTCACCGGTATCATAGCAGAAACCGAGTATTCTTATATCCCTTGCTTCTTCTCCGATCTTCTTTGAAATCGCCGCTAAAGTTGCTCCTGATGATATTCCCAGGAATATGCCTTCTTTCTTTGCGGCTTTTCTTGTAAAATCAAATGCTTCATCCCTGCTTACTTTAATAACACCTGAAAGCAAATCTGGTTGCATAATTGAGGGGATAAATCCCGCGCCTATGCCCTGAATAGGATGGGGCCCGGGTTCGCCGCCGCTCAGTACGGGCGAATCTTCGGGTTCAACGGCAAATACTTTCAGATCCGGGAATTTCTCTTTCAGTACCTGAGCGCAGCCTGTTATATGGCCGCCCGTACCAACGCCTGTAATTAGGTAATCAATACCATCGGGAAAGTCTTTGAGAATTTCCTGAGCGGTGTTCTCTGAGTGAGCCCTGACGTTAGATTCATTATCGAACTGGCGCGGTATCCAAGAGTTTGTCATTTCATTTCGCAGTTCATCCGCTTTTTCTATAGCGCCCTTCATGCCTTTTTCTTTGGGTGTCAGCACAAATTCAGCGCCATAGGCCTTCATAATTTTTCTGCGCTCGATTGACATTGATTCAGGCATAACGAGTATAAGCCTGTAGCCCTTAACGGCTGCTACCATAGCAAGTCCGACGCCTGTATTTCCCGAAGTCGGTTCGATCAGTATCGTATCCTTATTGATAATAGCCCGGGCTTCGGCGTCTTCAATCATAGAAAGGGCTATCCTGTCCTTAATGCTGCCGCCGGGATTTGCTCTTTCCAGCTTGAGCCATACCTCGGCGTATTCTTCAAAAAGCCTGTTTATTCTTACGTGGGGTGTGTTTCCGATTGTTTGGAGAATGTTTCTCGCCTTCATTAAATCCCTCTTGTTAAATGACAAAATTTATTGGTTCCTTCAGTTCTTCTCCCGGCTTGCGAACGTGCACTTCACTTTTGTGATAAACAACGCTGCCCGGAGGAACACTTTCCGTGAGCCAGACATTACCGCCGATTACACTGCCCTGCCCGATTACAGTCCTGCCGCCTAAAATAGTCGCGCTTGAATATATGACCGTATTATCCTCTATTGTCGGATGGCGCTTTTGTTTTGCAAGTTCTTTCTTAACGCTGAGCGCGCCTAAAGTAACTCCCTGGTATATCTTAACGTTATCGCCGATAACGCTTGTTTCGCCGATAACAATGCCATTGCCGTGATCGATGCAGAAGGAGCGCCCTATGCGCGCTCCGGGGTTGATGTCTATTCCCGTGCGCTGATTCGCGTACTCGGTCAGCAGGCGCGGGAGCAGGGACACATCCATTTGATAAAAAATATTCGCCATTCTGTAAATTGCCACAGCAAAAAATCCGGGATAGGTTATTATCACTTCATCTATGCTTGAAGCCGCGGGATCGCCTTTTTCCATTGCCGCGGCGTCGAGAAGTAGCAGTTCGTGTATCTCCGGTATCCTGCTCAGAAAGTATCCGGCAATTTCCTCGGAATCGCTTGTGTTAGCTGTGCATACCGGACTTAATATGCGTATGAGCCGGCCTTTAAGCAGAGTCAGCTCGGCTTTGATCTCTTCCGGCGAATAGTAGAGCTTATCGCTGTAATGAGGGAATATTACCGCGAGCATCTCATCGGCGAATTTTCTTACTTCCTCACCGACGGGAAACTTGCAGTTTGGCAATAGCCTGTGCTTAAAGAGCTCGGTTGAAAATTCAAGCAATTTATCTGTGTCTGCGGTATAAACTTCTTTCTGTCTCATTTATTAATTTTAATTAAAATCCGTAAAGAATTATAAAAAAGACGAAGCAGCCCGGCAATAAATGCAAGGGGATCGGGTGAATTATCATACCATCGAAATCTTTTAACTTAAGGCTTAGCTTTATCTCCGAAATTCCTTAGCAGTCTCTCATTAGTAAAGCCAAACATTGGAGTGATCATTAGTTGCAGAGAAAATCCTACAAACAATGCACCGTAAAGCAGAAAAAAGAACCCGGCCATATGCCCGAAGCCCTTAAAAAAAGGATTGCAATTGCCGCCTATGCAGATATAGTTGTCCATTAGATGAAGGAGTGCTACCGTTAGAAAGCAACTGAAAGTTAAGCTTAACCAGTACTTTTTCTGCCTGATCTAATTTCAATAATTTAATGTCCCCCTTTGTAAAGAAGAACACAGAAAAACGAATTCTGTTTC
>CAZJAH010000056.1:0-14830 GCA_964544155.1 uncultured Hyphomicrobiales bacterium | reverse complement strand
TGTTAAATAGCCCAAAACCCCTGCCAATACAGGGGTTATAGGGCACGTAATATAATCTATCCAATCTTCTAATCAAAGCACAACCTCACAGCGCATGATTACGCGGACGAATTAATATAATCTATCCAATCTTCTAATCAAAGCACAACCCCATTCGCCGCCACGGTAGCCTTCGCTGGAATATAATCTATCCAATCTTCTAATCAAAGCACAACTAAGGCATTGGTAGTTTGTTATTTGTGCAAATATAATCTATCCAATCTTCTAATCAAAGCACAACCGGCTGGCCGTCCTTATCTTTGCCTGACTGCAATATAATCTATCCAATCTTCTAATCAAAGCACAACCTTTTATAGATATAATGAAAGAAGGAAGGAAATATAATCTATCCAATCTTCTAATCAAAGCACAACACCTACATTATCGGCAAATTGTTTGGATGAATATAATCTATCCAATCTTCTAATCAAAGCACAACCCTGCACGGCTCCAATAACTTGCTCAAAAAATATAATCTATCCAATCTTCTAATCAAAGCACAACAGCCACAAGGGAGATAACAGAAGAACTAAAAATATAATCTATCCAATCTTCTAATCAAAGCACAACTAAATAGTAACGGCTTTGTCCAAAGTATCAATATAATCTATCCAATCTTCTAATCAAAGCACAACTCAAGAAAATAATTTAACAAAGCCCGTCTAATATAATCTATCCAATCTTCTAATCAAAGCACAACCTTCGATGCGCAGAAGCTGGTTGTACTTAGAATATAAGCTATCCAATCTTCTAATCAAAGCACAACTGTCATAATCTGTTCCGTATGTATAAGAAGAATATAAGCTATCCAATCTTCTAATCAAAGCACAACAGCAACAAGGGAGATAACAGAAGAACTAAAATATAAGCTATCCAATCTTCTAATCAAAGCACAACTCCGTTTAAACTAACTTCCGACGGGTTTAAATATAAGCTATCCAATCTTCTAATCAAAGCACAACGAACCTGCCGGAAACCATTGCCGTTTATAAATATAAGCTATCCAATCTTCTAATCAAAGCACAACTTTCTCAGAAGATTATAAAACGCTTTGGGAATATAAGCTATCCAATCTTCTAATCAAAGCACAACAATCTACCATGTTTTAAATCATATCGATTAATATAAGCTATCCAATCTTCTAATCAAAGCACAACCTGGACAGAATTATAGAGAGAAACAAACGCAATATAAGCTATCCAATCTTCTAATCAAAGCACAACAAAATTTATCAATTACTTGCGATTACCTGAAATATAAGCTATCCAATCTTCTAATCAAAGCACAACACTTTAAGCAGGGAAAATAAATTCAAATTAATATAAGCTATCCAATCTTCTAATCAAAGCACAACTCAAAAAGCGAGTCTTTTATTTTGGAAACTAATATAAGCTATCCAATCTTCTAATCAAAGCACAACTGACGGCAGTAAAATACTCATGGTGATTAAATATAAGCTATCCAATCTTCTAATCAAAGCACAACAGGTGCAAAAATATTGTTCCGATGCCTGTAAATATAAGCTATCCAATCTTCTAATCAAAGCACAACAGAGATCATGAATGAACTAAACAAAGAAGGAATATAAGCTATCCAATCTTCTAATCAAAGCACAACGGCTGAATATTTTTATGATGTTTTAATTCAATATAAGCTATCCAATCTTCTAATCAAAGCACAACTTAGGCAGTAGGCCACCCGACTCGGATGCGGAATATAAGCTATCCAATCTTCTAATCAAAGCACAACGGTCGGGGCTATACCGACAACAGAAAAGGAATATAAGCTATCCAATCTTCTAATCAAAGCACAACAGGTATGATGTATATCCACCAGCAAAGCGCAATATAAGCTATCCAATCTTCTAATCAAAGCACAACACCAGGGCGGTCGCTGACGCACGGATAAAAATATAAGCTATCCAATCTTCTAATCAAAGCACAACGATGACATTAGGTTTGCCATTTGCCGATATAATATAAGCTATCCAATCTTCTAATCAAAGCACAACTGAATGTTAATCAACAATTTTCTGGTTTTTTTTAATCAATTTTTGGCAATTGAACCCGCAGCGCCTACTGACAAGTAAATGCATTTAAACAAAACTAAATACGCGAGCACATACGTGTTCAAACGAGCACATAACTACACACGCGTGCTCATGACAGACATTTGAGGGTGTTTTTTTGATTTCCCCAACAATTAAAGAGCAATTTATTAGTGGCCGGGGCTGAATTTTTTCACGCAAAAACCATATATTGATGACAGTTTTTTTTATGAAATTTTAAAAAATTATGACTGATATACTTTTGATTATCATAGCCGTACTGCTGGCCGCATCGCTAATTTTGCTAATCATCATTTACTCAAAAATCAGAAAGCCCGGCATCCTCCTGAATGAAGAGCTTAAACGCCTCGGCAGCGCACTCGAAGATAATTTCCTTCGAAGCCGCGAAGAAGCCTCTCGTTCTGCCAGGGATTCCAGAGAAGAGCTCGCGGGGAATTTCAAGGTTTTCTCGAGCGATATTATTCAAAGAAATTCCGAACTACAGGAAAAACAGGCCCGGCATCTGAATATGTATACTGAGATTACAGATAAACTTAAAGCCTCCACAGAACAGAAGCTGGCAGGAATCATGGAACTTACCGGCGAAAAGCAGGACGAGCTTCGCGGCAAGCTGGAGGATATTTTCCGCGTTAACAGAAAGGAGCAAAGGGAGATATTCGATGCTTTCAAGGAGAAAATAGGGAATGAAATTAACAACTTCCTGCAATCGCAAAGGGAAAGCTTTAACGCGGTACTCAACAGCCAGAGGGAATTTCGGGAAAGCACAGATAATAGCATGGATAAAATCAGGCTGAGCATGGAAGCATCCATCAAATCTATGATGGAAGATAATGGCATACAGCTCGATAAAATGCGCGAAACAGTTGACCAAAAGCTCGGTAAAGCGCTCGATAAGCGGCTGGCGCAGTCTTTTACCATGGTGAGCAGAAATCTGGAAGAGGTTCAGAAAGGCCTGGGTGAAATGCAGGTACTGGCTTCAGGTGTGGGCGACCTGAAGAAAGTACTCAGCAATGTTAAAACACGCGGCATAATTGGTGAATACCAGCTCGCGAATATTATTGACAATCTGCTTACCCCTGATCAGTATGAAGCAAACGCGCAGGTTGTACCCGGCAGTTCGAGGTTCGTGGAATTTGCCGTTAAGCTGCCCGGGAAAACTGATTCCGGCATGCCCGTATATCTGCCGATAGATTCCAAATTTCCCTCGGAAGATTACGAAAGCCTGCTAAAAGCTTATGACGCCGGCGATAAAACAGCGATCGAGCTATTCGTCAGGAATATCAGCAACAAAATTAAATCATTTGCAAGAGATATTAGCGGAAAATACATATCGCCGCCACATACGACTGATTTCGCCATTATGTTCCTGCCGTTTGAAGGGCTATACGCGGAATGCCTGAGGATTCCGGGCCTGTTCGAGGAGATAAAGAACAGCGCTAAAGTTATAATAACAGGCCCGACAACGCTTACGGCCGTTCTCAGCAGCCTGCAGGTAGGTTTCAGAACCCTGGCTATCGAGAAGAGGACATCTGAAGTGTGGGGTATTCTTGCCGAAGTGAAGAGTGAATTTACCAAATTCGCCGAAACACTGACTAAAGCCCGCGACAAGATCAGGCTGGCGGATAACGAACTGAAGAACCTCATAGGCACGCGCTCAAACCAGATGATGCGCAGGCTGGATAAAGTCGATAAATTGCCGGAAAAATAGCTCCTGACGGGCTATTTATCCCTCTGCTTATTCATTTCAATAATTTCATTTATTTTTTCTGCGTAATAGCCGTCCTTTTCCGGATACTGGTCGGCAAGGGTTTCATATGCTTTAACGGCTTCTTCATAGGCACCCTGTTGCTTATAGATTTCAGCCAGAGTTTCGGTAACCCTTATTTTGGGTTTGCTTTCAGAAAAATCATTTATATCATTATCTTCTTTAGCCGTTTTGGTTTTTGCTACCAACTCTGCAAGGCGGGCAATATCAGTTTCAATTTCATTCAGATCAGTAATACTGCCTGAGCTGTATTCGAAATTCAAGGCGCTTAGGTTAAGTTCAGGTAACGAAGTATAGTCTGGTTTTAATTTTGATTGAGGGATACGGGCTTTTCCCATTTGGTCAAGTTCTTCATCATCCAGTCCCGGAATCAATCCGGCATCACTCGCGCTAAGATTCATCCCGGAATCCCGCCCTGCGGTATTTACCTCGATTTCCCGGGTGTCCTTTTGTCCGGCCGTATTGGGTAAGATAACAGCTTCAGTAGGAATATCGATCATAAAAGCGGCATTTATTTTAGCTGCTGAATGATCTGAGTATTTAAACTTATTTGAAAATAATTCAGACCGGTTCACAGAACTTTCTTCATGGTATTTAATAATTTCCTCGGGAGCTTCTATATCCGGGTCATATTCATCGCTGATTAAATTCTCTTCAGGTTTTTCTTCCGGCCGAAATTCCTCTTCTTTCGATACAGGTAATTCTACAGTTGATTCAAATTCATCGGACTGTGCTTCTAACAAGGGCTCATCATTATCAATTTCTGTTTCAGCCTCTTCTGAGGCGGCTTCCCCTGCTATTTCATTTTGCAGGGCATCAATGTCAATATTTTCTTCGGGGCTGTCTTTCGGTTGATTAATCATCCTTTCTGATGCTTGCTCTTCTCCCGCTTCCTGTGATGCCTCCTCTTCTTCGGCCGCAATTTCTGCTTGCAGGGCTTCGATGTCAACTTCATCCGAAGCGCTATCTTTCTCCGGCACTTTTTCAGTAATGTCTTGGGCTTCTTTTTCAGCCGCAGGTTCGGCCACAGATTTTATCCCCTTATAAGCGGGATATTTTCGGCTGGCATTTTTGATCACTTCTTTTGAACCCTCTTCGTCGCCTTTTTCTTTGAGCGCTCTGCTCAAAATGGCCAGCCCGGCGGGATAATCAGGATAAGCTTCGAGGCCTTCGCGGCATAGCGCTATGGATTCATCTATCTTACCTGCTTCCAGAAGCTCTTCTGCTTCAAGGGCGAATAGTGGAGAAATATCAGTCATAATTTAGTCTCTGCTGCCTCCGGACAATATAAGTTTTCTGTGCCTCGCGGATAGAGGTTTCAGTAGTATAGGCGGTGCTTTGCTTATATTCGCTTTCGTGCATGTTCTATGGTTTATAAAGTAATACATCAGAAAAATGAAATATCTTTAAATAAAATTAATCATTTCGGAATAAAAATAAAAGAATGCCTGTATAAAAAAGTGTATGTTGTGAATAAGATCAGGAATGACGCATCACAACGAACTCAGCAAATGCTTTAAGGGATTCTTTGGCTTCGGAATCATCAAATAATTTAAGAGAATCTACTGCTTTGGCGGAGTATTCACGGGATTTATCTATGGCGTACTCAATACCGCCGTAATCTTCGACAAATGAAATTATCTCCTTAATATCCTTCTTTTTCAACTTACCGGATTTTATCATCTTCTTGATCAGCCTGACCTCTTTTGCCGGAGCTTCGGAAAAAGCGTACACTAAGGGCAGTGTCAGCTTTTTCTCTTTCAGGTCGTTACCAACGGGCTTTCCGATTGTTGTGCTTTTGGATACATAATCAAAAATATCATCCCTTATCTGAAATGCAATACCGACCATCTCGCCGTATCGCGCAAGCGCGCCTACCTTTTCAGGATCATTGCAGGCGCTAAGGGCGCCGATCTCGGAGCAGGATGACATAAGCGAAGCGGTTTTATCCGAAATAATCCGGAAATATATTTCCTCATCGACATCCAGGCTGCGACTTTTCTCGATGGATAGCAGCTCGCCTTCGCTCATCCTCTGTACAGCTTTTGAAGTAGCATTCAAAAAGTCATATTCTGTATTTGTTACTGAAGTGAGAAGGCCTTTGGCAAGTAAAAAATCACCTATGAGCACTGAAATCTTATTATTCCAGGCAGCGTTGATCGAAGGCAGCCCACGGCGTTCAGAAGCATGATCAACGACATCATCGTGAACAAGTGTAGCTGTATGGAGAAGCTCTATCATTGTAGCTCCGACATAAGAACGCCGGCTTACACCCCCGCATAATTCTGCCGAGAGAAACACAATGGTCGGCCTGACCTGCTTGCCTTTTCTCTGGGTAATATACCTCAGGATTATATTCAAAAGCGGCACATCGGTGCGCATCTGCTCTTTAAAGAATTTATTAAATTCAGGCAAATGCTCCTGTACCGGCAGACTAATCTTCTTTATGGTATTAGGAGTTGACATCTCCTTGTTGATCACTGCCCCTAATCTGTTAAAATAAAATTAAGATACTATACAAAATAAGAAAGGCAATATAATATTAAATTTTAATTTTTATAAAAAATACCTTAATATTTTTTTAACAAGTATACTTATATCCTATATATAACCGTAATTTTGTTTTCTTAAAAACAATTTATATATAAAATTAGACTTTTCAGGTTATTTGTTTATATTTAGTTTATGTACTTTTTTATCTGGGAGAAATAACAATGGCTGATCCTGAATTAAAGACTTGTAAAACATGCGGATACTTCGAAAGGATTAATCTTAATTCCGGCCTCTGTAACAACAAAAAGAACCTTCCTTCAAGAAAAGGAGGCTTTTATGATTACCGGAATGCCGAGCCGGTTTCACCCAAAATAATGGTAATGCACTGGTACAACTGCCCGGGATTCAAGAAGAGTAAGGAATAAAATATCTGCCTGTAAGTAAGCATTTCTTAATACGGTATTTGCTTAGTATGAATTGAATTAGCTCGAAGAAGCTATCAAAGAAAATCATTGCTGGAATATTAATAAAACAATCTGACTCACAGTTCAACGGTTTTTTGATATTTGCGGGCACCTATACCGGATATAAGAATGCTGATCTCATAAAGGCCAAACAGGGGTACAGCAAAAATAAGCTGGCTAACCGGATCGGGCGAAGGCGTAAGCATTGCCGCCAGGATAAGTATTATTATTATCCCGTGCCTGCGGTATTTGCGCATAGTCTGAGGCGACAGTATCCCTATTCGGGAAAGCACATAGGCCACCATAGGCATTTCGAACAACAGCCCCGATGCCAGCAGCATCATGGTAATAAAG
Organism: uncultured Hyphomicrobiales bacterium; assembly: GCA_964544155.1. GTDB lineage: Bacteria > Bacteroidota > Ignavibacteria > Kapaibacteriales > UBA2268 > CAZJAH01. Next base: position 7,647 of record CAZJAH010000056.1, on the reverse strand, counting down.
CTGAAGTATTCATTTATGTCAATTATATTCATGATGTTTTCAGAGCCAAAGCTCGCGGCAAAGCGCAGCATTGAGGGTATCATAAGGAAATACGCGAATACTATGCCGATCATGAAGCATAAGGAAGTAAAGAATGTTATGCTGCTTACCCACTTCCTTTCATTCTCGTATAAGCCGGGAGCTATGAATTTCCACAGCTGGTAGAGTATAAAAGGAAATGAAATGATTATTCCGCAGACTATAACCACTTTGAAATATAGAAAAGGCTGCCCGAAAGGCCGCAGGTTCTGCAGCTTCAGGTTTACTGACGAGGCAGGATTAAGTAGCACAAATTCCATTATCTGGTTAATGAATATACTTGCTATGGCACTGCCGATTATTACTCCGACCAATGCCCAGATAATGCGGGTTCGGAGCTCCTCCAGGTGATCCATAAAGTTAAGGTCGAGCCCGGTGGATCCTTTTTCCTTTCCATGTTTTTTATTTTTAGTCATTACACAAAGATAATCAAACAAAATGTTTATTCGGATTTAGATGCTTTATTATTTCTTTACGACTTTGTTTTTTTGAAAATAAGAATTACATAGTAAAATGTAATGAAATAATTACCCGCCAGCGCGGCATATGCCGCACCGATAGATCCATATAAAATAATAAACCATGCCGAAGCGCCGAAGATCACTAATAACGCGATAAATAATCCTGTGTTAACTTCACTTTCCCTGTCTTCAGCCAGTAGCCAGGCTTCCATGGTATTATTCAGCATAATTGGAAAATAAACCCAGGCTAAAACCTTGAGTACAGGTACCGCCTTCATAAATCCGAATGTGTGTTTCATTAATGGCTCTGCCGCCATCCATAGAGCCAGGCTGATAGCAATACCCACAGCCGCGGATATGCCAAACACCATTCCTCTGTAACCTCTTTCACCTGAGGATCTTCTCACGGAGAAAACAGGGATCATCACATTCAGCACTATGCCGGGTAATACTCTGAGCAGGCTTATAAACCTTAAAGCCGCCGAGAACAGGCCCGCCGCAGCCGCAGTTCCAAACCATCCCGCGGCAAATAGCGGCATCCTGTAATGCAAAAGGCTGAAAAGATTAATACTGAGCAGGCTCCAGTGTTCTTTTATAAAGGATTTTTCCTTTAAAATTCCAAAATTGACTTTATACAATGCAGTGTATTTATCATTAATGCTGTAATATTTTCTGACATAATTATATAAAGCGAGGCTTTTAAGCAGTTCGGCAGTCATAAAAAGGATGAATATGATCCAAATTTCTGGAAATAAAAAAACAAGCGTTATTCCTGCTCCATACTGAATGAAATTGAAAACCGTCTCGTAGCGGGCGATAGCGCCCATGCGGTTTTTACCTCTAAGAATTGCTTTGTAAGTGAAAGAAATATTCATGGGGATAACCCATAACAGCATTATCAGAGAAGACCAAATGCCCGTAGTAAAGTACATTAAGGGTATAAATGGCAGTATTAGCATCAGCCAGACGGTATTCTTAACTTCCTGGCCGCGAAACAGGGATTGTTTCATATCGGCGCCGGGCCGGTTAATATCCCGCGGGATGCTTATCTCAAGGCCGGCCTCGCTTATGGTTTTCATAAGGATAGCCACAATCAGAGCCAGGGAGTATGCTCCGAAGGCCTCCTCCTTTATTTCCCGTCCAAGGATGATATTGAACGCCATAGCCAGCAGAAGCGATATCCCCTCCGCGCTCAGGAGTTTGCTTACCGCCGATACAATAGATGCCAGATATTTTCTTTTTTCCATCATATATCTTAGACTTGCAATATACGAATTTAAAGCTAGGGCGCTCCAGGCCGATAATAATAGAATAATGGCAAAAAAAAGCCGTTAAAGAAAAATTAGCAACAATATTTTAAATAAAAAAAGTCAAACAAATCTTATACCTAAAAGGGGGTGGTAAAAGTGGGAGAACGTAAACCAAAGTACTCCGCAGCAGAAATTCTGATCAGCAGGTGAGGGAGGGTGGAGATTATCCGGTAAAAATAGCTTATTTTTGTTTTTTTATACTTGTACCGGATAAATGAATCTGATCGGAGAAATTGCCGCGCTGGCCGCCGCCTTTATGTGGGCGGGGTCGTCATTCATATTTACTGCGGCTTCAATAAAAATCGGGCCTATACAGCTTAACGTGGACAGAATGATACTGGCCGGCGTTTTGTTATGCCTTTCATTACTGGTAACCGGCATTGGCTTTGCCATTAGCACTGAGCAATTAGTCTACCTGTCATTGAGCGGATTCGTTGGCCTTGTGCTGGGCGATTCATTTTTATTCCGTTCGTTTAAAGAGATCGGCCCGCGTGTAAGTATGCTGCTGCTTTCGAGCAATCCTGCTCTGGCGGCAGTGCTGGCTTACCTATTCCTTGATGAAGGCCTAAACCTGACGGGTATTCTGGGTATAAGCGTAACACTTTTCGGTATTGCTATTGTTATTTTGGAAAAGCCCAAAGTTCCTAATGGAGGGTTCAACATAACGCTGAAAGGCGTGATATTCGGCTTTCTTGCGGCTGCCGGCCAGGGTTCGGGGCTGATTTTTGCAAAGCTTGCCTTTCAATCCGGTGATATTCACAGCATTACCGCAACATTTTACAGGATAATCACGGCAGTGATAATACTAATGCCTCTTGCGGCTTTTGCTAACAGATATAAGAATCCGTTCAAATTGTATATCGAAAGCCGGAAAACATTTTTAAATGTTTTTGCCGGGTCATTTATCGGCCCATATCTCGGCATAACCCTGTCCTTTGTTGCAATTATTTATACCAAAGTCGGTATAGCTTCTACCATCATGGCCACTGTACCGATAATTATGCTGCCGCTATCAGCGATTATTTATAAGGAAAAACTAACCCTTCGCGCGATAATCGGAGCTTTCATAGCATTCGGCGGAGTAGCAGTACTTTTCTTAATTTAATTTTTATTTTGTAATTTTTTTGATATTTTTGATCAATTGAAAGTAAGAAAGATAATTATATCTTTCGGGAAACAGGTGAAAATCCTGTACGGTAGCGCCGCTGTGACGGGCGACGAAGCTTTTCAGGCCGTAAGGCAGCCACTGCGATAGCGGGAAGGCGAAAAGCCGAGGACGACCCCGGAGTCAGAAGACCTGCTTTCAATGCTCATTGGGAATGCTTTTTTCGGCATTAACATCCGCGCGATACGGATGCTTTGAGGAATACCGGGCCCTCTCTTTATTACCCGAATTTTTCCTCTTTATTGCTTTATTTGCCCTAAAAAGCCTTTTTGCTAATAATTATTATTATCGCATAAAATTAAGGTGTTTTGGGTATGAAAAAGTTTTACTTATTTATTTTTGCTTTGTTTATCCTTGCTTTCGGCGTTTCGGATGCAAAAGATTACTTTACGCCCTATAATGATTTAGCCCTAAATTACGAGGGCGAGGGCAGCATAGCTTATATGTATGAAGATGAGGAATCCGGCATCATTCACTTCATAACAGCCGGATACGACGCTAACCAAAACGGCATAAAGGATGAAGGTGACGCTTCACCGGAATGGTGGACATTTACCGGCGAACCGGGTTTCTTTAATACTCAAAAAAGGCACACATTTGATTTCGGTTCAGTCAAATCAATCACCAGAGCAGCCATAGATGAAAATGAAGGTATCCTTTACATGCCTTTGAAAGGCAGAATTGCCAGCTATAATTTAGAAACCTTTGAAGTTATTAAGGATACGATTTTAGCTATTGATGCTGTTTCGCTTGATTTTGAATTGTCAACACTGCTTATAACAGAAACTGATTTGGAAGGCCATTCCAGGGTGCGTATTTTTGATATCGCGAATGACCAACTTCTTTTTACTGAACAAGTTGGCATGAATGTCTCGCAGCTAATTGCATTCGTCAATGGTTCCAAATTTAAAATCGCCGCTGCCACTCACGCGGGCGAAGGCGCTCCGGCGCTGGTGACTGGCACTTTAGACCTGATCACACAAAGCTTCATTACGGAAACCATTAATTATGACCATGAAATTACAGGCCTCGAAACCGGTAATGGAATGCTTATAGTAAGCTCTATTCCCGGACATATAATTGATGTTTACAACACGGCCGATATGAGCCTTAAATTTTCAATCGATACAAAAATTACCGGCGATCTTGGCCCGAAGCAGGTCAAATATGATATAACAACCGATGAGATCATTTTCATTAATGAAAATGTCGTCCACGCGGATACCACAGGCACGATAAAAGCCATGAATGTTTCAACCCTGAATGATTTAGGGATTATGGAATTCCTGGGAGAGGATTTATTAATTCTTGAAAGAACTAAAAAATTTCTTATTTATAAGAGAAATGAAGGCCCCTGGACAAAGAACAGAATTGATGTTGAAGTGGGCAAACAGCCGGCTATAATACACATGATGGAGGATAATCAGGATAAGCAATTCCATGTGATTTGCCTTGGAGCCGACATCAACTATAACGGTGTGTTCGAACCTGAAATGGGTGATGAAAAGCCTTCATGGTGGGTAATCTCAGGCGGTGATTATGAGCCTCAGAAAGCAATGGAATTTGAATTCGGATCTTTTGTTGACCCGCTTTATATAAGGACCGCTCTGGACAAACAGGCAGAAAAGCTGTACATACCTTTCAAAGGCAAAATAAGTGTTTTTGACGCAAATACCTTTGAACTGCTTGAAGATGAATTTCTGGATATCAGCGCGTCAGGTGTGCATGTAAATGAAACCATGGGACTTATTGCTTCCATAGTTCCTGAGGGACCTGATTCCAAAGGCACAATGATGATACATGACCTGGAGACAAAACAGCTTAAGTACAGCATGGAAACTGAGGTTAACCCTATTGAGGTCGCTCTACAGCAAATTATGCCTGATAACATTATTGATTTCGCTGTATTATCAGAAGGATTTTATGGTGATACTGTCTCTTATGTACAACAGGGCTCTCTGGAAAATTTCCAGGCTACATCAATGGAAACATTCGAAGCAGGCCCGACCGCGAATAATTTATTTGCAGAAGGCCCTTTCCTTTACATTGCTGATAACGGCGGCCACAGTATTACGATGATCAACAGAAATAACGGCAGTTTAGAACAATTCCCCACTGGTACCACCGGGTGGAACGGCCCCCGCTTTGTTGCTAAAACTGAAGACTGGTTCTTTGTTACTACTTACTCCGGCGATATCAGGCAATATGAAGATCCTTGGGAATCCTCAGAAATTGATGATATAATTCATACACCCGGCAAAGCAGAAGGTATCGCGGCTAAGATGTTCGATGGCGGTGAATATATCATTGCCGCATGCATAATCAGCGATGAATTTTACTCCCCGATGAATATTGTTTCTATATGGACAAGCCTGCCTGTTTCTGTTGAGCAGGATGATCCGCCACTGCAGGACGCGCTCGCAAAAATTTACCCTAACCCCCTGAATCAGGATGATATAATGCATATTTCCATTAAAGACATCTGCTCATGCGAGAAGGAACTTGAAATCGAGTTTTACAATATCAATGGTATCAGCCTGGGTAAATTTAAAGAGCGGGTACGCCCGGATGGCACTCTTGAATATCAAAAAGCGCTCAAAGATCTTGATTTGAGCACAGGCGCTTACTACCTGCGCTATATTAACGGAAAAGAAATAAGGTCAATACCCTTCAGGGTAGCAGATTAAATGATTATTGCCAAACCACACGAATATCCCCCGCGGCGTGCCCGGCGCGCGATAAGCCGGGGGGTATTTTTTTTAATTGCAATCACTATTACTCCTTTTTTATTGCCGGCTCAGGATAGCGACACCACTTATACCCTGGACGAAGTTACCGTTACCACTGACCGTGTGCTCAGCGATCAGGCGCTCAGGTACGGAAGCGTATCACTCATCACTAGAAGCGAAATAAGACAAAAACAGGCTTTATCCCTGCCCGAAGTAATCTCTTCCCTGCCCGGATTGTACATACGGGATTACGGCGGCATGGGCGGATTAAAAACGGTATCTATCAGGGGTTCGGGCGCGAATCAGTCCGTTATACTTTTCAACGGAATGAAGATAAACTCCCCTCAGACCGGAACAGTAGACCTCGGCTCTATCCCGGCGGAATTGCTCAATTCCGTTGAAGTAGTCCGCGGCGGCAATTCGTCACTTTATGGCGGAGGAGCGCTCAGCGGAGCCATAAATATGATCACAGGGCCGGGGAATGAAGATTATATTAAGTTAAAATCTACTTACGGCAGCTTTGATGAAAAGCTGTATAGCGCTTCCGCGGCCTATACCACAGGGAAATTATCCAATAAATTATTTATCGAGAAATCAGACGCATCCGGTGATTTTGATTTTTCGGCAAATATACTAGGCAGGGATACCACTTTGCAAAGAAGAAATGCCGGCTTCGAAAACTTTAACATAGCTTATTTGGCGGATTATTCTTTTGGGGGATTGAGCGCGGGACTAAACTTTTTTTACAGAGATAATGAGCGAGGCACACCGGGCGCGGTCCTTACCGGCACAGTGGAATCGGAAGAAGCCCGCCTAAGCGAAGAGGACTTCCTGGGGATATTGAATTTAAAATATTTATTTGGAAAAAAGCCTTTATCCGCGGCCTTTATGTACAGGTCTAATGAAACCCGCTACCGCGACCCTTCGCAGAAAGTATTCGGCCCCGATGGCCGTACGGACAGCTTCGACATCAATGAATTCAGCGCTAATGCCCGCTATTTCCTTAGTTATAGCTCACTTGCAATTGATTTGAGCGCCGGCGCCGGAATTTCCGGTATGGAAAGCCTTTCAAGGATAGAAGGCGGAGGCAGTAATGCCGAAAGGTTCAGCAGCTCGCTATCGGCGAGGGCTGATTATTTCCCCTTCGATAGCGGGTTCGCGCCGTCATTTCTGGCAGGCATCCGGCTCGACAACATCTCGGATATCGGCCTGACAGCATCCCCCCTGCTGGGCATGATCGCGGCTAATGGCAGTATCAGCGTCCGGGCGCAATGGACTTACAACTTCCGCGCGCCTACATTCAATGAGCTGTATTTTCCGAATTACGGCAATCCTGAGCTCAGTCCGGAACGCTCCCATTCATTCGATCTGGGAGTAAATTACGCTATTGAAAAATTCTCAGCAGGAATAAGCGGATTCTACATTTTAACTGAAAACAAAATCCTATCGATACCATCAAGGCCCGGAATTTGGACCGCCAGAAATATCGGCAGGACAAGATCCGCGGGATTCGAAGCGGAAGCTGCTTTCCGCTTTATGAATAATATCACTCTATCGGGTAATTATACCTTTCAGGATGTAAGGGATATAAGCGGGGGATCGCCCACTAACGGGAATTACCTCGAATATGTACCGCCCGAACTGCTATCTATAAGATTTATTTATGAAATTGAGAAATTCCGCGCGGCGGCCGGATACAGCTATACGGGATTTAGGTTTTCCCTGTTGAATAACAGCTACAGTTCATTAATGCCGGAATACGGCCTGCTGGATTTTAGCTTGGGATATGGAATATCGGTTGGCGGCATAGATCTCACTATTTTCGCGAAAGCCAATAACATTCTTGATGAAAGCTACCGCGTAATCAAGAATTACCCCATGCCGGGCTTTTCCTTCAGGATAGG
>CAZJAH010000055.1:0-16387 GCA_964544155.1 uncultured Hyphomicrobiales bacterium | reverse complement strand
GGAATTATTCTGAAAAATTGTGGAATTATTCTGAAAAATTGTGGAATTATTCTGAAAAAACTAAAATAGTGTTTGGCATTAATTGAAAATGTGTTATTTTTGTATCCGCTGAACGAGTGCCACCTTAGCTCAGTTGGTAGAGCAGCTGATTTGTAATCAGCAGGTCGTTGGTTCGAGTCCGACAGGTGGCTCAAACAGCCGTCATTTACTGGCGGCTTTTTTTATTATTTATATTGCTATTCAATAGTCAGGGGCACTATCAAATAGCCCAGATCATCGATTATCCTTATAAAATAGCTGCCTCTGCTCAGGGATTCAAGATTTATTGAGCTCTTTCCGGCCGCGCTGATACTTTGCTCATAGCTTATTTGCCCCAAAGAATTAATTATTTCAACTTTTAGTTCCTTTGAAGAAAAATCCCTTGGCTCGATAGTAATATTATCGTCAGCCGGATTAGGGTACACCATGGCCGAAACCGCGAAATGGTGGATATCATGAGATGAAAAGCTTATAGGTATGCCGCATCTGGAAACATCATCGACTTTGATCGGAGAAAATTCACCCTGCAGGGGCACTATTCTTTGCTTGCAAATATCATTAATAATGAGAGTATCCCTTTCAATGTCGTATTCACGCGGTGAATAACAGACAAGCATGGTTTTTGTCTCACCCGGGCCGAGTATAACCGGAAATTTACTTTTGGGCGCGGAAAAGCTTACATTTTTCATTATAAATACATTATTGATAACAAATTCTTCCTGGCCTGTATTTGTTAAAGACAGCTCCCGACATTCCATCTCTTGATGTCCTGTAATACCGAAATCTAATTTGTCAGGCTCCTCAATGCTCATCGCAAGGCGGTTAGAATCGTTAATTAATTCTATGAATCTTGATTCCGAAATATCGCTGCATCCCTCCTGATTATAACCAACCGCGTAGTAAGTGCCTGAATCCGTTATGGAAGCCACTCTGCCGGTGCTGATTATATTTCCGGTATTTTCATCATACCATTCGTACCTATGGAATCCTTCATTAGCGGATAAAGTGATAAAATTGCCTTCGCAAAGAATGGTGTCAGAATCAGAGTTGATTTCAATTTCGGGTAGCCGGGATATATAAACTGAGTAGCTTTCTTTCCATTCGCATCCTGAAGGATCTATTATGGTAGCTGTATAGTTGCCGGATTCAGTTACCTGTATTGTTTTACCGGTTTCACCTGTACTCCAGGAAATATTATCAAAATCTTCATAAACGGCCAGAGTAACGGTATCGCCTTCGCAATGAACTCCTATTGGTTCTTCAACGATATTAATTTCCGGCCTTTCGCTAAAGTCTTCTACCTTTAATGATATTGTGTCGGATATATTATAATCACAAAGTGAATTCCGTGCAATCAAGTGGTAATCACCGGGCCTAGTAACTTTAATAATTCTTGTAGTATCCCCGGTTGACCATTCGTAATTTTTCCACCCCTCATTGGCGCTAAGTGAGACGGTATCACCCTCGCAATGCAGCTCACCCCTGGCTGTAATTTCAACTTTATTTTTTATAAACCTGTCATATTTATAAATTCCTTCGCCGACAACCCAGCCTGTAGTATCATCTACAAAGTAAATATCATCAAGGTGTGTGTGAAGGCCAGTGGGCCTGGATTTTGGCCTGATGCCGCAATTGCGCAGCTCCCATGTTTGGCCGGCGTCAGAAGTGTAATATACAGATTCATTGTTACCGACCACCCATCCCGTGCTGTCGTTTTTTAAATATGTACCAAAGCAGGGAATTCCCAGGTCTTTTACTGCCCAGGTATTTCCCATATCAGTCGAGAACATTACACCGCCGTTATTATACCCTCCTATGCAATAAGAGCCTGAAATTGGCAACAGGATAGAATTATTATCGATCGCCAGCTCTTCATGCCATTTGGAATGAGGCAGCACCCGGAAAATCTCCCAGGTTAAGCCGCCGTTTAAAGTTCTCCAGATATGTCCGCTGCCTGCGGCATAGCCCAAACCGTCAGGATCATATACAATAAGGTCTGTTAATCCGCTATTTGGTACTCTTTCTTTATAAGTATGCCATGTATTGCCGCCGTCAGTGGTTTTAAAGAAATACTGATTGTAGCCCTGATTATTAGTATCGCAGCCGCCGCCGATCACAAAGCCATTTATTTCATCAATAAAGTAATTACCCCAAAGGCCGTTTTGCTCATAACCATTGAAAACCAGTGACCATGTTCTACCGCCATCAGTTGATTTAAATATATAATCATCCCCGGAGGTATAGCCGACATCCTTATTCGCGAAGCTAATGCTCTCGAGCTGGTTTACTCCTGTAATCTTTACTCCCAGCCATGTGTCTCCCCCGTCAGTGGTTCTGAGTACAGACCCTTCAAAACCGCAGACCCAGCCGTAGTTGGAACTATCGCCGGGAAGGAAAAAAACATCCAGAAATTGTATATTCGTAAAAGAATCATCAATTTCTTGTTCTATCCATTGATGTGAATATTCCTGCGCAAAAATTGATGAGCTGGAAACGATCAAAACAAAAAATAGTAAAAATGTTCTCATATTGGATTTACTGTTATTAGCTTTTATTTATTTTAATAGAATTACTTAAACATATAGACTGATTAAAGCCAAAAGAGTTACTTCTCAATGATAATTATGAATTTACAAAATCGGCTTTTTTTGTTCTATTATATTCGAATAATATTTTGCAGCCGCGCAAGCTTTTGTATATCAATTACTTACCGCTACAATTTTATATGCAAACAAAATTCCTGAATATGGCCACAAAAAAGGAGTCGCTTTTAAATGAATTTTATGTTAAAATAAATTAATCATTTTAACTGTTTTTTATAACTTGTTGAATTGTTTCACGCTTTCAAATTTCAGAAAAAAAACACTAAAATAATTCTAAAAATTTTGCTTGCGGTTTTGAAGAAAAAATTACAAATTAATTCCGGGTCATTAACTCAACAACTAAATATTTACAGCCGACGCGGCAAAGAAAAATACCTTAACTGCCTAAGCAGTTGCTTAAAAAGAGGTATTTTTTTTGTCTCTAAAATGAACCGTGCGGTATTATCCGCAGCCGTAAAGCGCGTATTTTCAAACAATTAATAAAACAGGTATCACATTGGGCTCTATAAAATCAGAAACATTGCCGTTATTTCCTGAAATATTCGAAGAAAATACTAAAAAAAGACCTCATAAGAATATAACAGCCGATAAAAAAGCCATTGCATTCTGGGAAAAATGCCTTGAGATAATTGGCGATAATGTTGAACTCACAGTTTTCAATACATGGTTCAGGCCGATAAGAGCCTATAAATGGGATAACAATACCCTGACTGTTATTGTCCCCAGCCAGTTTTTTTACGAATGGATTGAAGAGCATTACAGTTCTCTGCTTCAGAAAACAATCTATCAGGTACTGGGTGATGACGCGAGACTTCAATACGACGTAGTCGTCGATGACAGCGATACTACCTTAGACAACCGGACAATAAGGGTGCCCGCCTTTAAGGGGTCGGCTAATTCAAATAATAATTCAGTGGCAACCCCTTCTTTCCGAAATGAGACAAGCACACGGCCATACCGTTCCGGGCTTAACTCTCAATATACACTGGATAATTTCATAATCGGAGAGAGCAATCAGCTGGCAAGTTCTGCCGGCAGGGCAGTCAGCGAGAATCCCGGAGGGACCCGATTTAATCCTTTGGTTGTTTACGGAGATACCGGCCTTGGCAAAACCCATCTAATTCAAGGTATAGGTAACAGCATTTTAAAGCGAAATCCTAAATCAAGAGTAATGTACACCAATAGCGAAACATTCACTATGGATTTCATTAACTCTATCCAAAACAACAAAGTGAGCGAATTCGTAAATTTCTATCGCAATATTGATGTCCTTATAGTCGATGATATTCAATTTTTCGGCGGAAAAGAAAAAACTCAGGATAACTTTTTTCATACATTTAATGCTTTGCACCAGGCAGGCAAGCAGCTTGTGCTCTCGAGCGATAAACCGCCTCGCGAACTGCAGGATGTGGATGACAGGCTTATATCAAGGTTCCAGTGGGGCCTGACGGTCGATATTCAGCAGCCTGATCTCGAAATGAGAATGGCCATCCTGCAGAAGAAAAGTATGGATGAAGGTATTGAACTGCCCCCGGATATAATAGACTATCTGGCTAGGCATGTAACGTCCAGCATTCGTTCACTCGAAGGCACTCTGATTTCCCTGATTGCCAAAGTAACACTTGATAAAAGAGAACTAAGCCTTGATACTGCTAAAGAAGTGGTTTACGGTATTTCAGCGCTTGAACCAAAATCCCTGACAATCGATGATATTAAGGACGCTGTGTCTTCTTATTATAAGATCCAGATCGACATGCTCGAATCCAAATCCAGAAAGCACGAGATCGCTCTGGCCAGGCAGATGGCAATGTATCTTGCAAAGCAGCTTACTTCTATGTCACTAAAAAGCATAGGCTCAACTTTCGGCGGAAGGGATCACTCAACTGTACTTCATTCATGTCAGACAATTGAAAACTATTTAGTGACGGATAAATCCGTTAAGAACGCTTGTGAAAACCTGTTAAACAAGCTCAAATGTGAGTAAAGCCGCCATCCCGGCTTTGCTCCCACCGGCCCGGACATAAGCACCGGCGGCTTCATTCCCGCCTTTTTTATAAAATTAATTTGATATTTGCCTTAATTGTGTTAGATTTTCGGTAAAGGTGTGTTAAGTTTTTCTGAATTAAATTTCACTCAGGCTTTAGCCCTGATTAAACATGCCTTTGCAAGCAAGCCCCGGCAAATGATTATCAACAAATTAAAAGTATGCATAAATGGAATTCGAACTAAAGAACTGGATATTTCTCGTGATATTTCTGGCTGCTGTAGTTTTCTTTGCAGTAAATGCCGCGAAACTTATCAAATACCTCAAAATCGGTAAACCTGATAACAGATTTGACAGAGTATGGGAAAGAATAAAGCAGACCCTTTTAATCGCCTTCGCTCAAACCAAAATACTTCGCGATAAACAGGCAGGCCCGATACACGCGGGTATATTCTGGGGATTTCTTATCCTGCTGTTTTCCGCTCTTAACGCGATATTTGTCGGATTCGGCATCCACCACCCTTTTAATTTTCTGGGGCCGGTTTTCACGGCCATCACAATATTAACAGATATATTCTGTGTAGCCATAGTAATTGCAATAATTTGGGCATTGCAAAGAAGATTCATCGCGAAAGTAAAAAGGCTTCAAATCAATCAGGAAGAAAGCCGCGACGCCGCTTTTATTCTTGGGATGATATTTTTTATTGTTACGGCTTTATTATTGGAGAATGCTTCTCAAATAGCAATGAATGCAGAAGCTTCCTGGGCCGTCAGGCCGGTATCGGCTATTATCGCTGATCTGATTCCGGTTTCTGCTGCTCCCGTAACCTATGAGACAGGCTATTGGATACATCTTGTGTTCATATTGGTATTCCTCAATTACCTTCCCTATTCCAAGCATTTACATGTGCTAACATCTGTGCCTAATGTTTTCTTTTCCAAGATAGGCCCGGTTAACAGACTCGACCCGATTGATTTCGAAGAGGAAGGAGTTGAAAAATTCGGCATTGTGGATGTCGAGGATGTTTCATGGAAAACAATTTTTGACGGCTATACTTGTACACATTGCGGCAGGTGCACAAGCGTTTGCCCTGCTAACGTTACGGGCAAAGTACTGGACCCCAGGGAAATTATCGTGAAGTTCCGCGAAAGAACAATGGATAAAGCTCCAATCGTGCTAAAGAAAAAAGTCGGGGAAGAGCCTTCATTAACAGAAGAAGAACAGCAGATCCTGGACAAAAAATTCGTCGGCGAATACGAGAATATCGAAGCTCTCTGGCAGTGTACAACATGCGGCGCCTGTATGCAGGAATGTCCCGTAATGATAGAGCATGTACCCGCCATAGTAGGTATGAGGCGCTCACTTGTGATGATGGAAGCAGATTTTCCGCAGGAACTTCAGAATACATTCGGCAATATGGAAAATAACTCCACGCCTTGGGCATTTTCGCCTATGGAACGCGCGGACTGGGCTGAAGGCACGGGCATTAAGACAGCCGCGGAAAATCCCGGTTTTGATATTCTCTTTTGGGTTGGATGCGCGGGCAGCTTTGATGACAGGGCAAAGAAGATATCACTCGCTTTTGCTAAATTGATGCAGGCAGCTGACGTGAATTTTGCCATTTTAGGCACAGAAGAGCAGTGCAACGGTGATGTTGCCAGAAGAACCGGCCATGAATACCTCGCCGATATGATGATAAAAGCAAACATTGAAACTTTGAAGAATTATGATGTAAAGAAAATTGTCACTACATGTCCGCACTGCTTTAATATTTTTAAAAATGAATACCCCGATTTCGGCGGCAGTTATGAGGTGATACACCACACCAGCTATATTCAGGAATTGATTGACAGTGGTAAACTAAAGATGAAAGGCAATGGCGAAGCCCTTGACATCACTTACCATGATTCATGCTATATGGGCAGGTATAACAATATTTACGATGAACCCAGGAGTACCCTGAAAAAGGTTCCGGGCCTTAATATACTCGAAGTTGATCGCAGCGGCGACCGCGGCCTTTGCTGCGGCGCAGGCGGCGGACAGATGTTCATGGAGGAAACTAAAGGCAAGAGGGTGAATATCGAACGCACCGAAGAGCTGCTCGGCTCCGGGGCTAAAACAATAGCCGCCAACTGCCCCTTCTGTATGACTATGCTCTCTGACGGTGTTAAAGCAAAAGACGCGGAAGATATTCAGGTAAAGGATTTAGCCGAAATTATCCTTGAACATGCTGATATACCAGAAGATAAAAAACATTGATGAATAAGCCGCGGCGGAACGCGGCTTTTTCTTCAGCTTAATACCACATATTTGTTGCCCGAACAGATTATGAGTTTGTTATTGGTATGAAAAGTTTGTAAATTTATTACAAATTACATTCTTTTCATAATAAATACGGAAGATTGAAATGAAAATGAAAAGAAACGCAAACCCGCTGGTAAGCGACGATTCGGTTAGCGCGATACTGCAGATTGCCACTGCTTATCAGAAAAGTAAGGTATTATTGACCGCTACGGAACTTAATATTTTTACTATAATTAATAATGATGAAAAAACCTCAGAAGAGGTCGCGAAAGAAATTAATGCTGACCATAAATCACTCGACAGACTGTTGAACGCGCTTTGCGCGCTTAATTTACTCGAAAAAGACAGCGACCGGTTCAGCAATACGAAGGGTACAAGCCGCTTTCTGGTGGAAGGCAGGCCCGAATTTTTGGGCGACCTTATGCATATTTCGAATTTATGGGACTCATGGGAAATGCTTGCTCCGGCCGTAAAAAAAGGAGAACCGCCCGAATATAAATCTATCGACGAAAAAGACGACGACTGGGTGAAATCCTTTGTTGATAGTATGCACTGGCACGCAACTTTGCAGGCTCCGGATATCGTTAATATGATCGATCTCGATGATTGCAATAAAATGCTTGATCTCGGCTGCGGCAGCGCTCTTTATGCCATGAATTTTGCCAGAAAAAAACCTTCTATGGACATTTACGCTTTTGATTATCCTAACGTTATAAAGCAGACACGAACCCACCTTGAAAGAAATGAGCTGCAGGACAAAGTTCAAACTATTGAGGGGAACTTTTTTATTGACGATATCGGGAATAATTACGATCTGATATTCATTTCTTCCATAATTCAGATGTATTCAATCTGGGATAATATCAAGCTCATGCAGAAATGCTATGATTCACTTAATTCAAACGGAAAAGTGGTTATTCAGGATCAAATCATCGATGATGACAGAACCGCTCCACTCAACGCGGCCCTGCTTTCAATAAATATGCTGGTTAATACAAAAGGCGGCGACGCTTACACAAAAACCGATGTATGGATAATGCTAAAGGAAGCCTGGTTCAGTAAAGTAGAAGAAATAAATACACCTTTCGGCACTAAGCTGATAATTGGAACGAAATAGCTTGATATTAGCATATTCGGAGACATTTTTTAACCGGTTGATTTTGATTTTTCATATCTTAACCGGTTTTTTTGATATATTTTCCCATAATTACTCCTCATACTGATTTATCAGTTGAAATTAATATAAGGGGGAAATCGATCAAGTTTTTCTAAATAAAGGATTAATCTTATTTTTGTAATCTCAAAAAATCAATAATCTTAGAAAAATATTATTAAAAATGATAAAAGCAGGAAGAAAATGGCAGTTCAGATAAGCAAGCATGTGAAGTACGTTGGTAAGATTGACTGGGAACTCAGGAAGTTTCACGGAGATCAGATGAGCACAGACAGAGGCTCTTCATATAATTCATATCTTGTACAATCGGAAAAAACCGCCCTTATAGATTCGGTTTGGAAGCCCTATATCGGTGAATTTTTAAATAATTTAAAAAATGAAACTAACCCGGGTAATATTGATTATGTAATAGCTAACCACGCGGAACCCGACCATAGCGGAGTTTATCCGCATCTGCTTGCGGCACACCCCGATCTGCCGGTTTACTGCTCAGCAAACGGCGCCAAATCATTAAAGGGATACTACCACAAAGACTGGAATTTCAAGATAGTAAAGACCGGCGATAAGCTCAGCCTCGGAGGCGGGCTTGAGCTGACCTTTATAGAAGCGCCCATGATGCACTGGCCCGATACGCTTATGTGCCATCTCAGCGGAGATGATATACTATTCTCGAATGATGTTTTCGGGCAGCACTTAGCATCTGAATTCCTCTTTGCCGAGATGGTAAACAAATATGAGCTTGACTATGAAAATATGAAATATTACGCCAATATAATCTGGCCATTCGCCAAGAAAGCCAAAGCCAAGCTCGAAGAGCTCAGGAGCATGAAACTGCCAATCCAGATGATAGCTCCCGCTCACGGAGTTATCTGGAGGGAAGGCCTTGAAGAACTAATCGCGAAATACGAAGCATGGTCAGATGAATACGCCGAGGATAAGATCACTGTGCTTTACGATACAATGTACGAAAGCACCAGGAAAATGGCAGAAGCCATAGCTTCAGGGATCAGAAAACAGAGCCCTTCAACAGAGGTCAAACTGTTCCATTGCGGCAAAACCAATCAAAGCGATGTTATAACTGAAGTCTTTCGCTCAAAGGGCCTGATGATAGGTTCACCGGCTTATAATAATGGTGTGCTAAATTCAATCGGCGCCCTGATGGAAGAACTTAAGGGAATATCTCCGGCAGGAAAGAAAGCAGGCGTTTTTACATCATACGGATGGTCACCCCGCTCTCTTAAGCAGCTCACAGGCATGGCAGAAGAATCAGGCATGGAAGTATTCGGCAAAGGCCTGAAAGTGCAGTGGAATCCCGATGAAGAAGCCATTAAAGAATGTATAGAATTCGGCGAAGATTTCGCTGCTTCATTTTAATTCGCCGCTTCATTTTAATTTTAGTTAAAATTTAAGCAGATTAAAGGATATAAATAATGAATAACCGCGGCTACAATTCAGTGCTTATATGTTTCGGCGATCCCGCTACTGACGCGAGAACGCTGAATATTGCCGGCACATTAGCCTCAAACGGCAGAAAAGCCGCGGTAATTGCCCCGGAAAGCCAAGCCGGCAGGGAAACTCTTAATGCCAAAGGCATAGATTATTACCCCGTAAAAATCCCAAAAGGCCGTGTGTTCATTAAATGGTACGCATTTAATAATAAAGTCATCAGAATCGCGGATCAATTATCAGCGCAAAATGTGTTTGCCATGGATTTGTATTCGCTTGTTCCCGGTACTAAGCTCAAAACAAAGTTAAGTTCAAAACTTATTTACGATGCCAGGGAGATATATTCGGCGCTGGGTACACTATCAGGGCAAAACCTAAAGCAACATGCTGTTTCAGCTATTGAGAACATGCACACCCCGGCTGTGGATGAGTTTATCGTTACAGGGCAGCTTGACGCCGAATATCTTAAAGAACACTTTAAATCGGCAAAGCCTTTCCATCTGGTAATGAATCTACCTCCAAAACGGCTAAGGGCCTTATCATCAAAACTGTCCGATCTGTATCCCGAAAGCCGGGATACTTTTAAATTGATTTACCAGGGCGAGCTTCTCGACGGTCGGGGGATACTTACTACCATGAGAGCAGTCAAGCTCACTGATAATACATCATTTTTTATTATAGGATCAGGCCCGCAAGAAAATAAACTAAAACATAAGGCAGCTGAACTGGGCCTTGAAGGCAGAACCTTTTTCACCGGAAAAGTGCCTTATGAAATGCTTCATGATTATACTTTATCGGCAGACGCCGGGATGGCGCTTTTCAGGCCTTTAAGCCTTTCTTATGAACTGGCGCTTCCGAATAAGATTTTTGAGTATATAATGGCAGGAAAGCCTTACATATCCACAGGGCTTCCTGCAATAAAGCAATTGACAGAAAAATTCAATACCGGCATACTCACGGGATATGACCCCAGGCCGGTTGATATTGCCGATGCTATCAACCGGCTAAAAGATAAAACATTATATGATAATTTAGCTGCCAATGCTGAAAACGCATCCAGTGAACTTAACTTCGAATCCCAAATCGATACCATTTTAAGTATAAGCGGATAAATGATGGTATATCCGGCTTTAGTACTTCAGCAGATAATAGCTTCCAGCACTCACGTTGTGGCTAAAAATATTACTTATGATTTGTCTCCTGCAGTACTGCTGTTCTTTCGCGCCGGTATAGCCGCGTTTATTTACCTGGTATGGCTTGCTGTTCGTTGGAAAAAAGTCAAAAGGCTGGAAAAAAAAGATATCCTGACTCTGCTAATACTGGGAATACTGAACGTCCCTGTAAACCAGCTCCTGTTCTTTACCAGCGTGCATATGACCACCGCTCCCAATGTGGCTCTGGCTTATGCTTTATCGCCCGCTTTCGTTTATGTTATAGCAGCGATTTTCCTAAAAGAAAAATCTTCTTTTTTGAAATTAAGCGGTATATTCCTTGCTTTCGCCGGGACTTTCCTCATCATATTCAACCGCGGATTCGATCTTTCGTCAGAATATTTCCTCGGGAATATTCTTATACTCATAGCCAGCTTTTCATGGGCCCTTTATACAGTTATAGGCAGGAATATATCAAGGAAGTACGGTGCGGTAAATTCAACGGCCATGTCAATGATTATCGGCTATATTCTGTATTTGCCCATATTCTTAATTCTTCCGCAGCAAGTAGATCTATCAATTATTGAGCCTGTTCATTGGGTACAACTTGTGTATCTGGGCTTATTCACGTCGGTTGTCGGATACGCACTGTGGTATTTTGGTTTAACTAAAATAGATGCAGGCCGTGTAGCCGTCTTTAACAATGTTCAGCCGGTATTAACGACTATTTTGTCAATGATCTTCCTGTCTTATACAATTAGTATTGAGTTTGTTATAGGCGGAGTTTTGATCATAACTGGTGTAATTATTACTCAAAGATTATAAATTATTAAAAAAAATATTAAAGGAGTTAAAAATGTTTGAACCACAAAAAGAAAAAATCAGCAAACTGCTAAAAAGATCCGATGAATTGCGGAGGTATCTTTGACATAGACGCCAAAAGGGAATCAGTCAAAGAAAAAGAAAAACTTACCCGCGAAGAAGGCTTCTGGAATGATTCTAACGCCGCCAAAAGCCATATGCAGGAGATATCTTCCCTTAAAGAATGGATAGATAACTGGGAAGGCTCGCGCCAACTTATCGAGGACGCCAAAGCAATGGCAGATTTGGCCGAAGAAGCCGGCGATGAAGGGCTGGAAAGCGATATCAACGATGAAATCGCAAAAGCCGAAAAGAGAATGGAAGAACTTGAAGTTAAAAATCTCTTATCAGGCAAAGACGACTACCGTGCCGCACTGCTTACCATACACGCGGGCGCCGGAGGCACAGAGGCTCAGGACTGGGCGGAAATGCTTCTCAGGCTTTATACACGCTGGGCTGAAAGACATAATTACAAAACTTACCTAATAGATGAACTTGAGGGCGACAGCGCCGGCATAAAATCAGGAACTCTGGAAATAAACGGCAATTTCGCATACGGTTATCTCAAATCCGAAAGCGGCGTTCACAGGCTGGTAAGAATTTCCCCCTTTGATTCGAACGCCCGAAGGCATACATCATTTGCCTCTGTTTTTGTTTATCCCGTTGTGGAAGATGATATAGAAATTGAAGTAAATCCCGCTGATATCGAGTGGGATACTTTCAGAGCCGGAGGGAAAGGCGGCCAGAATGTAAATAAAGTGGAAACAGCAGTCCGCCTAAGACATTTGCCTTCGGGAATAGTGGTATCATGCCAGCAGGAAAGGTCGCAGTTCCAAAATCGCGAACGCGCCATAAAAATGCTTAAATCCAGGCTGTACCAGCAGAAAATTGAAGAAGAAGAAGCTGAAAAAGCAGCCGTAGAAGGCAAGAAGAAGAAAATCGAATGGGGCAGCCAGATACGTTCCTATGTGTTCCAGCCATATACTATGGTAAATGACCACCGCTCGGAACATAAGCGCACAGACATACAGGCTGTCATGGACGGCGATATTGACGATTTTATAAAGCAATATCTATTACTCGGAACCGAAAAGGAGGCATAGTGCTTATGAAGCTTATCAAAATCTTTATCGTACCTGTTTTAGGAGCCTTATTATTATCCGGCTGCGCGCGGACAGATATGGCCGATAAGCTAAACAATCCGCAATTCGGGCCTTACGACAATGTGATTGTCTTTGCACGGGTATTCGAAAATTCATGGCAGCAGTATATTGAGGGCGAGCTTATGAACCGCCTTCGGTTTAATGGCCTGGACGGATACTCCGCTTATGCTGTTTACGGTGAAGATTTTAACCCGGAGTTCGAAACCTCCAGACTTATAGAAGAAAACTACGGTGCACTTTTAATGCTCAAGCTCGATAATTTTGACAGGCACTATATTGATTATTTTTTGCCTGATTATCCAGAGACTAATCCGGGTGGGCTAAAAAAGCTGACCGCTCGAAAAAGCAATTATGATATGATCTTTTACGCCACTCTGACAGATATCAAAACAGGCAATGTAGTTTGGCAGGCAAAACTGGATTCTGAAATTGACACATGGATCGGTGATGGATTTGAATGGATAATGGAAGATATTGCCGGGAAAATTATTGACGGGTTAAAAAAAAATAAACTCTTACAGAAAAAAAAATATTGAGAAATTCATAATTTTCATTAAATAAATAAGCCTTAGCTTTGTCTTAAATTTTTTAAAAAAATACTAAAAAATCTGAAAAGTAAAAATTATTAAAAATCTGAAATGCTTAGACTGATAAAAAATATAAGTTCCTTAGTTACCGTAAACGCGCAGGGCGCCCTGGAGAAAACCGGCGAAAAAATGGGAGAAATCGGAGAGATCCCCGATGGCGCGATGCTCTTTGATGAAGAAAGCATCAAATGGGTAGGCCCTACAGCGGAAGCTGAAAAAATAGTTCAAAGACAGGATTATACCCCCGGCGAAGTACTCGACGGCAGAGGTAAAACCATTATGCCTGGCTTTGTGGATTCACATACACACTTTGTATTCGCCGGGAACCGCTCACGCGAATTCGCAAGAAGGCTTCGCGGTGTAAGCTATCAACAGATAGCTGAAGAGGGCGGCGGAATACTCACTACCATGAAAGCCACCCGCGGCGCTACCATCGACGAGCTTGCCGATACAGGCAGAAAGTTAGCCCATAGCGCCATGAAGTACGGCACTACCGGAGTGGAGATAAAAAGCGGCTACGGCCTTACTACCGAAAGCGAGCTTAATCAGCTTCGCGCGGCAGCAATACTTAAAGAAGAACTTCCAATGCATATTTCGACAACTTTCCTCGGCGCGCATGATTTCCCGCCTGAGTACAAGCAGGACAGACAAAAATATATTGATATTATAAAAAATGAAATGCTCCCACGCGTAATACAAGAAAATCTCGCGGAATACTGCGACGCGTTCATAGATAAAGGCTATTATACTCTGGATGAAGGCGAGCAGATATTGCAGGCAGGCCTTGATCACGGCCTTAAGTTAAAAGTACACGCCGATGAACTTGCGGATGTATCGGCTGCTAAGCTGGCTGCTAAACTCGGCGCAGTTTCGGCGGATCACCTGCTCTTTATTTCGGACGAAAGTATAGACGCTATGATTGAAGCCCGAACGGTAGCCACACTGCTCCCGGGTACGGCTTATTTCATAAGGATGCCTTACGCTCCCGCAAGGAAACTGATAGATAAAGGCGCTATAGTTGCGCTTTCGACAGACTGCAACCCGGGTTCTTCATTTACCGAAAATATGCAGACAGTTCTTTCCCTCGCTGTCATTAATATGGCTATGACAGCGGAGGAAGCAATTACTGCCGCCACGCTTAACGGCGCCAGGGCAATCGAGCAGTCGGCTGTAATGGGATCACTCGAAATAGGCAAACTCGCTAATTTTATTGTGTGTGATGTATCCAGCTATACTGATATTTTCTATCATTTTGGTATAAATCATGTTAGTGAAACATGGATTAAAGGTAACAGAATTGTATAAACTTTTGATAAAAAAAATAATGAGAACAATTCCTCCATTATTACTGCTGTTAATAGTAATAGCAATTCTGCCGCTTATTTCCTGCGCGCAGCAGAGCGTACTCGACCGCTCGGAATTAGAAAAGGAAAGACTGTATACTCAGAATGACGTACAGTATGCTGAAGCCTCAGAAGTTATGAAACTCTTTATCTTCAGCAGGCCGGACATGATGGTTGATATTAACGGCTACCTGGCCAAATATCGAAACCTGCAGGAAGTGAACCTTATGAATAACCAGCTTAACGAGTTTCCTCAGGTACTCCTCAAGCTTCCGCTTTTGCAGGTAATTGACATAAGGTATAATAATATTATGGAAATTCCTGAAGATATTGAGGAACTGAATAACCTCACAGAACTGCATTTTTCATCCAATCAGATTTACACAATTCCGGAATCTATTTTTAAAATGCAAAAAATAAGGGTACTCAACGCCGGGCTAAACGACCTAAATGATATTTCACCTGAAATAAGTAATCTGATTAACCTTGAAGTGCTTACACTCGAGCATAATAAACTAACATCGATACCGGAATCAATAACCGAACTTCGCGGCCTGAAAAGGCTCGACCTTAAGATGAACAGGATTACTTCCCTGCCCAGGGAGTTCGACAGCCTTTACACCCTGGAATACTTAGACTTAACCGGGAATAAGCTCAATGAAGTGCCTTACCAGATTTACAACCTTGAAAACCTCGAGGTGCTTAAGATACGCTCAGCGAATTTAAGGGAAATATCGGACGATATTAAAAGGCTCAAAAACCTTAGAGTACTCGATTTATCCTATAACTTTCTGAAAGAACTTCCCGACGAGATCGAAGAGCTAAAGAAACTGGAGCTTCTGCGTCTAAGAGATAACCCCATTGATGAAGACGAAAGAGAAGACATAATGGAATGGCTTCCCGGCGTTGAGATTGTTTTTTGATAATACTACAAAAGCCGAAAAAGTTAATCTCCAAACAAAAAGTCCCTGCAAGTTTTGGCTTGCAAGGATAAATTTTACTTTGAAAGTACACCCGCAGGGACTAAGTACCTCAATTTCTGATTATTTATTTTTATTCAAAAGAATAGATTTTAAATTATTTTTATTAAAGTTTTCTTTTTTTATATCTTATACTATGTTGTACACTTAATCAAAAATATAATTATTAAAATTACTATTAATTAAATGAGCAATTACAAAACATTATATATAACAAACAGAAAGAGCTGGCGGGAATGGCTTGCAAAAAATTTCCAAAAAGAAAAAGAGGTTTGGCTGATATACCCCAAAAAAGCTTCAGGAAAAAAGCGAATTCCTTATAACGACGCTGTGGAGGAAGCCCTGTGTTTCGGATGGATAGACAGCACCATTAAGACATACGATGAGGAATGCTCGATGCAGAGATTTACTCCCAGAAATCCCAAAAGCAAATTCTCACAGCCGAATAAGGAAAGGCTTAGGTGGCTGGCAGAGCATGACATGCTGCACCCTTCAGTACGCGAGAAAGCGGATGAAATCCTCGCCGAAGAATTTGTATTCCCTGATGATTTAATTGAAATAATCAAAAGCGACCCGGAAGCATGGAAGAATTATCAGAATTTCTCAGAAGCCTACAAAAGAATCAGGATAGCATATATAGATCAGGCGCGCCCACACCCTGAAGAGTATGAAAAAAGGCTGAATAATTTCCTGAAGAAGACAAGGGAAAACAAACTCATAGCCTACGGGGGCATAGAGAAGCATTTTTAAG
>CAZJAH010000054.1:4718-17028 GCA_964544155.1 uncultured Hyphomicrobiales bacterium | reverse complement strand
TTTGTATAACAATCAACATATGTTTTTCGACTTGGGTTTATCCTGCTAAAATGAAGTTATTGGATGATTTTGTAAAGTTGTTGCAAATTAAAAGATACAGCTATAGCACTATTTCTTCTTACAGAAATGCTATTATGAAGTTAATCCATTCTTTTCCGGATTCTGACATTTCCGAATTATCTAAGTCGCAGATTGAAAACTTTATCAATTTTCAGGTAACCCGTCAAAAAATCTCAAGAGCTTACCAAAAGCAAATGGTTGGCGCATTGAAGCTTTTTTACAATGATTTCTTGCGTAAAAATTATGATTTGTTTTATCTTTATCCTGATAGAAGAGAATATAAAATACCTGAAATACTCTCCAAAGATGAAGTAAAATTGTTAATTGAAAATATCACAAATATAAAGCATAAAGCAATTATTGCGAGTTTATATTCTGCAGGATTGCGGCTTGAAGAATTACTCAATCTTAGGGTACAGGATATTGATTCCAAAAACATGCTTATTAAAATTCATTCCGGCAAAGGGAATAAAGACCGAAATGTGGTTCTTTCGGAAATATTACTTGATTTGCTTAGAAAATATTATAAATTATACAAACCGTCAGATTATCTGTTTGAGGGGCAAAACGGAGGAAAATATTCCGCTTCAAGTGTCCAATCAATCATGAGGCAAGCACTATTAAAAGCACGAATTTCAACAAAAGCTACTCCACATACTCTCAGGCACAGCTTCGCATCCCATCTTCTCGAATCCGGAACTGACATAAGAGTAATACAGGAAATATTAGGACATAATTCAATTAAAACTACTCAAATTTATACTCATATCACTGCTCAGAATATCAAGTCTGTAAAAAGTCCATTAGATGATATCTTCTAAAGAATACCGTATTTTGTAAATTATCACCAGGCATTTCTGATTTCGATAAGTGCCTCATTTTTGCGTGATTCTGATGTGGTTCACCTCTTACAAAAAATATTTATAAACTATTTTATCAGCATTGCTTGGTTAGGAATTGTCTTTGCTATCCCTTTCAATTAAGCCAATGCAGCCGTGGATTTATTCGTTTGTCTAAGAATTTCAATGGTTTCCACCTTTTCTCTCAATGGTGGAAGTTCTTCAAGCTGATAATGTGGTGCATTTTGTCCCATATTCTTTTTATCTGTCCCAATAATACAAATTATGGTACAGTTATCAATATTTGCTGTGTCTTTTTTGCCTGTACGGCGACTGTACCACACTTATCTATAAATACCGAAGAGACGCGCCGGCAGCGCGTCTCCACAATTTATTAATCTACAACAATTGTGTCGTCTCTATCGGGGCTGAGCGAAATATATTTGATTTTCGCGCCTGTGTAATCTTCAATGAATTTCAGATAATCCTGAGTTTCTTCGGGTAAATCTTCTGTTTTCCCTGTGCCGGCGAGCTGCTTCTGCCATCCTTTGAGTTTTTCATAAACGGGTTTTACTCTTTCGAGCTTAGTCAGGTCAATCGGGAACTTGTCTGTCCTTTTGCCGTCGATTTCATATGCGGTACACACCTGAATCTCGGGCAGGTCGTCGAGTACGTCAAGCTTTGTAAGCGCTATCTCGGAAATTCCGTTAACCATGACTGAGTACTTGAGAGCGACTAAGTCCAGCCATCCGCACCTGCGCGGGCGTCCTGTGGTCGCGCCGAATTCAGCGCCTGCTTTCCTGAGCGCGTCGCCGAAATCATTAGCCAGCTCAGTCGGGAAAGGCCCGTTGCCGACTCTCGTGCAATAGGCTTTTGTAATGCCAATTATACGGTCGATAGATGTCGGCGGTATGCCGAGCCCTGTGCATGCCCCGCCTGAAGTAGGATTGGAGCTGGTCACAAAGGGGTAAGTGCCGTGATCAACATCCAGAAGCGCTCCCTGGGCGCCTTCTACAACAACTTTCTTTCCATTATTAATTGCTTCATTTAGATAATATGTTGTATCGGTCACATAAGGATCTATAACCGTATCGAAATCCAAATAGGTATTAACTATGGATTCCACATCCAGTTCCTGATACCCATAGATTCTTTGAAGAATATTATTTTCTTCTTCAATATTCTTTCGAAGTTTTTCTTCAAAGCAATTTCGGTCCAGCAGATCAACAATTCTGATGCCGGTTCTTTTGGCCTTATCAATATAGGCCGGGCCTATGCCTCTACCTGTTGTACCGATTGTTGTGCCTGTAACGGCATTCTCCCTTGCCTGGTCGAGCATTTTATGGTAGGGCATAATAAGATGAGCCTTGTGGCTTATCCTGAGCCTTCCCTGAACGCTGATGCCTTCATCTTCAAGCATCTTAATTTCTTCAACCAGTGCTACCGGGTCTATGACCACTCCGTTGCCGATTACACATGTAACATCTGAATTAAGCATTCCCGACGGTATCAAATGCAGTATATACTGCTTGCCGTTTATGACAATTGTATGGCCGGCATTCGCTCCGCCCTGGTACCGCGCCACTATATCAGCGCCGTTACTTATCAAATTAACGATCTTGCCCTTTCCTTCATCGCCCCATTGCGAGCCAACAATAACAGCTACGCTCATTAAATTACCTTTCTGAAAAGTCTGTAAACAGGCCTAAATTTACTAAATGTGTAAAATATCTCAAAGGATTTTTCACTTTTTCGCAAAAATAAGCTCCGCCCATAGCCGAGCGGAGCATTTAATATTTATCATTAATGATCATTTAAGCAAGTTTCGATTCAGCATCAGCTACATTTTCGTAGATTTCGAATACTTTATCGAGATGAGTCATGTTAAGCAAATTATTTACTTTTTCGGGCACATCAGCTAAAACAAGCCTAATATCATTCTTTTTCATCGAGCTAAGCCCGCTAACCAGCATTCCCAATCCTGAGCTGTTCATCAGTTCGACTTTGCTGAGATCGAGAATAATGTAATCAACATTTTTTGAAGCCAGCTTCTGAAGCTCCTTTGTGAATTCAAGGGCAGTTCCGCCGCCCAACACATGTTTATGAAGTCCGATCACGGCTAAATTGCCTTTTAGCTCATGCGAGTATTTCTCATTGCTTTCCATGAAACCCTCAAATATTATTATGGTTTAACTCCCACTGCTGATTTGGGAGCATAACCTTTTTCAAGGTCGATCTTTTTATACTTTCCAAGATACCAAACCACGAATGAACTTGCAATATACCACGACGAATAAGTACCTGTAATGATACCGATGAGCATGGTAAATGCGAAACCCTGAAGTACAGCGCCGCCGAAGAATATCAGAGTAATCAGCACGAGTGAAGTTGTCAAAGAAGTATTAATTGTTCTGTTCAATACTTCGTTGATGCTCAGGTTTATCATTTTGATAAAGTTCATACCTTTTTGGCGCTCGCGGTTTTCTCTTATCCTGTCGAAAATAATCACGGTGTCATTGATCGAATAACCAACCACTGTGAGCATTGCCGCAAGAATTGCCTGATTGATCTCAAGATTGATAAGCCCTGTGTGGTGAACTATTACTATCACAGTAAAGGCCACGATAACGTCATGCACAAGGGCAATAATAGCGCCCAGGCCGAATGCAAACTCGAACCTGAAGGCAATATAGATCAAAATACCCAAAACTGCAAGTATAACTGCCAAAATAGCATCAAAGAAAAGCTCACTGCCTATTTTCGGGCCGATCTTATCAATTTTCAGTACTTCGATATTCTGATTGGGAAAAGCTTTTTCAAGGGCTTCCTGCACGGCTTCAGCGCTTTTTTCCGATTCTTTTACCCTTATCAGATGCTGGTTGTCTCCGCCGAAAGATTTGATCTCGCTGCCGGTCATTCCGGTCTGCTCAACGGCATTCCTGATATCATTTGTATTAACGCTTTGGCTAAATTCTACGGCTATTTCGGTTCCACCCTGGAAATCGATGCCGAGTTTCGGGCCGAGAATGAAAGTTGCCAAAAGGCCAATCACAATATAGACAGCCGAAGCAAAGGCAAACATCTTCCGTTTACTTAAAAAATTTACTTTTGGATCTTTAAAAAATTGCATAATCTATGAATCCTCTTATAATTATTTATTCTCAATTAATTTGGGCTGTCCAAAGCTGAACTGCGTCGCGCCTCTTGAAATAAATATCTCGATGATCGCTCTTGTGACCATAATCGCGGTAAAGAGAGTTCCAAAGATACCTATCATCAGCGTTAGAGCAAAACCCTGTATCGGGCCGCTGCCGAATATAAAAAGTATAAGCGCCGTGATGAATGTCGTGATGTTACCGTCAATGATAGCGCTTAGTGCTTTGCCATAGCCTTCATCCACCGCGGATTTAAGTGAGCGCCCTTTAAAGAGCTCTTCCCGTATCCTTTCGAATATAAGCACATTGGCATCCACTGCCATACCAATGGTTAGTATGATACCGGCAATGCCCGGCAGTGTCAGAGTGCCGCTAAATGCCGAAAGTACGGCTATTAGAAGCAGTACGTTAAGAAGTACAGCAAAGTCTGCTATAACGCCGCCCTTATTGTAATAGAGAGCCATATAGATAACAACCAGGAGTACGGCTAAAAGGCTGGCATTTATCCCGGCATTAATTGAGTCTTCACCGAGTGATGGCCCGACAACCCTTTCCTCCAAAATCTGTACCGGAGCTTTAAGAGCGCCTGCTTTGAGAACAATTTCCAGCAGCCTTGCTTCCTGCACGTCAGCCATACCGGTGATCTGCGAGCTGCCTTGTGATATTTTACTCTGCACCACAGGTGCCGAATAAACTCTTCCGTCGAGAACGATTGCGATCTGTTTACCAATATTGGCGCCTGTTACCCTTGCCCATTTATCGGCACCTTCCGAATTCATCGACATAAGCACAACAGGGGCATTCGTAGCCTGATCGAAAGTGGCCGTAGCATCGGTAATCACTTCTCCTGTAAGTTCGGGCTCTTGTTTGAGTCCGTAAAGGCTGAAAACTTCTATATTCTGATTTTTCAACATCCTTGAATCGGGATTCGCTTCATAAGCTATTTCAATATCTACCGGGATAAGAGGCCTAACGTCATCTCTACTGAGTATAGCCTGGAATTTAGGAAGTGAATCTCCGTATATCTGGAACATATACCGCCCCTCAGGGAACTGCGGCTCGGCGTAATTGAAAGGAACCGGATTCTGGTTATTTCCCGGAACAAAGTAAGTCTGGAACAGTCTGGTAAAAGGGTGCTCCCGCATATATTTGGCAGTAGCTTCTTCATCGCTAAGGCCCGCAAATGGATCTGCCGTATCGGCAGCCGCGGTATCGCCGCCTGCAATTGCGGCAGTATCAGCCTGAGCCACATCTGCAGTATCAGCCTGAGCCGCTGCTGTATCAGCCTGGGACACATCTGCTGTATCTGTTGCGGCAGGCTTAGCTTCTTCAGGTTCCATACCCTGGCGGCGCAGGTACTGCTCATAAAGCAGCTTGTCAATCTTTGCAAAAGCGCTTACCAGATGTTCATTATTCCTGAGCAGCTTAAAATCCAGCCTGGCTGTAGTTTGAAGAAGATCCCTCATTTCAGATTCGTTGGTAACACCCGGAAGCTCGAGTACGATCCTTCGGGCTCCCTGCTTTTGAATATTTGGCTCGGAGACACCGTATTTATCAATACGCTGCCTAATAACTTCCTGGGCCTGGTCTATTGCCTGGTTGGCGTTATCCTGAAGTTTCTCAACAATTTTTTCTTCAGAGGCGTCGCGATAATCTCCAACATCAAAGTAAGAAATCAGGGTTTTACCTTCCGGCCTTGCAATATCATTGAAATTTTCTAGAAAGAGGTCAAGAACCGGCTGGTCTGTTTCTTCAAGATCCTGCTTAGTTGCTTCGATAACATTGCTGAATATCTCATCTTTTGCTTCTTTCTGTGCTGTTTCTTCGATAAGTTTCAATACGTCAACCTCGAGCGTGACATACATGCCGCCCCTAAGATCGAGGCCTAGTTTAAGAGCATTTTCTTTAGAAGTTTTCAGGTCTTCACCGTACTGCTTCTGAAATTGGTCCATGATAGCAAGGGAATCGACCGGATTACCGGCTTTTTCAGCCCTGTCCATGGCTTGTTGTTTCTTTTCCTGCAGCTGGCCCGACCAGTAAGTAGGCCACAGCATAAAGATTGCGGCTATCAGCGGTACTACAACCAGCGCTAATTTTCCAATAATTTTTTTCAAAATTTCATCCTCCGAAGTATATCGTCAATTTATTTATATCTGGCTTAGTTCAGTTTATAGAAACACAAATTTATATCTTAAAATAGAAATACACAACATTTTTACATAGATGCTGTTAATTAATTGTAATGATTGAGCGATTTTTCCCTTTTATATACTTAAAAAAAAAGAAAAATCACGTGATGTTAAATTTTTTGTTTTAATCATTTTTAATGAATTTTGTCAGTTAAGGTAATTAATAAAAAAAAAAACAGATGGCGCCAAAAACGAATATTAAATTCAGTGTTGTGGTTATATCCTATAATACCAGGGATTTAACCGCCAATTGTGTTCGTTCCATTCTTGATTCTTACCCACCTGATGAACTTATTGTGATTGATAATGCCTCCAGTGACGATACTGTTGAGAATCTTCAAAATAATTTTCCCTCGGTGAATATCATAGTTAATAAAAAAAATCTTGGGTATGCTGCCGCCGTAAATTTAGGTGCCGCCCTGGTATCAAATGAATACATGATCCTGTCCAATTCAGATGTGGATTATCACCCCGGAACTACCAAAAAGCTCATTGAATTCATAAGCAAATCCGACGAGATAGGAGTCTGCGGGCCTCAGCAGGTATATCCCGACGGCAATTGGCAGTATTCACACGGCAGGCTGCCGGGAGTAATCAATGGAATTGAAGATCTTTTTTTTATAACAACATTGTCAAAAATAATCAGAAGATTCTCGTATAGGTTTTTTCCTCTTGAAAAATTCCCTAAAGATACGGGATATATAGACGGCGCAGTGATCTGCACAAGAAAGTCAGCATTTGATAAGTTAGGCGGATTTGATGAGGATTTCTTCTTCTATTCAGAAGAGGCTGATTATTGCTACAGGCTGAAAAAGGCCGGCTATGCTGTGCTTTTTTATCCTAAGGCAACCGTGACCCATCACAGAGGTGCCAGTTCTTCAGGGAAGATCCCCAACAGAGGAAAACTCAGGCAGCTTATTGCAAGCAAAGTTTTATTTTGTGAAAAACACAAAACTAAAGCTGAAAAGAGGTTTTTCGTGCTATTTGAGTATATTCACAATAAAATTATGTCCATGCTTTGGGCATTAGTATATAAATCAAATAAAAATGAAAAAAACAGGATCAAATACATTTATCACTATATCGCAAATGAATTATGGCGGGAAAAACTAAAAAGCTAGCTGTCGCTTACAGGATATACCCGGGAGTATCAAAAGTTCCTCCGGCGCATAGTGACGATAAGTATAAACTTTCGGAACTGTGTCTGAAGTCTTTCGCAGAATCAGTATCGAAGGTAGATTACAAGGTATGGGCAATTTTAGATAATTGCCCCGGTGAATATGTAGAGCTCTTCAGGAAGTATTTTCCTGATGAAAGGTTGGAAATAATCCGCCTTGATGGAGCCGGTAATGCCGCCACATTCAAATTGCAGATTGATTTGCTTTTAACGCAGGATTTTGCCGAATATATTTACTTTGCAGAGGACGATTACTTCTACCTGCCGGAAGCATTTAGTGAAATGCTTGAATTGATCAGCACGCGGAATGACGCGGATTTCGTGACTTCCTATGATCATCCTGATTATTACAAGCACATTCTGCATAATTATAAATCGAAGATAATAACCGCAGGATATAGGCACTGGAGGACTTCGGCCTCATCCTGCCTGACATTCATGACCACAAAGTCTATTCTTAAGCAGACAGGAAGCGTATTTAAGACCTTTTACAAATACAACAATTACGATTCCAGTATGTTCCTTTCTTTAACAAAACTTGGAAAAATGAATCCCTTGCTGGCTTTTTTCTATCTTCCCGGGGATTTAAACCTGGCCAAAACCTACATAAAGCTTTGGCTTTATACCCCTATTCAAAATCTTTTCGGGAAAAAATATAAATTATTTTCTCCTCTGCCATCACTATCAACCCATATGGATAGCAAGAACTTAGCTCCTTTAATCGGATGGAAAAGTCTTTTTTCTGAGCAAAAACCATAAAAAAACTTTTTTCATGTTAATTCTTTTATTATTTTTGTATGTAATTCCTCTAAGTCATTGTAAAACTTAGGTATTACAGTTGCAAAAATTAATGTTAACTAAGCATTTTTATTAGGAGAGGTTAAACATGGCTTACACAATAACTGACGAATGCATCCTTTGCGGAGCATGCGAACCGGAATGTCCGGTAGAAGCGATTACTGAAGGCGACGAACAGTGTCACATCGATGCTGACAAATGTGTTGAATGTGAAGGTTACTTCGATGAGCCTCAGTGTGTGGAAGTATGTCCTGTGGACTGCGTTGAAAAACTCGGCTAAATTGATATAATTTCAATTACTTGAGAATAGATTAAGCTGCCCCTCGTGAGGCAGCTTTTTTTTGTATTCAGCTATAATAGCTATCTTATTTCCTGCCGGATGCAATCGTTGTTGATTATTTCAGCAAAAATGATTAATCTTATTAATAGCTATTTATCTGACAATTAAAAAATTATTTCATGTAAAATGAATTTTTTGAATGGAATACAGCAATGAAGCCTATAAACGCGGAAGTTTTTACAGAAGGAGGCATCATCACTAAGATACTGCCCAGGAGAAATGGAGTAATTATTCATTCCGGAGGCAAAAAGTATTCATTTGATGATTCTGTGTTGCTTCCGGGCCTGGTTGACAGCCACGCCCACCTTGCCGGACTCGGCATGATGCAGAGAGAAGCTAATCTCGCAGGCGCGAAAAGCGAATATGAATGTATCGGTATACTAAAAAAGCACACAGGCCTTAAAGGAGACTGGATAACCGGTAAAGGCTGGAACCATGAAAAATGGCACAGGAGGCAATTTCCTACAAAGGAATCCCTTGACAATGTTTTCCCCGGCAGGCCGGCTTACATGCTGAGAGCCGACCATCACAGCGCATGGGTCAATTCCGAGGCACTTAAACGCGCTGGTATAGACCGCGGGACGCCTGATCCAACGGGCGGCAAGATATTGAAAGATGAAAACGGCGAACCCACCGGCGTGCTTATCGATACAGCTATGAATTTCGTAACTTCAAAGATACCAGATTATACAAGAGAGCAATATATTAAAATGATTGAACAAGCCATGGAAATGTGCCTCTCTGTCGGCCTGACGGAAATACATGACATGGACGTACACCCCGACCTTGCAAAAACATATATTGAAATGAACGAACTCGATCTGCTTAAAACACGGGTGCAGGCATTCATCTCAGGCCAGTATGACGAATGGAAAAATTTTGGTATTAATAAATTCAGCTCAGCTATGTATAATATCACAGGAGTGAAATTCTTCGCGGACGGCGCATTAGGTTCTCGTGGAGCTGCTTTACTCGAGCCTTACAAAGATGATCCCGGCAATACCGGTTTGATACTTTTCAGCGAGCTGGAATTTTTTGAAAAAATCAAAAAAGCTGTCCTTGCCGGTTTTAATATTGCCTCCCATGCCATCGGTGATGCCGCCGTCCGTTTTGTTCTTAATGCTTATGGGCGCGTCAGGGCGGAATTTCCTGAGCTCATGAATATTCTTCGTGTGGAACACGCGCAAACCATACATACCGATGACATTCATAAATTTGTCAGATATGGCGCAATACCCGTGGTGCAGTCCATACACTGCATAAGTGACGCCGCGGCTATGGCGGAAAGACGTCTGGGCAGCAACGCGGAGAAAGCCTACCGCTGGAAGTCCCTGCTTGAAGCAGGCTTACCGCTTCCCGGCGGGTCCGATTTTCCCGTTGAATCGCATAATCCCTTTATTGGCATAGAGGCTTATCTTAGGCGGGTACCCGAAGGCAGGAAAGAAGCCTGGTACCCGGAAGAAATAATAACATTCGAAGAAGCTTTAAAATCATACACACTTTATGCGCATACCGCAGCCGGTATCAGTACGCGCGGCAAGATTCAGGAAGGATTCGACGCGGATTTAACTATTATCGACAGGGATATCAGTTCAATAGCTCCTGAGGAGATACACAATACGCAGGTAAAAGCCGTATTCACCGAGGGAAAGCTAAATTATTACAATTAAAGGCAGTAAGCCTGCAATAAAATTTTGATTTTTAGGGTTAAAATATTATATTGCAAAGCTCTATAGAAGAGTTTTGTTAAAATTTAATTAATGGCGTGAAAACGCCTTATGTATAACCCTAATATAATTTTTTTTGTGGAGGATTTTAATGCCTGATATTGAAAAGGATCCCCAAAACGCATTAAGTGAAGAAACTAATGAAAAGAACCCCATGGCAACAGTTGAGCACAGAACAGAAGCCAACTTAAGCCAGCAGGTAACCGAGCTGATGGAATACGGCTTCGAAGGGCTCGAAATTGACGATTCGGCCTTTGAACAGATGACCTCGGGTACTATTACCAGTATAAAAGAAGACGAACTTGTTGAAGGCAAGATCGTCGAGATTACCAAAGATGAAATTCATGTAGATATCGGATTCAAATCTCTCGGCGTAGTTCCGAGAGCCGAACTTCTCAACGCCGAAACTTACAAAGTAGGCGATCCTATCGACGTTTTCATCGAAAATATTGAAGATTCAAACGGAAGGCTGGTATTATCCCGCCGTAGAGCTGACTTTATGCGCATTTGGGAAGATATTATCAATCTTTTTGAAAACCAGGATGTTACGCAAGTCAAAATTCTCCGCAGGATCAAAGGCGGTATGGTTGTTGATCTTATGGGCATCGAGGCATTCCTGCCCGGCTCGCAGATCGACGTCAGGCCCGTTCGCGATTTCGACGCCTGGGTAGGCAGAACGATAGACGTCAGGGTTGTTAAAGTTAACCACCCGAGCGAAAACGTCGTTGTCAGCCATAAAGTTCTTCTCGAAGAGCAGCTCGCTGAGCAGAGAGAAGCAATTATGTCCAGGCTCGAGAAAGGCCTCGTGCTCGAAGGCACAGTCAAAGCAATCTCCGATTTCGGCGTTTTCGTCGACCTTGGCGGTGTTGACGGCCTTGTGCATATTACAGACCTTTCATGGGGACGCGTCACCCATCCTTCTGAGATCGTTAAGCTTGATCAGGTCGTTAAAGTCGTTGTACTTGATTTCGACGAAGATAAAAAACGAATCTCTCTCGGCATGAAACAGCTTACTCCCCATCCATGGGATACCATCGGCGACAAATACGAAAAAGGCACTCAAGTCAGCGGTAAAGTCGTCAGCCTTACTGATTACGGCGCTTTCATTGAAATTGAAAAAGGAATCGAAGGCCTTATACATATTAGTGAAATGTCCTGGACTCAGCACGTTAAGCACCCCTCTCAGATCGTTTCTATGGGGCAGATAGTTGAAGCTATTGTGCTTAATATTGATAAAGAAAACAAAAAGCTTGCCCTCGGAATGAAGCAGCTCGAGCCCGATCCCTGGCAAGACCTCATGAAGAAATATCCGGTTGATTCCCAGCATACTGGTATCGTTCGTAATCTGACAAACTTCGGTGTATTCGTTGAACTCGAACCCGGTGTTGACGGACTCGTACATATCAGCGACTTATCATGGACCAAAAAAATCCGTCACCCCGGCGAATTCGTTAAGAAAGGTGACGAGCTCGAAGTCCTGGTCCTCAGTATTGATCCTGAACAACGCAGGATTGCTCTCGGGCATAAGCAGATTAACGATAACCCCTGGGATGTTTTCGAAAGCAAATACGAAGTCGGTTCAGAAACCGAAGCAAGAATTGAACGCATAATTGAAAAAGGCGTTATAGTTGAGCTTCCCGACGGCGTTGACGGATTCGTTCCGGTATCGCAGCTTTCATTCGCCCCGGTGAAAAACATCAGCGAATATTTCAAGATCGGCGACCTGTTGCCTCTGAAAGTTGTTGAATTCGATAAAGAATCAAAGAAAATCGTTCTTTCGGCAGTAGAAGCGCTCCGCAGTAAAAACCAGGAAATTATTGATAAGTACATCACTAATCATCCTGTACCAAACGCGGATAAATATGCCTCCGAGCCTTCAAAACCTCTTGATAAAGATGAAACTGATTTCAGCGAATTCGACTACGAGAGAAAGAAAGAAGAAAAGAGAGCACTGGAAGCTAAAAGACAAGCAGAAGAAGAAGCCAAAGCGGAAAAAGCTAAAGCTGTAGAAGCACCGGCAGAAGA
>CAZJAH010000054.1:0-4618 GCA_964544155.1 uncultured Hyphomicrobiales bacterium | reverse complement strand
AAAGCTGAGGAAGCTCCGGCAGAAGAGCCTAAAGCTGAGGAAGCTCCGGCAGAAGAACCTAAAGCAGAGGAAAAAGAAGATAAAACGGAAGATGAAGAAGACAAAAATACTTAATTAAGCAAGTATAATGCTTAATAAAGTGTAAGATACATATTCAAAAAGGCCGCGCCCAAAAGCGCGGCTTTTTTTTGTTGGATTATCAACAAATTAATCCTCGAAAGCCGGAAAAAATGCCGCGCAGGCAGCCAGTCACCTATATATTGATTAAGGTAAGGCCATATGAAACTTTATACCTTAATAAAAAATGTAAGACACTAACGTTAAACCTTATCAGCTTATTATTCGATCGACTATATATTTTCATATTCTATTTTTCATAATCCCCCTCACATCACATCAAAGGCGCGGGCTGTTCGTTCTTTAATAAATTGATGAATAAAATATTGGTAAATGATTTATGTTTAAAACCGCGCTGCTTACTATTGGCGATGAGATCTGCATCGGGCAGACTGTGAACACTAACGCCGCTGAGATAGCTCAGGAGCTGATCAAAAAAGGTACGAGGATCATCACCCATTCGGTGATCGAAGATGATAAGGAAATGATGCTGGCAGAGCTTAAAAGGCTTACCAATATAGCCGACCTTGTGATAACCACGGGAGGGCTCGGCCCCACACACGATGATATTACCAAGGATGTATTGACGGAATTCTTCCGCGATGAACAAATATGGAATGAAGATGTGCTGAAATCCGTGGAAGAAACTTTCAAAAGCCGCGGCATAAAGCTCACCGAGCGGAACCGGCTGCAGGCGCGGGTTCCTTCAAAAGCCAAAATCTTTATAAACGAAGTGGGTACGGCGCCGGGGATGCTTTTTATCCACGGCGACAGCTCGATTTTCTCTATACCCGGTGTGCCCGCCGAGATGCGCTATTTCCTGGATAATCACTTAGCGCCTTTTGTGGATTCGCAAATCAGGCAAAGAAATGAAGAAGCCCTTATATACAAAAACCTGCACGTGGCCGGGATATTCGAATCGAGCCTTGCCGACCTGATAGGCGAACCCCAAAGCCTCAAGGAGGGCTGCTCCCTGGCCTACCTGCCCTCATACAAAGGTATCAGGCTGCGGCTCGGCGCCTACGGCGCTGATAAAGAAGAAGCGCAAAAAAAACTGGAAAATTTAAAAAATGAGATTTACGAAAAGGCAGGAAAATACGTTTATGGTGAAGATGATGAAAGCCTTGCTTCAGTATGCGGCAAGATGCTCAGGGATAGAAGCCTGACCCTATCCGTCGCGGAATCCTGCACGGGCGGGCTGCTCGGAGGCGAGCTGACGGAAATTGCCGGGTCGTCGGATTATTTCAGGGGAGGCGCGATTTCCTATAGCAACGACGCCAAGGTAAAAAGCATTAAGGTAAAGCAGGAAACCCTGGATAAATACGGGGCCGTCAGCGAAGAAACCGCGCTGGAAATGGCTCACGGCGTGCGCGAAGCTTTCGATACGGATATAGGCATAAGCATTACCGGAATAGCCGGCCCGGGAGGCGGAACTGACGAAAAACCCGTCGGGCTCGTCTATATCGCGATCGCGGATAAGCAGGGCGCCAAAGCATGGAAAAATCTGTTCGGAAAGAGCAGGCAGCCCAACAGGGAGCGTTCGGTCGGGCAGGCTTTAACACTACTTTATAAAAAAATGATAAACGACAAATAATGAAAATACTGGCTATAGAATCTTCATGCGATGAAACTTCGGCAGCAGTTATAGAAAATAAGCAGGTGCTCAGCAATATTATTTCATCGCAGCACTTTCACACAAAATTCGGCGGAGTAGTGCCGGAACTGGCATCGAGGGCGCATATACGCTCGGTAGCGCTAATAGTTAAAGACGCCCTTAAGGCTGCCAACACGGGAATTGATGATATATCCGCCCTGGCCGTCACATCGGAGCCCGGGCTTATAGGTTCGCTCATAGTGGGCTCGAATTATGCCAAGGGGCTTTCGATCAGGTACGGGCTGCCGCTCGTTCCGGTAAATCATATCGAGGGGCATCTTTATTCAGGCTGCCTGCAGGATCCGGAGCTGGATTTCCCCTTTACCGCGCTGGTAGTAAGCGGCGGCCACACAATTATTTTCAACGTGCTCAATTTCGATGAATACAGCATAATGGGACTTACACGTGATGACGCTGCCGGCGAGGCATTCGACAAGGTAGCCAAGCTGCTCGGCCTGGGATACCCGGGCGGGCCGCAGATTGATAAACTGGCAAAGCAGGGCAGCCCCACGGCATACGATTTTCCGCGTTCGATGATAAATTCGCCCGATTATGATTTCAGCTTTAGCGGGCTGAAAACCTCCGTAAGGTATTTTATTCATAAGGAATTTCCAGGCGGCGTACCCGAAGAAAAAATCCCTGATATGTGCGCTTCAGTTCAGGCGGCTATAATTGACGTCTTAGTAAGCAAAACGCTTAAGGCCGCCCTTAGCACCGGCTCCAATGCCATAGTAATAGCGGGAGGCGTATCGGCTAATAGCGGCTTGCGGGCTCTCATGACTGAGAAAGCAGGTAAGGAAGGCATAAAGGTAATTACACCTGACATGAAGTACTGCGTCGATAATGCCGCCATGATCGGCTATATAGCCGAAAGAAAGCTGGAATCCCTCGGCCCGGACCGCTTCCGCGGCCTGACTTTCAGGGTAAACGCGACCGCGCTGCGCGCTCCCAAACGCAAGCGCAAAAAGAGCTGATTATTTCATAAAGGAAATTATCATTTCATTATGAAACAATATCCCTAATCTTTATTTATCAATAAACTGATAGAATGCAAGCCCCATCAGGGCGGATGATGGAACGCTTAGCGTGCCGGGATAATGATTAAATTTTTAAGAACTGAAACCGGGTTAGTAAAAATCGGCGATAAGCGTTTTTTATCGCCGGATCTTCTATTTAAGAACCTGGTACTGCATTTTACGTTCTTCAAGTTCCGCGCATATTATTGATAACTGGGTTTTGTCCTGTAAATTAAAAGTAATCGTAACCTGTACAAAACCAACAGGCACACTGGTAGTTGACCGTTCATGTTCAATTTCGTGTATGCTTGCTTTCAAATTATCAAGAATGGAAATGATGGATTTGAGTTTTCCTGCCCGGTCAGGGATTAGTACCTGTATCCTCGCGCGCAAGCCTTCATCCATTACGCCCTTATCCAGAATTTGTTCAAGAATTGACATGTTGGCATTTCCACCACTTACTACCGGAACTATTTTGCGCGATTTAACATCCACTTTATTATAAAGGGCGGCTGCCATGGCCGCGACACCTGCCGGTTCGGTGAGTATCTTGGCGCGTTGCAAAAGCAGATATGCCGTACGTGCCATCTCATCGTCATTTACAACAACGATCTCATCGACCAGACTGCTGCAAACATCAAAGGTAAGACATCCGGGTGATTTTACGGCTATACCATCGGCGATTGTATTTACCGAGCTGAGCCGGACAGGCTCCCCTTTTTCTATACTCGCTTTCATAGACTGCGCGCCCTTAGCCTCTACACCAATTACCCTTATCAGAGGATTAAGCTGCTTTAAAGCAATGGCAATACCTGCAATGAGCCCGCCGCCGCCTATAGGTACCAGCACATCGTCAACATCTCTTAACTGCTCAAATATTTCAAGGCCGATAGACCCTTGGCCCGCGATGATATACGGATCATTGAAAGGATGGACAAAAGTAGCTCCCGACTTTTCGCCAAATTCTATAGCCGCGGCAAAGGCGTCGTCAAAAGTATCTCCGGTCAGCACTACTTCAGCGCCATATGCCCTTGTGGCAATAACCTTTAGCGGCGGCGCAAACACCGGCATGAAAACAGTGCTTTTCACCCCAAGAGATGTGGCCGCGTACGCCACTCCCTGGGCATGGTTGCCGGCAGAAGCGCATAATACTCCTTTGGCGGCTTCATCAGGCGTTAGATTTTTTATTTTGTAATAAGCTCCCCTCACCTTAAATGATCCGGTGGTTTGCAGGTTTTCCAGTTTCAGGAATGTTTCTGCGCCTGTCATTGCAGAGAAAGATTTGCTCCTTTCGAGCGGTGTTTGTTTTACTATATTTTTTAGTACCGATTGCGCGCGCACAATATCACTAAATAAGGGCAAATGATTTTTGTCTTTCGAATTTTCCATAGTTAGTTTTTTTATTAATATAAAAATACATAGAACATGCCGGCTAAATTACGTTTCCGCATGTTTTAGTTTTGAACCAGTTTCAAAATAGTTTTATGAGATTATTTATTGTTATTAAAATTGATTGTCACCGAAAATTAGGTAAATTCTCAATATGGCCGCGGCGGTTTATGGAATGCATTTCTATTTATATACGTTCCCAAAACTCTGAACTCCTTATGAATAAATTTTCAATTTTAATATAGTTCGTTAAAACTTTGGTAATTCCTGTCCTCTGCGTTCTTTGCGGCTTCGCGTGATTCTATACCTACCTCACCACTCCCACTGTTTGGGATTTCATTTCGGTGGGGGATTGGATGATGAGTTGGTAAATGCCGCTGCCGAGGGTAGCGGCGTCTATGCTGATATTGTCCGCGCCGGTGGAGCTGAGGGCCTGAGTGTG
>CAZJAH010000053.1:0-17382 GCA_964544155.1 uncultured Hyphomicrobiales bacterium | reverse complement strand
CCAAGGAGATTTGAACTCCTGACCTCTTGAATGCCATTCAAGCGCTCTCCCAACTGAGCTATGGGCCCAGGTTGGTCTGTTGTTTATTCAGTTGTCAATAACACCCTCATTGAGAGTGCACAAAATTAAGACTTATTCCGGAAATACCAAAAGAATTTTTTAAGTATTTTTAAATTTTCTTAAATTGCTTTTCTGTTAAAATCCTACCTGCTTATCATAAAAGTGCTTAAGCCTGTTTTATTGTCAGATCCAATCTTAACAAAATAAACACCGGAGGCCAGCCCGGCTGTTTCTATTACAGTGTATCCTGCTCCCGGAAGCTGATTCGACAAATTTCTTTTGCGTATAAGCTTTCCGGCAGAGTTATATATTTCTATTTTTACATCACCTTCTTTATCGACACTATATGACAAAGTCAGATACGGTTCATCCCGGGAAGCTACAACCGAGGGATATACAACAGGCTTATCTCTTTCCGGAAAATAAAGAGGCAATATACTCTTATCCATAGCGCAGGATATATAATTTCTTTTAAGATTTTGCTTCCTGCCGGTAACTGTTCTGGTATAATCACCCGACCTTATTTGAAGATCATAAAAAACACTATCGTGGAGAAGATTTTCAAAGTCAATGAAATATATATCTGTATCGGCGAATTGCCTGAGCATATCATCATATATTATTATTTCAGGATTATATCCAAAGCTAATTTTTATATCCGGCCATATGAGAGAATCAGGTTTTAACACCCGAAAGAATAGCCTGCTAATGCTATCTTTATTTATAACAAAACCTGGAGAAACCGCTATGCCGCAGCCGCTGATGGCTTTTATCATATCCGGTACCCCGTAAATTTGGGTAATATCATCAGGAAAGGAAATATCAGCGCTCGAGCGTATGGCATTTTTTATTTCAAAAGCGGTGATCTCAGGAAATGCTTCAAGCAGCAGCGCTGCCCCGCCCGTAATAATAGGTGCGGCAAGTGAAGTACCGTTATTCATGTAGTAATTACCGTTATATGGATTTGCTACTTTGATATATGTGCCCGGAGCAAAAATTTCGGGTTTCAATTTGCCGTTTGCCAACGGCCCCCTTGAGCTGAAATTAGCAAAATTTCTGCCTAATGAATCAAGAGCGCCTACCGTCAGGGCCGAATCGGCAGTGCCAGGCGGGCTGACTGAAGAGGGCAAGGGCCCCATATTACCTGCTGAAACCACGCACAGCATGTTCTTTTGAGCTGCGATATTTAAATATTTGGCTGATAGAGCGAAATCACCCGTGAAATCCGATAATTTGTAATCTTCCTCTCCGGGAAAATCCAGGTAGCCGAGCGAAATATTAACAATATCGGCGCCAAGGGCTTCCATCCATTCTAATGCGGCACAGACCCTGTCTTCTTCTATTCTGCTTTCGTTGAAATATTCTTCCGTCCTGGCAAGTGCTATGTCAACCCCGGGGGCGGATCCTATAAGCCGGCCGTTATCTAAACCCGCCGTGCATGATAGAACTGCCGTACCGTGGGATATCTGCATAGGTTCGTCGTCAGGCTCATTACTTACTATGCCGTCATTATTTATAAAATCATAAGCCGCTGCTACATTTAGATGATCCAGCGAGGGATGTGCCGTTTCAAATCCGGTATCGATGAAACCGGCAAGTACGCCTATGCCCGTAAAACCGTATTTATGCGCTTCGGTAACGTTTATCCTTTCAAGCTGAAATAAAGAACTGCCGTAATCGATTGAGGAATCACATTCATTTTCTGATAATATATTATTTTTCGCGAAGCCTTCTCCGTTTGAGAATACCGCACTAGAAAATATGGCGCTGGTGTTTTGAGTTTTATATACAAAATCCAGGCTGTCGATTCTTCCCCTTATGCTGTCGGGAGCTTCGATCACCGCGTAGTTTTTCCATCTCAACTTAAGCTTAATGTCAGTTCCAAGCGCAGTTAAAGAATCAAGATAAGGCTTGTAGAGAGGAGCATCTTCATAGCTGATAAGGCTGTCGGAAGTAAGTATCTTAGCCCTGCGCTCGAGGCTTCTTTTGCTAATAATCTCAAAGGTACTTTCATAAAGTGCAGAGCCGGGGACGAAAGCCTCTGGGCCTTTATCCTTAAAGAATACCCTGTAATTATCTGCTGAAGCTATATTTGAAATAAGTAAAGCGAAAAATAACAAAAGCAGAGCTGATGCGTATTTTCTTATGTCCAATTTTAACTCGTAATAATTGAATAATTCAGTATATAAGATAAACAATTTTTAGAAAAATAAATTACAAGGAATGTGATGCCCAACATTTTTATTACAGGCAGCGGAAGAAGGATAGGCAAAGCCCTGGCAATCGAATTCGCCAAAAAAGGCTGGAATGTGCTTATTCATTATAACAGATCCAAAGAGCTAGCCGAGGAAACCTATGAGATGGTAAAATCATATAATGTGAAAGCAGGCCTTGTGCAGGCGGATGTGCGCTCTTATGAAGAACTCGAAAATG
This sequence comes from uncultured Hyphomicrobiales bacterium, assembly GCA_964544155.1. GTDB lineage: Bacteria > Bacteroidota > Ignavibacteria > Kapaibacteriales > UBA2268 > CAZJAH01. The sequence continues at coordinate 14,889 of CAZJAH010000053.1, read as the reverse complement.
CTTTTAATGAAGGTGTGGAAACCGTAGGCCGTCCGGATGTTCTTGTAAATAATGCCGGGATATTCCCTCTGGCTATGCCCATTCAGGATATAACAGAGCAGTTCTGGGATGAAGCTCAGGAAGTCAACCTTCGCGGCCAGTTTTACAGCGCTAAACTTTTTTCAAAATTATCATCTCAAAATTCGAGGATAGTGAATATAGCTTCCCTCGGAGGTTTGGAAGTATGGCCGCGGCGCATCCCCTATAATGTATCCAAGGCCGGCCTCATCCAGCTTACAAAGGCCCTTTCGCTGGAACTGGCGCCGGGTATTGCCGTTAACGCTGTGTGCCCGGGGTCGATAATTATACCCGGTGAGGCTGCCGCTGAGGATTCGCCTGTAATACCAGAAAAGCGTATCCCGATGCGCCGCCACGGTAATGTTATGGATATTTTTGACGCCGTGTATTTCTTTGCTACAGCGAGTATGTATATTACAGGGCAGATAATATCCGTAGACGGCGGCTATCACCATGCGAGATAATTAATTATATTTGCATGATATTGATAGTTGAACTCATTTTTTTTACGGAATAACATGAAAGTAACAAAGAAAGATTCTCCTGCCCTTAGAGAAAGCCTCCCAAAGGCTCTAAAAGCTTATGACAATCAGGAATTTATTCACAGCAGCGACGGCAGAATCATCCGAATTCTCTCCGAATATCTTTATCCGGAGCAGTATTTCAGGAAATACGGTATCAGAAATACTATCGTGGTTTACGGATCGGCCAGGTCTTTTTCAGAAGAGGATTATCAAACGGAATTGCAATTCCTGGAAAAAAAATGGAATAATGCTACTGTTGAAGAGAAAGAACTGCTTAAGAAAGAAATGGCTCTACTCAAAAACAAGCATATAATTACGCAAAGCTATACAGACTGTGTGGATATGTCGGAAATGTTGGCAAAGTGGTCGATGAAGCTGCCTAAAGATAAAAGATTCTACATCTGTTCGGGCGGCGGCCCAGGCATGATGGAAGCAGCCAACCGCGGCGCTCAGCGCGCTAAGAGCCCTACGATCGGTCTAAATATCAGCCTGCCATTCGAGCAGGCGCCTAACAGCTATATTACCCCGGATCTGAATTTTGAATTCCACTACTTTTTTATGCGGAAGTTCTGGTTTGTCTATCTTTGCAAAGCTATTGTTGCAATGCCCGGCGGTTTCGGCACACTCGATGAAATAATGGAGCTGCTTACTTTGATTCAAACACAGAAAATTACCAGGCCGATTCCAATAATCTTGTACAATTCACAGTTCTGGAAAAAGCTGATAAACTTCGAATTTCTGGTAGATATGGGTATGATCGCCAAAGCGGATCTTGATCTTTTTGTTTTCGCCGATACTCCTGAAGAAGCTTATGAATATTTGAAGAAAAAATTAACCCGGCTCCATAAACTGCCTGATGTGGAGATAGGTAACTAATAAATGGTTTTTTCGTTTGAATTAATGAACAGTTTATTTATTTGATAGTAAATTTAGCTTATTTTAGTTGAAAAATGAAGATAAACAGATTTTTGAATGAAAATAAATTTAACATAATAACACGGATAATCCCATGAGAAAACCTATATTGCTATTGATCAGCTTAATATTTGCCGGTGTATCATTGAAGGCGGGTGAACTTAAGATCAGCCCGGAGCAGCCTGAAAGGTTTTCCGAAATTACAATTAATTATACTCCCGACGGCAGGTATCCCGATCAGCAGTACAGAGCCTTTATTTACAGCTTTGAGCCTGACAAGAACATGCCCGATGCCTTTTCGATTGAACTAAGGCCGGTTACAGAGGAATTGGCAACCGGCAAATTCACTCTTCCCGATAAAGCCGTTTTTCTGCTTATTAAAATTGACGGCAATGATACCTACTATAATGTAGAGGATGATAATAAGGGAAGCTTCTGGGATATTATGGTGCATGAGGAAGGCTGGCCGGTGAAATCCGCGTATCTGAAGAAAGGCCTCAGCTATATGGGAAATTATCCTGAATATTTCAACCGCATGACAAACCTGAATAAAGCAATCAGCAATCTTGAGAGTGAGATCGAGCTTTATCCCGAAAATCTAACAGCCAAAATCGGCCTTGCTTCACTTCTTTTTGATACAAAAAGGCTGAGCCGTGAAGCCTTTGAAAGCCGGCTCAATGAACTTCTCGAAGGTGAATACAACCCTGATAGTGAAAATGAGGTCAGAGCCGTAAGCAGGGCGCTGAAAACTCTGAACTTTAACGACAGGGCTCAGGAAATTGAAAAGAAGTTTATTGAGAATAATCCAAACAGCGAGCTGGCAGAAGAGCAGCTTATGACGGAAATATCTCAGGCTAGTTCCATTAAGGATTTTGCTGTAAAGTGCAAAGAATTTTTTGACAGATTCCCCCGATCTGATAAAAGGCCGGAAGTTTTTTCAGCATTTGCATCGGCATTTTTCCAGATTAATAATGCTACAATTCTGCTTAATGAACTCGAAAAGATAGATGACGTACCTGATGCCATCTATGCCAGGATAGCATACGAAATCGCCACGGATAAAGATCTTCTCCAGGACCTCAGGCCGTCAGAAAGAATAGATACTGCATTGAGTATTTTCAGTGAAATCTGGGGTGGGAAATTGCCGCCGGATTCATTGCTCATGGCTGATAAACCACAGTATTACACCAGCCACGAATGGCGTAAGAACAAGATGGCAGTTTACGGCAGCATTGCAGAGACAGGCGGCGACCTTTATCTTATTGACGGCGATAACCTTAAAGCCATGAATATGTACGAATCCGCTTTGCGCCTTCAACAATATAACACGCCTGAATCCCTTTACGAAAAACTGCTTACCACCGCTGATGAACTCGACCGCGACAGCCTAGCTCTTGATTATTCTGCAAGGGCGATTACTAACTCGAAAATGACCGATAATATTGTTAAAGCTTTTGAACTTCATTTTAAAAAGCTGAACGCAGTGGATGACAGCCTTTACAATCAGGCGCTCGATTCTCTGCTGGCAAAGGCTCAGGACAGAAGGCTAACCGAACTTAAGTATAAAATGCTTGACTATAAGCCGGAAGCCGGCGTACTCAAAACATTGGACGGCAGGATAATCGACCTGATAGACCTGCGCGGCAAGATAACGATTATGAACTTTTGGGCTTCATGGTGCGGGCCATGCCAGGCAATGATGCCTGCTGTTGATTCACTTTACAGCGAATACGATGAAGACCCCGATGTGGAAGTCGTAGCCGTAAATATTTGGGAACAGTCCGCCGATCGAGAGCAGGCAATAAAGAATTTCCTCAAAGACGTGGAATCCAGATTCCCTGTGGCTTATGACGACCTTGACGTACTTCCGCGCAGATTTGGCATTACCGGTCTTCCTGTGACAGTATTTCTTGATGAAGAAGGCTACCTGCGCTTCAAATACGAGGGCTATTCCAACATAGACGATTTCATGATTGCCTGTTTCGACAGGGTAAACCTGCTGAAAAAAATGGTGCAAAAGAACGAAGCCGGCAGATAAGCATAAGACACTCTGAGGAGGGGTGGTACGCTGAAAGCGTGTCGGGGTGGTGTGCGGTAAAAATAATTCAACCCGGAAATCTGCGCAGACACTCCCCCCCATATTAAAAAAAAGCTCCGCTTTATCAACGGAGCTTCTTTTTTTTCTACAAAATTTCTAATTAGAAAAATAAATACGCTCCGAAAAGTATTCTTATATTGTTAACCATTTCGGAATTTTCAACTTCAAATTTTGAATTCGGTGTACCATAGGCTGCCGCTGTGTACTCGATTTCGCAGGCGAACCTTGTTTTACCGGTCTGATACCATGCCCTGGGTGATACTCTTATAACGGACTCAATATCCTTGCCCCTTGTCCATACCATATCGGCGTTTAGTTCTTCATCGCTGCCCATGTTCTTTGTGTATCCGCCAAAAAGTCCAACAACGAACTCTTTTCCGTAAGTTATATCGATCAGGCCCGACATTGTTTTAATCGGCGCGTATTCAATTACGTCAACATCGATATTCTTTTTTAGGCCGTAACCTCCAAGCATTACCAGGTCTGACATATTCTCGCCCATAAGGCCGAGAAGGCTTACCTTGAGGTCGCCGGTATTAAAGCGCATATAGCCTTCAAACGCAGTTGAGGAGAGTGTTTCTTCAATTACTTCAATAGTGGGTACGCCTTTGTATATCATCGGTTTGATTGTTTTATATTCACCGGCAACGCCAATATGGAAGTTTTCAGTGACGTAGTCTAAATTCATGGCCAATGTGGGCATAGCGGCGTTGCGTATATATTTAAAGCTGCCGCCGTCGGGGCCCAGGCTGGTGAAATCTCTCTGCGTATGCGCGGCGAGCGATACGTGGAAATCGCTGAACCTCTGCCATACCCTTACCTGCGGGTTCCTGGAGAATGGCTGGAAAGGAACGCCTGTATTGAATGATACAACATTCGGGAACATGTCCGTGATAAAAAGCGGATTCCAGGTTTGGCCAACCAGGAGGCTGGTGTTCTCCCAGTCAAGTTTCACAAAGGCGTGGCGAAGCCTGAAGCCGTTAACGTCACCTTCGGAATGCCCAAAGAAAGCCCCCTCTATTACGCCTGATGATTTAGCGCCGAGGAAATCGGGAGCTTTTATCTTTCCTGTAAGCCTCGACTGTATAGAAAGGATATTGAACTCAGGATTAGCGTTAATATCCTCGCCGTTATTATCTAGAAGTTCATTTTTTGGATAAAGAAGGAAATGGCCTTCTCTAATATCCACAGTTTGCCTGGTATCATAGAATACATCAGTTTTTACAAAGCCGTGGAAATCAATCCCGAAATCATTCTGTGCCCATGCTGTGGCAGTTGTAAAAAACAAAATGGTGTAAACAAGTATTGTTTTGTTCATAATTTCGCCTCCATTAAATTAATGTTACCCTTTTCACAAGCGCAATATTAGAACAAAATTTATTTGCCTCCAATTAATTATAATTAACAGCATGTTAATATTCATAGAGGTTTTGGGGAATAAAAGACTAATAATTATGATTTGCTCATTACTTAGAATTATTCTTTACTAATTATTGATGAAAAACTCATGTTTATCTCGGCTTTAAAGTCTTTTTCATGATAGAATACCGATTCAAGATTTATGGTTAACATATATTGTTCCCGGAGGTCCTCTATCATATAATTCAGAATACTTGTTACCTCGTTCTGCTTTCCGCCACTATTTGGGTCAGTCAATACTCGGTATTGATAGGCAACCGGCAAACCGGTATATTCTGTATCTTGATTAATAATTATATCCTGCAGTGTGAATTCTACATCAGAAACTATATAAAAAGGTTTCTGCACTCTATATGTCTTGATAATATAATCAATTTCATGTCCGCCTGAAAAAGCGATCTCGAATGATTCCACCTTGCCATCTTCACGGTATTCCATTAATATCATTTCAATAGTATGCGCTGTTTCATTCCAGTTATCTTGGATAAGCAAGGTATCTTGGGGATTACCTGAATTATCAACTGTCCAATAATAGTTGACCTGACATTCGAAGTTGTCAATCTCATACTGTGATATTACATAAACTGCCGTATCCCTTGCTAACTCCTTTGTAATATCTTTTTCGATAACATTGCTATCCAGGCCGTAAGAATCATCGCAGGAATAAACAGCTAAAATTGCCCAAAACAAAAATATTATGCTAAGTATTTTCATTAGAATAATCCCGGATAATATTTAACACCTATATGTACGCCCGGCTTATCGCTAATGAAATCGCCCCGTCCGCTTTCCGAATCATGATGGAACCAAAGCCTGCTGTAATCAAGGCTGAGCAATAGGCGTAAATTATCGGATAAGCCAAATTCATTTCCCAAAGCTAAGCGCAGCACAGGGCCGGCGTCGTTGATTCCGGCCTGGCTTTCCAGGTATAGCCTGTATCCCGAAAAACACAAAAAGCCGGGATAATACCTCATCGCCAGGGCGAAAGTCTCAAAATTCGGTATCTGCGAGTAGGCATAATCCCTTCCGTCATCTGTACCGGTGTATTCCTGGAAGAAATTTTCCCTGCGGTAATCCGCGGCGAGCGAGAAACCGTCAGATATATCGAACACCAGTGCCACGGAACTGTTATTAAACATAATATCCCTGTCAGGGTAAACATCATCGGGGTTATTATAAGAATATTCCGATCCCCTGACTTCAAGGGAGAACTTTCCTTTACTTCCTTTAGGTAACTCACTATCATTATTAAATCCGTTACCATCAGGATAAGCCCCGCTGCTGCTATATGGCAATAGGATGATCTTTCTTGGAGCGCCCGATCCTGACTTGATCCATTCAGCGATTAGCGGCAGGTAGTTTTCCGCAGGCATGATTATTCTTTCGCTACCATTATTAATAGCGGAAATATCACGGGTAGAATTATTATCAACATCATTTATTGCGTTCTCAGTAGAAATTTCATTCCTGCTTAGGTTCAAAACAGTATTTTGCTTTGATAAATTTTTTCTATTGGCAGAATATAAATCTTTTGAATTAGTCCCGCTGCCTGAATTCTCCCGTTCTGATCCTTCAGATTTAAATAAAGGTATAGAGCCGGAAGCGGTTGAGCCGGAATTCATATTTTGACTATCTTCTTGAGTTTTTTCCTGAATAAACTCCGTATTGTTACTGTTCAATAAAGTACTATCGCTCTTATTCGAGCCATTCTCACCTACTTGAAACAGCAGAAAGGCGGCGACAAAAGTAAGTATGGAAGAAGCCGCGCCCGCGATAAGGCCCTGGCCGTACTTGGTAAAGAATCCAGCGCCGGCTGCTCCTGATGAAGCTCCCGTGCCGGTAAATCCAAGCTCGCTGAATATTTTTTCAGCGTTTTCAGCTTTGGGAGTGAATGCCTTTTTATCGCTTTTGACGGCATTTTTCAGGGCAAGCTGCTGCTTTAGCTCGGCCTGCATATCCTCATTGGAGGATATCATAGCGTAAAGCTCCTGCTCTTCCTCGCGGCTTAGTGTGCCGTCTAAAAATTCGTATATAAGCTGTTCTTTGTCCATTTTTTCTATTAATTAATTATCTACTTTCTTTCAAAATTTAATTATCTATTATATCTTTAATATATGGCTTAAGTATTTCCTTGATTTTCTTTTTTGCTCTGAAAACGCGGGATTTCGCGTTGTTCTCGCTGATATCGCATGTATCGGCGATATCCTTATAACTCATTCCGGCGTATTCGCGGAGCACAAAAGCCTCTCTGAATTCATCATCAAGCATCCCCAGTGAGAGGTCGAGCAGTTCGAGCAATTCCCTCTGCTCATAATCCTGGCTTACTCTCAAAATATTTTTTGCCTGGTCGATCGGGATATTATTCTTTTTCAATTTATTATGATTAATGCAAAGGTTCTTTGCTATCTTAATCAAAAAAGCCTTTACATTTAAGTTATCAAGTTTGGGATCAATTTTCCTGTAAAACCTGATAAACGTTTCCTGGAAAATATCATCAGTAATTTCTTCATCACCTGTGATCTTCATGCAATAAGCATGCACCATGGATGAATACCTGTTGTACAATTCCCGGAACGCCCCTTCGGAGCTGCTTCTATCGGCCATGGCGGCTACCAGCTCGTTATCGTTATATTTTGAGTACTCGTTATTCATTATATCATAGTTTACTCTTTTCCCTTTTATTTAAATACAAATGAATCCTCATTTCGTTGCAGCATGATTTGATTTTCTATTAAAAATGATTTTTTTTCATAATTCTGCAACGAAAAATGCCTTCACTGGTAAGTTAACATAAAGGCAACAAAACGCATTTAATATTCTGTTTCAATTTAACGATTTGGAGGATTTTATGAAACGTTTATATTATCTATTGGTAATATTAGCAATAGGACTGGTATCGGTTATCGGTTCTTATGCTAATAACGCCCCGGAGAATCTCAAAGTAAGCTATGAATTCGATTCAATGGGCGACCCGGCTTTCACTTTTGATTGGAAATATGACATAAACAACAATGCCGACTGGTTCGAGATTTATTACAGAGAGCAGGGCGGAAGCTTCACTCTTTTCGGCACAGCCGATTCATCGCGTAACGGTACAAATAATAACCAATGGCAGGCGCAGATCAAAAAGGATATATCCTATATGCCTTCGGGCACTTATGAGTTTATGGTTAAGGCCGTGCATAACAAGGTATCATCGCCTGAATCTAACATATTTACTCTGAATTATCAGATTCAGGAAAAAGTATTCTTCACTCAGATGCCGGCTCAGGATGCCTACATAAATGAAGAGTATAAAAGCAAAATTAAAGCTGTTTCCAGTTTAGGAAATGCCGTTAAATATCAGTTGGTTTCTTTCCCTAATGGAATGAATATTGATGAGGATAGTGGTGATATAAGCTGGCAGCCTTCTTCAATCGGAAACCAAAAAGTAAGGATCAGGGCTTATCTGGCTTCCGGCCCATCCATCAATGTGGATAAGGAATTTTATATTAAAGTCCACAAGTGCAAGGATAACGGCAAAATAAAAGGTACTGTAAGCGATAAACACGGCAATGAAATTCCAGCGGGTTATGTAATGATATCGGAAAAAAGCCAATTTAATGCCGGTGACAGCATTTCTTACATGACTTATCTTAATAATGGAGAATTCATTGTTGATCTTCCAGCCGGTGAATACTATCTTGAATTCGGCGGAAAAATGATCGAACAGGAATGGTACAAGGATGCTTATAATAAGGATGACGCGACTCCCATTACAATTGATTGCGGAGAAACAGTCACAATAAGCGCTGAAGTTGGTTTCAAGCAGTTTACCCGTTCGGTTACCTTTATATCAAATCCCCCTCTTGGAAGAATTCAGGTAGGCGAGGAATTTATTTATGATGCCGACGCCATAGGTATGAATGATATGGAAGTGAATTATTCCATCGTGCAGGGCCCGGATGGTATCACTATTGATAAAGAAACCGGCCTGATTAACTGGACCGCTGACAAAACAGGCAAGTTTTATGTGATTATCGAAGGGTATATCAAAGATAATCCCCAGATCTACACACACCACAAGTTTTTCATAAATGTAACGAAATGCGAGGTTCTCGCCAGCGTAATAATGACTGTGAAGTCAGAAGAGGGTCATGAAATAGTTCAGGGCGACGCGATATTTTATAAGAAAGACCCGGCCGCCAATGAAAACGAGGTTTACGCGAAAGCGCAGATTTATTCCGGTTTTGTCAGCGCCATGCTTGATGAAGGTGAATACTATGTTCACTTTAATGGACAAAAATTCCATTCCGAATGGTATCAAGATGCCGAAACAATGGATAAAGCTACTGCAATAACAGTTAGCTGCGGCTATGATACCTTGTATATAGATGATGTTGTTGTTGAGAAACTTCCCGAACCGGAATATTACACAATCGAAGGCACTGTTTACGACGATGATAATAATCAGCCCCTTTCTAACGCGATGATCACGGTTTACGGCATGCAAAACAGCCACAGCGGCAAATTCTGGCAGTACGCCTATAGCGACGCCCAGGGTAACTACTCTGTAAAAATGATTGAAGGCTATGATTATATCCTGCGCGCCGAGGTGCTGGATTCACTGAATACGCTCTACCTGCCGCAGTATTATAACCGTAAGACAGACGCGTCGTCAGCCGACAGGATATTCCTTGACGGTAATAAAACGGGTATTGACTTTTATCTTACTCCGAGACAGGTTTATGATAACGAGATCAGCGGTATCGTTCTCGGCCATGACGGCCTGCCATTGGAAAATGTCTTCGTTACGGCATATTCAGTAAACAGCAATCAGGCTAACTTCATCTTTAAAGGATTTGGCGAACACACAAATCAGAATGGTGAATTCAAAATTACTAATCTTATTCCGGGCGAATATGTGCTGCACGCTTATCCGGCTGATAGGCTGCACTTGCCGGGTTACTACATGCAAGGCGCTGATATGACTACATCATGGAAAGACGCTACAATAATAGACATAAACGAAAACACAAAGGCTTTAGGTAAAATTATTAAACTAGATAAAATTCTCGACAGTAAGGGTAAAGCAGGCATTAAAGGGGTGATAAGCTCATCCGGCGGCACAACCAAGATAAAGGACGATCCGGTACTTGATGGCAGCGCTATCTCCGGAGCTTCCGTTTACCTGATGAATTCCGGCGGCAAAACTTTCGATGTTGATGAATCCGCTGCTGACGGCAGCTTCGAGATTACCGGCCTTAAGCCGGGTACTTATAAGCTGATGGCAGACAGGATCGGCTTCGATAAAGGATTGGCCACAATAACCATCGAAAGCGATGAGGAAATTGTGACAGAAGATATGGCCCTTATCCCTGTAGAAGCAACTTCAGTAAGGAGCGGTCAGCTTCAGGGAATTAAAGTATATCCTGTTCCGGCAGACGATAAGATTACGGTCAGTTCAACCGGGCATCAGCTCAACCGGGTTGAACTTATAGATATGAACGGAAGGGTACTCCAGGCGGTAGAGCTTCCCGGAGCCGCGCGGGTGGAAATAATGACACAAGAAAGCGCTGCGGGTATATACTTCCTGCGCGTATATTCCGGAACTAAAACCGCGAACATCCCGGTGATAATTAAATAGCAGGCCTTAGTTCTATTTCTCCCGGATTAGCCCGGCGGCCAAGCGGCAGCCGGGCTTTTTAAATAAATCCGCCAGTTTCAAATACATAGTCCGAGCCACTTTCCTATTTGTAGGGCGGCTTTTTTGATAAAAAAATCATAAATCCTCTTTTATTTGAAATATTTTATCAATATATTAACCTTGGGTATAAAAATTTAAATTCAGTTAATTTATTTTTAATATTATGTAAACTTGACTGTGACAATCAATGTGCTTAAATGTTCATATAATAAAAAATGGTAATTATTTCAGTTTATTCCACCGGAGGAATCATGAAAAAGACAATATCCTACATACTCGCATTATTGATGATCGCTCTCGGCTTGCAAGATATTGCTGCCCAGGATAAGAAAATCGACCCGGAATTACGCAAGAAAATTGTTGAAGCACATCTGACAGGTCATTCACAAGGCAGAAAATTCATTATTGCCGCCCCCCCAAACGACCGCACCAACGCAACTCAGGAAGCGCTCGAAATTTATGTCGCATCATCAGTTCCAACAACCTTTACAGTTGCACCTGCGGGCAGCGGCGGCCAGGGCGGACAGACTTACACAATCAGTCAACCCATGGATGTGGAAGTGATTTCCACTGCGAACGGCAGGGCAGACTGGTCATGGGAAGTCTGGGATGATGAAACCGTTACCGATAAAGGCGTATTTATTACTTCGCCAACGCCTATTTCAGTTTACTATATTAATTCTAAGTATGAATCCTCCGACGGATACCTGGCTATACCTGTATCGAACTGGGGCACGGATTATATCCACTGCGCCTACTATGATTATGGCGACTACACAACATGGGCCGGAGGATTCGTAATTGTTGCCGCTGAAGATGATACAGATATAAGGATTTTCCTTAGAGGAAAGGGAGCCGATTATGCCGGAACAGTCAAAGGAAAAAAAATCGGCGAGACCGTAAAGATATCATTGAATGCCGGCCAGACTTATTTACTCAGGGGCGACGGCACTACAGAAGCAACTTTCGATCTGTCGGGAACAAGAATAATTTCTGATAAGCCTATTGGGCTGATGTCATTTCATAACAGGACTGTTGTTCCAAAAGCAATGTCTTTCAGCAGGGATTATCTTATTGAAATGATGCCGCCCGTAACTTCATGGGGAAAGGAATACTGCTCCATTGAATTAAAAAGAAAGGATATGGGCGACCTTTTCAGGGTAGTGGCTTCTGAAGATAATACTAAAATTGATATTGAATGGTTCGATTTCGAAACAAAGCAAAGGCTCGGTTCCAGGAATTTCATTCTTGAAAAAGACGGCGACTGGCATGACATCCTCGAAACAGACCACGAATGGCCTCATGAAAACCCCTCTATAAAGGGTACTTCTGTATTCAGGGCAAATAAGCCGATAATGGTTATGCAGTATTCGTATTCCCGTACATGGGACGGAGATATGGATCATGATCCATTCATGTTCCTGGTAACTGCCGTAGAGCAGTATATACCCGGTACGGTTTTCCAGGTGCCCATGCAGGATGGATTTTTAAAGAACTACTTCAATTTAATCGCTGTTGGCGATACTACGGATCCTTCAAGGGCGGATTTGAGATCTATAAAGATCAAGGGTAAAGGAGATTGGGAATACATAGCCGATATGCAGCCCAACTTCCCTTACAATCAAATACCTGGCACAAATCTATTCTGGGCGCGGCTGACTGTAAACCCGGGTGCGCACAGGATCATATCCGAAGGCGCTCTCACTAAGTTCGGCGGTTATGTTTATGGTTTCAAAACCGTTGACTCATACGGATGGCCTGCTGCTATGGCTTTCTATAATCTTGAGGAAACCGACACACTCGAACCTGAAATATTCATCGAAGGAGAGTGCGGCGTATATGACGTCAGGATCACCGAGAAAAGAAACGGCAAGGAAGGAGATGACCCGCTGCAGAGAGATGAAGGTGTAATAGAACAGCCTGTTATTCTTGAAGATTATTCTTATAATTTTAAAAAAATCGATCTCCCTGTTGAAATGTTCGATCCCTCGAATCATGATTTCACTTTCCAGATGGAAGTTGTAGATCTTTACGCTGATGCCTTCTGTATATTCAGCGTATCCGATATCAGGGGAAATGTTAATTCAGACAGTATCAGATATGAAGCGGATTCGCTTTTACTCGATCCGGAAGTAGTTGACTTCGGAGATCAAAGGCTGCTGACAACTGAATACCTTGACGTCATCCTGAAAAGCGCTTCTGATTCATTAATCAGTATTGAATCCATTGAGCTTCAATCCGGCGATTACTACTTTATCGAATCAGGTGGAACGCCGCCTTCATTCGAACTTAGCCCTCGCGGTGAGCATACAATAAGGATAGGATATTATCCCGAACGCAACAGTTTCGATCCCGAAGATCTTGATATCGACTCACTCATAATCGAAACAGAATGTCTCGAATGGAAATGGGAAATTAAAGGCCGCGGTATAGCGCCTGAGATCATCGTGGGTGATTTCCATGCAGGAATAGGAGAAGTAGATGCTGCGGATAAATGCGTTAACGATGTAATTGCAGGTAAAGGATTGAAAGTAGTCAACCCCGGAAGCGAGCCCCTGATTGTTACCGGGTATAGCATTGAAGGAGGAGCTCCGATGCATCCCTTTACTGTCAGCGATCCCTTAATTGTTTACGACTGGGATAGTGGTAATGTGATCGATAATGACGGATTCCCATTTACTGTGGGCCCGCGTGATTCGGTTTATCTGAGATCAATCTGTTATCAATTTGTTGAAGTAAGAAATGATGATATTAACATTCTTTTCGAAAGCAACGCCGTAAGCGGCGATAACAAGTCAAACTGGACAGGCGGAGCCGTTACACCCGGCCCTGTAATTGAAGGATTTAACTTCGACAGAAGAAGAGTAGGCTCGAACACTGTATGCGATACAGCCGTTAAGTTTTATAATATCGGGTCATCTACTATCAAGATAAGAGACTTTATAATAACAGATGATGACGGTAACGCGCCGGGTACTACTTTTGAGAAGCTTAAAGCATTTAAGTATGACGCAGCCAGCGGACAAAAAACCGAAATTTCCCTGCCGGGAAGCGATATGACTGTACCGGCGGTTGTTGTTAATCCTGATGGAGATACAGTATTTCTCCAGATTGTATATAATCCGGGTACGGAAGAACAACATGACATCAGGGTTGTACCTCATTACCATGATCCTGATGATGATTATGAAGTAACTGCCACTGTCAAGGGCGAAGGCTATCTACCCAAGATTGATATCACGGATTACAGCTTTGAACAGGCTTTTTTAGTGAATGAAACTCATCCTGAAACCGGAACGATAGATATTATGAGTACCAGTTCATCATCCGAGCTGAAAATATACTCAATCGAAATTGATCCGGATTATGAACATGCAGATGATTTCGAAATATTGAATATGCCTGATCTTACTCAGCCTTTAGTATTAGGCATGCTTGGAGATCCGGATGACACATTTACTCTTCGAGTCAGTTTTACTCCTTCTGCTATTAATGAAAGGTACGCCAGAATAAAAGTGGTCAGCGATGCGGCTCCCGGAAATGAAACCGTTGATCAACCGAGAAATACCATATACGGTATGCTTGACGGCAAAGCTATCGATCAGGGCGCTCAATCAGACCCCGTTGATTTTGGAGATATTATGCGCTGCGAAACTAAAATTGACAGCGTATGGATTAAAAATGAATCACTTGACGGCGATATGACTATCACGGCAATCCGGATGCTGGGTGATTACGAAGTATTCAATCCAATAAGAGAGCCTGATATAGTACCTGCCGGGGAGGAAGCCTACGCGTTTTATGAATTCATACCCGCAAATGCTCCTAAATCCGGCGGCCTTGCCCCGCAAACTTATACCGCTCCATTAGAGATTGATGTTCAGTTCCAAAGCGGCAAGGATACTATGCTTGTAAGTTCCATACTTACCGGAACAACTCATTTACAGCAGGTAGATTTCAGCTTAAGGGATCTGTCGGATGTTAAACCAACCCCGCTGCCGGGTTCTAAAACAGAAGGAAAGTATTCATTCCCTGTTTACACGCAGTGTACTAATTGGAACGACGCCGATATTAAGTCTCTGGAACTTGAGATTATATATAATAGCCGCTGGATGCGATATGACGGCTCAATAAACAAAGGCCCCGACATGCAGGGCGATTGGGATATCAGTGCCGTAGAAGAAGACCTG
>CAZJAH010000052.1:0-17921 GCA_964544155.1 uncultured Hyphomicrobiales bacterium | reverse complement strand
GATCACTATGGCGGATATTATCGATACCGATCAGATGATCGCGAATGTTACAGCTGAATCTGTGTACCAGAATTATAATTCCGAACATGATGATAATTATATTCAGTTCGTAGCGCTTCTGATTAATGATGAAAATCCTGACCCTGACCTTATACTCGGCGATCCTTACTGGGAGATCAGGTTTATTGCCGACAATGAGAACCTATACTGCTATACCCACGCCGTAGAAGGTGATGTCACATGCTACAGGCAGGTCACATCGGTTATCGAGGATTATTTAAGCAGCAGTTTTAAGGCTTACCCCAATCCCGCGAATGAGTTTGTTCGTATAGAGCTGCCGGAAAGGAGCCGCGGCACATTGATAATCTATGACAGCATGGGCAACGCGTTAAGGAAGATCGATAATATTACTGCCACCGGCGACGGCATTTCCATTCAAACAGGAACATACGCTCCGGGACTATACCATGCGGTTTTTATCAGCACCGGTAAGACTTATGATATGTCATTCACTATTGAAAGATAAATTTTTGGTATCGAAGAAAATGAAGCCGTGATTTTTACTCTTCGCGGCTTTTTTTGGTTCCAATCGGTAAAATAAGGCGGAATAATATCCGTAAGTTAATCATAATGAATAATTATTCATATTTAAACGGAAATCAGAAATGAAATACTTAAGCTTGTTAGTAAGTGCCCTTTTGATTTATTCCTGTGAAACTGACCGCTCTGACGACCATCTTGCGGATAAGGATACCCCTGTAAACGAGAAAGCCACAGAGAACACCCTTTATGAAATGCCGGATGCCGTGGCTAAAGCATTTGGCAGTGATTTCTCTGAAGTTAAAGAATTTGAATATGATACTAAAGAGATCAATAATATTAAATACCACGAAATATATTTTACGCGAGACGGCAAATACACTAAACTCTACTATACTGAGGAAGGCCTTCTTTGGCGTCAGGAAGACGAACGCGGCCCAAGGGCTTTACCTCAACCTGTCCTTAACAGACTGAATGAGCAGATTAAAGAGCCGATCATCAAAAGCATAGCCAAAATTGTGCACGACGGCGATGAATTTTATAGGATTACTGTGATCATGGATGAAGAAGATAGTACTTACGCATTTTCACCCGATGGTGAATTAATCGATGATCAGGACATTGCCAATTTTGATTAGGGGGTTGTATTGATAAGTTAATTTGATATTGTTTTTAAAGTTGATTCTCATAAATGTAAAATCCAATCCTAAAAAGTTCTTTGAAATTCATTTTATTGCTTTTACCGAATTTGACAAATAAAGTTTAAATTAATATACTATTTTCTTAACACAGAAAAAATTGATATTCTGAAAAGCATCCTACCTTTTTTTTCTCATCTCCTTTTTGTAGCTCTTCAATACTTTTGCGAAAGATTTTTCCTTCTTGCGCCTTTCCGCAACCGTGGAATCAAAATGTGCTTTTTCTTTTTCCATCTTGAGGTAATTTTCGTACGAGCTTCTATCAATTTCGCCTGATTCTACTGCTTTGATCACCGCGCAGCCTGACTCCTGAGTATGCGTGCAATCCGAAAACCTGCAATTTTCCGAAAGAGCGGCTATATCGTCGAATGTCGATTCCAGCCCGCCGGAGGTATCCGCAATTCCTACTTCCCTCATACCGGGATTATCGATGAGAATGGCGCCGTTATCCAGCAGTGTGAGTTCTCTATGGCTGGTAATGTGTCTGCCTTTATTCGTGGATTGGCTGATCGCGTCCGTTTTCATCATAGCTTTGCCTGAAAGATTATTCATCAGTGTGGACTTTCCGACACCTGAAGAGCCTAACATACAGTAGGACTTACCCTTTTCGAAAAGCTCCAGAAGCCTATCGTATCCAGATCGGGTTTCATTACTAATAGCGGCAACCGGTATATTTTTATGACGTTTATTAATTCCCTCAATAATTTCTTCAAGCCTTTGTGCATCGATCAGGTCGGTTTTTGTCAGAATAATTACAGGGCTGACCTTTGATGCATGGCATATCGTCAGATAGCGCTCAAGCCTGTTGATATTGAAATCCCTGTCAACTGCCTGTACCAGAAAAGCATAGTCGATATTCGCGGCAATGATCTGTACTTCCCCGTAATGGCCCACAGCCTGCCGGGTAATAACCGATATTCTGGGTAATATCTTATGGATGACCGCAAAATCATCATCATAGCTTATAAGCGCCACCCAATCACCTACTGCGGGGAAATCCTCCCGGCCCTGCGCCGAAAAACGCAGGTTGCCTGTGACTTCGGCTTCCAAATCGCCGGTTTCGGTTTTTACTACGTACCTTTCCTTATGCTCTTCAATAACCCTGCCTATGGTAAAGTCACCAAGGCCCTGATCAAACCTTAGCTTTTCCCAACCGGCATTGTAGCCTAAATCCTCAAGTTTCATGTTTTTTCAAAACTATAATTGTTGTTAACTTAATGCTGTGATTCTTTACGTCTGCGCGGAGGAAAAGTTGCCTGAAAATGTAGTCTGCTTATTATCAATTTTGATAATCGAATTTCTAATAAAACAAATAAAACCAGAAATCATCCACTTGTCAACTCTTCCTGAACATAAATTTCATCAGCGAGTCAGGGAAGATTTTAGCTAAGGTAGAGCCAATTCGCATGGGCAGCGGAAAAGCTATAATGCTTTTGTTTTTTTCAATTCCCTCTATGATTATCTCCACGGCCTTATCCACTTCCATGAGAAATGGCATTTTGTATTGATTCTTTTTGACCAAATCGGTTTTGATAAAGCCTGGCTTTACAGTTATAATATTGAAATTCTCAAACTGGTTCTCTATTCTGGCGGCCTCCAACAGATGTGATGCTGCGGCTTTGCTCGCGCAGTAAGGGCCGGCACCGGGCATTCCTCTTGTTTCCGCCAGAGAGCTTATGCCTGCGATTTTTCCGCTTCCCTGCTTTTTCATTAAAGGTATAAGATAAGCAAGGCCGTAAACCAGGCCGAAAACATTAACCCGGAAGGTTTTCTCCATGGATTCCACATCGAAATTATCGAAGCGGTTGTGCTCTCCAATGCCTGCGTTAAGTATGGCTATATCTATCGAGCCGAGCTTTTCCAGGGAAAAATCGACTGCTTTTTCCACGTCAGCACGGCTGGTCACGTCACATACTATGTAATAACATTCCCCTCCGGCAGAGTTGATCTTTTCCGATAATCCTTTTAGGCTGTCTTCACTCCTCGCGCAAATAACCAGCCTGTGGCCCCTTTTTGCATATTCCAATACAAGGCCCTCTCCTATGCCCTTAGAAGCTCCTGTGATAAATACGTTCTGACTGCTCAATTCAATTCCTCAAAATTATAAAAATCAATTATTCAGGGGAAGCTTTTCCAGATCAACATTGCCTCCCGATAATATTATACCTATTCTTTTATTCATAAATATATCGGGGTTCTTAAGAACAACTGCCAAAGGCACAGCCGCTGACGGCTCCACGATAATCTTCATCCTTTGCCAGATGAGTTTCATGGCCTCGATAATTATGTCATCTCCGACGGTGAGTATATCCCAGACATTATTTTTAATTATCTCAAAATTCATTTTGCCGAGCGATGTCAGCAGCCCGTCGCAAACAGTGCGCGGATCGATCGAGGGCTGAATCTCACCGCTTTCAAATGACCTTTTGGCATCATCAGCGCCCTCGGGTTCGGCTCCGATTACTTTGGTATCAGGGCTGAGCGCTTTCACGCTTATGGAAGTTCCGCCCAGCAGTCCGCCGCCGCCTACAGGTGTAATTACATAATCGGCTGTTCTTATCTCACTCAAAAATTCGAATGCCGCTGTGGCCTGGCCGGCTATCACATCAAAATTATTATAGGGATGAATAAATACCGCGCCGGTATCCTTTATCACTTCCTCTAATGTGGACTCACGTGCCTCAAGCGTGGGCTTGCAGTAAGTAATTTCCGCGCCGTAGCTTCTGACGGCATCCTTTTTTACTTTGGGTGAATTTTCAGGCATCACTATATACGCCGGGATATCCCTCATTCTTGCCGCCAGTGCAAGAGCCTGCGCGTGGTTGCCCGATGAATGTGTGGCAACGCCTTTTTCCGACTGCGCGTTGCTCAGGTTTCTTACGGCGTTAGTGGCGCCCCTAAACTTGAAGGCGCCCACACGCTGCATATTTTCACATTTAAAAAATAATTCGCAATCCGCTATATCATTAATGCTAAGTGATGTCATGACAGGCGTTTCGTGAGCGATTCCTTTTATCCTTGTTATTGCCGCGAGTACGTCGTTAAGTTCGGGTAATCTCATGAATACTGTTATTTCGTAATTTCAAAGTTGTCAATTAATTTGTCATTCAGGTCATAAACACTGATTGTTAATTTACCTGCGGATACTTCGCACATAAGGTAGTGGTGCGATTTAACGGATTTTTGCGTGTAAGTGGCCTTTTTCGGCGTGTATAAAGGCGCGCCTGCGCCCGCACATACAATGTGGTAAATCCCGTTCACGTAATTCCGCTGATAAAAATGCGAATGTCCGTTAAATACTATATCTATTCCACCGGGTTCGAGAATTTCTTCGGTAAATTTTTTCATAACCTTATTTTCGCCATGGCCCCCGGCGCTATATGCCGGGATATGGAATACAGCCACTTTGAATTCGGCATCGGATTCCGCCAGGTCTTTTTTGGCAAATTTATACTGGGCGCTGCCCGGGCCAAGGCCGCTCTCTGTGCTCAATACGATAAAATGAGTATTACCCGCGTCGAATGAATAATAGTAATGCCCGCCGTTACCACTCGGCTCGGAAAAAGCTTCAGTGTTATCACTGATATCCTCGTGATTGCCCACGGCATTGAAAAATGGCACCCTTGCCGCGAGTTCTAGCTGTTCATCGATGAAGAATTCCTTTTTCCAGCTCTCATATTTTGTGTCATTACAGAGATCGCCTGTGTATAATGAGAAAACAGGCGCTTTGGCAAGTATTTTTGTTGCAACCTTCGCATGAGGCTTTGTAAATGAGCGGCAGTCGCCCATAACCGCGAATGTATATGGCATATTGCCCGTTGTGGTAAATACTGCCTGCCGCGAACTGTCCCGTTCATGGATAATCCTGTAGCTTTGTTTAGTCCCGGAGGCCAGTCCGTCAATCTTAATCCTGTGAACGTAAGTTCCATGAGTAGTTTTCTTATGGGATAATGCAGCAAATGTTTTGTTTCCGCAAACAGCCTTTGGCGCCGCGGGGCTGTCTGTTTCAGCCAATACGATAACAGAGCTGTCTGTAATCGCCTGCAGATATGGTTTCATTATCAATTTTGCTTCAGCTGCAAAGACTGAAACAATTAAAATCCCGATCAGTATTAACGGTCGCATAAAAACCTCATTATAAATACTTTACTATCCCATAAATTTATGGATTTTTTTAATTATATTGTTAATTTTGTTGGCAGATGCTGAAATTTTGTTTATTTATAAAAGGAATCACCATGATATTAAGGACTATTCTAGCGGTGTGCGCCGCATCATTTATTTTTATTTCCTGCGCGGAAAAAGAGGAAGACGCAATGACTGAGCAAATGCAGCTCGATCCGCCCATCGAGGAAAGAGTAAATGCTTACGCTCCCGTAAAGATCACAGCCGATATCTCTCACCTGACCGAAAGGCAAAGAATGCTTATTCAGAAGCTTGCAGAAGCAGGCCGCATCTGCCACGATATTTTCTGGAAACAGTCGGCTCACGATGCCATATCCACAAGGGATTCTTTATTGCAGGCTAAAGGCGAAGATACCGACCCGTACCTTGAATATTGCATGATCAATTTCGGGCCGTATGACGTAATTTACGGAAATAAAAGATTTGTTGGCAGCGGCCCTGATGTAAGGCCCAAAGGCGGAGGTTTTTATCCTGTTGATATGACCAAGGAAGAATTCAACGCTTACGTGGAAGCAAACAAGGACATGGAAGAGCAGCTTACAAGCCAGTACACAATTATAATAAGAGAAGGCGACAAGCTGAAAGCCATTCCTTACCATGAATATTATGAAGAATCCATAGCACTGGCCGATAAACTCGATGAAGCAGCCCAGTACGCAGATAATGAATCACTTAAGAACTACCTCCAGCTTAGAGCGAAAGCCATAAGGACTGATGAATATCTCGAAAGCGATATGGCATGGATGGAAATCAAAGATAATGACATCGATGTTGTAATCGGCCCAATCGAAAACTATGAAGATGGGCTTTTCAACTATAAATCGGCTCACGAAGCTGTTGTAATGGTAAAAGATCCCGAAGCTACCAAAGAGCTGGATATGTTTTACGGATACCTGAATGATTTCCAGAATAAACTGCCATACAGCGATGCCAAATACAAAACAGAACTTAACGGCAAGGGTACTATATTGCAGGTAGTGAATGTAGTTTACTTTGGCGGCGACTGCCAGAAAGGCACGAAAACTATCGCTGCTGCATTACCGAATGACCCCAGAGTCAAAGAAGCTAAAGGCGCCAAAAAAACCATGTATAAAAACATGATGGAAGCAAAATTCGATAAAATTGTTGTTCCTATCGGTGAAAAGCTGCTCGTTCCCGAGCTTCAGCAGTATGTGAATAAAAAAGCATTCACTAGCTTTGTTACCCTGCATGAAGTATCGCACACTCTGGGCCGCGGCTATGTTTACGGAAATGAAGACCTTACGGTGCGCAAGGCCCTTGAGGACAGATATTCTCCCATAGAGGAAACAAAAGCAGATATTCTCGGCCTTTATAACCATAAGCACATGCTCGAAGGCGGAGCTATCGACGAGGAGTACCTAAAGAATATCATCGCTACTTACATTGCAGGACTTTACAGGTCAATCAGGTTCGGATCCGAGTCAGCCCATGGCCTCGCGAACATGATACAGCTTAATTTCCTTCGCGAAAAGGGCGCCATCATCAAAAATGAAGAAGGCCAGTTCACTTATGACGAAGAAAAATTCTTTGATGTAGTAGCCGAACTGGCTGATATCATAATCACCATTCAGGCTGAAGGCGATTATGAGCGCGCCGGCGAAATGCTCGATAAATACAGTGTTGTCGGCGATGAAGTAAAGAAAGAAATCGAATCTCTCGGCGATATACCCAGGGATATCAACACAAGCTACGAATATTAATAGATAATTGCGGACAATCAACTAAAAAGCCGGGGCGTCACAGCTCCGGCTTTTTTTATTTATTTCACTTTTGCAAATAAGGATGATGTTAAAGATACAGATAGTTAACCATTCTTTTAATTTTTTAAAAAAATCCCGGCCTGTGCACCGGCCGGGATTCAATTATTTCCGATAATTCGGGGATTATAATGCTTTTACGGGTATGCAGATATCCAGAATAAACTTGCCTTCGGGGTGCTTTGTGTGGTCATTATGATAAAGCTCATAAGGCCAGCTATCCGCGGGCTGATAGCCGCTCTGAGCCAGCCAGTGGCACATGGAATCCCAGGAAGCGGTGAACCCTTCGGGCTTGATCTCGAACCTGCCTACGGCATACCTTCCGCCCGGCACTTTCATTACTCCTATCTCGCCTTCCGGCTTGATCTCATTTTCGAGTGTGATGCAGGCGCTTTGCTGCAGCTTTTCGATCTCGGTTACCTTGGGGTCATCATGGTAAACCGTCATTGTATGGAAGTGGCCGTTAAGCAGGCCGCGCGGCCCGGCCCATCGGAAAAGCTTTTCATAAGCGCCGCCGATCTGATCGAACGCGCCTACATGGCGGTAGTAAGCAACATTGAATTCAGGCATTTCTTTTACTTCGATATTCATTTCCAGACTCCTTTTAATTAAATGATCAACAAGTTCATCGGCAATATATTCATTGCCGGAGCCTGATTTTATCCCGTCGTTGCTTTCAGTTTTGCCGAAATTGCTATTTGATTTACCGGCCTTGCCGCTGACGTCGTAGCCGGTATCCCTGAATTCTGTGGGGCTCTTGCCAAAATGCTCTTTAAACGCCCGCGAGAACGCCGCCTGACTGGTAAATCCCACCGTGAAGCCGATATCAGCCACATTGGCTATATCAGAGCCGAGCAGGAGCGAAGCCGCTTTTTCCAGCTTCTTGCGGCGAATAAAGCAATTAAGCGTTTCGCCTTTAAACGCAGCGAATATCCTGTGAAAATGATATTTGGAAAAATTCGCTATGCCGGCAAGCTCATCCAGGCCGGGCTGCCGGCTTATATTGGCCTCGATATAATCGATCACCCTGTTGATCCTGCCGGTATAATCTTTTCTGATTAATTCTTTCTTAACATCAGGCATGTTTCTTTCCACATGTAATAAGCATTTTAAGCAATTTATGATAATTGAAAGAAAAAAAAGAAAAAATTAATTATTATAATATGAATTTCTATAAAGCGCTATAGTTAAAGCATTAAAGGCGATACAATAATTTATAGTAAAGGATAATGCGGAGTGAAAATGTTATTGATTTTTATATTGAAAAGATGTATGTTAGTTATAATAATTAATGCCTCTTAATGATTATTGAGTGGCCAGGATAAGAGAAGCTGATAACAATCATTCAAATTAGGTTCGTTGTGTCCGGGATTAATATACAGACTATGGAAACTTCACTTGAGAGGGTATTGACTACTTCATACAAGGAGGATATGATCAGCTATATGAAGGCGCATCCCTCTGAATTCAGAGAAGCCCTTGAACTGGCTTTATCGGATAAACAGCCTTACTCATGGCGGTCCGCCTGGCTGCTCTGGAGCTGTATGGAGGAAAATGACCCGCGATTCAGGAAGCATATCACAGATATATTAGATTCTATAAAAGGTAAAAAAGACGGCCATCAGCGCGAATTACTTAAGATACTTCTCAATATGGAACTGGACGAAGACCGCGAAGGTATTTTATTCAATCTATGCCTTGATCTTTGGGAAAAGACTGATAAGCGGCCTTCTGTGCGGGTAACAGCCTTTAAGGGAATACTTAAAGTTGTTTCTAAGCATCCTGACCTTGCCCGTGAAATGGCTTTTCTCACGCAGGATCATTACCTCGAAACTCTTTCGCCGGGCGTTAAAAGATCAGTCATTAAAATGATGATATCCTTAGAAGCTTAGTGCCACAACAGGAAGAGCAATATTCCTCTCATTGCAGAGTTGGGGATAGGGTCTATCCCGCCGGGATTTAACCGGATTGTGTTCTTGAACCTTTTAGGGATTCCGGCTCTCAGGGTACGGCCGGTGTTTACACTTTATAGCTAATGCCCATGCCGGGCGCGCAATATAAAGGCTGCTTCGTAAGAGGCAGCCTTTTTTATAATTAAATCATTCGATTTTCTATCTGACTATAAGTTTAGTACTGGAGGAATTATTGCCGTTGAGAAGCTTTAGGATGTAAGCTCCCGTGCTTAGGCTGTTAATTGAAATATCCCTTTCATTTTTGCCGCTTACGCAGTTATTCAGCTTAATTTCATTCATTTTTTTTCCGGCTATATCGTAGATTTCCAGCCTGCAATTGGAATTTTTATCTAAATAAAAAGTAAGCCTTGTATTGTAATCAGCCGGGTTCGGCATTGGATCAGCCAGATAAAACTTAGTGTTCTTTGCATAGCTGCTGCTTCCCGGATACCCCGTAAAGAGCCCGTTACCATGTGTAGCGACCGCGATAAATCCGTCTGACTCCCTCGCGCTGATCATGGTTACGATGCTATTACCGATACTCTCAGCACCTTCTTTTTTCCAGACAGTATTTTCTCCATCCAGCTTAGTAGTTGAGAATAACCCTATACTTGTACAAACGAAATAATACTTTGTGCCTCTGTAATTCATTATTTCAGCCCAGCGGCAGGATGGGCCATTCCCCGATCCGTCGGGGTTTTCTTCTAAATTTCCGCTTACATCATTCCAGGAGCTGCCGCCATCTGAAGTATGGTAAATGCTCGGCGAGTCATAATTAGTTACGATTACCATTAAATTATCCGCGTTCACCGGGTCAACCTCTATGCAATTAATAAAGGATGCCGGCTTTATTATACCGGTACAAATTGTTTTTTTAATCAAATCATTTGAACTGGCGTTCTCAACTTTTACTATTTCCGTGTCATTCTGTGAATATTTTGAATAAAAAAGAATATCCTCCGGGTTTTTGGAAATAGTTAATGAAGTAATAATTTCACTAGAGTTGTTATAGTCAAAAATCCTTTGCCAGTTGTTTCTAAATTCTTTGTCCCGTAAATTATTATTTCTCCAGATACTTCTCCTTGAGGCAAGAAACATTCTGTTTTCCGATATAGGCTCGACAACGAAAGGGGCGATAAAAAAGAAAGGTTCATTTACATCCAAATCGAACCAGGGCTCAGCTTCGCTAATTTCATAGTTGTCATCAATTTTGTTTCTAAATAAGCTACCGTATTGAGATGAAACCCAATAATGATCGTAATCCCTGCTGACATGGCAGAATGAGCCGTCGCCGCCGTTAACCATTTCAAATTTCCCGTTTAACCTGTCGTCGGTAATAAAAGTGCCTTTATCCTGCATCCCGCCTATTATACGGTTATCGCCCGGAACGTCTTCATTTATATCAACAGTATAGAATTGATTGGTAATATAGCCGTTATTAAGATGTTCCCATTTGATTTTTTCGGCCATGCAATTATTTGTTTTATAAACGCCGCCATCACAAGCTGAATATGCTACATCCGGATTTGAGGGCAAAAAGATAAAATCGTGCTGATCAACCCAGTGCCCCTGTGTGATCATCTCTTCCCATCTCGTAAAGTCCTGTTCCTTCCAGTCAAGATCTAAATCAAAATCCTGATTATAGCCGCCAATTTGCTCAATTTCTACTTGATTATTCTTCTTAGTAAGGCGGTATAGATTAGTTCCTCCGTAAAATATTACTTCGGGGTCATCCGGTTTAACTGACAGGCTCATGCAATAACCGCTAAAAACGTTCAGGTCCGTAAGCTCATATGTTTGACTTTTCTTTTCAGCGACATCATGTTCTATCAAAAAACTCTTGTTACTAAAATTGATTAGTATAAATAATATTTCTTTGCCCTTTTGTTTTGCTAAGGCAAGTTTCGATCTTCCCGAATACTTATGTGGATATTCTACATCCAGTTTTGTCCAGTTAATACCGTCTGTGGATCTGTATATACCGTAATTTTCATATAGATCAAAGCCTACTGTCAATCTGCTGAGAGCAGCGTATTTAATACCGTCGTCACTAATAATGATCTCCGTAAAATTTGGCCCTTTTTTTGCATCGTTCCCTAGTACATAATCCCATGTTTGACCGCCATCTTCCGACCTGATTATGCCGCGGTTTACAGCAGCCAGCACAACATCCTTATCCTTCACGCTGTGATCGGCGGCAATTGACCAAATATAGTCGTATCCTGCTGCTACAGGAGTATTACTTGCCGTAGCCTCCAATTGAAACCAGCTCATCCCGTTATCAGTTGATTTAAAAATGCCGTGGCCCAGATAATCCGCATCACTTGCCGATGCTGAATTTCCTATACCTTCGCCTGTTCCGTAATACCAGATATTTGTCTTACCCTTAGATTTATTCTGCGTAATACAGCTCACCCCCTGATAGAAATCAGGCGGAGTGACTTTTGCCCAGGATTTTCCCCCGTCTATTGTACGCCACAGGCCTCCCGATACTCCGCCGGCAAGCAGTATTTTTTCATTCGTGACATCCATAGCCAGGGCCCTTGTCCTGCCTCCTAAATTTGTAGGGCCGTATTGTATCCAGTTAAATTCCTCTGTAGTTGTTGGTTTTAGCAGATAATCATTATTGAGCCTTTCAGCGAACCTATGTTCTTCGGAAAAAATATTATCAGGAATTTCGCCGGTATTCGGGCTAACGAGTTTCATCATCTCGAACTTCTGTTTTTCGATCGGAGAGCCTTCTCTCATTTCCTCGGCCTGCGCCATACCAGGCATGGCGAAGAATACTAAAAGTAATAGAAATTTTGCCATTAGAAATGTCTCTATTTTATTTAATAAAAAAATAATAATCGTTTGATTTTATAAAAGATATAGCCGTTACTTTTCTGTATCTTGTAGATGAAATGGGCTTTGATTCCTGTTGAGTTATCATTTTTATTTGCCATTATATCATTTTTGGAAAATATTACTCATCGCTTCTGCAGAGCGCTTAAAATGTTAATCAGTTCACAATTTTAATATGCAGCTCAAAATAATCTTTAAATACAATAAAAAAAATAATTTTCAGAAAAAAACAATAAAATTAATTACAAATAATTAAATTCTCATTTTTCAATTAAAAAAGCCGGCCCATTATATAATGAGCCGGCCTAAATTAAAAAGGAGATTTAAAATGTAAAAAAATCTTTATGAGCAGCCGCTAGTCGAGCCGCAGTCCTCGCACACCGTGCAGCTTCCGTTGCGTTTTACTCTCATCGAACCGCACTGGCTGCATTGTTCCCCCGTATAACCAAACGATACGGCCTCATTAGAAGATTTCACCTGGTGCTTGTGATAGCCGTTTCCGTTAGTGTTGGCTTTAACCGGCATTTCAGGCTCGTCCCGAATGACAGCCATCTCCGGCGTTTGAAGCGTTCCGGATTCACTTTCCGGCCCGGTATTTTGAACCTTAACTTCAGAAGGCTCGGTTTTCTCATTCTCCTCGTTATCTTCTTTGTCTTCTTGTAGATCATCTTCATCAGTTGAAACTTCATCAACAGCTTTAACGTGTACGAAATCCGTACGGTTGAGATAGTCATACCCCAATGAACGGAATACATAGTCGAGTATGGAAGTTGAATTTTTAATAGCTTCGTGGCCTTCCACCAGGCCGGCAGGCTCAAACCTTGTGAATGTAAATGAATCAACCAATTCTTCGAGCGGCACGCCGTACTGCAATGCCTTGGATGCCAGTATGGCAAAGCTGTTGAGCAGGGCTTTAAAGGCTGCGCCTTCCTTATACATATCGATAAAGATCTCTCCAAGCGAACCGTCCTCGTATTCGCCCGTTCTGAGGAACACCTTATGTCCGCCTACCGATGCTTCTCGAATGTGGCCGTGGCGCTTTCTCGGAAGCTTATGGCGGACCAGTTTGTAATGCACGCGGTCGGCGATGATTTCCTGTACTTCTCTGGGGCCTCTTCTTTCATCTAGTGTATCTTCGTCACCCAGGGAAACTATCTCGTCAATGCCGTCATAGTTTGCAGAATTGAGCGGCTGTGATAGTTTTGAGCCATCCCTGTAAAGGGCTATGGCCTTGAGCATCATCTTCCATGATTTTGTGTAAACATCACCAATTTCAGCGACTGTAGCGCTGGCCGGCATGTTTACAGTTTTAGAAATAGCTCCTGAGATAAAGGGCTGTGCTGCAGCCATTATCCGCAAATGAGCCATATACTGAATAAACCTTTCACCTTTCTTACCGCAGCGGTTAGCGGTATCGAATACAGGCAGATGCTCTTCCCTTATGTGCGGAGCGCCTTCGATCATCATTGTACCGCAGACGTAATCGTTCGCTTCATCTATTTGCTTGTTGTCAAAGCCCAGTTCTTTCAGCAGGTTGAAGTTCGGATCATTAATGCGGTCATCAATTATTCCTAAGGATTTAAGAAAATCCTCGCCCAAAGTCCATTTATTGAAAGCAAACCTGATGTCAAAAACATTATCGAGCTGTTTTTCTATTTCATCGATCTCTTTTTGAGTAAATCCTTTGCCTTTAAGGGATTTCTTGTTTATGTGCGGGCAGCCGATCAGCGTGCCGTGCCCGCGTGAATATTTCTCGATATCCTGTATTTCTTTATCGTTGTATCCCAGCTTGACAAGTGCTTTACGTACAGACTGGTTAACGATCTTAAAGTAACCGCCGCCGGCAAGCTTTTTATACTTGACAATTGCAAAATCAGGCTCAATGCCTGTAGTATCACAATCCATAACAAGTCCTATAGTGCCTGTCGGGGCTATCACGGATACCTGCGCGTTGCGGTATCCGTGCTGCTCACCGGATTTAAGGGCCTCATCCCATACATCGCGGGCTGTTTTTTCTAAATAGCCCGGACAGAATTTCGGGTTGATGCCCATCGGCCTGATTGTCAGTTCCTCATATTGCGAAGGTTCCGCGTTGTATGCTGCACGCCTGTGGTTCCTAATAACTTTTAGCATAGGTTCTTTATTCTCATCGTAGCGTGGGAACGCTCCGAGTTCCTTTGCCATTTCGGCTGATGTGGCATATGCCTGTCCGGTGAGTATGGCTGATAGTGACCCCGTCCAGGAAAGGGCTTCGGGTGAATCATAGGGTATGCCGTTTACCATAAGCAGGCTGCCCAGGTTGGCATATCCGAGGCCCAGAGTCCTGAAGTCATAGCTTTGCTGTGCTACCGTTTTCGAGGGGAACTGTGCCATCAGTACTGATATTTCCAGAGTTAAAGTCCATATCCTTATGGCATGGCGGTAGGCCTGCACATCGAAAATGCCTGATTCCTCGTCATAGAACTTCATAAGGTTCAGGCTGGCCAGGTTACACGCTGTATCATCCAGGAACATATATTCGCTGCATGGGTTGCTGGCATTGATCCGGCCTGAGTTTGAGCATGTATGCCATTCATTTATAGTAGTATCATACTGAATACCGGGATCGGCGCTCTTCCAGGCGCTTAGATTAACTTTTTCCCAAAGTTCTTTGGCCCTGATCCTGCGGGCAATATCGCCGTTAGTACGCCAACGCAGATCCCACATGTCGTCATTTTCCACTGCGCGCATAAATTCATTTGTTACCCTGATTGAGTTATTTGAATTCTGCCCGCTGACTGTCATATAACCTTCGCCTTCATAATGGGTATCGAATTCTTCGAATTTGAGCGAAGTATAGCCCTGCTTAACAAGGTCGAGCACCCTGTTTACATAGTTCAGCGGAATGCCTCTGTTGGAGGCTTTCTTGATAAGTATGCTCAGCTTGTCATTCTTCTTTATATCAGTGCCGCCGTTGACAGCCTCTTCAAGAATGGCCTGCATGAAAACCTTATTTACTTTTGAACCTGCTACCATAGCGGCGACTTTTTCTTCTTCACGGGCTTTCCATTCGATGAAATTCTCAATATCGGGGTGATCAACATCGATGATAACCATTTTGGCTGCCCTTCTTGTTGTTCCGCCGGATTTAATTGCTCCGGCCGCGCGGTCGAATATTTTAAGGAAGCTCATAAGCCCTGACGAAACACCACCGCCCGAGAGTGGCTCTTTAGATCCTCGGAGAGCTGAGAAATTTGTGCCTGTTCCGCTTCCGAATTTGAATATCCTGGCTTCGCGGGTAGCGAGGTCGAAAATACCTGTCTCACCGAGCAGATCATCTGTCAATGACTGAATAAAGCAGGCGTGAGGCTGAGGCCTTGTGTAGGCATCCTGAGACTGCTTTACCTTTTTGGTTTCAGGATCTACAAAATAATGCCCCTGCTTCGATCCTGATATGCCGTAAGCCCAGTGAAGCCCGGTATTGAACCATTGCGGGGAATTGGGCGCTGCCATCTGAGCGAGCAGTGTATAAGCAATTTCGTCATAATATACCTGAGCGTCCTCTTTGGTATCGAAATAGCCGTGTTTCTCGCCCCAGTAGCGCCATGTACCCGCCAGCCTGTGAACAATCTGTTTTACAGATTTTTCCGCGCCTGTTACAGGATTACCCTCATCATCGAATATCTGCTTGCCCTTATCATCATACTGCGGCACACCCGTTTTACGGAAGTACTTTTGCGCCAGTATGTCCGTAGCCATCTGCGACCAGTGTGTGGGCACTTCGATATCATTCATTTCAAACACTAGTGAACCATCGGTATTGCGCAATACCGAAGACCTTTTTGTATAACTGAACATCTCGTAGGGACTGGTACCCTCCCGGGTAAAGTTCCTGGTTATTTTCATACTGACCTCTATATTTTTACTTAATAGCTGATTTAGTTTTTTTCAATTTTTTGGGACTGCAAAACTAAGAATAATCTCTTATTCTAAAAGTAAATTATTAGTAATAGTAATTCGACTAATTATGCTGCACACCTTTTTCTTTAATCGGGGCCTGCTGCCCTTATTTGAGTCCCTTGAATCTATCGCTATTTGGCAGACAGATGTTTATTTAATTTTTACTTAGAACAATTAATGATAAATTTGTAATTATCGATGTCAGATTGTTTCACACAAATAATCTAACATAAATTTTCAAGAAAATAAATTAATGAATAATTAGTGAAATTATTATTAATACTTAGTAATTGTCATATTTTTTAAAGCGTTAATCATTTTTTCTAAATTCTTAGGCTGATAGTGTTTTTTGAACATTTTGTTAACACTATATTTCAACAAAGCCTATTAAGATAAAGACTGAATTACAAATAAAAATTGTTTTCCACATTTAACTAACAGGGGTTTTCCACGAAATGCTGCAATTTATTGAGAACTTAGACATTTACTTCTTCCGGGTGATTAATTCCGGATGGTCGAATTCTGCCTTTGACAGTTTTTTCCCGTTTATCACAGAACTGGAAAACTGGCTGCTTTTGTATATATTCGCCTTCCTGTGGATGATATTCAAAGGCGGCACAAGAGGAAGGCTGGCGGCAGCGGCTCTGATTCTTACGGTCTTAGTTACCGACCAGGTTAATAACCAATGGCTGAAGGATATCTTCGACAGGATCAGGCCCTGCAGAGCGCTTGAAGACGTTAACCTGCTGATAAGCTGCGGCACCGGTAAAGCCTTTCCATCAGGGCACGCGGCTAATAATTTCGCCGCTGCAATTGTATTTTCACATTTCTACCGAAAGTATTCCCTTGCCTTTTTCACAATAGCTGTAGTAATATCGCTATCGCGTATATACTGCGGTGTGCATTATCCCTTTGATACAATCGGAGGAGCATTTGTGGGAATAGTCCTGGGAAGCCTGATAGTTCTTTTATTTAAATATCCCGAGAAAAAATGGCTCAAGCAGAAGGAGACATTCTCGGCAGCCAAAAACAACAAGCAGCCGGGTTAATTATACCACGGTAAAAATGGGATTTAAGCGCTTTTTTATCGGAGTGATAGCGAAGTGACAGGCAATTGACAAGGGAATAAAGCGAATTGAGGCCTTTATACATCGAGCTCAGAAATCCTGCCGTCCTCGATATGCAGCCGGCGCCTTGCCACGGATGCCACAGACGCGCTGTGAGTGGCGACTATAAAGGTAGAGCCGGTTTTTTGCTGCATTTCGGAAATGATATCGAGAACCGCCCCTGAACTCTTAGAATCCAGGTTGCCGGTGGGCTCATCGGCGAATACCAGGCCCGGATCGTTTATAAGCGCGCGGGCGATAGCTATCCTCTGCTGCTCTCCTCCGGAAAGCTCAGAAGGCTTATGTTCAGCTCTGTCAGACATACCCACTGCTCCGATAAGCTCCTTCGCTTTAGCTTTCGACTCCTTCTTTGATTTGCCGGCGATAAGCGAGGGAAACATTACATTTTCCAAAGCGGTAAATTCCGGCAGCAGATGATGGAATTGAAATATAAAGCCGATATGCTCATTCCGGAATTTGGCAAGCTTTTTTTCGCTCAGCTTGCGGAAATCCGCTGTATCACCGTTTATATTTACTTCTACCGATCCTTTATCGGGAAGGTCTATCGAGCTCAGCACATAGAGCAATGTGCTTTTACCGGCGCCGGATGGGCCCGTTATGGCTGTAAATTCACCTTTGTTAAAATCGATATTTATACCGGATAGCACCCGAACTGTTTTGCCGGATTTGATCGAAAATGATTTATGAAGATCTTTAGCTTTGATTATATTTGTCATAAAGGCAAAAATAAGAAAAAAATAAGGAGCTGCCTTATTTTTTCATAGGAGGCTCATGAGTTATGAAGAGAATTTCAAAAACAGGCAGCCCCTTCACTTCATCCTTTACTTATATAAACACATATAGGCCCGAAAAGTTTCT
>CAZJAH010000051.1:0-18103 GCA_964544155.1 uncultured Hyphomicrobiales bacterium | reverse complement strand
CTTAAGGCCGACGGCCGCTTCGCCCGCAAACTGATAATTCAAAGGTAATGAAACTAATCATTGGGGGCTGTACCTTACGAGACAGCCCCTTTATCTAAACAATTCTTCATATGTATGCTGTTATTTATTATTCCATTAATAAATCAGCACTTTTCTACCTTTATTATAAATTCCGCGCCATTACCCGGTGAGGTGACAAGTTCTATTTCCGCGCCAATCCTTTCAACATAATTTTTGACTATCGATAAGCCCAGGCCTGTACTAAGCTCATCGCCTGTGGGGCGGGCGCTCAGTTTCGCGAATTTATCATAGAGCTTATTCTGGTCTTCTTCGGTAAATCCGGGTCCCTGGTCTTTTACCGAGTAATAAGCGTGGTTTTCATTTTCGAAAGATTTTATGAATATCTCCCTTTTACGAGGGGAGTATTTCACGGCGTTGGAAATCAGGTTATCAAAAATGCTCTTGAATGCCGCGGCATCGGTCAGGCACTGAGATTCGTTCTTCAAGTCAAAATCAAATTCAATATCCTTCCTTTCAGCAATATCGATATAACTGCCGGCTACATCGAGCATCACTTCATTGAGGTCAATGCATTTTTTCTCAGCGGAGATCTTATTTTGTTCGATAGCGTTGATATTCAGCAGGTCTTTAATGATATTCAGCATCCTGGTCGCCGTTTTGTTAATTTCTCTGCCGTATTCTTCTATGTCGCTAATAGTCATATCGCGGTCAGATTCGAGCTGCTGCGCCATAAGGGAAATGGCAAAAAGCGGATTTTTTAGGTCATGTGCGGCAATCCCTAGAAATTCATCTTTTTCCTGGTTCAGCCTTAAAAGCTTATCATTCTGCATAAGCAGTTGATCGCGGTATTTTTTCAATTTAAGATGCGTTTTTACTCTTGCCACAAGCTCTGCAGAAAAAAAAGGCTTGGTAACGTAGTCAATGGCGCCGGCAGAGAATCCTTTCATAATATCTTCGTGGCCGGTTTTGGCCGTAAGGAAAATTATTGGTATATCTTTTGTAGACTCATTCCGCTGCAGCCTTTGTGCAACAGTGAATCCGTCCATTTCCGGCATCATAATATCGAGCAGGATAAGATCGGGCGTTTTTTTCTTAACCAATTTTAGTGCTGCTTCACCGGATACTGCCATGGATATATCACAGCCGAGTTCTTTAAGGTTTTCTCCCACCACCTGAATGTTAGCGGGATTATCGTCAACAATTAAAACAAGAGAATTCTTAATAAGATTTTCCGATGAAAATTCATTTTTCATATAATTCCTTTTATTTTGTTATGTTTTTTTCCAAATAATCGAAGATTTGAGAGATCGAATCGATATCGAAGCTGCCTGCTGCGTTTTTAAGGGCGCTTCCAAGTTCGGTAAGCTCATTAACGCCGTTCTCATAGCCTGTTATTCTTATTTCTTCGGCGAATTCTTCAATTTCGCTTAATATATAGCCGTCTTTAAGTTCATTAATTCTTTGAATATGTTTACTGCTTATTGATTCGCGCAGGCAAAAACCGCCCTTTTTTTTGAGTCTTTCCCGGCCTGTTTTCTTAATGTATTTATTTGTTTTTAAGAATTTTTTCAATTCATTAATGAGATCTTGCTTTTTAAGCGGCTTTGATAAAAAAGCGCTGAAAATACCGGCTTTTTCTCTTTCCGAAGGCAGTACTGAGGCCGTCATGGCAATAACGGGCAATTCAGCCGTTCCCGGGTTGGCTTTCATGAAAGCCAGTACGTCATAGCCGCTTACTTCTGGCATTTTAAGATCAAGTATAACTAAGTCGAATCTTTCTGATCTAAGTTTTTCTATTGCCTGAACGCCGCCAGCGGCTTCGCGAAGATCAAGATTATGATCTTCAAGATAGCTTTTAACGAGCTGTCTGTTAAGCTCTACATCATCGACAATAAGAATTTTCTGAAAGAGGAATTTTTCCCCGACTGCAGCCGTAAGCTGATTGCCTCTTAGGCTTTCAAGGATTTTAACGTCCGGAATTTTAAACATGAAGGCTGAACCTACTCCAGGAGTACTTTCTACTGAGATACTGCCGTTCATCATTTCAATCAGCCTTTTGGTGATAGTTAGGCCAAGCCCCGTGCCACCGTATTTTCTGCTGTCCTGGCTATCCTGCTGTTTAAATGCCTCGAAGATAATTTCAAGCTGTTCATCCTGTATGCCGATACCGGTATCGGAAACTTCAAATATCAGGTCGGTTTCTGCTTCGGTTTTATTATCGGCGTGAACCGTAACGGTAACAAATCCTTCAGAGGTAAACTTAACGGCATTTCCGGCCAGATTCAGAAGTATCTGCCTTACTCTGGTTTCATCCAGGTAAAGTGTAGGGGGTATGTTATCATCAGTAATGATCCTGAAATCAATCCCTTTTTGATTCACTTTAAGGGTAAATATCTCTTTAATTTCATTGAGTATATTTTTAATATCCACCGGTTCAGGATTAAGTACCAGCTTACCGGCTTCGATTTTTGACAGATCCAGAATATCATCAATAAGGTTCAGCAGATTTTTTCCGGCTGAATTAATGGCCTCAATATATTTTTTATTTTTCGGGTTCGAAACCGTTTCCCTGAGCAGGTCCGTAAATCCAATGATCGAATTCATTGGAGTTCGGATCTCGTGGCTCATATTAGCAAGGAACATACTTTTTGCCTGAGTGGCTTTCTCAGCTATTTCAATGGCAGCAACCAGGTCCCGTTCATATCTTTTTCTGTGTATTGTGCCTGCTATGATCTCGCTCATCATCCTGGTAGTACGCACTGTGTCTTTTTGCCAGCTGCGCTTTTGCTTTACGGAATCAAATCCCAAGAATCCAATCAAAGCTCCTTTTAATATCATTGGCACAACAAGTACTGACTGAATGCCCTGCTGCTGAAGTATATCTTTTTCGCCGGCTGCTTCTTCGGGCATAAGCTCAACATCATCAACCTTGATATTTTCAGATGCTTTCAGCTTATCCATCCACCAGGGCAGGTAATCCGATGGAATTCCCCGCAGATTTTCGATTTGCGGTTTAATGCCTTCCGCGCACCATTCATAGGAATTATTCATTATGGCGAGATTCTGCTCAAATTCAAAGATATAGGCACGGTCAACCCTGAAATGTTTCCCTATTGAAATAAGGCATTTTTCTAATTTTGATTCTATTTCGTCCGTATCCGAATTGATAAGTGAATTAGAAATATTATTAATTATTTCATAATGCTCATTGAGCTTTTTGATCTTTTGTTCAATATTTTTCCTGTCAGTAATATCTTCGGCAATACCGATTTCCCTGATAGTATCGTCTTCATCCTTAACAGGAAAACCTCTTGCCCATATCCACCTTATAGCGCCTTCGTCTCTGATTATTCTAAACTCATAGTCATATAGCAGTGATGAATCATTATCACCTTCGAAATAATCCTGCAGTATGTGTATATCATCAGGGTGAACTTTATAACTGAATGAATCAGGATCATTATAAAGTTCCTGCCTTAAACTTCCCCAAATTTTTTCGTAAGCCGGATTTACGTATATGATCTTGTCTTTTGTCCTCATCCAGATAACCAGTTCGAGGTTCTCAGCCAAAAGCCGGAATTTTTCTTCGCTTTCTTTAAGAGCTGTAACGCTTTTATTTCTCTCTGTGATATCGGAGATCATAACTATGACGGAATTGATCCTGCCGTCAGAATCGCGCATCAATGAAGCGCGTATTAATCCTATTCTGATATTGCCTTTCACATCCAGAAATTCCGCTTCATAAGGTGTAAGTACCTCGCCGGCTATCCTTCTTTTAAAATTATCTACAACCCCCTTTAATGTTGCTTTGGTAAAGAAATCAACCTTAGAAATATGCCTGTTGATATATTTTTCCGGGGGAAAGCCCAAAAAGTCATATATGCGGCTGTTCATGTCCTTAATAAAGCCTTTTTCATCAAAAAGGACGATTGCTTCCGGAGACATCTCAAAAATGCTGCTGTATTTTTCTTCGCGCTCTCTCAATTCTATTTCAAAATCTTTGCGCCTTTCCAGATTTCTCAGTGAAGCTATGGCAAATTCTTCATTTCCGAAATTGAAGTAATTGGCCGATACCTCAACGGGCATCAAAGTGCTGTCTTTTTTTTCCGCTTTGGTCTCAATGATCATAGCCGCGTCATTCTTTAATTTTTCCCAAAAAAGCGGCCATTCATTTTTTGAAATTTTTTTATCTATATCAGTTATGGATTTTCCGAGTAATTCAGTGCTTTCCCATCCGGTAATTATTTCGGCCGATTTATTCACATAGCTTATTGACGAATCTTTTTCTATGCGGAAAATCCCGTCGGAGGAATTATCCATAGCGAATTTGTTTATTTTCAGAGTTCTTTCCTTTTCAATTTTTTCACTGATATCTCTGATGATACCGGTGAACATAGTCCTGCCGTCCACCTTAAATTCGCTGATGGTAAGTTCTACCGGAATGATGCTGCCATTTTTATGCTTCGCTTCAAGCTCCTTTACTGTCGCGATTTCGTTATTTTGTCCTGTTTGGATATAATTATTGATGAAACTATCCCGGCCTTCCTGAAATTTTCCTGCCATTAATATATTGATATTCCTGCCAGTGATCTCATCGGGATCATAACCGAGAATTGATCTTACCGCGCTGTTGGCAGAATCAATAATACCATATTGATCAATAGTTATGATTATGTCTCTGACGGAATTAATAACCGAAGCCAGTTTTTTTTGCTGCTTTTCAATTATTACAGAATTTTCCTTTTTTTCGGTAAGGTCAGTAACGATAGCCAGATACCCGGCAAGCTCACCATTATTATCATACCGGCAGGAAATAATTTCCCTTACCGGCAGTTTAGAACCGTCTTTGCGGATAAAATTCCATTCAGCTTCACTGCTTGTGTTCTTTTTAGCTTCAAGCAATATAGCCTCTTCTTTAGAAATTATTTCTCCGGTGGAATCGAATATTTTTCTGATCATATCATCAACTTCAGACGGATCGTGCCATTTCGCGAGAGATACTTTATTTTTCAGGTCATCCACTGAATAGCTGAGCATCTTATAAGCTCCCGGATTAAGGAATTCGGCCCTGCCATTTAGATCGGTAGTATATATAGCAAGTTTTTCGGAAGCCTCCATAACAGCTTTCAGGCTTGATAATGTGCTTTCATAGTTTTTACTTATACCTTCTCTCTCCGTTACATCGATAACAAACCCGTCAATATTACCACTCGCGATATCACGGGTTATGTGATTTTCCAGTATAAATGTTTTACCGTTTACATTGGATCGGTGCGTAAAGTAGCTTTTATTTTGTTTAATGGCTTTATCGAATTCTCTGCTGAATGCCTGAAAATCATGATAAATATTAGTCTCACCGGGCTTTATGTTGTCCATATTCAGTTGTTTAAGCAGACTTCCTTCCATAGTAATCAGGTTGCCAAACTTATCACAAGTGAAAACAAAAACCGGCAGATTCCCAAGTAATATTCTGAGTAGCCCGGCCATACCCCTGTATTCATGCGGACTTAAGTAATCATTCATTTTATTTTAATCATTTTAAATTAATAATTATAATAATTTATCGGAATTTTCGGGAAAAAATCCAATTAAAATAAATCAATAAACAGCTAATATAAAAAATAACAAATCAGTTATGCTTGCTGTTGAAATTTAGTTTAGGATAAATTTTAACTGTATTTTCATAAAAAGTCATAAAAAGAGGCGGATTCCTAAGTTAAATTTCATAATTTTGCAACACAATAGTTACATATTTATGAATTAGACCTGCCTTAGGGCATTTTTTGTTTCATTTAAGATTATTAATGATTATGTTTAAAACGTGTATTTATTAGTAGTACAGGCTGTTGTTTAACTTAAAGTTAACATTACTGCCTCGTACAGGAAATTACGCTTTAGCCTATAAGAAATTGTTTTTATTCACAAATCCCGAAGTGACATTATGGACGCTATTTTGTATGTTATTCCGATTGTGGGGATAATCGCACTGCTTTTCACCTACGTCAAATCATCCTGGGTTTCGAAACAGGATACCGGCAATGAAAAAATGACAAAAATTGCAAAGCATATTGCAGATGGGGCTATGGCCTTTCTCAAGGCCGAATATAAAGTACTTGTTTGGTTTGTGCTGATAGTAGCAATCCTTTTAGGCATTCAGGGCGCCACTAATGAACAGTCACATTCATTTGTGGCAATTTCGTTTGTTGTAGGTGCGGTTTGTTCGGCACTTGCCGGATTTATCGGCATGAAAGTAGCCACCAAGGCGAACGTCAGAACTACCAATGCCGCCATTACAAGTTTAAATAAAGCCCTGCTTGTAGCTTTTACGGGCGGCTCCGTCATGGGTATGGGTGTTGTCGGCCTTGGTGTGCTCGGGCTTAGCGGGCTATTTATTATTTATGGATTTTTCTTCGGAGCTTTTGATGCCGGAAGTTCATCAGAAATCATAAGAAAGGTAGTTACTGTTGTTACAGGATTTTCCTTTGGCGCTTCATCCATAGCTCTATTCGCGAGGGTAGGCGGAGGTATTTACACAAAAGCAGCCGACGTCGGCGCTGACCTTGTCGGTAAAGTAGAGGCCGGAATACCTGAGGACCATCCTCTTAATCCCGCTACCATTGCAGATAACGTTGGCGATAACGTTGGGGACGTAGCTGGTATGGGCGCCGATCTTTTCGAATCGTATGTCGGCTCCATAATAGGCACAATGGTACTGGGTACGGCATTCTTTGCACTGCCGGAATTTGTCGATACTCCGTTTGGTGGGCTTTCACCTATCATTCTTCCATTGCTTCTGGCCGCTGCCGGTATTTTGGTATCTATATTCGGCACATTCTTCGTCAGAGTGAAAGAAGGGGGCAATCCTCAGACAGCGCTGAATGTCGGAACATTTACCGCCGCGGCAGTAATGCTTGTAATATCATACTTTATTATAGATTGGGTGCTTCCTTCCAGCTGGGTATTTGTTGACCCGCTTTACGGTACCCAATATACAATTTATAGCTGGGGTATATTCCTGGCAACCATTATCGGACTTTTGGCTGGTGTCGGCATAGGTATGATAACAGAATACTATACCGGGCTCGGCAAGCCGCCTGTAAGGAAGATCGCCGAACAGTCTCTTACAGGATCGGCAACGAATATCATTGCCGGCCTCGGAACAGGTATGATGTCTACGGCTATCCCAGTTCTGCTAATTGCTTTCTCAATAATCGGCGCATTTTATTTTGCCGGATTATACGGCATAGCCATAGCCGCCGTAGGTATGCTTGCAACAACAGGCATTCAGCTTGCCGTTGACGCTTACGGCCCTGTATCAGATAATGCCGGCGGTATAGCAGAAATGTCTGAATTGCCGCCGGAAGTCAGAAGCAGAACTGATAAGCTTGATGCAGTCGGTAATTCAACAGCGGCCATCGGTAAAGGATTCGCCATAGGTTCCGCGGCACTTACAGCACTTGCTCTTTTTGGCGCGTATATGACCGCCTCGCAAATCAAATCAATCGATATTTCGAAAGCGCCGGTGATGGCAGGGCTCTTCATGGGCGGAATTATGCCTTTTGTATTTTCCGCGTTATCGATGGGAGCTGTGGGCAGAGCCGCTATGTCTATGATTCAGGAGGTTCGCAGGCAGTTCGCCAATATTCCTGAATTAAAGAAAGCCCTTGAGCTTATGCGCCAATACGGCGATAAAGAACTGAAAGATTGGGATGAATCAGACCTGAAGGTTTACCACGAAGCTGACGGTAAAGCCGAATACGCCAAGTGCGTTGAAATATCAACAAAATCATCTATTAAAGAAATGATGCTTCCGGGACTGCTTGCTGTGATAGTTCCGATAATTATCGGCTTCGCAGGCGGCCCTGAAATGCTCGGCGGCCTTTTGGCCGGCGTAACTGTCGTCGGCGTACTCATGGCTATATTCCAGTCGAATGCCGGCGGCGCCTGGGATAACGCAAAGAAGATGTTTGAAGAAGGCGTTACCATTAACGGTGTAAAATACTTCAAGGGCTCAGAACCCCACAAAGCCGCTGTTACAGGCGATACTGTGGGCGATCCGTTCAAGGATACATCAGGGCCCTCGCTGAATATATTGATAAAGCTTATGTCAATCGTTGCTCTTGTACTTGCAACAATGATATAATACAAACCTCTCAGCAAAGAAAAAGCAGTCGCTTTCGGGCGGCTGTTTTTTTTTGTTTAATTTTTCCGGCGCTGCGACCTAAATTAAAAAAATTCAAACGGGAATAATTTGCTCTGAATTAGTTTATAAATAAGTTTTATTACATTCTTTTTATATTTCTTACTGCAAATAATTATGCAAATGAAGTTTGTGGCTGCCCTATCATTACCCAAATGTATGCTATTTCAATAGCGGCCCAATTGCCCAAATTCCCATCTCAAAAAAAAAGGGGCTTTTAAGCCCCTCGTATACATATAATATAAAAAACATCAGGTCAGCAGTGACAAGAAAACTCCAGCGGCAACCGCGGAACCGATCACTCCAGCGACATTTGGCCCCATGGCCGAATAAATAGGATTGACCTTGCCGTCAGTTTCTTCGGCGACAAACTGCTGCACTACTCTCGCTGCCATAGGCACGGCA
The DNA here is from genome assembly GCA_964544155.1 of uncultured Hyphomicrobiales bacterium. Classification (GTDB taxonomy): domain Bacteria; phylum Bacteroidota; class Ignavibacteria; order Kapaibacteriales; family UBA2268; genus CAZJAH01. The sequence continues at coordinate 9,477 of CAZJAH010000051.1, read as the reverse complement.
GATACTCCCGCGGCTCCTATACAGGGGTTGATCTTACTCTTTTGGGGTAAAAACATGTTGAGAATTTTAGCAAAGATCACTCCTCCTGCGGTACTGAAAACAAATGCCACTGCTCCAAGCAGCAGTATGAGCAGTGTATCAGCCGTCAGGAAATAAATAGCGTCCATGGTAGCGCCCACGGCTACACCGAGGAAAATGGTAACAATATCCGTGAGAGCTCCTCCGGCGGTTTTTCTCAGCCTTTCTGTAACACCGCTTTCACGTATCAGATTACCGAACATCAGCATGCCTATAAGAGGCGCGCTTGAAGGTATGGCAAGGCTTGCGAGTATACCAGTAATAATGGGAAACAGTATAACAGCCGTTTTAGAAACCTCTCTTGCCTGAGGCATATCAATATGCCTTTCCTTTTTGGTTGTTAGCATCCTAATTATAGGAGGCTGAATAATAGGAACGAGCGACATATAGCTGTATGCCGCCACCGCTACCGCGCCCAGCAGATGCGGCGCAAGCTTACTAGCAAGGAATATTGAAGTAGGCCCGTCGGCGCCGCCGATTATACCTATTGAAGCGGCTTCATTTGCCTCGAATCCGAATATATAAAACGCGCCTAAAGCCGCCATGAAAATTCCTAACTGCGCGGAGGCTCCGAGAATGAATGTTACAGGCCTGCTCAAAAGAGGTCTGAAATCCGTTAGTACGCCTACCCCTAAGAAGATAATGGGCGGTAGAAGTTCGGTTTTAATTCCTGCCTTGTATATCAGTCCGATAATGCCATCTGTGTATGATCCCATAAGCGCCAGTGGCAGGTTCGCGAGTATTGCCCCGAAGCCGATCGGAATAAGCAGCAAAGGCTCATAGTTCTTTTTTATAGCAAGGTATATAAGGATACCTGCTATTATGAACATTATGATATTTCCTATACTGAGATTAGCAAAACCGGACTGATAAATCAATTCACTAAATGAATCCATCCGGTTTACCTCAGTTTATTGTCATAATTGGTTTTGTCCCGTCAATTTCATCGCCTATTCTCGCGTGAATAGCTGATATAATGCCGTCTTTCGGCGCCTTTATATCATGTGTGGCCTTCATTGCTTCTATCTGGGCGACTACCTGCCCTTTACTTACCGAATCTCCCTGATTGACTTTAATATCCGTTATTTCAACGGTGCCGGTAAAATTCGATTTTATTGCCATTCCGCCCTGTGGCGGCGGCGCCTGCCCGATTACTGTCTGCGGATTTTCCACTTGAGGCTGTTTGCCTCCTCCTCCGCTGATTGGCTCAACTGTTACGGTAAATGTCCTGGATATGCCATTTTCTTCTACAACACAGCGTGATGTAACAGGGCCGCTGACAGCATGGCCATTTCCATTCTGAGGCGCGAGAGCCGGTTCGGCTTCTTTTTTGGGTTCCTCTTTCTTTTTAAGTGGTATATCAACTTTTCCTTTTCCGAGCAAAAAGCGAAGTCCTTCGTTTGATTCAATTTTCTTGCCCGGGACCATTGCCGAAAGTACTAGGAAGGTGTTTTCGTCATTGACAGGCAGGTTATGTTCTTTTAATGCTTCTTGCGCCGGCCCGATATTTTTGGGGGCGGCCTCAAGAGGATCGCCGTCGAACTTAGGTTTATCCAACTGCTTAGAAGCAATATCAACAACCTTTGGATCCGGCGGCAGCGGAGTTTTGCCAAAGTATCCCAGCACGGCCCTTCCGAATCCGGCTTCGATCTTTTCCCATCTTCCGTACATAACATTATTGAATGCCTGTAGCCAGTATTGCTGACTGCCCGGTGTAACGCTTGTCCAGGCACCGCCTGCTTCAACCACAACAGGGAATTCAGCCAGTACATCGCTGTACTTATCGAGTATGCCTGCTTTCACCATCATGTGTACATTCGGCCCGATAGCTCCGCCCGGCATTGGGAATCCCACCACCCTGGCGTCAGCCGTGGTAGTAGTAGGATTAAAATCGTAATCCTTCAGCCCTTCATCCAGGAGCTGTTCTATTTCCATCATTTTATCAGCGTCAACATCCAGGCTGTATCCTGTGCCTTTTAGCGCGTGCGCCATAGATCGCACATCCGGCTGTACGGTCCCGCTGGCCATAGGCCTGACTGAAAGGTCTATTCCGTCCACTCCTGCTTCTATACCGGCCATATAACATGCCACTGCCATAGATGCCGTATCGTGGGTATGCAGCCAGAGCGGCATTTCCGGGGGCATGATTTTCTTCAGTCCTTTGGCTGTGTCGTAAATAGTTTTCGGATCGGTAGTGCCGCTGGCATCCTTTAAGCAAATGCTGTCTATATGCATCCCGCTATCCAGAAGCTGCCTGCCGATGTCGGTATAAAACTCCGCGGTATGTACTTTGTCGGATTTGAACGGCAGCCCCATTAGCGCAATACATACCTGATGGTGCATTCCGGCGTCAACAATGGGCTTGCCGGTTTTTACCAGATTTTTTACATCATTCATGTAATCGAAGTTGCGGTCGTAGGTAGTGCCGTACTTTTTCATGAGTTTGGCCTGTAGTTCGAGGCCTTCGATAGACTGAGTGGTAAGCGTCACACCCGATACCGAACGTGTAAGAATTTGAAGCTCGACATCCGGGCCTGTAACATCCCGGAATTTTTTCATTGTTTCAAAAGGATTTTCATTCAAATAAAAGAAAGGCGCCTGATAACGCGCGCCACCACCGAACTCAATATGCCTTATGCCTGATTGAACAGCTGCTTCTAGAGCCGGTTTAAAATCATCGAATCTCACCTTGCCGCCGAATGAGCTTTGAAGGCCGTCACGGAAAGGAGTTAACATTACCCTTATTTCTTTAGGGTTTTTCGCGAAAATCATTTCTCCTCCTTGATCATAGTTATTTTACTGCCGGGATAAATTGAACTCAAAGTTGTGGATAAAGCCGCTATAACGGCGCTGTCCTCTTTCTTTTCCGGTGCCGGAAAAAGTGATGTCGTTGCTTTTATTAATGTAGCAAGAACTGTCAGAAGTACAAAAACGGCTATGAATGCCGTTATAGAAATAAAAATTAAGTTTGGGGAGGCCATCTTTCCTGTCTCCTTTATTCTTCGTGTAGTTAAAGTATTTTCTTCGCAGTGAATTCCTGACAATATATAATTATAAATTATGAAATTCAAGAGGTGAGTAAAAATTAATTTGGATTTTTGAAAATCATTCTTCCCGATCTTAGTGGTTTATCTATTCCGCGCAGGTATAGCTCAAGCTCCGGGCCGATTTTTTCCAAAATTCCTTCTGCTATAGTTGAGGGTGTTCCTTCCCGAGGATCGCTTGTGATCATTACTTCTCTGCCGATAGCGGCGGAATTACTGAGATATGCTCTGTAAAGTTTATCTGCTTTCCCTGAAATGATAAGGCCGTAGCAGTATCCCAGATTTTCCAGAAGCGCCGATTTGAGCCGGGATAGCAGCTGCCCGTCATCATAATCAATGTTGTCCTTTATGGAAGACACAGCAGGCACCCAGGAATCGCGCTCAACATTAGGCGAGCTATTAACGTTTATGCCAATACCCAGTACTACGCTGCCGGTTTTAGTTCCCATTGACTGAGAATGAGCGATCACACCCCCGATTTTTGAATTTCCAATTAAAATATCGTTCACCCATTTTATGCGCGATTTTTCGCGTAAACCCTCAAATGAATTGACGGCCTCACAAGCCGCCACTGCTGCCAGCATGAGGAATTGAGCTCCGAAGGCTGGGATGTGCCTTTGCGGATTAATGTGAAGGGTCATGTGGAGATTGCCGGATTCAGCCTCCCAGGGCCTTTCTCTGAAGCCGTGGAAGCCCTTCGCCTTGCCGGTAAATACTGCAATGCTGCTATTTATATTGAGCTTTCTCGAGAGTTTGACCATCAGGTCGAAACGGCTGGATTCCGAGCTTTCAAGGTAAAATTCATGATTCGGGAATTCCCTGTCTGATGCATTGGCAATGTGTAAGGTTTTACCCGGAAAAAGCGCTTTGATTACCTCTATATCCGGGGCATCAAGGCCCGGCTTTTTGATATGGGACAGATCTGCCGCGGAAAAGCTGCATATATCATGATGATATTTACTTAGTAAGCCCGGGCTGTCGGCAATTATCATTAAATAACTTAGTAAATTTAATTATAGAAAAATATTACATTCACACATAAATACAGGCCTATAAAAAAGAGTAAGATGTAAATATATTTTGTGAATTTTTCCGATGGTATCTTTTTATTGATATAAGAACCCAGAAGGATAGCAGCAGCCATAACAGGAAAGCTCCAAAGGAAAAGATACACGGCTTTTTCAGTCCACAACCCGGCGGCATAGTGGCCGATTATAATAAATATATTAACTGGCAGGAAAAACCCCTGAAGTATGGCCCTGAACTTATCAGGAGGCCAGGCTCGCAATGTACCGTAAATTATTACCGGCGGGCCGTTGGTGTTATACGCTCCGCCGAGTATGCCCGAAACAAAACCGAATACGGGTGCGCTTTTGGCTGACTTAAGCTCTATCAGCCCGGGCTTTAGCAGCTTGAAGAGGGCGAAAAGCATTAGCATCACGCCTAACACAATCTTAACAAGCTCGTCGGCGGTATCCTTTAAGTAGATGAGGCCGGCCGGGATGCCCAAAATGGAAGATACTATCAGCACCCACAGGGATTTGAACTCTACTTTGCGGAAATTCCCAATCAGAATGTACACAGCTACAGTGATGGAGATCATGGCCACTACAGGCGCGGCGGTTTTTACGGGCATAAGCAGCGCCAGCAGAGGCATTGCCAGAAGTGCATCGCCAAAGCCGAATGCCGACCTCACCAAAGTGGAAAAGAAGATCACCAGCAGAGCTAATATGAATAGTTCTGACACTTTCTCCCTGAAAATCAGTTACAAAAGCTCCAAAATAAGGCCTGCAACCCATTAGAAAAAATCTTTTTTATGGTAAAACGATATATCAATAATATGTAAAAAAAGCCCTGCATGAGCAGAGCTTTGATTTATTACAGCAGTTAATATATCAGGATCATTTGAGAGTTTCGCCGTCCCAGAGTACAAAGAGTACTGCTCTTTTCTCTCTGTCCATCATATCATGCCCGGCTTCGAGCCTTTTGGTGGACATTCTTTTAATCCTTTCAAGAGCTTTTTCACTAAGATCATCTTTGTGCTCATTATACCACTCCTCGATGATGCGGTTCATGTCTTGTTTCCAGGTTTCATTCTTTTCTTCCTTGGCGCGATCAATCTCCAAAAGCACCTCGGAATGCCTGTCGACAATCTTAGCTGCCCGTCTGTATATTTCCTTCATTTCCTCATCAGGTTCGGGACGGCCTTTTCTGCCACGCATTTCCCTTTCGCCGCGTCCGCGTCCTTCCTTCATTTCATTTCTACTTTTATCGCGCTTCTGCCTCATCTCCTGCATTTTATCTTCGCGTTTTTCGGCAGCTTCGGCCCGGAGTTTGTTCAGTTCAGCGAGTTCTTCGCTGCTTAGCCCGGCTTCAAATTTGTTCTTCATTTCAAGCCTGAATGGTTCGATGTTAGCTTCTTTGTATTCGCTCAGCCTTTCTCTAAGTTCGCGGAATATTTCACGATTCTGATCCTTTTCCCCGGCGATAAGCATAAGAGGCATAGCCGCAGCAGCAACTGCCAATATAATTATCTTCCTTAACATGATTCTCTCCTTTATCTAATTTCAAAACAAATTTATTAATGTGATAACTTAATCGATTTCAGTAATTAGACAAAGTTAATCTGCTAAGGGTTTAATCTATCTGGAAACAATTACATTTATTGAAGAATTATACTGAGCTATTTCATTAGACTTTGGGTACTGGTCAATGATTATTCCCGGCAAAAATGTTTCATTTTCCCGATATGTGACTGTACCCAGGCGGAATCCCTGCAGAGCAAGAAAATCAGCTACCTCGCTAACTGATATCCCGGTTATATCAGGTACCTTGACCTGCATTTCAGATCCTTTGCTGACCACAACGGAAATCCCGTCGCCGTAAGCCATCTGCTTTCCCGGATCGGTACTTTGCGAGATGATCGAATCTTTAGGTATGACTTCACTGTTTTCGTAATCTATATCTTTGAGATTAAGGCCTCTTCCCATAAGAAGAATGCGTGCTTCTCTTAGTGACTTGCCGATGAGTTTAGGCACCGGTACGGTCTCTTTTCCTTTGCTTACAGTCAGGTAAACCGCGCGCCCGGTCTTGACTTCTTTGCCGGGATGAGGAATCTGCCTGATGACATATCCTGCCGGAAGGCTGCCGCTGAACTGTTCCCGGGAGCGTCTGGGCACAAGGTGGTTATTGACTAAGGTTTCTTCGGCGCTTTCTACCTTTTTACCGGCGACTTCCGGTATGATCACTCTGGATTTATCATGCACTATACCGGGCATTATCCAGTTGTCAAATGCCAGAAGCAGTATAAGTAATGCCCCAATATATCCGGCTATAACAAGCAGATAGCCCGGAAGCTGTTTGCTTAATTTGGGTTTTTCCTTTTTTTCGGATACAGGCTTCTTCTTCAGGTCGCCGTAATTATAATAATTATATTCTATATCATCGGAATCATCTATTTTCTGATCTTCCTTTTTACTTTCAGTCTGACCTTCAGAAACTGGATTCTTTTCTTCATTATTATTTTCATCGTCGGGGTTAAATCTTTTTTTGTCGTCGTCCATCTCGATAATTTTTTATTTATTAAAGCCTTGCTTTATTCAAAAATAATTAAAATACGAATGATTTACAGCCTAAAATTAGAAATTATCAATTACGTTACAGATTAATTGATATTACTAAAACGGAGAAAGCGATGATTTCTAACACAGCCGCCGAATTAAACGAAGCATTTAAAAAAGCGCGTGAGATAATCGAAAAGCATAATAATATAATAGTCACCACGCATCGAAATCCTGACGGTGACGCTATTGGTTCAGCGCTTGGAATTTTTTATTATTTAAAGGATAAAGGAAAAACCGTCAGGCTTATAAATAACAGCCCTACACCTGATAATCTGAAATTTATCGACGCAGATAATGATATTGAGTACTATATTGCCGAAAAGCATGATGAAGCCATTAAATCCGCCGGGCTTATACTAGTAGTCGATCTGAACGACATCAAGCGAGTAAACGAAATGGCGGAGCCTATAGAAGAATCCGCTGCTTTTAAAATGGTCATTGACCACCACATCGATCCAAAGCCATTCGCAGGCCATTATGTGGTTGATACCGATTCAGCATCCGCAGGGCAGCTCATCTATAAGCTGGTAAAAGAAGATTTCGAATTGGATAAAAAAACTGCTACTGCGCTTTACGCGGCCATTATGACAGATACCGGCAGTTTCCGCTTCCCAAGAACTGACGGCGAGGTACACAGGATAATCGGCGCACTGATCGATGCCGGCGCGGATCCCGTTTATATCTATGAGAATATTTATAATATGCAGAAACCAGAAGCTCTCAAACTGCTTGGCAGGGCATTTACCAGCCTGGAACATTACGCGGGCGGTAAGGCGGCTGTTATGACACTAACCAGGAAGGATTTCAAGGAAACGGGAGCAGCCGGTGACGACGTTGAAGGCATTGTCGAAAATTCCCAGTCTATGAGCGGTGTAATGCTCGGTGTGTTAATTTCAGATAATCCTGACGCTGACGAAGTGAGAATGTCCTTCCGTTCAAAGGGAGATGTTTCCGCTCGTGATTTTGCCCTAAAATTCAACGGAGGCGGCCATCAGCATGCAGCCGGCGCCAGAGTAAAGCATAAAGACATAAAGGAAGTAAAAGAAGCACTTATATACGAAATTAAAAAAGTTTTGTAAGCCCGCCTTAGTTTTATTCTTAAAAAATAAAAAAAATTGGCAGAAAGAAATCAAAAAGTTTACCTGAAAAAAGCCTACCGGATATTTCAGCTGTAAGGCTTATAAGGCAGGACAGGAATTTAAAATCATTTTCCTAACGGCAATGGCTCTGTCATCAAAACCCATGGCAAAAAAATATAAAACCTGGTGATGGGCTTTGATTTTTTTAATTTTTCCGATATAAATGGCCCGGCGGGCTTTGGAATTATCCGGCCGGGTATTTATGAAATCCTATTATTTAAATAAAAAGTTACACGATTATCGAGCCGTTTGAAGTTCATCCCGAGAGGCCCTGTTTTTTTTGAAATAAGTTTTTTATGAAATGATTTATAAATCTCTTAATTTGCATGTTGCACGGATACTTATACTGATTGTTATTATTTAATAAATGGAGCATTTAATGAACAGAGCACATAATTTTAGCGCCGGGCCTGCTATTCTGCCGGTAGAAGTATTGGAAGCAACAAGCAAAGCCGTTATTGATTTCAACGGGCTTGGTATGTCAATAATGGAAGTTAGCCATAGGTCAAAGGAATTTGACGCTGTTTTTAAAGAAACACAGAATGATGCCCTTAAGTTGATGGGACTCTCTGCCGATGATTACGACGTTCTCTTCCTGGGTGGAGGAGCAAGCACTCAGTTCATTATGCTGCCCTTTAACTTCCTGAATGAAAAAGCTGACTACGTTAATACCGGCGCCTGGTCGAAAAAAGCCATTAAAGAAGCTAAATGGATTGGCGAAACAAGAGTACTGGCAAGCTCGGAAGACAAAACGTTTAACTATATACCGAAAAATATTCAGTATAATGATGACGCGGATTATCTGCATATTACATCGAACAACACGATTTACGGCACCCGTTGGAAAACCATGCCCGAGGTGAATTGTCCGCTTGTCGCAGATATGTCATCCGACCTTTTCTCAAGGCCGCTCGATTTCTCTAAATTCAACCTTATCTACGCCGGTGCGCAAAAAAATATCGGCCCCGCGGGCGTTACCATGGTTGTGATCAAAAAAAGCTGGCTCGAAGAAAAAGCTAAGGATACTCCTCCGACAATGCTTAAATACAAGACTCATACTGAAAAAGAATCCATGTTCAATACTCCGCCATGTCTGCCGGTTTACGTTGTCGGACAGACTTTCAAATGGATACAGAAACTCGGCGGACTTGAAGCAATGGAAGAAAGAAATAACGAAAAAGCCGGTTTACTCTATGATTTCATCGACGCGCATAATGACTTCTACAAAGGAACTGTGCCGGATAAGGACGACCGTTCCATCATGAACGTCACCTGGAACCTGCCTACACCTGAACTCGAGAAGCTATTCATCGATGAAGCAAGAGCTAAATACAACATGACTAACCTTAAAGGCCATAGAAGCGTCGGCGGATGCCGTGCCTCAATCTATAACGCCTGCCCGAAAGAATCAGTTGAAGCTCTTGTTAAATTTATGGAAGAATTTATGAAAGAAAACAAGTAATCTTGTTTTTCAAATATTATACTATGAAACCCGCGTTTTTAATGCGGGTTTTTTTAATTAATTATGGTTGTCAGATGAGGAACAGGGCTAAATTGATAAGGCGCCTTAGCCTGAGCAAGGAGCCATCTGCT
>CAZJAH010000050.1:0-18117 GCA_964544155.1 uncultured Hyphomicrobiales bacterium | reverse complement strand
GTAGCCGCTTTACTCGATAGTGATACCAAAATAGGCGTTTACAAAAAAAATGCCCTGGGGAAGTGGGTATTGCTAAGGGAAATCGAAGTCCCTGATGATGCTGAATACGGTTTTTTCGGTTCGCCTGAACCTTTTACAGCTTCCGGAAAATCATATTTCAGCTGTGTAATTAAAGAAGAAGAACGCGCTTACAGCAATTCAGAAGTTTGGATTTTCAGCCTGGCTGACGGTATGAATACAGATCACAAGCTGAAAATCGAGGACAATCTGGGTACAATTATTCGCACCGACCCGGAAACCTTTACCGGGGAAAATGAAGTTTTTATTTATTATAATGTGATTAATTCTGACGGTAATTTTGAAGCCTGGCGCGCCCGGACCGGAATCGAAACACTCAACAGCCCCGACATTACATTGCACAGGATAGCGCCGGCCGATACGGATGAAAATATTGATGGCAATTCTGAGCCGAACTACGTTTTGCTGAACAATTCGATAGACCCCCTCGGCAAACTCCTGCTTTATTTTCCCGGTACCACTGCAAGGCCTTACGATTACCTGAAATTCTGTAAAACAGCTGCGAATATGGGCTATCATGCAATCTCGCTCAGCTACGAAAATCTCGCTTCTGTCAATTATATAGCCTGCGGCCAGACTACCGACACCACCTGCCACAGACGTGCAAGGGAAGAAATCTGGTTCGGAGAAGACAATCATGAAATACTTGATGTAGATTATAACAACTCTATTATTAACCGGCTGGAAAAGCTGCTGAATTACTTAGCTGAAAATTACCCGCAGGAAGGATGGGAACAATTTATAATCGGCGGAGATGTGCAATGGAATAAAATCACCACTGCCGGCCACTCGCAGGGAGGCGGCCACGCGGGTTTTTCCGCGAAAAATTTCCTTGTAGAAAGGTCAATTATGATTGCGGCATCCGACTGGGTAGCCGGGCAGACTGCTGACTGGATTAGAAAGGCCGGCCCTACTCCGGCAGAGAATTATTACGGATTTATCCACGAAAAGGATATTCCTGCTGTTTCCGTGATTATGCCTACCTGGCGCGATTATGGCATTTTAAATTTCGGAATGCCTGCCAATGTTGATAATAATGAACCGCCATACGGCAACGTGCACGGCCTTCTCACTGATTTACCAGTTCCTGAAAACGTTAGGCCTCACAATTATGTTATAGTTGATTTCAACACTCCTAATGCCGATGATTACGAAAGTTACCTTTATTCCCCCGCATGGGAATATTTGTTGGAGCCCGGTAACGCGACAGGTATCCCGGAAAGTGAAAGTCCCGAAATTACTGTTTTCCCCAATCCCGCTACGGACAGAATATATTTTGATTTAGGAGAGCTAAATAATGAATTAAGGAATATAAACATCTTTAATGCAATGGGACAAAAAGTAGCAACACCTGCAATTGAACAAAATCAATATGATATGTCCGAATTGCCGGATGGATTGTACTTCATTCGATTAGAATTTGAAGACAATAGATTAATAAAGAAAGTGATAAAACAATAATTGTACCCGGCACCCTGTAAACGTAAGCCGGGCGGTGGCAGGAGTTCCTGACGCCCAATAGAGTAATATTATTAATTAAAAGTACCGGTTTATAAACGTATAGCCCTAAAAGAAAAGCCCTTGCAAGTTGTTGGCCTGCAGGGGCTTAACGGTATTGAAGAGCGGAGGATGAGGGACTCGAACCCCCACAGGCTTGCGCCCGGCGGTTTTCAAGACCGCTGCAATACCAATTATGCGAATCCTCCATGTGCCAATGTTCGGACTTCAAATATCGGGATTATTTCAAAAAAAACAAAATATTATTTTTCAAAAAAAAACCATAGCTTTGCAAATCAATTTTCATTTACATTAATCTTTTAGAATTGACAAAATGATTAATAGTAACTAAGAAATTGGCATTTTATTTGTAGGAGTAATTATTTGTTTAATCATTTATTGGGTTGAATTATGAGAAAATGTTTAGTTCCGGCTTTAATTTTTGCTATGTTTATTACTGTACAGCTGCAATCGCAGGAATTTAAGGTTAGCGCTTATATTGACAGCTATATTGCCACAGATAATGACTATAGCGTAGCTTTAGATAATGAAATGTCTCAAAGGCTTTTTTCGGTTGTAAACCAGAGAACAGGTGATTTTGCTTTAAATATCGCACAAATTTCAGCCGCTATGGAAGGGGATGACGTACGAGGCATATTTACACTTCAAACGGGTGACCTTCCTATGATGGCTTTTGGAGATGCGCAATACAGCATGTTGCAGCAGGCATTCGCGGGTTATCAATTGGCTGATGGATTATGGATTGACGCAGGACTCTTTTTGACTCATATCGGCGGAGAAGCGCTTTTGCCAAAAGATAACTTCCTCAGCTCACATTCTATGGTTACTTATTTTGAGCCTTTTTTCCATGCGGGCATCAGAGCTACTTATGATATCAATGAAAATGTCAGCGCTCAATTAAGTATACTCAATGGTTCTAATACTCAGTTTGTTGATAATAACAAAAACAAAACCCTGGGCTGGGCTTTCGGTTATGTGGCTGATGAAGAAGTTTTTGCAATCTCCTGGGCCGGTACATATGGTAATGAGCCGACCCCGGCTGGAAACAACGCCTTAATGTTCCATAATTTGAATGTTGGAACGAACGCGATTGATAATGTGGATCTTAAACTACAGATTGACTTCGCGACTCTGGAAGATGCAGTCACAGAGGATGATGGCGGGTTTGCGGCAGGAAGCTATATGGGGATATCTGCTCAGGCACGGGTGCATATCAATGAAAAACTAAACTTTTCGGGAAGGTTTTCATCATTTAATAATGAGGACGGCATATTAGGCGGTGAAGTGACCGGCATGGAAGCAACTGCCGGTATTGAATATCTCCCGACCGAAAACAGCTATATCCGCTTCGAAGGCAGATATATCGGATTGGATGATGACTATGAGTGGTTCATTGATGACGAGGATGAGCAAACCAGTTCAAGAATGGGAGCCGCGCTTAACTTCGGCATTAGTTTATTTTAATGTGTATAAAGATGCTATTAAAAAAGGGCGGCGATTTTTCACCGCCTTTTTTTATTCTCCAATATCTTCGTACCAGACCTCAGGTTTGCGGCTGATAAAATCGTTCATCATTTGCTTACATTCCTCATTATCGAGATCAATTACTTCAACTCCGTGCGATTCCATAAATTCCCTGGCGCCGGCGAAAGTAGCTGATTCTCCCGCGACTACTTTCTTAATGCCGAATTGCACTATTGCTCCTGCGCACATATAGCAGGGCATAAGTGTAGAGTATATGGTTATTTCAGAATAGTCTCTTATCCTGCCGGCATTACGCATAGCGTCAATTTCGGCGTGAGTCATGGGGTCATCGTCCTGGACGCGCCTGTTGTGGCCTTTTCCGATGATTATGCCGTTTTTAATGAGAACTGATCCGATGGGTATACCGCCTTCCTCTAATCCTTTCTTTGCCTCTGCGATAGCTTCTTTTAAATATTCTTCCATAGTATTCCTTAAAATTTTATTAATTCATAACCGTAAAATATGAATTAAAATTAAAATTTCATTATATTGCTGAAAAGTAATTATAATTTTGGTATTTTTTAAAATTCTAGCAGGAGCCGGGATGAAAAAGTTATTGATTTTTTCTTTGATGGTTATTTTTTCTTTTAAAACTTATTCAGAAGAGCTTGGCAATGGTTGGAGCTTGAATGGCTACGGCCAGCTTATCCCGTATATGGACGGGAGAGATTTTTCAAATGATACTTATGCCCAGACATGGACCAGCTCGAAACTTCGCGTAGGCGTTGAAAAAATCGTGAACGAGCATTTTTCTTTTGTTATGAAGATCCAGGATTCAAGGATTTGGGGAGAGAACGCAAGTGTAATGGATCATTACGGTAATACCGGTTTGATCGAAGGATATGTGAAATATAGTAATATCTTTGATGAGCCGCTTTCATTACAGGCCGGAAGATTCCAAATGGCATACGGCAACGGCAGGTTCATACACACAAGCCCCTGGAATTATCATGAACGGACATTTGATGGCGCAAGAGCATCATATAATCCTGATAATTTCAGCATTGACTTATTTTATACTACCCATACAAATTCCCATGAATACAAGCTTAACGCCAGGCCCGGTGATTATCCTTATCCCGCCGAAGATTACGACGGGTATGAAATTTTCGGTTTATGGGGTAAGAGCATGATTAGTGATAAAAGCGAGCTAAATTTATTTGCTTTCAGAGAAAGCAATTCGGAGGTGGGGGAATCAGGTGAAGCGCTGATTGACCAGACTACTTTCGGTACTTCTTATTATGGAAGATACGGAAAATTAAGTACTGACCTAGATTTCGGATACCAGATAGGAACCAGAGATGATATGGATGTAGCAGCTTATCTGGCATCTTTCAAGCTTGCGTATCAATTCGAGCCTGTTAAAGTACATGCCGGTACAGACTGGCATTCGGGAACTGCCCCTGACGACCTGTTGGAAGAGAATAATACTTTTGATAACTATATTGCCGCAAAGCACAGATTTTTCGGTAATATGGATTATTTCACCGCTGCCAGGGGCCTTTATAACGGCCTCGGCGTAAATGACTATTATGCCGGATTAACATTTGGCGGCAAAAAGACTGACTGGATGTTCATGGCCAACTTCCATTACTTTATGTCAAACCAGGAAAGCGCTTCCGGAGAAAGTGCCTATGGCCAGGAGATTGATCTCGTACTCCGCTATAATGTGACGAGGGGAGTATTTGTGGAATGGGGAGGAGGTGTGTTTTTCCAGGGAGAACTCATGAAGAAATTTTATGAACTTCCGGGAGATACTGTTAGGGAGGACTTAGGCTTTATGTCATACCTGAGAACATTTTTTAATATTTAATAGGTCTATAAAATTGAAAAAGGGGCAGCTGATAACAACTGCCCCTTCATTTTTTGCCCCCATGTTATTTCTTATTCAGGGGAATTAATCATTGTTTCCAAATTCAAAGTTAGCGGTTTACATGCTCCGGCAGGTGCTTACCGTTTCCTTTAAATTCCAGGGATGAATAATTAGCTGTTTCATCATATTCATCTACCTTGAACTGAGCCACCATATTTGTAAGGTTTTCTGTAAGATTTCTTAATTCGTCTGCTGCCAGGGCAACCTCCTCAATTCTTTGAGCTGACTCTGCTGTTACCTTAGAGATAGATACGACATTCTTGGATATCTGCTCGCTTGTGGCAGATTGTTCCTCACTCGCAGCAGCTATGCTGCTTATCATCTCCATGAGTTCGCTTGTGCTGCTCATTATTTCATCCAGGGAAGCTCCTGCTTTATCGGCAAGCTCTATACCGCTGTTCACTTCCTCGGTACCTTTATTCATTACGACAACGGCTTCGGCTGTTTCCTTCTGTATGCCTTTTATCATATCGGCAATCTGCTTGGTTGCTTCAGTAGTACGTTCTGCGAGCTTTCTGACTTCGTCTGCCACAACGGCGAAACCGCGGCCCTGTTCACCGGCTCTCGCGGCTTCGATGGCGGCATTAAGAGCAAGCAGGTTAGTCTGGTCGGCTATATCATCGATAACCGAAATGATCTCACCAATATGCTTGCTCGATTCACCAAGCTTGCTGATACTTGAGGCTGAGTTTTTCACTACCTCGGCTATATCTTTCATTTTTGTAACAGTCTGCTTAACGACTATGCCGCCTTCTTTGGCGATAGAGCCGTTATTTTCGGCCATTTGGGCTGTTTTGCCGGCACTCATGGCATTATCGGTAACTGTTCTTGACATCTGCTCTACTGCAGAAGCTACTTCATCAGCCTGGGCGCTTTGTTCCTGGGATGCCGCCGCGAGGCTTTCAGCTGTTTGGGATATCTGCGCTGAAGCAGCTGCAACCTGCTCTACCGAGACACTTACTTTGCTGATAAGGCTTCCTAATGAATAGCATAGCTTATTGATGCTCTCTCGTAATTTGGCCAGGTCGCCTTTGTATTGGCCCTGCATTTTGCAGCTCAGATCACCTGAGGACATGATTTCAAGAGCCTGTGACGCGTCATTAAGCGGATGTATGATCGCGTCGAGAGTATTATTCAGACCTTTAACTATATCGGCAAAATCTCCCAAGTGTTTTTCTAATTGAGCTCTTGTCTGGAGCTGCCCTTCAATGGCTGACCGCGAGAGCATTGTGACGTCATCTTTTAATCTGAAAACCGCACCTGTAAATTCACTTATTGAGCTCACAATTCTTTTCAGGGTGTTATAAGCTTGTTGAGTATCTTTGTCTGCATCTTCGATATCAAAGCTTACATCAAAATTACCCTTTGCAAGCTGTTCAAGGCCGGAGACTATTTTATCGGTCTCTACAGCTTGATAATTTGCTACCTTTTCTATTCTGGCAGCCGCGTTCTTGACGGCCGTCTGGTCCATAACAATTTCGAAGGCGCCAATTACTTCATCTTTTTCATCCATTATCGGGAAACCGGAGTAACTTATTTCTAAATCCAATCCGGCCGGATGGGCGTCAGTTTCAGATTCAGCAGCGGATTTTGTCAGCATAGCTTTGTTACATGCGCATTTTTCTGTATTGCAATCAGATGTGTTGAATAAGTCATAGCACTTCATTCCTTCAAGCTCATAGCCTTTCTTTCCTCCCAGTGAAGCGCCGCCGTTATTCAGGAATTTGATATTGTAATCGGAATCAATTCCCATGATGGGTGCTTTAATGTTATCCAGAAGGTTTGTAATCTTATCTAGCGTATTATTGAATCCGCCTATAATTCTTCTGAAATCACCCTGGTGTTTATCAGGATTTGCCCTGAACCTCAATTTGGCTTCTCCCGAGGCACTAACCATTGCCAAAGTATCTTTTACCAGTTCGTTAATTGAATCTATACAGAGATTGATGTTATTTTTTATTTCGTTAAAATCGCCTTTGTATTCATCTGTGATACGAGGCGGAATGTCGCCTTTGGAAATTCTGTCAACGTATTCAGCGGCTACGTTAAGCGGGCCGATCACATTATCGAGCGTCCCGTTTACACCTTCTACAATCGCCCTGAAATCACCAAAATGCTTCGAGGCGTCGGCTCTTGTATCAAGCTTGCCCTCGGCGGCTGCTTTGGTGAGCATTTTTGAATCCTCGATCAGGCTGTTTACAGCGTCAATACACTGGTTAAGGTTATTTTTAATTTCATTGAAATCGCCCTTGTATTCATCGGTAATTTTAGGCGGTATATCGCCTTTTGAAATTCTGTCCACATATTCGGCGGCAACATTAAGCGGCCCTATAACATTATCTAAAGTACTGTTTACGCCATCCACTATTTCTCTGAAATCGCCATAATGTTTGGACGCGTCGGCCCGTACATCCAACTTACCCTGAGCCGCGGCTCCCGTAAGAACTTTAGAATCATTGACAAGATTGTTGATCGCATCAATGCAAAGATTTAGATTGTTCTTGATCTCATTGAAATCACCTTTGTATTCATCGGTAATTTTCGGAGGTATATCTCCCTTTGAAATTCTGTCCACATATTCGGCGGTGACATTAAGAGGGGAGATAACTGCATCGAGAGTGTGATTGAATCCCGCCATGATGTTTCTGTATTCACCTTCGAAAGCCGATTCATCGGCCCGGCTATCCAGCTTGCCTTCGACGGCAGCATTAGCGGCTTTATCGAATTCATTCACAAGGCCTTTAAGATTTACAGCCATGGCTTCCATAGAATTAAGAAGCATACCGGTTTCGTCTTTCTTATTTGTTTTAAGGTCAACGTCGATATTCCCTTTGGATATGGAATCCGCTGCGCCTACTGCTGACTTAATGCTTGCTACTATCGGCCTGACAATAAGGAACAGAACAAAAAATATTGCCAACATTGCTATTAGCGCGGCTATGGCAATTATCATCTGCAACGCGGTGAATATCTGCTCGTAATCCTCTGTGTACCAGCCTACTGTAGCATAACTATCTATAGCATCGATATATTTGAAATACTGAGTTTTCTCGCGTCCTTCCCAGTCATAAGTTACTGTGCCGTTTTTCTGTTCTTTAATTTCTTTAAAGAAATCTCTGTCGGCAAGACTGGTTCCCACAGATTGAGGATGTGCCGTTAAAATGCCGTTAGCATCCACAATGTATGGATATCCTGAACCGAAATAATTCTTTTCGGCAAAATATTCACTCAATGAAGAGTAATTGATCTCAGGCACGGCAACGGCAATTATTCCGGCCACTTTGCCGTTGATCATGATCGGTTTATAAGCTCCGATCAACCATGTACCTAATACAAAGCTTCGGCCTATGTAACTGTTGCCGCGGTCTATTTCCAAAGCAATCGGGCTGTCATTCGGGATAACGCTGCCAATGGCACGGTTGCTGTTTTCGTCGACTACACTTGTGCTGATCCTTACATAACCGTTATCTGTTTTTTGGAAGATCGAACTCAGATCGATGCCCATGTCAGTATATTTATCAACTATACTATAGTTTTTCTGAACCTGTACCCCGTTTATCTCCCATTTTTGGACTTCCTTTCCGCCTACGTTAACTGTTTCATCTAGTACGCGTATATTTCCCAGAGAATTTAGATATACTTCAGCCAGATTAACGGATAATTCTACCTGCTCCTGCTTGGAAGTAACTTCCAGATTGATCATTTTTGTGTAATCATTCAGATATTCAGTGATTGACTCGTTATAAGTCTCATCGAGTGTTTCGCTAATATAACCGTTCAGATATAATCCGAAAGCTATAAAAGCAAGCAAAACCACTCCGCCTATAAACAAATAAAGGCGGGTAGATATTTTCATATTTGATAAAAAATTCCCCATGTTTGCCTCCTGCAAAAGTTAATCAAAAACTATTTATATATTCGAACAACAACATTATCGTTTAATCCAATTATTTCAGAATGGGCTATCTGAATTAATTTATATTGATATTTTATTACATCTTTATAAGTGAGCCATTGCCGGAGTTTCTTTTTCTCGCCGGGATAAAAAATATCAGGAATAATTGATTTTAAAGTGTTATTTATAGCCTGGCTGCTTTGAAAGGTATGCCTGATGTTGTCTTTATTTAAGTTCTTGAGCGTTTGAATAGAGAAAAAATACGCCACAGGGATAAGCATTCCCAAGAGTATGGGGTAGTGGCTTATTTTGACTCCTCTTTTCATATAAAACATCCCGATGTGAAATAAATAACAAATTATTATTTTTCTTATCGGTAATAATGAAAAAAAGTTGAGCCCTATATCATCAAAAAGATATTTTTAATCTAAATTTAATTTATTTCTGGTTAAATAACCGATTTTTTGAACCGAAGACAGCATATCATATTCTTCGTAGGAAATATGACCGGGAACGTTCAAATGAAGTGATGAGTAGTTGATTATTCCCTTAATTCCTGCGTTAACGAGCCTGTCGGCAATAGACTGGGCTTCGGCGGGAGGTACAGACAGAATTGCCAAAGTAATCTCTTCTTCTTTAACTACCTGTTCCAGAAGATTTATATGATAAATGTGGCAATCATAAATGTCCTCACGGATTTTGTCTTTATCCTTGTCAAAAGCAACAAGAAGTGAAATATTGGGATAACGCCAGTAGCAATAATTAAGCAGTGATGTACCGAGGTTCCCAAGGCCGATTATCGCGATTTTCTGGCCTTCGGGGTCATCTATAAAGTACCCTATACTTTTTTCGAGTTCATCGACACGGTAGCCTTTAACAGGAGTGCCGTTATAACCTACCACCATTAGGTCGCGCCTTACCTGGGCGGGAGTATTGCCGCTCAGTTCAGCGAGTTTATGCGAAAAAATGCTTTCCACACCGTCATAAATCAACCGGTTTAATATCTGACGGTACGTTATAAGACGATTAATTGTTTTTTCGGATATTTTTTTCATATTATTAGATTGTAAATATGACTGCATAAGAATATTGTGTAAAAGTAAGTAAATTAATTGATATTGCCAATAAATAAATGGTTAAAAGATTTTCAGATTAAGAGAATTATGTCTTTAATATTTACGGAGCCCTCGGAAATTATTGCGTGATAACGGATGCGTTGTTCGAATGAGGTTTGTGGTATTTCGAAGGGAATTTCCCGGGACTCCGTAAATTTAATTTATTTTATCAGTTTTTCTCTCCAAGTAATCTTTTACTGCCATTAATGTGGCCGTTAGTATATGAGTGTTCATCCAGGCCGTCTTCATCTTCATTTTCACTTAGGATATTTTCCAGTTCAACTTTAAACCTGCTCATGAGGTCGTTGAGGTGTTCTGTGACCTTAGCCAGTGAATCTGAATTCTTGGCAACATCTTCGATCCTATGGGCCGATTCAGCGGTAACCTTGGAGATAGAGAGTACGTTCTTGGAAATCTGCTCGCTCGTAGCTGACTGCTCTTCGCTGGCAGCGGCTATCTGGTTGA
Organism: uncultured Hyphomicrobiales bacterium; assembly: GCA_964544155.1. Classification (GTDB taxonomy): domain Bacteria; phylum Bacteroidota; class Ignavibacteria; order Kapaibacteriales; family UBA2268; genus CAZJAH01. Next base: position 7,649 of record CAZJAH010000050.1, on the reverse strand, counting down.
TCATATCCATGAGTTCCTGTGTACTGCTCAGTATTTCTTCCAGTGATTTACCGGCTCTGTCTGCCAGGTCTATACCTATTGTTACTTCTTCATTGCCTTGGTTCATTGCCACTACTGCTTCCTGTGTTTCGCCCTGTATGCCCTTTATCATACCTGCGATTTCTTTTGTAGCTTCGGTTGTACGTTCGGCCAGCTTTCTAACCTCGTCGGCAACAACCGCGAATCCGCGTCCCTGCTCACCGGCGCGGGCTGCCTCGATAGCGGCATTTAGAGCCAGGAGGTTAGTCTGGTCGGCAATGTCATCGATAACTGAAATGATCTCGCCGATTTTCTTGCTCGATTCACCTAGCTTTTGTATGTTCTGTGCCGTATGCTTGACCACACCGGCTATATCTCGCATTTTTTCAACTGTTTGTTTAACAACGGACCCGCCGTCCCTGGCAATTTGTCCGTTCTTTTGTGCCATTTCCGCTGTTTTGCCGGCGCTCATCGCGTTATCGGTAACGGTACGCGACATTTGTTCGACTGCCGACGCGACTTCGTCCGCCTGGGCGCTTTGCTCCTGTGTGGCGGCAGCGAGTGAATCCGCTGTAGAAGAGATTTCGTTTGCGGAGCTGTTAGACGTGCCCACAGCTTCGTTTACTTCGATAATAAGATCCGCGAGTGATTCTGCGAGTTTGTTGATATCGGATTTGAGCTTCGAAAGATCCCCTTTGTATTTGCCGTGCATCCTTGCTGTGAGGTCTCCCGTGGCAAGTATTGAAAGGACTCTGCCCGCCTCATTTATGGGCGTTACAATTGCTTCTAATGTTTTATTAATGCCTTCAACCATCTTGCGGAAATCGCCTTCATGTGCTTCGGCATTGCCTCTATACTGAAGGTTACCGTCAACGGCATTGTCAACTAATTTCTGAATTTCACTATTGACTGTCATCAGCTTTTCGCGTACCTGATTAACGCTTGTTGTGATAAAGGCTTTTTTGCCGGGCAGCTGTGGCATAAGGGGGGAGAAGTTACCCTTTCCGTATTCCCCGACAATTTCAAGGGCCTGCTTTTTAACGTTTATATGGGATTCAACCAGTGTATTCAGGCCTTCGGACATTGTTCTGTAAGCGCCCTGGAATTTGGCGCCATTCATGAATACTTCGATATCGCCTGCGTCATGCTCGCTCTGCATATTCCGCATATCGGCAACGAAATCATTCAGTACGTCGATCATCCGGTTCAGGTTATTCTTAATTTCGTTGAAATCGCCTTTGTATTCATCTGTAATCTTTGGAGGTATATCACCTTTGGATACCCTGTCGATATATTCCGCGGTAACGTTTATCGGTCCGACAAAAGCGTCAATTAATTCATTAACGCCGGTGACCAATTCAGCCCAGCCTCCATCAAATGATGAGGAATCGCCTCTGCGGTCTAACTTGCCATCGCGGCTTGCCTGTATCAGGCTATTTAGCTCACGGTCGAAGCTAAGCAGGTTTTCGCGCACAACATCAAGATTTTCATGGATAAAGGCCTTCTTGCCGGGCAGTCTTTCCATAACGGCATCGAAGTTGCCTCTTCCGTATTCGCTTATGATGTTAATTGCTTTCTTATTAACGTTAATATGTGACTGAACCAGGTCATTAAGGCCCTGTGACATAGTTTTATATACACCCTGGAAGGATTCGGCTTTCATACTTACGTCGATATCACCTGCATCATGTTCTTTCTGCATGTGTTCCATATCAGCGACGAATCTGTTCAGTACGTCGATCATACCATTCAGGTTGTTCTTTATTTCATTGAAGTCGCCCTTGTAATCTTCTGTGATTTTCGGAGGTATATCTCCTTTGGATACTCTGTCGATATACTCGGCGGTAACATTTATCGGGCTGACAAAGGCGTCGGTAAGTTCATTCACGCCGCGTACCAGATCGCCCCAGCCGCCGGTGAATTTTGAATAATCCGCGCGGACATCGAGCTTACCGTTCTTAGCCGATATAATCAACTCGTCGGTTTCTTTGAGCAAGCCGTTCATTACGTCAATGCAGCTATTGAGGTTATTTTTAATTTCATTGAAATCGCCTCTGTACTCTTCTGTTATTCTGGGCGGAATATCGCCTTTGGAAATTCTGTCCACATATTCGGCGGTCACATTCAGAGGGCCGATAACCGCGTCTAAGGTGTGGTTAAAGCCCTGCATGATTTTCTTATAATCGCCGCTGAAGCTATTTTCGTCAGCACGGTTATCCAGCTTGCCATCGACGGCTGATTCAGAAACGTCATTGAGTTCTGAGATTAGCTTCTGTATATTGGAGCTCATCGTTCTCATGGAGGCCATAAGCTCTCCGGTTTCGTCTTTGTTGTTCGAATCTAATTGTACGTTGGTTTCGCCGCCGGCGATTTTATCGGCAGCTTCAACGCACTTGCGGATGGGGATAGTTATTGCCTTGGATACAGTCAGAGTGATGCCGATGGCAAGCAGTATAACCACGCCTAATACAATATATAAAGTAATTTCTGCTGTGTCAACTTGCTCAGCGCCTTCCTGGGCGGCTATATGAACGAGTTCAGTTTGATATTCGATGAGTTTATTGATTGATGACAGGTAATTGTTTTGTGTTTCCCTTAATTCATTAAGAAGCAGCAACCTTGCTTCATCTTCTCTGTTTGCCATAGCCAATTCCATTGCTTGTGTTTGATATGGAACATACTCCGACCTGGCTTGCAGAACAGCATCGATGTACTTTTTCCCATCAGGAGTAGTAATAGTGGATTCCAATTTGCTTATTCGGTCTTTGACTATCTCAATTGCTTTTTCAATTACAGCTTTTTGGGCCATAACTTCACGTTCATCCTGAAATATTATCATGTTCCTGGTTGCAATAGCGACTTGGTTTGCCTGGTCAATAATTTCATTAGCCTGAATGGTCTTCGGAATGCGGTCTTCGTCAATCAATTTGATCTGTTCGTAGAGCCCGCCCATTATGCCAAGTGAGTATATGGCTATACCTACCGAAAAGGCTGCCAGTATTGAACCTGCTATCGCTATTTTTACACCAATTTTCATAGTGTCTCTCCATTAATGTGAAAAATGTAACGTCGTGTTCTCTTTCACATAATATCGGAGTTATCAATTCCCTCTTTAAACTGATTTTTTTAAAATTAATTTTTCAGATTATTCCCTTTAACAATCTCCAATTGATATGCCAAAAGGATTATATTAAAGGAGGAAATTTTTAACTCTATTAAAATTAGGGGATAAGAAAAATATGAAAATATAATAATTATTGCTGTTTTAATTAAACTATATGAAAATGAATATTCAAAATTGGCAAATCGTACGTTTCTGAAAGAAATTATATTCTGAAAATTATTTATATTTAATTAGTAATTAATTGTTTACAGGCTAAACAATTATGGAATTTCTGACATTTTTAAGAGATCGCTCAATGATTTCTCCGCCCCGCTCAATCACTGGATGGTCATGGCCGGAATAAATCCTTTCGATTTTCAGCTCATTCAGTTTCTCGAGGATGCTGAGAAATTCTTTGCTGTAGCTACCTCCGGGTGATTTTATGTTCAAAGGAGTATCGCCTGAAAAAATTGTTCTTTCGGCTTCGCAATAGATGCAGATTGAGTCATTGGAGTGCCCGGGAGTATGGAAAATGGTAGCGTGGCAGTCACCGATCTTAACCTGCATGCCGTCATAAGTTCTTTGTGTTACACCCGGATAGGGTGCGGCCGCAAGAACACTCGGTTTGAATTCCTTAAGAATATACTTGAGGCCTCCGGCGTGGTCAAAGTGCTCGTGAGTAAGGATCACCTGCTCGATTCTCGATTTTCCCACGCCGGTTGAGATTTTCTCCAATTGCTTAAGAATAAACCCTTCCGTGCCTGTATCTATCAGAGTATTGATATCCTGCAGAGTATTCCAATTACCTCTAATTAAATATGAGTTACAAGTATAAATGTCAGGATTTTTTTCCAGCAGTGTTACTTTCATATCTTTCTGAAAATATTCGCGTCAGTTACGGTTTTATCGAATAATCCCGAACATTGATCGGGCATTTTCTGTGTCTGTTCGGTAACAAGAAGCCCGCCCGGTTTGAGTACCCGTTGGAACATCTTTATTACTTCGATCCTCTGGTCAGGCTGAAAATGTAAAAGTACATTCTTACAAATTATAATATCAAAATCCTTATCGATTGGCTCGAGTGTCAGCAGGTCGTGCCTTTGGTAATCCATGCTGCTAAGTATAAAATCATTGATCTTGTAGAATCCGTCCATTCCGGCAGGGTGGAAGTATTCTTCCAGCACGTTTTCCGGCATTCTGCTCAAATCGCTGTATGGATAGATGCCCTTTTTGACTGTTTCCTCGAAGTTAGAGGTTTCGTCAATATCCGAGGCATATATTTTTACACGTTTTTTATATTCTTCTTTGCCTAAGTTCATAGACAGTATGATAGCAAAGGTGTAAGGTTCAGGCCCCATAGCGCAGCCTGCGTCCCATACTTTTATATTGCCTTCCGGATTGGCGGCCAGGTGTACTTTGACAAGCTGTTCTAATGTATGCCTGTCCCTGAAAAAAAATGTAAAAGCCATAATTACCTCAATGTCTGAAATGTCTCATACCTGTAAATACCATAGCCAGATTACGCTCATCGGCCGCTTTGATAACTTCTTCGTCCCTGACTGAGCCTCCCGGCTGTATAACTGCCGTAGCTCCTGCTTCCGCGGCTGCGATCAGGCCGTCAGGGAAGGGGAAGAATGCATCTGATGCCAGGCATGAATTCTTTAAGCCGAGCCCCATTTCCTTAGCCTTGCTTACCGCTATCATGGAAGAATCCACCCTCGACATCTGCCCTGCTCCAATTGCCAAAGTCCTGTCGGAAGCTGTATAAACGATAGCATTGGATTTAACATGTTTGCAGACTTTCCACGCGAACAGCAGGCCCTGCATTTCGTATGCTGTGGGCTTTCTTTTACTTACAACTTTAAGGTCGGCATCATTGTAAAGAATCTTGTCTGATTCCTGCATTAGCCATCCGCCCGGCACGCTTCTCAAATCATAAATGTCTTTTTCGCTGAGCCTTTTCAGGTCTGCGGCAATAAGCCTGCGGTTCTTTTTGGAAGTAAGCAGTTCTAAAGCTTCATCCGTGAATGAAGGCGCGATGATAACTTCCGTGAATATATCATGTACCGCTTTGGCAGTTTCGATGTCTACTTCACCGTTGAATGATATTATCCCGCCGAATGGCGATACCTTATCTGTTTCGAATGCTTTACAGTAAGCCTCGCTAAGAGTCGAACCGGTGGCCACGCCACATGGATTGGTATGCTTAATGATGGCACATGCCGGGCCTTCGCCTCGGAATTCATTTATAATATTAGCTGCGGCGCTGATATCTATTATATTATTGAAAGATAGTTCTTTGCCGTGGAGCTTTTGGAATATTTCTGAAAATTCGCCGAATAGCGCTGCCGACTGATGAGGATTTTCGCCGTAACGGAGCCTGTATTCCAGTTTGAGGGGAATCCCTGTTTTACCGGTGATATAATCCGTTTCGTTATGCTTTCTGAAATATCCCGCTATGAGAGAATCATAGTAAGATGTAAGGGCGAAGGCCTCGCCGGCGAGCTCACTCCTATATGATTCATCCAGTGTGGTATCCGATGATTTAAGCTTTTCCAGGATTTCATTATACCTCGAAGGATCTACAAGCACAGCGGTCCACTTATAGTTTTTAGCGGCAGCGCGAAGCATTGCCGGGCCGCCAATATCTATATTTTCGATCATTTTATAGTGAGGAGCTTCCTTCCTAAGGGTTTCCTCAAAAGGATAAAGATTAATGACCAGCAGGTCTATGGAATTAAGTCCGTGTTCATCCATTTGCTGCCTGTGGCTTTCTTTGCCAAGGTCCGCAAGCAGGCCGGCATGGACGGCCGGATGCAGGGTTTTTACCCTGCCGTCAAGTATTTCGGGGAAGCCGGTTATGCTGTCAACAGTTTTGACGTCAATACCGCTTTCTTTCAGCAGTTTGGCTGTACCACCCGTGGAGAATATTTCCACGCCAAGGGCGGCTAATTCTTTGGCAAATTCCGCGATCCCGCTTTTATCCGATACGGAGATCAATGCGCGTTTAATCTTGTGGCTTCCCGGGGTCATTGTTCTATCCTGATCAATTTTTCAACAAATACAATCCTGCAATTTAAAAGTTTTCAGCCAGAAACTCAATCTTTAAGCAAATCTTTGATAACAGGCAGTGCTTCTCCTGCCAGATAAAATGATCCTGCTATTATAAGATTTTGGCAGTTCTTAAAGGTAAATTCCGCAGCCCGCGCGGTATTTTCAATAATTATTATATTTTTTATACCTTCTTCCGAGGCTATATCCGCTATCCTGATGGCTTTTGCCGCGCGTTCAATTTTCGGCCTTGTAACGATAAGGGCCGAAACATGAGGCGTGATGCTTTTAATCATGCCCCGGATGTCCTTATCATTCATTGCGGCGAAAAGGAAATCCCATTTGTTTTCGTATCCGCATTCTTTTAATGTTTGTGAAAGTGTATTTAGCGCGGCCGGATTATGTGCCACATCAGCCACGATTGGCGGGCTTTCCCGAAGAAGCTCTACCCTCGCGGAAAGGCCTGAATTGGTCCTGACTTTTGAAATTCCATCCAAAAGATTATTTTCATTAATATTGAATTTATCTTGAAGAATATCGAAGGCTGCGCATACAGCTCGTATATTCTTTGTTTGGTGAATTCCGGCAAGCGGTGATTCGATATCGAAATTCTTTTCTGGCGAGGATATTGTGAGCCTGGTATTCAGCGATAAGTCACAAGTCCTTTCCCTTAAAACATAATTATCGGTGTAATAAATTTTTGAGCCTGTTTCAGCGGCTTTATTCCGCCAAACTTCACGAAGTTCAGTCTTTTCGTCCGAAATAAGCGCCGGCACATCATTTTTAATAACACCCGCTTTTTCAAACGCGATATCCTTAAGAGTATCACCCAGATATTCCGAGTGATCCATATCAATATCAGTGATAATCGAGAGTTCGGGAGTAATGATATTAGTTGAATCGAACCTGCCGCCCATGCCCGTCTCTATTATGGCAATATCCACTTTTTCCATTTCGAAATACTTAAAAGCCATCACTGTTGTGATCTCGAAAAAAGTTCCTTCGTTTGATTCTGCTTCATCCAAAAGGGGGGAGGCCAGGCTTATCAGGGAATCATCATCAATCATTATGCCGTTGACTTTTATCCTTTCGTTAAAATCACTGATATGCGGCGAGGTGTAGAGCCCTGTTTTATAACCGGCTTCCATGAAAACCGACGCAAGCATCGAGGCCGTCGAGCCTTTGCCGTTAGTGCCGGCAATATGCACCGAGGGGTACTTGCTATGCGGATTGCCTGCCATTTCCGCTAAACGAAGAGTCCTCTCAAGGCCGGGTTTAATACCAAACCTGTGCAGGGCGTAGAGCCTGTCCAGTATTTCCTGTTTCATTACTATATGATTTAATTATAAAAAAATAAACACAAAATTAGCTAAATAATATTGTGGCAGCGAAGGAAAATGTTGTACCACCTAGGAGGCAGAGGCTCACGATCTCACGTTCGCACCCCATCGTCTGACTACGTCAGCCACTTCCCCTC
>CAZJAH010000049.1:0-19541 GCA_964544155.1 uncultured Hyphomicrobiales bacterium | reverse complement strand
GAATTATTTGCTATTGTTTTCAAAAAGTGGCAGTACAGGCGCCCCCGCCTGCGCAGAATAATGCCGTAATCTTTCGGGCGCACCACCCCGTCCGGAAACGGATTATGGAGCCGCCTGACCCGCGCGTCTCTGCGTCATCTTAAATTGCTGAGATTAACGGGCGGTAGGCAGGTCTATTTCCCAGACCCGGCCGTAAAGGGGCTTCGCAAGAGATGTGCCCAGTATCCAGGGATTGGCCAGCTTAAGAGCTTTAAAGTTCGTGCCGCGTACCCGTGCCCATTCGGCCAGGTTGAGTATGGCGCCGTCCCAGGTAACGGTTTCGGTTTTATAGGCCTTGTATTTTTCATCTTCGCTGATATTAAAACCGTATTTTTCTGCTTTTTGCATTAATTCCTTGATAATAGCTATCCTGAAAATAAAGCGCGAAGTCTCTTCATTCAGATATAAATCGAAGTAATTCTCCGCGAACTGGTATTCCACCCTTCTAGCCAATCCGGAATGCCCCATATTATATCCGGCTAAAGTAAGCAGCCATGAGCCCGAGGTCTCATATCCTGCCTTGAGGTATTCCAATGCCGCGTAAGTACTTTTCTCCGGATGGCGGCGCTCGTCAGCATATTGATTAATGATCAGGCCCATCTGTTCGGCGGTAGCCGGCATAAACTGCCACAGCCCCACAGCTCCCTTTACGGATTTTGCCTGGTAGAGGGCGCTTTCTGCCACTGCAAGGTACTTGAGGTCATCAGGCATATTTTTTTCGCGTAATATGCGCTCGAACATAGGGAAGTAGCGACCGGATCTTTTCAGGTAAAGAACTATCTGGCCCGGCTGCTGCAAAAGTATGTAAAATTCCCTTTCCGCCCTTTCTTTGATTTCCGGGTCTTCAAGGGGTAACTCCTCGCCGCAGAGGCTTAGCTTATCCGGCAGCTTCAATCCTGAAAAACTGCTGAAATAGCCGACCTGTTTGTCAAGTGCCGATGTCTGTCCGGTTACTTCAGCGCTTTCGGAACACGCGTTCAGAATAAAGGAGAAAATGATTAAGATTAACATTCCTGATGATTTCATATGCTTTCTTATTTAATTTAAAAAAGAAATTCTAATCCTTAAAATAATTGAGATTCATTTCATCTGTGCAGAGTTTTATCTCTCTTTCGTCATTTGAGGCGATTATCACTGCGCCGTCTTTCTCTTTCTGCTCTTTTATCAATTCTGCAACTGTCGCGATACCCTCGTTATCGAGGTTTGTCATGGGCTCGTCCAAGATGAGCACTTTAGGCGAAGTCATAAGCGCCAGGGCGTATTTCGTCCTTTGTTTCATCCCTGATGAAAAGTCCTTTATCTCGCGTTTGCCTGCATAGCCTATGCTCATTCTTTCGAGCAGGGATATACTCTTGTTTTTATCCCAGGCGGCGCCCTGCATTTTACTGATAATCTCCATCAGCTCGTAAGGAGTAAATTCTTCGTAAAGATTAAGGTAAGGGGAAACAAAGCCAATTCTCCGGGGTATTTGTTCTAATTCTATCTTTTTATTTTTTATTTCAAAAAAAACATGCCCGTCAGTAGGGGTAAGCGCGGTGGCGAGTATCTTCAGCAGGGTTGATTTCCCCGAGCCGTTAGGGCCGGTAACAGCCAGTATAGCGCCGTTATTAATCTTAATATCCACCCCTTTGAAAACAGGCCTGAACCTGGTAAAATACTTGGAGATATTCTCTCCTCCAAAGCTGAATTGTTCCATTTATCTTACCGCGAATTTTCCGAAATTTCTGCCTGTCCGGCCTTCTACCGAATAAAAATAGATTCCGGCCCGGAGCCTGGCTTTATCTACATGGTATTCCAAAGTAAATCTATTCATAAATGATACAGCCGGCAATTCGATTGAAACTACTTTACGCATGTCCACAGAGTAAATTGTCAGTTTGAGAAGGTCTCCGGGTTCTGCTTCTTCCGGCGCCGGGAAGTAAAGATTATCATGCTGATCTCTGGCATAAGGATTCGGAAAGGTACTGCCGGGTATAAGTGCTCCGGGAGTAAGGAATATCGAATCCACATTCATGCCTGAATGAGATAAAAAGTGGTAGTGGTAATCAGTACCCGCGAGCTTAAAAGAATTATCAAAGTTCCTGGGATCGAGCCGCATAGTGTAACCGCTTCTTCTGTCGCTTTGAGAAATCGCGGCCTGCAGATCAGTATTGGCTATAAAAACGTTGATCGTATCGTCTTTTTGGTCATTCTGCCTGATTAAAAGCCTAATGCCCCTCATCTCAAACGGCTGGGTTTCGCCCCCTTCAAGAAAAACAGGGGAATTGAGTATCCGGTCGGATTTGAATCTGAATTCAGGAAATTCCGCCGCGTCATCGAAATATTTGCCATCTTTGGCTCTGTCGCCGGTATAGTAAACCCAGGGCATGAACTTGCACCATGCATCGGCCAGGGAGCAGCCTCTTTCGATCAAAGCATTATCCAGAGCTTCATAGCCGCTATCGCCGAGGCCGATATTTATCCACAAATCTTTAATTATTTCATCGCCGTAATTTTCGTAGAGATATCGCGCGAAAATAGTATGTGTATAGCCCACCCATGAGCTGTTCCTTCCGAAAGGATATGCCCAGGATGCGTCAAACAGCCTTTTCATGTATTGAAAATAATCTTTTATCTCCGGGTATAATCTGTATTCCATGAATGTGCTGGTCATTTCAGCCATAGTCATAGATGAAAGCGAGGGCATTCCGTACATGAACTGCACTGCATGGTGGAACTCGTGAGCGGCCGTTATCTTAAGGGCTTCATAACCGAAAGTATAGAAAGTCTGAAGTTTGCTGCCGTGTAAATCTATCGAATCCTTTTCGGAAAAATCATTATCTATGACAATGAATGTGTTATATCTGGGATGGTGCAGCCTGGGCAGTATTTCAATTTCCGATACTGTTACTCCATACCACCCATCTTCATTGCCGAGTTCGAGCAGATAAACGTCATATTCATCTCCGGGGCCGCCGCGGTCGGGTATTGGAGAAAGATAACCAAATTCTTCGACCTCCATTTTATAGGAGTAATCGAAGAAGTATGCCGCTGAGTCGACAAAATCGGGAATGCCGTTTTGGTCAATATCAGTAGTGTTAACGGCATGCTTGCCTTCAATATCGTAGTGTATTCTGAAATTCCCGGATTCTGAAAGAATGCTGTAATCCATTTCAGGACGGCTGAAATTAAAGCTTATAGATGTGCCGTTATGCTGGTGGAAAGTGCCGCACTTGCTGTCATGAATATGCCCTTCGACAGATTCCGCAGCCGGTGGCAGCAGAAAGCTGAGAATTAGCATACTGATTATTAGCGTTGATTTATTCATATTTATAAAAAAAACATTTTGCGGCATTTACAGCAAAATGTTATAAGATCAATGGTTTTCTAATTCTATTAACGGAACATTTCTTTGATCATACCCCATGTGCGGTTTATACTGCTTATGCTATGGGTAACGCTGATCTTATCCGAGTAAAAATAGGTATTATCGTCATTGATTATCTTAAGCCTGTAGTAGTACAGGTTCTCCAGATATTTATCATCGCCGTCTTTTTTCATAAAGGCGGATTCATCGTTGTATTTGTAAAAGCTCATGTTTTGAGCTTCTATATTGGCAATGGTTTTGAATGAGGCCTTCTCGGATTCTCCGGAAGCCCTTTGCAGTTCGAAACTCTTCACGTTTTTTTCGCTGCTTATCTGCCATTCCACTATGATAATTTTACTATCAGACTTAGCCGAAAAATTAATTATCTCAGGATTTTGGGCTAAAGCAACCACGCTTGTCAGTATGATGACAAATATCGCTAAAAAAGTTCTTTTCATAATTTCAATTTATACATATAAACTTATAAAAGCAAGTTAAATATGGAATTTGTTCAATTATACTAAATCTTATTTCCTATTAAGTTTAATATCTGACGCAATAAACGTTCCGAAAATGTAAAGTCACAGTTAATTATCTGTTATTATTAAGTGTTTTTTTAATAATTATTCAAATTAGCCTTAATTTTTTATTTTAATAACGGTTTTTTTTTAAAAGTAATAACAGTTTTTTTAATAATTTTTTTTGACTTCATTTTTAATAACACATTAAATAAAGAAAAGATACATTGAGCAACTATGAAATGAAAAATAAACGGGCTGCGGTCTACTGCGCTTCCAGCCGTCAGGTTGATGAAAAATACCTTAGCGCCGCTGAATCCACAGGCAGGCTGCTCGCAAAAAATAATATTGATATCATTTACGGAGGCGGAAAGATTGGCCTGATGGGCAAAGTCGCCGACGGCGCCCTGTCTGAAGGCGGTACAGTTATAGGCATATTACCGCATTTCATGAAAGATCTGGAACTTGGCCACGAAGGCCTTACTGAGCTGCGTATAGTAGAAAGCATGCATCAGAGGCAGCACATGATGGCAATGGAATCGGATTATGTGATTACCCTGCCGGGAGGATGCGGCACATTGCTGGAGACTTTCGAGGCTATATCCTGGAAAAAGCTCGGACTGATCATCTCACCGATAATAATCTATAATCAGGACGGCTATTACGATGCCCTGGTGGAAATGCTGAAACGCGCCATCGACGAGAAATTCATGTCGGATGAACACTATGCAATATGGAAGGTGGCAGATACGCCCGAAGGTATAATCGATATTATTAATAAAAGCCGGATATTTGTGTAATGGATGAGCTTTTCGGATCAGCCCCGCGTAAGAAAGATGATAAAAGTACTGACGCTTCCGCGCCGTTAGCTGACAGGATCAGGCCGCGAAGCATTAATGAGATCGCTGGCCAGAGGCATTTAGTCGGTGAGAACGGCCCTTTACGCGCAATAATCGAAAGCGGTGATGTCAACTCCATGATATTCTGGGGGCCACCCGGTACCGGCAAGACTACACTTGCCTATATCATCGCGGATTCCGTAAATTATGATTTTACAAGGCTTTCGGCGGTTGAATCAGGTGTGAAAGATGTCAGGCAGGTTATTTCCAATGCAGAAAAACTACGCCGCGGAGGCAGAAGGACTCTGCTCTTCATCGATGAGATACACCGATTTAATAAATCACAGCAGGACGCACTGCTTCACGCCGTGGAAAAAGGAATTATCACACTAATTGGCGCAACTACCGAAAATCCTTCATTTGAGATTAATTCCGCGCTTCTCAGCCGCTGCCAGGTGTACAGGCTTCATTCATTGAGCGATGAGGATATTCTCAATCTGGTTAAGTCTGCTTTAAAAAATGATATTCTGCTCGGTAAATTCGAGATTGAAATTACCGATACGGAATTCCTGCTTGCGATCAGCGGGGGCGATGCCCGTACTGCGCTGAACGCCCTTGACCTCGCCATTAAGATCTCACGGCCTGTTGAAGGGCAGAAAGTTATTATCGACCGGAAATTGCTCGAAAAAGCTCTCCAGCAAAAGACCGCTCAGTATGATAAGCATGGAGAAGCTCATTACGATACCATTTCGGCATTTATTAAATCCATGCGCGGCAGCGATCCCGACGCCGCCCTGCTATGGCTGGCCAAAATGCTCGAAGCGGGAGAAGACCCTAAGTTCATTGCAAGAAGAATGGTAATATTCGCCAGCGAAGATATCGGAAATGCCGATCCGCGGGCTTTGCAGATAGCCGTAAGCGTTTTCGACGCGGTTAACCTTATAGGAATGCCTGAGTGCAGGATCAACCTGTCACACGGAGTGACTTACCTTGCGTCGGCGCCTAAATCCAATGCCGCTTACATGGGTGTCGAGTATGCCTCGTCAGCGATCAAAAGAGGTATCTCACTTTCGGTACCGCTAAAGCTCAGAAACGCCCCTACGGAACTCATGAAAAAAGAAGGCTACCACAAAGGATATCAATATCCTCATTCATTCAGCGGTAATTTTATTAAAGAAAAATACTTTCCGGATGATGCCGAAGTTGAGGCTTTTTATAAACCGGGCATTAACGGAGATGAAAAAGCCATAAAAGAAAGGCTTGAAAAGCTATGGCCGGAAAGATATTGTAAAGACAGCAGGGATTGAATTTCTTCAAATAAGTTAAAATTCCTCTTTCCGGTCTTTTGCCAAATTAATAAAATCTCTGAGGGCGGGTTTGATGAATATCCCCGCGAGGTCTTCATCGTCAAGTTCGCGGGCAATTATCCAGGGAAGCCTTTGCCTGGGTTCATTTCTGTTAATCAAAAGAACGCGCCTGCCCCTGACGGCGCAAAGGCCGTTCGGGGTATCGCCTCCGGGCCTTTTAATAATTATTCCTAATCTGGCAAGGATCTGTTTCAGTTCCTCATATATTTCATTTGTTTTCACCATTTTCATTGTCGATGTTTTTGCTATACTGTTTATCGAGTGGCTTCCATATAAATAATAAAATTATTGTAATAGCGGCCATCATTGATATTCCAGAGCCGGATACAAGCAGATTATTTCTGAATTTTTCAATAAAAAAATCCTGAATGGCCCTGTGAGTGAAAAGCAGCCCCGGTTCAAAGAACAGCGCCATGGATAATTTCGCGTCCATATACAATTTGTAAAGTTCCACAGGAGCTATTACAAAAAAAAGCGCTGCGGACATAAAAAGCCAGCCTCTTTGGCGGATGTACCCTTTCATGCTTATCAGAAAAATGATACCTGCTATAAACCATAGTAAATATCCGATATTTGTATAAAGGCCGGTAGAGGCGTAGATATTAACAATCAGCATCAGGACTTCTTCCGGGTATGAATCTTTTACCGGCAGGCCGGCTTTCGCATCGAATGCGGCATAGCCTATCATCCCTCTGATGATTGAGCCGCCAAACCAGGTAACAAATCCCAAAACCGCTATAGTCAGCAGTATTTTTTTAAGTTTTGTATCTAACATAGTACTTCTTCCAATATTGATCCGCTAATTTAAGAAAAGCGCCGTAAATTATTAAATAGATCTTTCGTCCGCTGTTGAAACAAATAATTATAAAATTAAATAATTGAATATGAAAAATAATGCCGTTTTTACAAATGCCGAGCTTATAGCTATTTTTGGTGAAAATTCCTTCAGCCGGATAATCGATGATCATGAAATAAAAGGTGTATCCACCGATACCAGAACTATCGAAAGCAATAACATTTTTGTGGCACTGAAAGGCGAAAAATTTGACGCCCACAGCAAGATACATGATGCTTTCAGCAGGGGAGCTTCCGCCGCCGTTGTCGAAAAGGTATGGTATAATCAATATGGCGGCAGCTTTGAAGATAAGCAGCTTATAACTGTGGATGATACACTAATTGCCCTGGGTAAGCTGGCCGCTTTCCACAGGGCAAGATTCAGCTATCCCGTAGTGGCTATCGGCGGATCGAACGGCAAAACCACAACTAAGGATATGACGGCCTCAGTACTATCGCAAAAATTCAAAACGCTGAAAACCTTCAGGAATTTTAATAACCGGGTAGGCCTGCCGCTGATGATCTTGCAAATGTCAGATGAATACGAAGCGGCAGTATTTGAGATAGGTACAAATGAACCCGGCGAGATAGCTATACTTACGGCAATGCTTAATCCAACTCACGGACTAATAACTAACATTCAGAAGGAACATCTGGAAAAACTGCTCGACCTCGATGGAGTAGAGCTGGAAGAGACTTTCCTCTTCGGAATAATGATGAAAAAAGACGGCTTAGCCTTTATTAATGTCGATGATGAAAGGCTAAAAAAATACACACAGATCATTGAAAAAAGGATCACATACGGTACTGACAATAATGCGCAGGTCAGTGGCTCTGTGGAAATTGGGCCCGACACCCGTCCCACAGTGCATATTAATTATGAACAAAGAACTATTAGCACCCGCCTGAATTCATACGGCTTTGCCAACGGATTTAACGCGATAGCCTCTGCGGCTATAGGGTTCAAGCTGGGTTTATCGAATGAGCAGATCAAGTCCGGACTCGAGCAGTACACCCCGGAAGAAGGCCTCGGCTACGGGAGAATGCTTTTTGAAAAGCACAAAGGCCTGACCATTATAAACGATTGTTATAATTCTAACCCCGCATCAATGCGCCTGGCACTAGATACTCTAAGTGACTACAAAACTGACGGCGCGAAAATAGCCGTGCTGGGTGATATGCTTGAACTTGGAGACGGTTCGAAAGAAGAGCACATGGAGATCATTAACCTGGCTATCAGCAAGGCTGATGCCGTTTTCCTGTACGGCGGGGAAATGGATAGAGCACGCGCGCTCATAGCCCGCCCCGATCTCATCAGCTATTTCGATGATAAAATGGAGCTTGCCGAAAGGCTTAACAAACTTCTTAAGGAAGGCGATATCGTACTCGTTAAAGGATCACGCGGTATGAAACTCGAAGAACTGATCCGGGCTATTAAACAGAGCTAAAAACGCTGTGCCGCTATCAAGCACTGCTTTTATTCGCTCTTCACCGTACGGCAGCGGATGTGCAAGCCGGTCAGTTAAATTTGGATTACACAACCTTGCGGAAGCAGCGCGGGTCCTTGCCGTAAATACCTTTGCCGGCGGCGTATGCTCTTGAGCGGCAGCCCCAACAATCATCAGTTATTGCGCATTTGCGGCAGTCTTCAGGGAGTACCTTGTCATTTTTCATATACTCAAATGTGAGCCAGCCGATATTTTCTTCTACAATTTCTTTGAAGGATATACCCGAATGAATGCTTTCGGCAGAGGAATCCCTTATTGTGGCGCACGGAGTGACACTACCGTCACAAAGCACAGCCGCAGTTGCCGAGCAGTATTGCTTATTTACGCAGTTCATCGGGAAGCGCTTTAAACCCCACTGCTTTGAAAAATGTTTATAGACTTTTCCTGTCTCGCTTTCCTCGGGGATGAATTTTTCCAGCTCTCCCTTATCCATTCCGGGCCTAAGATAAGTGTGATACACATTGAGTGATGTCTTTACCGAATATTTATCGTAGAAAAAATCCATGGTTTCGATCATATCCTCAGCCGGCTGCTTTCCTGTGAAGGTAACGGAATTTAGCATCTGCTCGGGCGGATAGCCAAGCTCCAGCAGGTACTCTATGCCTTTGATAATATCGTCTCTGTCCTTAATAGTCCTTCCCGGATGCAGCTTTTCATATAGTTTATCATTCACTGTGGAACAATGTATGGAAATAAGCCCGTTTTGCGCGTATTCGGCACAATTCGCGGCAATGCTTCTATCCGCCAGCGGCAGCCCGCCCGTCCAGATATTATTTTTAAGTCTGAGCTCTGCAGCGTATGCCATGTGATCGAATACAGAACTCCTGAGCAATGGCTCACCTCCCAGCCATTCAATGGCAACAATGCCAAGCTCACAGCTGCCGCGAAGAATATCGTTGATCTGATCATCGCTAAGGCTGTTCTTTTCATCAGGCAGGGCGTTCATATAGCAGTATGAACATGCCTGGCTGCAGGTGTCGCCGATTTCGAGCTGAAGCGCGTAAATGCCTTTGTCAGTATATATTTGTTCCAGTTTTCCGTAATCGATCATTTTGCTTTTTTTTATAATTTAGGATAAAACACTCTGAAATATAAGAAAATACGAGCTATTGAAAAAGTATCGTAAATATCTGACAATAAATAATTTACGGGCATCATTATTAATAAATATTAAGAGTTGATTATTATTAATAAAAAAAGCCCCGCGGCAAAACGGGGCCTCATTTGAGACTTTGCTCCTCTCACGTAAAATTCTCCTAAAAAGCGTAGAAAAGTCCCATTGTTACGCCGAACTTATCTGTCTCGAACCATTCGGAAGAGGAGATAGTAGTATTTGGCTGGTCTAATTTATAAAAAATATAGCTGTATTCATAACCAAAATTTAAACCCAGCTTATTATTAATGGAATATTGCAGTCCGATATTCCCGCGAAAATCCGGGGAACCCAGTGTGGATCCGCCTATTCCGAGCTGGCCATAGGGATATATTCCGAGTAAATTAATTTGCTTTATTTCATATCTGAAGGCGAGCCCTAACCTCATTACTGTCGGATCCTGGCCTTTATTCATTATTGGTTCGTTTGAAAATTCGAAACCAATATTGAAATTATCATTCAATCCGAACATGAATGCCAGGCCGATATTTTCGGTCAGTGGATTTGTCGTTCTCTGCAGATCCTGCTCGGCTGATGATAGCGGGTAAATATTTCTGGCATAAATCTTCCATGACCTTGAATTTGATATCTGCGCCCTGCCGGGTACTGTAATTGAAGCCGGGGTATAATTCATGGCATTATTTAAAGCTAGTATCCTTTCAGATGAACCAGGCGCCATAAACGGTTCGCTTTCGGTATATATCGGATTAGAAGCTGCTACATGATTTGGGATAAAGCTGTTTGAAGCTATTTTGTTTCGGCTGACCGATGCGGCTATAGAATTATCATTTGATGATAATATATTATTGTTATTTCCGCCGTTATTTGCTGCATTACTCGGTTCCGCTGAAGTATGATCATTTGCCTGGTTCATCCCTGCTGCTTTATTATTATCCGGGCTGTTTGTTTCTGAGGATGAAACCAGAGGTATATCATGTTCATTAACCGCATTCTTATCCGTTGGTATTGCTTCTTTTCTTTCCGAAACAACATCAGCCTGAACGGCAGCTTTATTATTATTGGTTTCAGAACGGTTGAAGTGGTTAATCGTGCTAATACCAATCAACGATAAAGCAATAAGGCCGATTGCGGGTATGGCTAATTTTTTCCATTTGCTGTACCAGGGTAAGGCCCGGCGGCTGTCGCCATTGCCAATAGGAGGCGCAAAACCCAGTTCACCGAATACGTTTCTTGTTGCTTCCGCGGGAGGTGTAAAAGCTTCGATGTCATTCCGGACGGATTCCCGGATAGACATAAGCTCTTTAAATTCCTGCTGCAGAGCGGCATCGCCGGCAAGTTCACTAAAAACGGCCGACTCCTTTGCTTCATCCAGCTCGTTATCGAGCAGGAGGTTTAGCATTTCCGACGGAGAATTTTCGTTGTAATCTTTCATTTCAAATTGCCCGGTTCATTTATTCCCGATTAATGCATCATTATTCATGATTTAACTAATTATTATTCGTGTTTTGACAGATCTTCAAGATAAGGCTGCAGTACCTCTCTGATTTTTTGTCTGGCTCTGTATATCCTGACTTTCACCGCTGAGAGGGAAATCCCGGTTTCAACGGCAATTTCATTATACGAAAGCCCCTGGTATTCTCTCATTATGAATGCTTCCCTGTAATCATCGGGGAGCAGTTCCAAAGAACGTCTTATAAGCTTTAGCAGCTCGTCTTTCTCATGGGAGTCGTCATCCACACCGCCCATATAGTCTTCGTAAGTGACCTTGTTCTTATCTTTTTTAAGAGCGTTTACGCAAAGATTCCTGGCAATCCTAAGGATATAGGCCGATACGTTTGTCATTTCCCTTGATTTATCGGCGCTTTTGTAAAATTTTATAAAAGTATCCTGGAAAACATCCTGAGCTTCCGCCCTGTCATTCAGAAATCTTCTGCAGTAAGCGTAAATCCTCGGTGAATGCCGTGTATACAGTTCGGCAAATGCTTCTTCAGCCGTTGTATGATCTTCTGTAAGCATATAAAACAGCTCGGAATCACTATATTCATCGAGTTTCTTATTCATTTCAAAACAATAACAATATGAATCAAAAAATGTTACAACAATTACATCTGTCTTCGGTTTTCCGGATTACTTTTCTTTAGTATTTTGTGATGCGTCAATGCTGTCGGCAACAGTAATAATAACCTTATAAGGGGAATTTCTTGCGTTGCTGATAAACGCAAATTCCACATTTCTGGCGTCTGCATAGAGACCGTCTGTATTTATGCTGAGCCATGCTTTTCCCTCCTGCATGGGATAAATATTATTTCTCAGCATTTTACCGGATGAGCATTTGCATGAGGCTTTAATTTCCTCGATTTTTAATTTCTCAACGCCTTTATTAATAATGACTACTTCCTTTGTTATGTAGCCGTTCTCATCCGCAGCGGCAGTCATTGTGCGCGGAATAACTTTTATCACGGGAAGTGCTGTTGAATCTGTTTGCCGGGATTCATTATGAAATATTTGGCTTTCTCCGGCAGTAACAGAAAAAAATGCCGCTATAATTATAATTATCAGCTTTGCCATAATTCATCCAGTATATCATCAAATTTATAAAAACCTGTTTTTCCTTTTATCCATCTTGCAGCAGTCAGAGCGCCTTTGGCAAATCCGCTTCGGTTCTTGGCCCTGTGGGTAAGCTCAATGGTATCCGATAGAGAATCCAGGTACACTGTGTGTGTGCCGTGGATCTCGCCTCCCCGGGTAGAGCTCAGGTGAAGCTTGTTCGGATTGATCTGTTCATGGGCTGTCTCCGAAAAGATCCCCTTTTTACGGCTTACTTCATCCAGAATTATATTCGCCAGTGAAATCCCTGAACCGCTCGGACTGTCCTTCTTCCGCATGTGATGCATTTCATGCAGCATTATATCATATCCATCCACTTTATCCATCAATGCCGCCGCCTTTCTCACAATCCTGAAAAGCATTTGCATACCTATAGAGAAATTCGATCCCCATATCAAGCCGTTACCTTGCTTTTTAATAATTTTTTCTATCTCGTCCTTTTTATCATACCAGCCTGTTGTGCCCAGCACGATGTTTTTTCCCATCGAAGAAAATAGCTCCACATTTTCTACTACTGCATCCGGGCGGGTAAAATCTATCACAATATCGAAATCATATTGTGTTTCAGCCCTGGCCGGTTGGTCAATATCGAATATCTCAACAAGCTTACAGCCTTCAGTTTCGGCAATTTTTTCGACTTCACGGCCCATCGAGCCGTATCCGTTGACCGCTATCCTTATGTTCATGACGTTATCCGTGTTATTCTGCTAAAGTTATAATTGTCGATCTTTTCATAATAATGTTTTTAACAGGCGCGAAACCTGCTTTTTTAATCAATGGAATTATCCCTCCGTTATTTTGGAAATTCCTGTAATTGCGGAAATGATCCGGCCCCGCCATTAGCTCCACCAAGAAGTTAAACAGCCCCATGTGATTTTTAGGCTGCGGAGTCAGGTATTCCGCGGTTATTAGTTTATCCACATGCCGCCTGGCCGATTGAAGTACTTTGATCCTTATATGGGGCGGCATTTCATGTATGGCATAGGATATTATCCCGAAGTCATATTTTTTTCCAATATATACATCAAGGGCCGAGGCATCCCCGTGTATGAAATCAATATTTTCAATGCCTTTCTTAATTTTTTCGGATTTGGCCGTATTGATGTTTTTTCGGGAAAGATCGATCCCTGTAATCTGCCCGTAATACTTATGAAATTCCAGCCCGAAAGCGCCTGTTCCACAGGCGATATCGAGTACTGTAGAGCCGCTTGGGATAAACTTTGCAGCCGTTTTGAAAACATTCATTTGATAAGGCGCTATAAATTCTTTGTAAAAATCGCCGTCATACCAGTGATTTTTATTTTCGCGTCTATCCATGTTATCAACCTTTTAAAAAATAAAAAAAGGCAGCCAAAAGCCGCCTTTCAAATATATAATTATTTCGCTTTTAAAGCTTATTTGTTTTTATATCTTGTGTAAAATTCACCGATTAGTTTAAATGCTTTTTCGAGCACTTCCTCAGGGGGAAGTATAACTATGCGGAAGTGTTGCGTGCCGGGTTTCTGGCCGAATCCATTGCCGGGAACAACTACAACGCCCGTACCGAGAATAAGCTCGGAGACAAACCTCGCGTCATCATCCACATCGATCGTAGGGAAAGCATAAAATGCTCCTTCGGGTTTGACAAGTTCTATGCCAGGAATTGCCGAAAGCATTTCCATTGCTATGTCGCGCCTTTTTTCCAGTGTGTTCACAAAGCTTTTAAGGTGGTCCTGCGGGCCTTCAAGTGCTGTAACTATGGCGTACTGCTCGGGATGATTTGCCGATACTCTGGCCCTTAAGAGTTTATTGATGGCTTCGATATAATCCTTCATTACTGTGGGGTTGCCGCTTACCACACCCCAGCCTATCCTGAATCCCGGCGCCACATAATTCTTGGATAATCCTGAAAAAGTTATGCAGGGCACTTCCGGATCCAGCGAGGCTATGGAAGTCATTTTACCGCCGTCGAATATCAGCTTGTCATAGATCTCATCCGCGAAAATCACCAGCTCATGTTCAAGTGCGAGGCTGATTATCTGCTTCAAAGTTTCGGGCTTGCAGACTGAGCCTGTGGGATTATTAGGGTTGATGAGTACGATTGCTCTTGTTTTATCATTTATTTTTGATTTAATATCCTCTATATCGGGCTGCCAACCGTTTTCTTCATCCAGATAGTAGGGGTTGGGCATTAGGCCGAGTTTACTCTGCACAGCCGTATAAAGCGGATAGCCGGGTGTCGGCATAAGGAAATTTTCGCCTTCGTTCAATAGCGCTGTCAGGCATATTTCTATGGCTTCGCTTGCGCCGCTGGTTACGAAAACGTCGAGTATATTATTGATGCCTTTGCGCTCAGCATCAGCGGCTATAGAATCGAGCGCGGGCTTTATTCCGTCTGAAGGAGCGTAGCCGTTCCTGTTTTTTTTCATCGCGTCATAGACGGATTCCACAACGTGGTTCGGTGTAGAAAAATCATACACATTGGGGTCGCCAATATTAAGATAAAGCATCTCTTTACCTGACTTAGCAGCCTGATCCGCGAGCACAATAATATCGCGAATGGCGTAAGTTACCTTTTCAGTTTTTTTAGCCGGAACTATCGGATTCATTTACTACCTCAATCATCATAATAGCTTAACAATCAAATGCTTATAAGTACAAATTTAAGAATTTCCGGCATATTTGGTATAATATTAAACATAAATTCATAAAGAGAAATCTTTTACCCACTAAAATAATAATAAGTAATGAAAAACAGGAATCACTTCGACCTCTTTGGCCGGTGATTGCTTGCATTGCCGCCGGCGAACAGCAGGTAATTCAAAAGGTTAATACTTTATGGCATTCAACTGTCCATTGAGCAAATTCTTTCATATTGCTTAATTCCACACCTTCGATAAATTTCAGTGAGTCAATTCCTCTTGCCTGTGAACATCCGCCGCAGCTTTTTATTTGGCCGCCTTTATTAATAACAGAGTTTAACATTCTCTCAATATTATAATAGCCTGTGGGAGTATTTTGATTTGGCAATCCGCAAAAAACTCCGTCCGCCAGTAGAAAGATATTTATTTCTACCTCTTCTTTATGTTCTTTTTGCAAAGTCATTGCCATTCTAAGGGCGTTATAAGCTTTTTCGGTTCCGTAAGGAGCGTCATTAATAATGATCAAAATTTTCTGTGTCATTTTTATCTCTTTTTAAAATATACTATAAATTTCTCATCACTTTCTTTTAGAAGCCAGTGATCCATTTCAAGGCTTAATGATTTATCTATTAAGGGCGCGGGGATGAAGGGCGCGATAACCGGCAGAATATCACCCCGTTCCAGTTTTTTCATATCCGAAACTACCTGATTAACCGGCTGTTCCCCGGCATTTAGTATTTCCCTGATGTCAATTTCATTCTTAATTCTCGATTCATCGAACCAGCCCGGCTTTTTAGTATTGAATTGCATATCGCTTTCCAAATCGACAGCTTCCTGGCCTACTTTCTTCCTCAGGAAATTTATCAGATCTTCTACTTTCACATTGCCCACCGCTGCAGCCTGTTGAAGAGTAGTAATCTTGGCGACGGTTTTCCTCAGAACGGGATTCCTGAGCTTTTTAAAAGCCGGGACATAATTTATTAGATCATCCTCAAGTTGAGGATAATTATCAAGTAAGTTAGCTACTTTTGTTTTGGGAGTTATTATTAATTCGTGTTTTTTCATATCTGTTAGTCTTTTGAATATGATAAAATTCTCTGTTCGCCTTCAAGTTCTCTATAGCCCTGAACATTTTGGGAGACTTCGAGTGTGCCCAGGTATTCGCCATCGTCATTTCTCAAAGCAAAGTATTCGATGTGAATCATATTGCCGCCCATGTTTATCCAAAAGGGCGCGCGTGAAGCTTTTCCGGATTTAAAATCATCAACTATTTTGTCAACAATATGCGCGCTGGCAGGCGGATGACAAAGCCGGACATCTCTGTTCAGGATTGAGCGGTTTCTCTGAAATATCCTTTCTTTGCCCTGGGAAAAATATTTTACTTTATCGTTTTTATCAACAAAAGTCATATCAAGCGGTAAATGATTTAAAATGGCAAGGAGTTCTTCGACGGTGAAATTCCCTGAAGGAAGCTGAATATTCACCCCCTGCTTATTCATTTCAGAGAGTGTGGCTTCTTCGGCGCCTTCCGGTTTCCATGCTTTTGGCGGATCGTAAAGGCAATAGCCAATTTCAAGTGATTGCTTTTCTATTTCATACCATTCAGAATCCGTGAGTTTATCCAAAGTCATGGGGAAAAGAATTTCTTCTTCCTTTTTGGTCATATCCACTACCTGATCCACAGCCGGCAGTAACACAATTTCTGATGAAGCGATAAGTTCCCGTGCCGTAATATCAGGGGTTTGAAGCAATTCAATAGCGCCCTGCAGAAGTTCGCGGATTTCATCATGCTTACCCCACATTACCTTGGGCGGACCTGTTATACCGTAATTTTCGAGATAAGGGAAAAGTAGATACTCTTTTCTTTTGTAATGTTTATCAACGTCATACAAATTGTTAAAGAATCCTCTTAATCTAAAAATATCGGTTTCCAGGTTTTCTCCTTTATTTTCGGATATCTCATTTATAAGAGCTTTAATTTTTTCAGCGAGTATTTTTATTTCCTTATTTTCATTTATCATGACGTCAACCGGATGGCCTTCCGGAATTTTCTTCGTCGCCGATAGGTCAACATTACCCTGCAATACAGCAGAATGCGCATCGCAAAGTTTCAAAATTTCATCTTCGGGCAGGCCCTCTTCAATCAATTCCTGCTCAACTTCCACAACCTCTCCGTAGGGAATCCGGCTCAGGCTGTCCATTAATTCCTTCCTGACTTCACTTTCCGAGTGCCCTTCATGCAATTTCAGAATAAGCTCTTTTAGTTTTTTCTTTCTTCTTTCCGAATTATTTATTAGTTCGCTCATATCATTTTTTAAATTATTTACCATATAAAAGTTTGTTTATTGAGGCCTTGTACCCCTGAATTTAATCTCGATTGCATGCAGTGAATATTTTATTACTTTGCGATAATATGTCAATACGAATTATTTGTACAATTTTCGAGCAGATCAGTTTCCCATTTTAATCTGAGGATGTGGTGGTCAGTATAACTGGCTAAGAAACTAAATGCAAAAAAATTCTTCCTTTCTTGATCGAAATAAATTCAACTCCTGTGGCGAAATCCCCGGGCGGGAGCGGCCCAAGGAGCCGCTTACATACCATGCGGCGCTACTGATTAGTTACCTCTGAATAACCAAAGGCGCGCTCAAAATTACTTCCTTTGTGTTTCCGTTAAAGCGGTAAACCACTCTATACGTGCCCCGGGCTAATATTGATGCGTCAAAGCGGATCATAAACGCTCCTATAGATGATTTCCCGTTGATTAATTGTTTACGCTTCCGTCCGGTTTGGTCATAAAGATCAATATCTATCTCTCCTGTCTGTCTGAGTGAAAAGCGAACGTTTATTTGATCGCTTCCCGGATTCGGAAATACCTCCAGTTCAAATTCTTCATCATAGTCATCAAGCCTTTCGGCGCCGTGGTATTCCTCCTTCATAAAATACCATACAGTGTCGTCCGGAAATGTGCCGGTGCAGCCATCATAGAGGTATTCTTCAAATACTATTATTCCGCTGTGGATGTTGGGGTTCAGAGGCAGGAAAGATACTTCTCTGATTCTTTTTATGTCCTCCTCATCCTCCCGCACAGTAATAGAATCGGTAAATTCATAATATAAAAATTCACCGTCATCATCGATCAGTTTGTAAAATGAACCCAATTCAGTGAATAAACCCTTTGTTACCTTAAACTTAATCTTCATGCTCCTCTTGCCGTAAACAATCTGCCGCGCGGGGTCAGCCATGAAATTAACATAAACTCTGTCGAGGGGCCTGCTTCTGAGCGTGTCCTCGGTTAAAAATATCACCGGAGGCCTGTCTATTTGAATTTCTATCGTATCAGCGCTCGCGCAGCCGTTCTGATAGATGCTTTCAAGTATGTAAACGCCCGATTCGTAAACTTCTATTGCCTTAGATGTATCTCCCGTTGACCATCGGTAGGCAGCGGCATCAACCGAAGCGCTAAGCTCAAGAGGGATAAGGCAGCTGAATACGCTATCCACAGCTATTTCCTGCTTTGGCGCCGCTAATACTTCAATGCTGCCAGAGAATTTTTCATTTCTTGTTGAAGTTCTTCTATTAAAAAACCTTTATTCTCAGGGAATCTGAACTTAGAAAAAGCCAATCCTAGATAAAAATTATTATCTGGATCATTATCCCAGCTTTCAGGCCAATAACTAAAATAAGACCACCCATATTTAGGAAAAACAAAAGGGCCTGTTGAATCATTGCCTCTGTAGATAACATCAACTACACCTCCATAACAATACCATCCCTGAGTATGATCGTTCATCAATTTATGGGTTGGATTTAATCCGCCAAATTGTCCCCATGAAACGGAATTTTCAAAATCTCCGTTGCATACATAGCCGCAATGATCATCCGGACAGGGAGGGGGAGGAGTCCGCGTTACGGGTATTTTCAAATATGTGAAATTTCCGGGAAGCTTTCCATTCGAGGGCTGATACCTGATATAAACCGCTCTTTCTGGGGTAGGCATTATTTCGATTGTTAATGTGTCATTTGTGATAATTCAATAGTAAATCGAACCTTGAATAAAAACCGCCGCTCAGCATATTGAGCCTGCTGAGGCCTTCGCTGCCGATCAGGCTGCCGAATCCAAGCAAGTGGAAAATTTCGTGCAGAGTTACTGTGTAAAGATCGTATTCATCGAATTCCTCTTTATCGATATCGAGATTGAACTGATAATTGAAATTAAACTTGATATAACCGTGCGTTTCCGTATGGCGGGCTATGTCAATAGGCGTCTGCCCGCTTACTATGGCGTTCCTTACGTGGGAATCAATCAATCCGCTTTTTTCGCCATTCAAAACCGAGTAAAGCGGGCTGGGGGCGGCTCCCGATTGAGCTCCGCTGCCGTATATATCTATCTTCACAGGGCCGGAGCCTTCAGGGCGTACAAAAAGGCGCGACACATCCTTAAAACATTCGATTATAACGCGCCGCCTTTTTTCACCGAGGCTTTCTACGCCTTCAATATCCGGGTCAAAAAATCCCCTGTCTTCCGCTTCTTTAATAAAGCGGAGCTCAAAAATCCCGGCTTCTTCTGTTTCCGAATTAAGCAGTTTATCTCCTTTCACCGGCTTATACTCCTTTCCGAACCGGTCAAAAACCAGCACATCCCCGGCAATTGAGGGAGTTATCAAGAATAGGAATAAAATCACAGGAATACAGATATTTCGCATTTTGGGGCCTTAAATGATTGCTTCTGTTCTTTTTACTAAATA
>CAZJAH010000048.1:0-19773 GCA_964544155.1 uncultured Hyphomicrobiales bacterium | reverse complement strand
TCCCCTTAGGGTCACAAGGAAATTAAGCCTCTTGCCTGAATAATGCAAGAGGCTTTTATTATTTTCTTCCAATTGTTCATATTACCGCCGGGCAATTTTTTGAAATGCCCCACTGTCAGCGCAATTACCGAAAGCGAATATAATTTATTTAAAAGTGTTTGAAAATTAACATAATTATGCATAACTTCCTAAAGTTTGGCAGGGTTAAACAATGAAATCCTGTTAACAAAACTTTGTTGTTCAATGTGCAGGTTTAAATGAGGCTGCGGTACTTTATATTGCTTCCCGCTCTGTGCGTTTTACTAACTGAGCTGCATGCTCAAGAGGATGATCCCTGGAAATTCCGGCTTTCGGCTAACGCCGGTTTGAGCTCTGAAATATATTCTATCGATAGCGATTCGGCGGGAGCAGTCAGAGCAAGAAGGCCGGGAACTCTGAGCAGGCTTATTCTGAACGCGAGCCTGAACAGCAGATACATATCACTGCCCTTTACTATAGTACTCTCTAATAATCAAACCAATTACACTACACCAAAAGCAGGTGACCAGAGCTTTTGGCAATATTTACAGAATCCCATGAATACTCTGAGGTTTTCTCCCAGATTCGGCCGGGCACAATTCCATCTTGGATCATATATACCTGACTATTCGGAGCTTTCGACCGGAAATGCTCATGTCTTTGGCGGCGGGTTTGACCTGCGGCCGGGAGATTTTCAGATCAGAGCGTTCTACGGAAGCTCACAAAGAGCCATTGGACCGGATTCCGTCAAAAATATAAGAGGTGCTTACGGAAGGGAATTCTTTGCCGCGAAATTAGGCCATGGAGAGCTTGATTCAGGATCAATAGCGTTTAATTTTGTAATGGTTAAGGACGACACAAACTCTGTTGAAAGCAGGCCCGCCGGGCTTTTCCCTGAAGAAGGTATGTTAACATCATTTGAATTCTCAATTCCCTTGATAAAGGATATGCTTTTTACGGGTGAGCTTGGTGTATCGATTTTCACAAGAAATTTATATTCTGATGAAGCCGATTATGGCGAGCTTGATTTTATGAATTCTTTCTATGATCCTAAAGAATCTACCATTTTGGACGGCGCGGCAACGGCATCGCTACTCATAAAGAAAAAATTATGGGGATTTGAAGCAAAGGTGCTCTATATGGGAGACGGCTATAGGCCGCTGGGATATAATTATTTACAGTCAGACAGGATCGAATATACAATTTCACCAAGGGCGAGACTGCTGGATAATAAACTGAACCTAAATGCTACCGTAGGTATCAGGACTAATAATCTATCTGATACCAAAGCTCAGACCACTAATAACCTGCTCGTTGCTCTGAATGCCAGTTACCTGATAATGAATAACCTCAACCTGAATGCTTCCTTCATGAATTACGGTGTTAGGAATAACACTGAAAATGATACTCTCAAGATCGAAACGGTCAGCCGGTCCATATCAGTGGGGCCATCATACACCATGCAGACGAACTGGGCTGTGAATACGATTATGGCCAATATTTCCTTTGATAATTATAATGATTTCAACACAATATCCGGTGTGACCGGCGGGAATCTCACACAGGCATACATGACGGGAGTAATCTCCAACCTAACTAAAACGCCGTTGAGCCTTAATCTATCAATCAATTACATGACAAATGACGTACCGGACGCGGCTCTTGAAACTATGGCTTTAAACATAGGCGGCAGCTACCGCATGTTCAACGGAAAGCTGGTTCCGTCGCTAAGGATTACTTTTTCACAATACGCTACCGGCGGCAATACTTCAGATACGCAGTTCAAGGTATCACCCGGAATAAGGTATGGCCTGGCGAACAGCCTTTCCCTAAGTGCGGAAGCGTATTATAACACTTATGAATACGGATCGGCAAGGCAGGGAATAGCTTTTAACGAAAACTACCTGCGTTTAGCCCTCAATTATAATTTTTAAGTATTAGTCCGGCAGGCATTATTATGAAAAAATCAGAAAAAATAATAGTAATCGGCATTGCGTTGATATTATTTGCGCTTGAGGCTCAGGCGCAACTGCAAACGCAACTTCAGATAAATCCAAGGCCATCGCCTTATATTGCCGACTGGCAGGAAAAGAGGGAAACTGCCACTTATATTGTCACTAATCCGACGCAGAACACTTATTTTGTCAGGTTGAAAACCTCCATATATGAAGGAGCTTTTTCTTCAGGTAATTTGGTTGCCGAGACTAATCCGGCGGAAATGCCCGTTTTGACAATAGATCCGGGTACAAGAGCTTTCGACCCGATGGATATGATCCCATACGAGGCAATTGATTTTTATGGACAGCTTGAAGAAACGATAGTAAGAACAGGCAAGCTGCCTTCTAATGATTATACAATTTGCACCGGGCTGCTGGATGCCGAAACTTTTGAACAACTTACCGAGCCGGACTGCCGTTTGTTCAATATAACATCATACCAGGCCCCAATACTTATAAATCCGCCGGATGGCGAACACATGCCCCAGCAAATGACAGAGAATATTATTTTCCGCTGGACGCCCGTTATCCCCCTGCCCTTTGAGCCTGTGATATACGAACTGGCCGCGTTCAAAGTGGAAGAAGGCCAGACACCGATACAGGCGTTCAGAGCAAACCAGCCAATTTTTTTAACCGATGCTCCCGGGCAGACCCAGCAGGTATGGCCTAAAGATTATGAAAGGCCGGAGCCCGGCGATCAGATAATCTGGAGTGTGCGCGCTATCGACAGCAGAGGGAATCCAATAGGCGAACCCGAAGGCCGGGCAGAACCCTTTACTTTTACTGTTGGCGGCGGTGAGTGCGACTGCTCTGAAGGAGAACTTAAACTTGATATTTACCAGCAAGGATCGATCATCAACGAAATCGCCATGGCCGGGGAGCCGCTGCAATTGCAGCTAAGCCATCCCGGCTGCGGCCCGGGCTGCGGCGGCAGATCAGACGGATTTTGGGAAATATCATTCATTGCTGAAGACGGAGAAACAATGAATTATCCCGGCGCGGGCGAAGACTTTATCCTGGAGATCCCAAATAGCAACGGTATGCTCGAAATATTATATTCAGGGATTTATATTTGCGGCGGCAGGCCCTGTTCTGATGCGCCCGTTGATATAAGGCGCAGCATCAGAATTCAATCTGATATGGCCGCTGACGGCGATATCATCACCGAAACAGGTACCCTGGAAATTATTCCAATCAATCCTTTAGGCCCTTGTGTGGGAGAGGCCACCAACGAAATGACTGAAGGCCTCGTGATGATAAACTGGCGTGCTATAGGGCCTTTCAGGGATTTTATTATTGAAATATTCGATAACCCCTGCGGTACTTATGTGCCGCCTTATGAACCTCCTACTGACAAGATTAAAATCGGAAGAATGCAAAAGGTCAGATGGCCGGATGAAGCTGATGACCCTTCGATAAATAAAGATGATTTAGAGAGAAAAACGAGTTCTGACCCTTTTATCAGAGAAACAGCAGCAGGCTTAAGAATGATAACTGATCTGGTAGTGACTCGATATACACCGGTAGGCAATGAGAGAATTTTCTCATCACCGCCCATTGGCGGCGATATAACGGCCGGAATGGACGGCGCGCAGTACAATTATGAATTGCCAATGAGTGAATTCGTCGAGCCGGGAGCGGCCTTTACCTACCAAATTGTAGGTATTGCTGATCTTGGCGACGGCGAAACGGTCGAAGTAAGGTCAGAACCGCAATGCCTCAGGTACAGGCCTGTCAGCGAAGAAACATTCCGTCCTGTTGAAAAAATACCGTGTTTTCCTCCTGATTCAATTCCACCGGGCAATCCAAGGGCTTGCGGCCCTAGCATCGAAACAGATAAGAATGAAAAAATCGAAATAGGCATGATTGCCGATAACCTCGATCTGTTCAAATATCCGAGAGCTGTAGCTATCCGGGGTGACGCTATAGACTGGGATATTGTGAGATTCAAATGCGAACCCGGTAAACGCTGCCCTGAAGATGACAGTTATAAAGATTACCCCGTAAAAGACCGTTTCCTGGATTCTGACTTTGAGTGGGTTTTAAACGGGAAAGGTTCTCTTAATACTCCTTTTGAACTGGATGACATCAAAGATAAACAAAAAACTGTTGACAGCCTGCAAAGCCTGATCGATCAGAAGCAGCAAGAGCTTGATTCTGTACAAAATCTTAAAACAACAAAGCTCAATACAATAAATGCCCAGAAAAATATGGCCCAACAGCAGAAACCTATTGTCGAAGATAAGATAAACGCACTTGAAGATTCCCTGAAAAATGTTATCAGCCCAAAAATAAATGCCGAAAGAGATACTCTGGCCACGCTTTCAACATGGAAGAATAACGTGCGTGACCTTATCACAGAGAAAAGGGACAGTATTGATAATGTTATAACTGATTCGATTAAATATTGGGATAAAAAGCTGATCAATGAACCCGGCCAGGAAGAGAAAGATCTTTTGGATGAAATTAAAAATCTAAGGGATCAATACGACCAGGCAGTTAAAATCCTGAAGCAAAAGCAAAAAGGAATTGCGGAAAGGGGCCAGGATCTCGAGGATGATATTCAGCTAACGGCAGAAGACATAAGGGATACCGAGAAAGAAAGAGAGCAGATCGAAGAGAATATTGCCGGGCTTTTAGCGAGAATCAACAGGCTCCGCAGGGAGATGTTCAAACTCGGCCTGCCTAATTCGCAAATTTCACAGGCATATCTGCAAAGGCGAAATGAACTGGAAAACCTTACTTCAAGCCTCTTGAACGGATATTTCTACCAGATGAGTAATTTCTATGCCGATATGGATACACTCAGGGCAAGTATAATTGCCAAAACCGAGGACATCATGGCTACCGGCAGCACTCAGGCAAGAAATACGCTGATAAGTGATTATCAAACAATGATGACTTCTTTCCTTGATAATACTCAGGATTCCTGCGGGATATTGCAGGATACAACAAAAAGAAGCCTTTGCAGCCTGGCGGTGAATCAGCTTCAGCTCACAGATAACGCGCTGCAAAGCGTTTTTTCAAACGCGGCAAATAATAATTATGCTATTGATACTACAAAAAAGCATCAAATAAAAATGGACAAAGCCGCCATCGAAAATACTTATGAACCCCAGCTCGCCTCAAAAAAGCAGGAAATAAAAAATCTCGAGGCTCAGTATAATACAGCGGTGCAAACATACAAGGATGAAATTGAACGCCTCGAGAATGAAATCAAGCAGCAGAAAACCACTGTCGGGCAAAGATCCGAAAGCCTGTCTGAGAAAGAAAAAGAATACAAGGATTCGGTAGAGGCCCGCGATGTAAGGTATAAAAAGAACCTGCCATATTTTGTCAGCATGAAAAATATGCACGATTCGATGAAAGTAATCAAACTGACACAAATTCGAACCCTGAATGATTCACTTGAAGTAATCAGGATAGACTCTGCTCAGGCTGTAGCCGATATGCAGGAATACGTTGCAGACAGTACGAAAGTAGGCAAAGCCCTTGAAAGCGAAAATGACCTGCTGGATAATCTGAATGATATCCTGAATATCGATGAAAACAAAATATCGCAGGATTTTGATAATGAAATAAATGATCTTCAAAATGACATCAGCAGCCTTCAAACGCAGTTACAGCAGCAACAACAGAACATGAGTCAAAACCTTCAGGGGGATAAATCCGCTAACGGTTTGTTAGTTTATTACATTCCGCCTCCCCTTGAAGAGATAATGCAGGATAAACAAAAATTTGAAGACCTAAAGGAAAAAGTCGCCAATGCTGAACAGGAACTCAAGAACGCTTTAGATAATAAGAAATCTGTTCAGAGCAAGCTGGTAAGGCTCTTTGAGAAAATTGCCAGGTCGCTTGCAAAAGCTAATAAAGCAGGCGAAACAAAGGAAGATATGGATAATGAGGAGCAGGAAGCGCAGGACGAACTTAGTGACGCCCAAAATACGCAGAGCGGGGAAAGTAAGCGCCTTGACGAAATTGAAAATACTGCCGATGATGCCATTAGCACAGCGGATAATGAAATAAACGCCATAGACTTAAACAGCATTATTACCCGTATAAATCAATTGAGAATAGAGGCTGCAAATAAACTTGGCGGGATCGCGCAAAAGCTTACTGAACTCGATCAGGCGCGCTCCGACCGCTCAAATGATAATTCGCAGCTCGAGAGCACAAGAAACGATCTGACCTCAAAAATAAATGAACTCAGGCAGCAGCGGAGCAGTCAGCATGAAAAGGTAAAAGACCTGGAAAAAGCTGAAAATGACCTTACCCGAAACCAGGCTTTAAATAATCAGATTCAGGCCAATGCCGCCCGTCAGATGGCACAGAATGCCGAATCTGAATTGCAGCAGGTTAATGATGTGGTCGATAACCTGAGAACTCAGCTTGAGAATCTGGCTTCCACACATACAAATGTAACAAAGGACTTCAGGGAAGCAGATTCCACTATGCATATAAAGTTAAGAGAATTAAAAGAAAAATTAAGCGAATACGAAGTAATACAGGATTCTCTCCAGGCCAAAAACCGCCAATATCAGGAATCATTGAGAGAAATTCAGCACTGGAGGCGGACGAAAGAATTTGCCGAAAGCCTGAAAGAAAGAACTGGCAGAGCCAGGAATATGCTAAGCGGGCAGGAGCGGCAGCAATTAAAAGAATTACAGGAAGAAGTATCGCGCTATAAGGGGCAGTCAAATCTTGCCGGCCAGGCTGTGGATGATGCCAAAAAAATAATTAATGCCGTTAAATCAGAAAAGGATAGCTTGATAAGTGAGGCTGATGACAGGATAAAAGCCGCTGAAGACAGCCTCAAAAACGCCAAAAAGGAACTTCGGGATTTTCTTGTAAAAGAGTTCAACAAAGTAAGTTTCGATGTTCAGATTAAGCTAGTTGTAAGTAATGGCAGCCCGGCTAAATTCAGGTCTAAGGATGATAATGAGGAGTTGACTAAAAAACTGAGCTACCCGGGCAGCAGGACACCCAGCTTTCAGAGTGAACCGGCAAAAGATAATTTTTCATTAAAGGAAAAACCCGGGGAATGCCAGACTACTCATACATTTTTGCCTGATCCGCAGCTATCCGGTTCACAGCCTCCAAGGGTTATTAAACCTGAACCGAGAACAATTGCTCTGATCTATAAAGACGGCGAGCCGCTATGGCCCGAATGGCCTGTGATTCCGGCTAAGCTAAAGGATTATCTTGGCAAGGACGTTGTCCACGTAACCGGTACTGCAAATGATAATGATAGAATGAAGTATTCTTGTTTGACCAAATGTGATGCTCCACCGGAACAAATTGATCTGATTGAAGACCTTGTAACCGTTGATTGGTCAGGAGACGGCAATTTTATCAGCTTAACAAAAAATAACCCCGAAATGCATAAGATTTCATTCTGGGAAGTTCCGGAAATTAAGGAGCAGAAGTGTGAAATTGAAAAAGAACTTAAAACAGAGTACAAAGCTAACCGAATAATGGGCGATCCTCCTAAAAAGGAACAGTCCAAACCAAAAATAAAGCCGGGCGTACTAATTGAAGTACCTGATTCACTAATCGGATGGCCGGAACACAAAAAAGAAATTGCCGCCCGGGTAGTAAAAGGCGATCATACGGGAATATCAGGCGACAGGGTGGAATATTCAGTAACACTAACCGCGGGCAATGCTGAAGATTACGGATTCGACGGGACAAGCAAAACTACCAGTATAACAACTGACGGCCAGGGTTACGCCAAAACTGAATTTAATTTCGGGAAGGGGTTTGCAGAATTTGATATAACGGTAAAATGGTTCCGCGGATCAGAGGAATGTTCCACAGAGACATTTCCGGCTAAATCGCCGCTATATCTGCGCTTTTTGAAGGTATCGGCGGGTATTCCCATTGCCGCCTGGAACGCCGCTAAAGATGTCTGGGCCGGCGGCAGTGTGGATGATGCTATAGCAGCGCTGGAGGGAGCCGATTCATCAGATTTGGAAAACTCCATGCATGGGGTTGCCGGCTACCATGATGAGCATAGTAATTTTGTTAATGAAGAAACAATATCATTCAGGCCGCTGGGCAGGTACAAGATCAATCCCGACTCAATGAAAACCGAAATGTTCGGTATTGCTTACACTCAGGTGATCGACGCCCCCGACGGTGCACAACTTAGTATCCGTGCCGATTGCGATAATGAATACAGCGCGGTATGCCGTCCGCCTTATGAAACTGGTACTTTTAGTACTGTTAAAAAGAAGAAGTTCTTTATCGGAATTGCCGGAAAAGAATTTGAAGTAGAAGCCGATGAAGAATTCAGCCCGGGAGAAACTATCGAAGGTACCGGCAAACTGGTAGTCATGCGGGGAGCGCTTAATCCTGCATTGCTTAATAAGCTTATAGGCCTGAGCCTTGATATCAACGAAGTGTTCGTTGAGGATGAAGGCGGGAAAATGGTTGCCCAGGCCGGGAACGTCAGCTGGCAGGCTCCAACCGGAATTGAAGTGCAGCTTACCGGATATAAAGTAGCACTGGATTCGTTAATGCTTTATGCTAAACGAGCAGCCGGTATTGGTGGACACCTCGATCATAATGATTTTGAAGAAAAAGTAGGCTTCGAGGCTGATTTCAGCCCCGACGGTGAGTTTTACGGCTCTGTATATAATTTCCCCGAAATGGAATTCGCCGGGTTTAAGTTAAGGCAGGGAGCCAATTTTGTTATAGACTGGAATTCAATGAAAAGCCCGGGAGACTATAATAATTCATTCAAAGGAATTGTAGTCAGGACAGCGCAGCTTGAGCTTCCTGCGGTATTCAGAAATTCCGAAACCGAAGAACCTGCTCTGCTTACCGCTGAAGACTTTGGCCTCGGCACAAGCGGTATGCAGGGTAAAATCAGCATAGAAGGCGAACTCATTAATATGGGCTTTGCGGGATTTCAGCTCGAAATGAATAAAGTAGAACTCGAATTCGACTCCGGTGACCTCGTGCCTCAAAATGCGGTTGTCGCGGGAGCGGTTACTCCGCCAGATAAGATATTCGATGGTACAATTGAAATTGAAGCTAAGAAAGCAGGCAATGTCTGGAGCGCCAATATCAGCACTCAGGATACTATCCTTTTATCCAATTTGGATTTGAGTATTTTCTTTGATAAAACTACCCAAATTTCCTGGGATAGCGATAAGGAGCTTGGCACACTGGTCTTAAACGGCGTATTAATATCAGAGCATGTCGGCGAACTGAGTTTTGATAACCTAAAGGTCACCAGTGAAGGCGATATTACAGCGGATGCCATTTCACTTGCAACGGATATGTCGGTAGTGCTGGGTGGATTCGAGCTCCACCTGGATGATATAACATTCTCCCGTCCTGATGGCGAAGATGATGAGTCGCCCGTTTGGCAGGTGGAAGTTGCCGGCGGTTTCGGCTTCCCGAAGATCGGTGTTGATAACATCGAAGGAGCTGTCATAGTCAAGCCGGGAGGAGTGCCGTCGGCACGGCTCGATAAGGCCGAGATAACATTCTCCCGCGACCCGGTGGAATTTAAAGGCAGCCTTTCTTTCACGGATAGTGAATTTAAGGGCGATTTTGAAGTAGGGGTAAAGAAACCTAATTTCAGCATTGACGGACTCGTCATAATTGGTACCATGCCGATAGACGATGTAGATAGCTATACCTACTGGTATGTGGAATTATTAATGGGTACTATGATCACAATACCCAATACTCCTATGGCAATTCTTGAGCTCGGCGGGGGTGTCGGGTATAACTACGATCCTCCCGTCGGTGATCAGGATGGCGCCCCGAGAAATTCAAATGCATTCTCATTTAAGGCTGTGGCAGGCATAGGTACTGTTCCCGGGGGCGAGCTTATAAATTCGCGCCTGACAATGGTACTAACAAACGAGTACTTTACTCTCAACGGAAGGCTTTGGGTTCTTCAGCAGGAAAATTCAATGTTTGGCGAAGGCCAGCTCACACTTTATTGGACTGACAGGACAAACAAGCTGGTTGACGGATACATGCGCTCGGTAATAGGAGTGCCCGATGAAGACGGCCCTATTGTCAGCTTTAACGGAAAGATCAACTATGAAATTACAAAAAATGATGTCAGCATAGAAAGCGAAACTCTTTCGGGGCACATGCTTAAGATACTCCATGCCGAAGGCTCCATTGTGATAAACAGCAGCCTTGTAGATATCAACGGCAAGCTGTATTATGAATTCGACGAGGATATTTCTGTCGGAATCGGAACACTTGGCATTTATATCTATGTGGGCGCCGGCGGAAGCTTTGAGTATAAAGTAGCGCAGAGTGACCTTACCGCTCAGGCATGGTTCAAAGGCAACTGGGATGTTGATATAGAAACAAGCTTCGGGTCCGCAAAATTAATATCGGGCGGATTTGATGTTAACCTTTTCCTGCACGCCAATCCAAATGTAGTCGAAGGGCAGGGCACAGCCAATGTACGCTATGATGTTTGGATATGGAGCGGTTCTTATTCAGTAGATGTAGGATTTAAATTCACATAATGAAAAAGTGAAAAATATCAGGTGATATTATGAAAATCAAAATCTTAATAATAGTGATATTCATGGCGTTTTCGGGGGAAATGTTCTCGCAGGATGCCCAAATGATTATTTTCCGGGATGTTGATAAAGTTTATCTCCGGTGGAGCCCGGCCTTAGAGGCGGATTTGGAAGGCTATAATGTTTACCGCAGGCCCCCAGGAGGAAGCTGGGAGCTGCTAACGGATGATCCTCTGCCATTCAGAAGAGATGCCGATGCCATTGCAAATGAATACGGCGAATATATAGCCGGCCTGTACCTTGCGTTATTCGGTATAAATGAAGCGCCCGCTCGTGATATCACCGATGCTGACGTCAACCGGAATATAGACAGCGATGACCTCCGGAATTTCCGGGGAGCCATGAGCATGGTCTTTCCGGCAATAGGCGAGCTTCTTGGGGAAATCTACTTAGATGATGAAAACCTGCCGCCTGAAGCGGAGTACAGGATCACATATATAGCAGGCGGAATCGAGAGCGAACACGCCATTAGCGGCGCTCTACAAACCAATGCTGCCGATTTGATCCCCGAAGTGGAAACTATTGAAATAGAAGCGCAAGATGAATCCGCTCTTATCATGTGGCGCAAACTCACCGGAGCAATGCGTTCTGGAGAGGTTGTAAGCTATAATGTTTACAGAGCAAATAATATAGCCGGGCCGTATTCAAGGGCAAATGCGGCTTCCATGCTCCCGATGAGCAGGGAATCGGATTCGCTCGATCCGGATATGCTGGATTATCATGATAAATATCTTACCAATGGCGAAAGATATTATTTCTATGTAACAGCAGTGAATTCATTCGGGATTGAAAGTGGAAGAAGCCCCATTGTGGAAGTTATACCCAACGATTCGCGCGAGCCGCTGCCGCCATCTAATATCCGATATGAACAGTTCGGTACGGGATTCAGAATATACTGGGATTATCTTTCGAGGATAAAGGCATCGGGTTTTGAAATTTACCGCTCGGATACTCAGGATAGCGGATACGTAAGAATTTACCCGCCATCGCGGGATATGCTCAATCCCGAAACCCGGGAATTTATCGATACTGAAGTCAGCGAGGGCAACCCATACTATTATTACATGAAAACGATCAACCAGGCAGGAGATAAAAGCCGTCCATCAGATACGCTGATGATCTATTATTCCGATATTATCCCGCCCGAAGCTCCAACAGGAGTTAAAGCCGTTGGTGATACCGGGAGGATTTTCGTTAGCTGGGACAGGAATAAAGAGGATAACATCCTGGGATATGAAGTCGAAAGATCATCGGATAGCAGGTACGCGTCGAGGTTCCTGCTTACAAATCCCCGCACAGTTGATACTTTGCTTATCGATACTCTCAGGGAGGAGTCATCATTCAGGTTCGGATATGTCGTTTACGCCATCGATGAAGCTTACAACAGGTCTGAACCTTCGGAAATGGCCTTTGCCCGTATGGTTGATATCACAGGCCCTCTGCCTCCGATGATAAATACTCTCTGGGTAACCAACGGAAATGTAGAGATAGGCTGGACAGAAAGCCCATCGGATGATGTGCAGAAGTACAGGATATATAAAGCGGCGGAAGATACAACTAACTTCATGCTGATCGATGAAACGAGCGAAAGAACTTACACCGATGCGCGCGATAGTTCGGGCAATTTTTATTACTATGTGAGCGCTATGGATTCAGCTGGTAATGAAGGGCTATCCTCTGAGAAAAGGCCTCTGACTATTAAAAAAGGACCGCCCGAGCCGCCGGTTGCCGGAATATTGGATTTCAGCGATGAATTTGTATCCCTTGAATGGGAGCCCAGCCCTACTAAGAAGATAAGCGGGTATTACATTCAAAGGCGGGACGTGGAAACGGGTCAGTCGGCAGATGTGGCAATTCTTACATCTGACAAACTCTATTATGAGGACTGGAACGCCATTATGGGAAAGGAATACCTCTACAGGATATTCGCCTATGACGAAAGTTGGAAGCTCGGCAGCGCCCTTGAGCTGCGATACGTACCTGAGGAGAAGTAAGGAACATCTGGGCAGCCGGGCATCCCGGCATTTGTGTATTCTTGAGTAGGAAGCATTGGCATGACCTTAGGCATAAGATATTGGATAATGTGTGGGGGATTAAGCCGAAACAAAGACTCTAATTGAATTTTTCTGTGGCGCTAATAAAAAAATATGATAAAATTAAGAAAGGTATGTGTATCTGTTAGCGATGTAAAGCCTGATTCCATCACGCGTTTCATACCCATCCAAAAAACAACACAAAAAGTTACAAAATAAGTGTATTATTTTCTTGCATATTATTATTATTATTATTATTATTTGTGCCGATTATTGTAATTAATGTATTCTTTTTTTGGGATGGAAAAAGAAGGGTTGATTATTATAATCCGTCCCCGGCATATGATTTACCATATGTTTTTATGTGGAGTATTTATTATGCGTTTCTTAATTATTATCGTTGCTTTATCAGCAATGATGCTTTGTGATATGCCTGTGTATTCCGCACAAGACGAAGCACCCGAAGGTACTACTTGGATAGGACCAAATGGTGCAACCTTTGGAAGAGGAAAGTTAGTTAGCGCTTGCTTCGACGAACCTACTTATTCATGGACTTTCGAATGTGATAATGAAATGTTTGTATTCTGCTGGGATATTCAAGATGGCGGCAGAATTCTTGTTTGGTCGATAGTTTCTGGAAAAACAGTTGCTCATACTGATGTTGTAAGAGCACAAGAATACTCTTCAGAAATAAGGAAAGATCCCAATGAGGAATTAGAAGAAGAGTTTTTTAAATAATTTATTTATAGCCGCGCTTAAATCAAATCAATTAAGCGCGGCTTCATTTAAAAAATAAATAAAATGACAAAAATTTATTTAATACTTTTAATATTTCTAACTAATTGTTGTTTTTTAATATCAATAGAAATAAGTGAAAGAACACAAATAAAATTAGAAGAAAATAGCGATGTAATCATAAGTTCAATCTCATCGATGACTCTCCGTGAAGGAAATCTGTATGTTATATCAAGGGGAGAAGCTCTGATCATCAAATATGATGCAAGTAATGGAAGAATTATCAACTATAAGAATTACAAGTCTGAAATTAGCAAAGAAATAATGGAATCATTCCCAATAACAGGTAAGGATCCGCAAGGATTCTACTATCCTGATCTTGATACTATTACTAATATTTACAATGGAAAATTAATCGAAAAATCATTATGGGATAGTGAATTAAAAAATGAATTTTCGGCAATCAATATTAGAAATGATACTATTTTTGCCTTATTAAAAGCTTCGACTTATCTTGAAAGATATGATAATGATAAATTTAAGCGAGGATATAACCTGCATAACGTATTAATTCTATTCGATGAAAATCTTGATAAAATTGGAATGAAAAATT
Organism: uncultured Hyphomicrobiales bacterium; assembly: GCA_964544155.1. Lineage (GTDB taxonomy): Bacteria > Bacteroidota > Ignavibacteria > Kapaibacteriales > UBA2268 > CAZJAH01. The sequence goes on along the minus strand of CAZJAH010000048.1, from coordinate 5,813 downwards.
TGTATGACCCGGAGTATAATTATGGCATAAGAAACAAACCTTTTGACTTTATTGACGGTCAAATACTTTCTCCGTTTTTTGAACCGAAAATTTATTATAAAAAACAAAAAGAAGATGATAAGGATATCGATTTGTATTCTATTGCTCTGGTTTCAGCCGAAGGTTCAATAAATAAAAAAATGTTTACACTTCCGAGTGTATATTCTGATAATAACCTGATAGATTTCTCTGTTTTCTGGCCTAAGCCTGTAAACTCAAATGGAAAAATATATGCGATTTTCGAACTCAGAAAAGAAGTCTATGATGTTGAAAATAATTCGCTGGCATTTGAAATTGAACTTCCAGTAAATAACAAAGATGCATGGAAGAAAATGATAAACAAAAAACTCCCAATTGATGAAATGTTAACAAATGCCGTTAATTTTTTTGATTTTATTAATACAAGCATTTACTCCACTCAAAAGGGTATCTTAGTTATTAGCTCAATAATAGGGGATGAAGATAAATATATATTAGCACATGAATACAATAGTCAAGGCAAAGTATTAAGAAAAATGCGAATAGAAAAAGAAAATGAAAACGGCAATTATTCAACTGCTTATTATAATTCTGAAGAAAATTATTTATTAGTTGCAAGGAGAAATGATGATGGCTGGATCATTGAATTTGTTCCCTGGAATTAAAACGATAATATTTTTAATAATTTTATTGCCGGTTGTCCTATCTTCCCAAACTTTTATAGAGCTGAAAGAAGAAACAAATCTTGGTGAAAATCAAATTCTAATTGTTATGTTTCAGGAAATTACGGCGTGTAATAAATGCTACATAATTCCAAATAACATTCTGGAATGTGTATTAAAAAATACAGACAGCTCAGCATACGAGGTTATCGCGCTTGTTAACTGTAACAGAGATATTGAACTAAATATTTTCAGAAAAAATAAAAATTGGGTATTTCCTTTGCTGAGAGATAAAAATGAATTGAAATTATTATACGGACTAGATGATAAAGAATTAATCGCAGTTTTTGATTATGATGGAAAGCTGATAAGAAAATATCCCAGCGGCAACCCCGCTAATGATTGCCACGATTTAGTTGAATTAATAAATAATTCCCTGCCATAATCAATACTTAAACAAGCAGAATACTATTTTCGGGTAGCCCGATGCCATGCTGAAGTACGCGTCACTGCTGCCTGAGCCGAGTTTGGAAGCAAAATATCCGATTGCCGCCCCAGCGAGGACATCGCTAAACCAATGGCGGTTTTGGTCCATACGGTGAATGCCCGTAAGCGACGCGGCAGTGAAAAGACCTGCCGTGGCCCAGCTCTTATCTATCCTTCTGCTTAGTACGGATGCCAGTGTAAAAGCTGTAACCGTATGTCCGGAAGGAAATGACTGATAAGAATCACCGCTTTCAAAAAAATTGAAATCGAGTACTCCATCAGCATAAGGAGGCCTGGCCCTTCCAAAAGAATATTTTACAACTCCGTTTAATACTCCCGCAAAAATAATCGAATTAATAAGCTGCCGGCCTGTTTCCCTTAGGCCGTCATCAAATGCCAGGCCCGAGGCATAGGTCCCCAGGCTTAAAGCGGCAGCTAACCTCGTGTCACCTAAATAATAGAACAATTTAAATTCATTACCGGACTGCTTTTCAAAATATTCCTGTAAAGGCTTGTCGGCGGCAAACCCAGCGGCGGGCAGCCCTGCAAGGATAATACCATTTTCTATGGTAAACGCTTCCCCGCGGCCGAAAAAACGAGCGTAATCATTTCCGCAAGCCGAAAAATCCTCGCCTATCTTACTAAATATTGACCCGCTTAATGAGTCAACATTTACAGAAAGAAAAAATATGATTAATATTAAATAAAGCCTGATCACAGATCAATAAAAATAAATTAAAAATATGAAAAAATTAGACGAACTGCTCAAAGTTTTAGACGCAAAAGAAATTAAAGGTAATACGGATAAACATATATTACAGATAGCATACGACTCGCGAAAATGTATGCCGGGGTCGCTGTTTGTTGCTATCCGCGGAGCGCAGTTCGACGGCCACAAATTTATTAACTCAGCGCTTATGGCCGGCGCAGTGGCCGTTATCTGCGAGGAAATACCGCCAAATTTTAATTCAACTAATGCCGCCTTCATCAAAATGGATAACTCCCGCGCCGCCCTCGCGAAACTATCCCATGACTGGTACGATTACCCGCTGCGGGATATGAAAGTCATCGGCATAACAGGCACGAACGGCAAAACAACCTGTTCTTTCCTGCTTTCTTCCGTTTTATCCGAAGCGGGATACAAAACCGGGATAATAGGCACTACCGGTATTATTTCAGCAGGATCAAGGAAAGACGCGACGCACACAACCCCCGAATCATTGGAGCTGGCGGGGATATTCCATGCGATGCGGCGCTCCGGTACCGAAGCGGTAATTATGGAGGTATCGTCCCACGCGCTGCGTCAGGGCAGGATAGAAGGAATGGAATTTGACGGGGCTTTATTCACTAATCTAACGCATGAGCATCTCGATTACCACGGTACAATGGAAGAATACGCCAAAGCAAAAAAAATACTTTTTTCAAAATTAAAACCCGGCGGCAAAGCTATTGTAAACGGGGATTCGGAATACGGCAGGCTCATGTCCGATACCGCAGCGTCCTGCGGCAGAAATCCCGGAAATGATTATAAGATTAGCGATGAAAGGCTGGATTTCGATTCCGGAAAATTCATGCTGGACGGCAAAGGCAATGGGATTGAGCTTAGCACAAAGCTTATCGGTTCATTCAATATTGAAAACGCCGCCCTATGTGCTTCATTCGCGCTGGAATGCGGCATGATGCCTGAAAAAGTTAAAGCCGGTATCGCGAAAAGCGACGGTGCTCCCGGCAGAATGCAAAGATACAAACTCGAAAACGGCGCCCTCGGAATTATCGATTACGCGCATACTCCCGACGCCCTCGAAAAAGCCCTTCATTCGTGCAGAAACGTGTTGGAATCATCGGGCACGGGCGGCAGGCTTATCTCTGTATTCGGTTGCGGCGGCGACAGAGACAGGGCAAAGCGTCCGATAATGGGCAGGATAGCTTCGGAAATCGCGGATATAGTGGTTATAACTGATGATAATCCCAGAACAGAAAATCCGGCCGGAATAATGGAGGAAATATCCGGCGGTATAGCGGATGAAAATTCCGCGAAGGTAACCATGATACCCGGGCGCGCGAATGCCATTAAGAAATCCTATGAGCTTTCACGAAAGGGAGATATTATCCTTATAGCGGGCAAGGGACATGAAACTTACCAGATAATCGGCACGGAAAAGCTGCACTTCCATGACGCGGAAGAGCTTCTGGGAGCTTCCGGATGATCCATTTATTTCTCAGCTCTTAAGTTTGATACCCGGGCATTTCCGTTATCTCATTAACAAATCAAAAAGCATATCTTTGTTTGGTTCTTCAGCGAAGATTTTTTTAATCCGAAATCCGTAAATAGAATTACCTGGCTTTCCTGTAAACCATTTAAGATGATATTCCCAAAACAGGTATTATTTATTTAACAGACGAAAAAAAAACGAAAATTTGTAAAAGAGAATGTTTTTTGAGAGAGACTGCTTCTTACCCCGCGTTTTTTACCCAAAAAGGGGGACTATAAATGCCTATGAAATAAAATACTTACTGCATGAATAAAAAAGGTTTCCAGTTATCCTCAACATTCCCGAAAAACTGCTTAAAGAAAACAATGTGGTGCGGCCTTTGCGGCTTACTAAGCAGCTTCATGCCTGCTTCACCGGGAGTTCTGCTGCCTTTAATGTTGTTGCATTTTACACATGCCGTTATTAGATTTTCCCATGTATCACCGCCGCCTCTGGATTTCGGAAGAATATGGTCAATAGTTAAAACTGAAGATTTCTTTCCGCAATACTGACATTGGAAATTATCTCTTCTGAGAATATTCTTCCGCGATAATTCAATCTGCTTGAACGGAACTCTGATATACGCCGAAAGCCTTATCACGCTTGGAAATGGAAAAGCCTGGCTTACAGAACGAATGAATCTGTCCTTATAAGTTTCAACAATTTCGGCTTTCATTAGGAAGATAAGTATCATGGCTTTTTTTGCGGAGCAGACAGTGATAGGTTCATAACTCTGGTTTAGAACCAGAACTTTCCCTGTTAAAACACTTCGGCCTTTCTCGAGCGCCGGTTTCAAAGCGGACGGGCCTTCTAAACTTGCTATATAACTGAAGACGACCTCCATTTTTTTGAATTAATTAACGCTATAGCACGTCATAAATTTACAAAATTTTCAGATAAAATGTTATACTTAACTAAAAATTTATTTTGTTAATAAAAAATCATAGTGGAAAGCAATGATTAAATCGTTATATACTGGCGATAAGCCTTTTACTCTCGGAATATTAGGGGGCGGGCAGCTTGCCAAAATGCTTGCACTTGACGCCTATAGGATGGGGCTAAATGTTTCGGTAATTGATAAAAGCCCCGGCACTCCAGCCGGCGATATGACCAAGAGCGAATTCCCGGGCGGATGGGAAAATGACGAAGAGCTGAATAAGTTCATAGATTCATGCGATCTGGTTACTCTGGAAAATGAATTTATCGATCCTGAAATTCTTGAAAAAGTATCAATTAAAAGAAAAGTTTATCCCACACCTCAGACCATGCGCATTATGCAAGATAAATTCATCCAAAAAACAGCATTCAAAAAAGCATTTATCCCGGTACCCGATTTTGAAGAAATAAACAGCCCGGAAGAAGCAGCCGAATTCGGCAACAAACATGGCTGGCCCTATGTTATAAAAGCCCGTAAATACGGCTATGACGGCTACGGCAATGAAACAGTCCTTAATGAAGATGAAGCCCGCACCGCCTTCGAAAAATTTAACGGGAAAGGAAAAGACAGGCCTTTGATGGGAGAAAAATTCATTGATTTCAGCATGGAGCTTGCTGTTATGGTTGCACGTAATGTCAGCGGCGAGCATGTGATATATCCCTGCGTCCGCACAATTCAGAAGGACCATATACTTCATGAGCTTATAGCGCCCGCACCGGTAGAACCGGCCGCCGCCGTGAAAGCCCAGGAGCTCGCCCTAAAGTGCGTAGAATCCATCAACGGTGTGGGAGTATTCGGCATTGAAATGTTCCTTACAGGCATCGGGGAAGTACTCGTTAACGAAATAGCCCCCAGGCCTCACAATTCCGGCCATTATACAATAGAAGCCTGCTATACCTCACAGTATGAGAACTGCATTAGAGCTATACTTGATATGCCATTGGGCTCAACGGAAATGATAAAACCCGGAGCAGCGATGATCAACCTTCTGGGCGAAAGGCACGGCAGCGGGGTTCCCTCTGATGTAAGTAAAATGCTGGAAAGCAGGGCATCACTACACTTATATAATAAAAAGGAATCCAGGCCGGGGCGCAAAATGGGCCATATCACAGCGCTTGGTGATTCTCCGGAAGAGGCCTTCAATACAGCACGAGAAGCTGCGGATTTATTTAAATGGTAGCTTGTTGATTGCTGGTTATTTAAAATAACAGAGATAAATATTTAAAAAACAAAAAAATATTTTTTTTAATAGAGGAATAATTCTTAAATTCGTAACTCTTTTGAGTAGTTCTTTGAATTGGCAAATAGTTTAGTCATTAATTACAAATATCCGGCCAATTATAAAAAAACCTTTGCGTTTTTTAAATAATTTGCATAAATTTGTAAGCTCGAAACAATCGGGCAGGTACCGAAGCGGTCAACCGGGGCAGACTGTAAATCTGCTGGGCTACGCCCTAC
>CAZJAH010000047.1:0-19920 GCA_964544155.1 uncultured Hyphomicrobiales bacterium | reverse complement strand
GGTATATATTGATGAAAGAAATTGATTTTATGAAAAATCACTTTTTTAGCATATATTAATATTTTGTTATAAATATCAAGTAGAATAAAAAAATGCCAAAACAGCTTAAAATAGCGCTTTTAGCCTTTGGGGCGTTTGTTGTAGTAATTCTTGTCGTAGCTTCATTTCTGCCTTCGGAATTCAGCGTGGAAAGGGAGATCACAATAAATGAAAAGGCCGATAGCGTTTTTATAGAATGTGCCGACCTGACCCGCTTCCGCCAGTGGGAGCCCTGGTCGGAAATGGATTCGACTATAGTTGATGAATTCAGCGGCCCGGTTGCCAAAGAAGGCATGAAATGGTCATGGAAAGGCGATATTATGGGCCCAGGCAGCCTGACCCTTACCACAGTCAAACAAAATGAGATCATCCAGTCGGAGCTTATTTTTGGTGAAGAAGGCGATTTCAAAAACCAAAACATATGGATATTTGAACCACAGGGTGATAAGACAAAATTACGGTGGATACTCCGCGGCGAGCTTTCCTATCCTTTTAACCGGTTTGTGGGATTATTCCTCGAAGAGCAGGTAGAACAAGATTTCGATAAGGGCCTTAAAAAACTCAAAAGCAGATGCGAAAGCTAAAATTCATGAATGATGATTTGTGAAAGATAGTGATGGATGATAAATTAAGGCAGGAAATAGTTCCTGGCTTAATTATTGAATTTTTATTTTATAATCAACTTTTCGGTATGTGAGAAGTTATCAGTAATTATATAGCAGTAATAAACTCCGGCAGAAAGGGTATTAGCATCAACATCAAATACATGACGCCCCTTTGTAATTTGACCGCTATATAATTCATTAATAAAATTGCCCTTCGAATCATAAAGGACAATCGCCATGTTGTAAACTGGGTAATTTAAGTCAAGTTGCAATGAGAAAGTCTTATTTGCGGGATTAGGATTAATAGATACATCAATTCGGGCCGCTTGAAAGGAACTGATGATCGTCAACACCGACCAAACCCGGACAATGCAGCTTTTTAAAAGCACAGATATCATCTGTTGAAAGATTTTCTTTATAGTCATTACCTGCTGTAGTTGCATTCATTATACCATTACTTTCTTCAGGGCAAGCTTTACTGCCGTCAGTTTTAGTATGATGCCCCAAGCCCAGTATATGCCCCAATTCATGTGTGAGCAAGTTTGTCAAATTATAAACCGTAGCGTATGGCGGCAACTGATCGATTAATCCGGGATCACTGGCCAAAATCCCGTTATTAATGTGGTAAGCGTATTTTTTTGCAGGATTACTTGGCGCTGAACCTGTAAACTCTCTGGTATTATTTATATAGATTTTTGATTTTGAGCACCTAAGTAAACAGCTATAAGAAAAATAATTCCATCTGGCCAAGCCGATGGTCGAACCTGCTGATGGAAAAAAATCATCAGGATCATCAGAGAATTCAAAATCGATTTCGCAATTACATGGTGGTGGAAAAGTACCGCATAGGCAATTCCAAGCTGTTTCAGAATCAACTTCATCAGTTATGATATATGTTTCATCATATACGAGAATGTCATGCCCGGATTCTGACTCAATATATGCTTGTGAGTTTCCCGAACTTAAAAAGTTAAGACATATTGGCAAAGTTGGCTTTACTGATAAAACATTATGCGATGCAGGATCTTTTAGACATTTTCTAATAATCTTACCATCATCACCTTCACAAACGCTGTATTCATAGGCTTTGTCAGGACAATGAGTTGTTGTGCCGCAATTCTGGGAGTATGCTCTATTTGATAAAAGTACTATCCCCAGAAATAATAATACCTTTAAACGAATATTAATATGAAAGGATTTCATTTATTCTGCTCCTCAATTGATGCTTAAATTCATCGAGATCAACAGTTTCGCCCAGTTCAAATTCTTCTCCAGGATCGAGTACGTTACCTTCTTCAATGGGATACATGTTGCACGTTTCGGAATTATCGATCCCACCCCAAACAGCATAATATTCAGCGTTCTCAGTTGAGCAAAGGACAACCAATTGGATGAATACAATATATTCTTTGTCTTTTTTCATCCATTGCTCACCGTTTTCATCTCGAAGGGTTGGAGTTATAACATTACCAGCAGAATCCAGTTCTCTATAGTTTGCATTTTGACCGTCAACACGTGGCCATGATAGACTATAATGCAGTTGTAAACAATCACCGCTGTCAATAGCTGAGTATTCTAAGAGGTTGCTTGAAGGATCCTTTTTATTGGGAATATCCTCATAAATATTCAAATCCTTACAGCCGAAGAACTTTTGCCCTTTTATAAGATCAATGATTTCACATGTGGCTATACCTTTCCAATCTCCCATACTTAATCTGGAAATCGTATCGGTTACTTTTACATGAGCTATCAATGAGGATTTTAAAAGCGCGTTATCCAAATAAGGTTTTTCTGAAAAACGGACTAAATATTTTCGCGCTCTTTTTTCCAGATCTAAAGGCCTCATTTGAAAATTATAGTCGAAATAGTCCATGTTCTTTTTAAAAAGAATGGGGTCGTAATCTTTCATCATATAATAATGTTTCATAATCTGTTGTAAAGTGTCATTGAATGTTGTTTGACGTTCGAGAAATTCATCCAGTAAATTGTAACTGCCGTAATAAATCGCGCTATCTAAAGCGATATAGCCAAATATCACTTCCAGCGGCATATTAAGTGAGAGCGGGGCAAACTGATGCAGTTCTGCCGTACTCTGGGAAAGCGATAGCCATTCCGGATAGCAAGGTGGCTGCTGTGCTTTTAAGCCCGTGAATGATCCGAGCATTAAGGCTAATAAAATGAGTTTTTTGAACATAAAAAATCTCCTTACAAAATTGGATAAAAGAAATATATAAAAGCCTTGACGGCTTAAAATCATCTCTTTTATTGTCATCGGTCATAATTTAAAAAAAAAAAAAAATGAAATGCTCCAAATTATTTTTTCATTTGTGATTAATTATTGACAAAAAGAAAGGGATAATTATGGTGTTTAAAAATATATTTGAAATGAATTATTAATTATGAATTGCAAACTTAGTGACTACTTTGTGCACTTTGTGGTTAAATTTAAAAAATTACAAATAAATATCTCTGAAATCGCCCCGGTAGTACACTTTAATACTGTCCGGTTGTTCTTGCATATCAAGATTTCCGGTAAAAGCCATGCCTTCATTTTCGAAAATCAATTTCAGGCAGGCAAGGATGTAGCGGTCGTCTTCTATACGCGCGGATTCTTCCAATATCTCCCTGTCAAGTATTCCGGGGTAGTCCGATGATGCGGCGGCCATGCCCCAGTAGGCGCCAGCTCTGAGCGGCGGATAATCGAGATAATTATCAGCATGGTTTTCGGTTTCATAGGTGTAGGACTGCAGTTTCGGGAGGTAGTCTTCGGCTATATCCAATCCTGTGGTGCACGCGATTCCGATTATTTCGCCGGCACCCCAGGCTATGCCGCCTGATTCTTCGGTCAGGATCCACATGCAGCGGCGGATGACTTCTTTAGTAAATTCCTTATCTTCCAACTCAGATAATAGAATGCCCATAGCCTCTATCGCGCGGAATTTTATCGTTTCATCCGGATCATATACGCATGAGAGAAAAACGGGGTGCAGGGCTTTGCCTTCGCGCCTTATAACCTGAATTATATCCTCTCTCCAGCTTTCCCGGGCGAGTATCCGCTTAATTTCTTTCTTGATTTTAGATGGAATCATTTAATATTCTTTTTTATAAGAAGCAATCTAATTTATATTAAAATAGCAAATACGCATTTAAGGGATAGTATATTTTTAATTCATTTAAATGATTTATATAATTGCCTTTTTTCAATAAGTTATTATTGTTGGTTATATTTGCAGGTAATTGTAACTTAAATATTGAAAAATAATGAAAAAAGCTTTAATTACCGGAATTACAGGGCAGGACGGCTCGTATCTGGCTGAATTCCTGCTTTCAAAAAATTATGAAGTGCACGGCGTGATAAGGCGCGCGAGCACATTTAACACCCAGAGGATTGACCATATTTACCAGGATCCGCTCGAAAAGTCAGCCACGCTTTTCCTGCATTACGGCGACCTTGCAGACCCCGGCCTGCTGACCGAGCTAGTTTACAACATCAAGCCGGATGAGATCTATCATCTTGGCGCTCAAAGCCACGTGAGGGTATCTTTCGATATGCCGGAATACACAGGCAATGTTACAGCCCTGGGCACTACAAGGATACTTGAAGCGGTAAGGCGAAGCGGCATCAGGACAAAATTCTACCAGGCTTCATCATCTGAATTATTCGGCTCGGCAAAGCCTCCTCAAAGCGAGGAAACAGCGTTTGTTCCGCAAAGCCCCTACGCCATAGCCAAGCTCTACGCTTACTGGATGACGATAAATTACCGCGACGGCTATGATATTTTTGCCTGCAACGGAATTTTATTCAACCATGAAAGCCCCCGCCGCGGCGAAACATTCGTTACCAGAAAGATTTCAAGGGCTATTTCGCGGCTGCTCGCCGGAACTCAAAGGAAACTGTACCTTGGAAACCTAAATGCATCGAGAGACTGGGGATTTGCTCCTGAGTACGTAAAAGCAATGTGGCTTATGCTCCAGCAAGATAGGGCAGAGGATTTTTGTATAGGTACAGGCGATAGCAATACCGTTAAGGATTTTGTGAACGAAGCCTGCGAATACACAGGCATTGAGCTCGAATGGAAAGGCTCGGGTACCGACGAGATAGCAGTGGCCAAAAGCTTTGATAATAAGTATAAACAGCTTATACGCGAAGGTGACGAAGTAATTGCCATCAACCCGCGCTATTACCGGCCCACTGAAGTTGACTTCCTTCAGGCGGATATCAGTAAAGCCAAAAAGCTGCTCGGCTGGGAGCCGCAGGTATCCTTCAGGGAACTGGTAAGGATAATGATGGACCACGACATGATGGCGCAGGGCCTGCTCGCCCCCGGCGAAGGCATTAAAGCCGCGAAAGAAAAAGGCTTTGACTGGACAAATAATGAGTTTATCGATCTATTAAAGATACAAAATGAAATTTAATAAAGATTCAAAGATTTTCGTGGCCGGCCATAAAGGTATGGTCGGCTCTGCTATAACCCGCCTTTTGGAAAAAGAAGGGTATTCGAATGTAATCACCGCCGGCAGGGACAAAGCTGACCTGACGCGCCAGGATGAAACAGAAGCCTTCTTTAAAGAGGCCGCCCCGGAGTTTATTTTCCTGGCCGCGGCAAAGGTTGGCGGTATAGCAGCGAATAACAGATACAAAGCGGAATTTATTTATAATAATCTTTTGATCGCGGCAAATGTGATCAATTCAACTTATAAATACGGCCAAGGTAAGATATTAAATCTGGGTTCATCATGTATTTACCCTAAGCATGCACCTCAGCCCATGAAGGAAGAACATCTGCTCACAGGCAAACTCGAACCCACTAACGAGCCTTATGCCATTGCCAAGATCGCAGCAATTAAGCTGTGCTCGTCATTTAATTACCAGTACGCTACTGAGCATATTTCACTTATGCCGACAAATCTCTACGGCTACAACGATAATTACGATCTTGAAAAATCGCACGTACTTCCCGCCCTGCTTAGAAAAGCTGTGCTTGCCCGCGCCCTTGAAACAGGAAATCATGAGCTAATTAAAAAAGATGTAGATAGGCATCCGCTGGGCAACGGGCTGGATGATAAGATCAATCCGGATGACTTCGCCTCGTACGAAGGCGCGCTGGCCGAATGTGGAATTTTTCCTGACAGGATAAATGTTTGGGGCACGGGTAATGTTAAACGGGAATTCCTTTTTGTGGATGACCTTGCCGATGCCGCACTTTTCTTTATGGAAAAGGGCACACCGGAAAATATGGGAGAATTTGTCAATATCGGTACCGGCGAAGATGTAAGCATCAAAGAGCTGGCCCATACAATCAAAGATATTACAGGATTCGAAGGCGGCCTGAATTTTCAAACGGATAAGCCCGAAGGCACTCCGCGCAAGCTGATGGATGTTTCCAAAGCTGAATCTGTCGGCTGGAAAGCTAAAACAGCGCTTGATAAAGGCATCAAAATGGTCTGGAAAGACTATATGAAGCATTATGAATAAAGCTATCCTTTACGATTTTGACGGCGTTATAATTCGATCTACCGGAGTGAAGACTGAAGCATTCAGGGAAATGTTCATGCCTTATGGTGAAGATATAGCAGAAAAGCTGCTTGAATACCACATAGAGCATGGCGGAATTTCAAGGTACAGGAAGTTCCGATATGTTTACGAGGAGCTACTCGGCAAGCCATATACAACAGAGATTGGCCAAAAGCTCGGACGGCAGTTCAGCAGCCTTATTCTTGATAAAGTCAAGCAGTCGCCTATGACCGAAGGAATAATTCCATTTCTGAAAAAGCACAGGAATAAGTATTTGCAGTTCATTGTATCGGGTACGCCTCACAGCGAGCTTTTTGAAGTTGTCAGAAGCTTCGGCATTATGAGCCACTTTGACGGTATTTGGGGTTCACCGCCTCACAAATCCCTTATCACCCGGAGAATCGTGTGTGATTTCGATATAGATACTTCCGGGAGCTGCTTTATCGGCGACGCTGAGACCGACTACCAAAGCGCTAAGGATAACGGATTGAAATTCATTCTTGTGGAATCAGGCCATTCAGGAAACCTCAAAAAGAGATGCGAGGTGTGCATTAAGGATTTTTCGAATCTAAATCTTTAAAACTTTTTTATATTTACGAATTTTCCGTGTTTTTCGAGTTTGCCGGCAAGAAGGGGGATGATCTTCTCTCTTGAAATTATGCCGAGCTGCGTTGTTTTGATGTTCATGCTCGCGGGATTTACATTTGTTCCCACATAGAAGTTAACCCTGTCGGCCAGCATAATAAGGTCATACAGCTTTGTAACGGGATTATCTTCATCCATTTCGCCGCGCGGCTCGTCGATCACATTATAGAGCTGGTTCAGAGTCATGGCGCCTTCGGTCACCAGATCAATACCGTTCATCGAGAATGAAGGGGGCGTAATGTTTGTCGCGCTGCTTTCATCGATTACGAGTGACTTCCCGGTGATCCTGCTTACCACGTTCGCTGTGGAACCCCCGCAGATGATCTTTATCCCCTGCCTTGCCAGGAAAAAGTTGACGATCTTTTCATCCGTTTCCTTATTTTTCGGTGTACCGCTGAGTATATTCACAGAAGAACCGAGCCTTGAATAGGCCAGAACCGCGGTTGTGTCATCGCCGGGATAGTTCCTGTTATACTGCATTGCCTTCGCGTGCACGCTGTAAGGTATATCCTGCACACTGCGGTGATTTTCCAACTCGGAATTGATAAACTTATTAACGTTGTCTATCCCCCAACCGAGATCATGGGTAATACCGAGGCCCGCCTGAGTCACTCCGTCGCTGACAAGAAGCAGTGCTTCTCTGGGATTAAGTTCGCATGTGGATTCTCCGACTACGCTCCCTTCGACTGTATAAGTTCTCCTTGGCAGAACTTCAGAGGACCTGTTGGAAATATACACAGCCGGGGGCATTTCATAATTAAGTATCACGGCCTGGCCCTGAGTAAGTATCCTTGCCACGGTAAATACCGCATAAGGCAGGTCGTTTCGCGCTGCGTGATTCATGGTATCAACAACGGCCGCAAAAGCTTTTCTTAATGTCACCCCGCTTCTGATTAGTTCTTTGAGCCTGGCAATACACATTGTAGCCGCGATATTAGCCTTTATGCCGGAGCCCAGGCCATCGCTAAGTATAATCAGGGTGGAACCGGCCATTCTGTGTACTTCGAACATATCACCGCATGGTGCGCCCTTATACTTCGGAGTCTGGCTGCTCTCTATTTCGACGTGTAAATATCCCATAATGTCTCGTTCTCGTTGCTTTTACTGGCATTTTCATCTCTTGTTAGCTGCCGGAGCTTATCGACAAGTTGTTCCCCTCGTGCTGTCGATTCACCGAGCAGCCTTGCTACATTCTGCGCCATGGATATCTGGTGCTTAAGCAGCTCATCCGCCTGCCTTATGGTTTCTTCCTTCATTTTGTTCAGCTTTTCTGTGTTGTTTATCGAGCGGGTAATATTCACAAAAATACCCACGTACTGCCTGTCATCCCTAAGGGGATATAATATCTCATGGCAGACAAGGCCGTAGTTATCATGCTTCACAACCATTTCAACAAGGTCTTCGTCATCGCCGGCAAGCTTCACGAAGGGCTCGGGATCCATCAAATAAGATATCTTCTTTCCTCTTATTGATTCACCGCACATGAAGAATTTCATGAATGCCGGGTTCATGTGTATTATACTCAGACTTTCATCAAGGATTACAATACCGTTTGGGCTTGATTCAATGATCTTATCCGTGCGCTGTTCGGCAAGCCTTCTCATAAAGGGGATGCACATTTCTGTCTCGGCCATCCCATCGAGTACGGCAGCGGCCTTTTCCTCGCAGGAATCATATCCGCATGCGCCGCAGTTCAGACGGTCTTCAGGTGAAGATTTGCCGGTTTTTTCAAGAATATGGATAATTTCATTATCTGAATAATTTCCATTCTTGAGGCTTTTGTCATAAAAATTAGCGCTAAGGACAGGCATATTAATTTCCGGTTCGCTGAATTTTTCTTTTTTAAAATATTCCCGAAGAGATAATTTTTTTGAAAGATAATTATCAACCGCGCTTATACCCGGCCCGTTGATGCATCCGCCTTCGCAGAGCAGCGCGTCGATGAGCACAGGTTTATCGGAATCCGCCGAGAAATCAACCGCCTCTTCAATTTCTTCGAAACCGTCGGCGTTGATTATTTCTATCATGCTGTCATCTTCAAAGCCAGCCGTACGGGCAAATCCTCCAGGTACCGGGAATAATGGGCTGTATCCTTTGGGCGGATACATATCAAATCCGCTTGCCTCAAAATTTTTAAGGTCTATACCTTCATCCTCGAACCATGCGTTCATCTCTTCGAATGTAATTGCCGTATCGATAAGGGGCCTAATGTCATCCCTTAATATTTCTCCTTTCTTTGCAACACATGGCCCGATGAAAGCTATCTTGGTTTCGAATCCCAGCTTTCTTTTTAGCAAAACGGAATGTGCCGCCAGCGGAGAAAGCACAGGTAAAAGCAGATCAATTTTTCCGCCTTTATATTTTTCGACATAATTAACAACGGCCGGGCATGAGCTTGTAATAAATGATCTGCCGGGATTTTTTTCAATTACTTCTTTAGCTCTTTTGGCAGCGTACCAGGCTCCGCAGGATGTTTCCGAGACATGCGAAATTCCCATCGACCTTAAGGCGCTGGGTATCCTGTCCCTCTGCCAATCAGGGTAAACTGCCGCGAAGGAGGGCGCGAGGCTCACTGCCACAGGCTGTCCGCCAGCCAGTAGTTCTCTCAGCTGCTCATAGCTTTTGATATAGGTTTTGGCTTTTTGCGGACATTCCTTTATGCACATGCCGCAGAGTACGCATTTAATTTCATCTACATAAGCCTGGCCGCCTTTCATTTTTATCGCTTTCACGGGGCAGCTTCTTATACAGCGGTAGCAGTCCCGGCAGCGGGCTTTATTTGTATATACTATTGATTCGCTGGTTTTCATGAACTTTAAAAGAAGAGCCGGGGCGGCGCTATATGCCTTTCCTATGTGGTCGATTTACCTGTACGATTGCTCATTCCGTCTTATCGGTAATCGCCGTCCCCGGCCCGGGGTTTTTTAATGAATTTGACTTTTTATATTGTGTATCTGTTTGTTTATTATGGCAATGGCTTTTTCGATAGTACAATTGCTGACTATTTCATCGCCTATTGTTACGCTTACGCCTTTGTCGCAATTCTCCATGCAGAAGTTGGCTTTTATGTCAATCAGATTTTTGAAATTACTTCCTTCAACATAATCGGTAATTTTCTGCAAAAGTGTATGTGCTCCTTTCAGATAGCAGTTAGTACCCAGGCATACGCTGATATCCAGCCGGCTTTCGGCCTCACCTGTTATAAAAGTCATTGCCTGCTCGGCTATGCGTTTCCTGTTCTTGTAGTGCGTGTGAAGCAGCTCATGCGCGGCTTCTCCGCCTATTTCGCCCAGCCTTTCTTTGTAAAGGCTGTTAACGTAAGTGTTCTTTTGTGATTCATGCAGCAGAAGCATCTTATCGGCATTGTACAGGCCTTCCGCCCTTTCGTTTCTTACGTCATGGTCATATTGCTGAGGCTGTCCGGCGCCGCCTACACACCCGCCGGGACAAGCCATTACTTCAATAAAATCATACTGAGATTTGCCTTTTTTCATTTCGTTAAGAAGCTCTTTAGCGTTTTTCAGGCCGTTAACTATAGCAATTCTGACATCCTTCCCGTTGAATTTCCATTCAAGTATTTTTTTGGATTTATTGCCTCTTACCTGGGGATAGTCGTGCTGCTCCGAGCGAACGTCATTCTTATCATTAAGGTACCTGAGCACTGCTTCGCTTACGCCTCCGGTGCTTCCGAATATCACTCCTGCGCCTGTTTTATAGCCTAAAGGCATATCCATAGATTCGGGGGTAAGCTCTTTAAACCTGATGCCTGCCTCCCTTATCATATATGCCAGTTCCTGAGTTGTTATCACATGATCAACTTCTTTAATGCCGCCTTTCGCGAATTCAGGCCTTTTGGCTTCGGCTTTTTTAGCCGTGCAGGGCATAATAGATACTACCACGATATCCTTCTTATCCTTCTTTAACTGCTCAGGAAGCATATCTTTGGCGACAGCGCCGAACATCTGCTGTGGCGACTTACAGCTCGACACATTGCCGAGATATTCAGGATAGTACTGCTCTACATATTTAACCCATGCGGGGCAGCATGATGTCATTAACGGCAATTTTTCGCCGGATTCATACCTTTTAAGGAATTCATTAGCTTCTTCAACCACTGTCAGGTCAGCCGCGAATGAAGTATCATAAACCCGGTCGAATCCGATCATCTTGAGAGCGGAGACTATTTGTCCCGTGCGCACTTTGCCGGGTTCCAGGCCGAACATTTCACCAATGGCTACCCTGACTGCAGGAGCTATCTGCGCGACAACTGTTTTCTGAGGATCATCGATTTTATCCCATACTTCCTCAATCTCTGTTTTTACGGAAATTGCCGCCGTGGGACAGACTCTCGCGCACTGGCCGCAATCCACGCAGTCTACCATATTGAGTTCCTTATCGAATGCGGGAGTTACCTTTACACTGCTTCCCCTGAAGGCGAAATCGATAGCGCCTATATCCTGTATTTCATAGCAGGCCCTTACGCAGTCGCCGCAGAGAATGCACTTATTGGGATCTCTTTGTATGGATGCCGATGACAGATCCAGCGGATAATCTTTTTCTGTTTTTTTGAATCTAACCTTTTCCACACCCAGCTTATTGGCCAGCTCTTTGAGCTTGCATGATGAGCTTTTCGTGCAGGTGGCGCAATTCTGCTCATGGTTTGCCAGCAGGAGCTCGAGAGTAATCTTCCTCATTTCCCGCAGTTCGCCGGTATGTGTTTTAATCTTCATCCCTTCTTCGGGCTTAATCGAGCATGAAGGCTGCAGGCCGCGCCCTTCCACATCCACCATGCAAAGCCTGCAGGCGCCGTAAACGCTGAGCTCGGAATGGTAGCAAAATGTCGGTATATCTATATTCGAACTTCTTATTACTTCCAGCAGGTTGCGTTCTCCGTTAAAGCTGAATTCTTTTCCGTTAATATTTAACTTTTTGTTTTCCATGATTTACACTCCTATTACCGCGTTTAATTTACAAGCGTCTGCGCAGGCGCCGCATTTGATACATTTGGTAACATCGATTATATGAATCTGTTTTCTTTCGCCTGTTATGGCTCCTACAGGGCAGGCTTTTATGCATAGCCCGCAGCCTTTGCATTTTTCTTCGATAATTTCGGGATCGCATAGAGCCTTACATTCTTTAGTCGGGCATTTTTTATCTACAACATGCGCAAGGTACTCATCTCTAAAATTGTTAATTGTAGAAAGTATGGGATTCGGAGCAGATTTGCCCAATCCGCAAAGCGAACCTTTCTGCACTGCTTTTGAAAGCCTTTCGAGCAGATCAATGGTTCCCATTGTTCCGCGCCCTTCGATTATGTCGTCAAGCAGAGCGAGTATCTGCTTGGTGCCTTCACGGCAGAGTACACATTTTCCGCATGACTCATCCTGGGTGAATTCCATGAAGTACCTCGCTATGCGTACGATACAGGTATCGTTATTCATCACAACCAGGCCGCCTGAGCCTATCATCGAGCCAATGCTTTTCAGTGAATCAAAATCCAACGGGTAATCGAGCTGGTCTTTAGTTAAACATCCGCCTGACGGGCCTCCAATCTGAACAGCCTTTATATCTTCATTCGAAATTGTGCCGTCTGCCTTAGTTACTCCGCCGCCAATATTAAATACTATTTCTCTCAATGTCGATCCGAACGGCACCTCTATCAATCCCGTATTTACCACATGTCCCGTCAGAGCGAATGTTTTTGTACCTTTCGATTTTTCCGTACCGAACTCTTTGTATTTATCGATCCCAATTTTGAAGATCAGGGGAACGGTAGCGAGTGTTTCCACGTTATTAATAATTGTCGGTTTCCCGAATAGCCCGGATTCCGAAGGAAAGGGCGGTTTGGGACGGGGCATGCCTCTTTCGCCTTCAATCGAAGCCATAAGTGCAGTTTCCTCGCCGCATACAAAGGCCCCGGCGCCTTCCATCACTTCAATATCAAAATCATATTCCGTACCGAAGATATTCTTCCCTAAATATCCAAATTCCCTCGCCTTCTCTACTGCCTTCCTTATCCTTTTTACCGCGAGAGGATATTCCGCCCTAACATAAATATATCCCTTATTTGCTCCAATTGCCTTTGCCGCTATCATCATACCTTCGATTACGGCATGTGGGTTGCCTTCCATAAGGCTTCTGTCCATAAACGCGCCGGGGTCGCCTTCGTCACCGTTACATATTACATATTTATCTTTGTTCACTTCTTTACGGGCCAGTTCCCACTTCAGACCTGTGGGGAACCCGCCGCCGCCGCGGCCTCTGAGGCCGGAATCAATCATTTTTTCGCATATTTCTTTGCTGTCCATTCCGGTATAGATCTCATAAGCCGGCTGGTATCCGCCATGTGAAATGTATTCTTCGATTACTTCCGGATCCAGGTGCCCGCATTCTTTCAGCACAAAGCGGCTCTGCTTTTTATAAAAATTGATGTCCGCCTGGCCTTTGCAGCTCTTTCCCGTAGCGGGGTCTTTAAAGAGCAGCCTTTCAACGGGCTTACCTTCGATGATCGTTTTATTAATGATCTCTTCTACATCGCTTTCTTTAACAATTACATAAAGAATGCCATCAGGCTCGATGCTCACGAGGGGCCCCATCTGGCAGAAACCCTGGCATCCGCTGCCTGAAATAAGTATATTCTCATCTTCTTCTTTTTTGAGTCTCAGGTCTGTCAGGTTTTTAAGGCCCTTTTCATCGAGCTTATCTCTGAAAGCCCGGTGTACTTTCATTGCGCCGTTCGCGATGCAGCCGGTACCGGCGCAGATAATTATTCTTTTTTTAAGAAGCGAGAAATCGCTGTCGAATTTATCTTTTATTTCGCGGATTTTTTCAATTGAGTTTTTCATTTAGAGCCTCCGATTTAATTATTTGGTCAATTATTTTAATCATCTTCTTGGGGGTTACCTGTCCGTGTACGTCTTCATTAACCAGTACCACGGGAGCTAAACCGCAGGCTCCAAGGCAGGACACTGTCTCAAGTGTAAAGAGCAGGTCGTCTGTTGTATTTTTTTCTTCGTTTAAGCTAAGTTTTTTTCTAATTTCATTGATTATGGGAATAGAGTTTTTCACGTGGCATGCCGTGCCGTTGCATACCTTAATAATATACTTGCCTTTCGGTTTAAGCGCGAAATGGGAGAAAAATGTAGCCACACCGTACACCTTGGCCGGCGACACGCTCAATGATATAGATATAAAAGTAAGTATCTCTTCGGGCAGGTACTTATATTCATTCTGTACCGCCTGCAATATCGGGATAAGTTTGCCCGGATTGTAGTCGTTCTGTTCCAGTATTTCGCATACTTTGTCGAATTTCCTGACCTTCTGTTCATCTTGCCTTACCGTTTCCATCTCTTTTCCATCCTAAATAGTTAACTGTTAATTCATTTCCCGTTTGTTAATTATTATATTTCTCTGCTTTTATAATTCTCTGCTTTTATAATTCTCTGCTTTCAATTTTCGAGAGCTTCTGGGTTAAAACAGCCAGGCTCTGCGAGAACTGGGCATGCTCAACTATAATGCCTTCCGGCACTTTGAGCTGGTAGGGCACGAAGTTCCATATTGCTTTAGCGCCTCCTTCTATCATAAGCATTGCCGTATCCTGAGCGTTTTTGGCCGGTACCGTCAGCACGCCTATCTTAACTTCATTTTCTCTTATGAAATCTGACATTTCATCTATATGCATAACTTCAATGCCGTGAATTTTTTTACCGATCTTCTTTTCGTCAACATCGAATGCCCTGAGAAAATCTATGCCGTAGCGGTTAAAAGCTTCGTAGCCCAGCATAGCCGAACCAAGATGCCCGGCACCTGCCAATATTGCCTTTTTCTTAACCTGCCAGTTAAGCACCAGTTCGATTTCGTCTATCAGGCGTGCAACTTCGTAGCCGGTTCTTGGCCGGCCTGTAATACCGGTGTACTGGATGTCTTTTTTTACCTGTGTGGCTTCCAGGCCAAGCTCATTACCGATGAATGTGCTCGATATATTCCGCACATTCTCTTCTTTCAGATACCTGAGGTAATGCAGGTAACGCGAGAGCCTCTTTACTGTCCTTACCGGAATGTCGTTTATTTCTTTAACTTCTTTCATTTTAGTAACGCCTATAGATACTTTTATATCGGTAAAAAATTATCTATTGCAAATATAATGAAAGGAAATTTCTCCGCAAAATTTTTTAGAGAAATTTTTCCCGATTTAGTTTCAGCTAATCTTAATAATCGCGCTTAGTCCGCTATCAGTAAAGGGTTATAGGAATTATGAGAAAAAGGTTAATTATTTTTCAAAGAAGGAATATATCGTTGAAATCACTTTCTCCTGCGCCTTTTCGTCCAGATCGTAAAAGAAAGGAAGCCTTAAAAGCCTTCTGCTTATATTTTCAGTCGCGGGAAGCCTGCCTTCGAAAAGGCCGTGTTTTTTCGCGTAAACTGATTGGTGCAGAGGCAGGTAATGGAATACAGAGTAAATGTTTTTTTCCCGGAGGTAGTACATAAGTTTATCCCGTATGCCGCTATCATTCAGCAGGATATAATATAGATGATAGTTGGGATCGGTATGCTGAGGAATAATTGGCCTGCGTAGCTTACCGCTGTCTTCAGCATTTTTGAGGCCTTCATGGTAGTATTGGAATATTTTTTTCCGTTTTGATGTGATCTTGTCGATATTTTCCAACTGAGCGTATAAATACGCGGCAATAATATCGGACGGCAAATAAGACGACCCTTCATCCACCCAGGTATATTTATCAACTTCGCCCCGGAAGAACTTACTTCTGTTAGTACCTTTTTCGCGTATTATCTCAGCGCGCTCATAGTATTTATAGTCATTGACGATAATGGCGCCTCCCTCCCCGCTGATAACATTCTTAGTTTCGTGAAAGCTTAAGCTTCCTAAAGCGCCCAGGGTGCCAAGAGGCTTCTTGTTGTACATGGCGCCAAGCGCCTGGGCTGCATCCTCGACCACCGCAATTTGATTTAAATCGGCAAGGGCTTTTATCTGATCCATTTCGCAGCTTATGCCGCCGTAATGCACCGGCACGATTGCCTTTGTATTTGAATTGATCAGCGCCGGAATAAGCCTGTCATCAATATTGAGTGTGTCGGGCTTGATATCGCAGAATCTGATCTTCGCTCCCCTTACAGCAAAAGCATTTGCCGTGGAAACAAAGGTGAATGATGGCATGATAACTTCATCGCCGGGAGAAATATTAAGAAGCATGGCAGACATCTCCAGGGCCGCGGTACAGGAATGGGTAAGCAGTACCCTCGATCCCAACATTTCTTGGAGAAGCCCTGTGCACAATTGTGTATATTTACCGTCGCCGGAAATTTTATGACTTTCCACGGCGTCGTGAATATATTCAAGCTCCCTGCCGATTATAAACGGCTGATTAAAGTTTATCATTTCAGTCTACGGCTGATTAAAGTTTTTCATTTCAGTCTATTGTTATTCCATCATGTGTTCCAATCTTCAGGGCGGGCACTCCGGCGTACTTCGACCTTTCTTCAGTATTCAAATTAAGGAAAGAACAGGCAGCAAGCAAAGTTTCATCGGCGATTTTTTTATTATGGCTGACTGTGGCTCTAAACCCAAGGAAGCAGGAGCTTCCCATTTCGCTGTATCCGCCTAAAATTGTACCGGCAGCCAGAAAATTATGGCTCGCTATTCTGGCACCATGGCAAATTAGAGCGTCCGACCAGATAATATTATTATCGCCTAAAATTACATCATGCTCGATGTGCGCACCGGGAAAGATGATATTGTTACTTCCTTGTATAAAATCGCCGTCTGTCATGGCTTTGGAGCTGATAAAATTAATTGGTTCATATCCCATAGATATTAGCTTATCAAACATCAGTTTTCTGAAACGCATATTTTTATAACCAACACAAAGCAGAGCTTTATAATCCCCCGGGGGATATTTTCTTAATGCCGCGTTAAGTTCAAGCAGAGGCCTGCCGTTGAATTCCCCGGAATTCACGAATTCATCGTCAGCCATATAAGCAGCAACTTTGATAATTCCTTCGCGTTCAACCAGGTGTGTAATGAGTGCAGCCAGATCTCCCGCTCCATAGATAATTATGTCAGATATTTTTTCTTTCAATATAATTCGGCCTTTTTGTGGATTTTAAATTTATTCTATGGATGTATTCCCCTGTTATTCCAAGCCCCAGCATTATCAGCCCAGTGCCGAAGCCGGTTACTATGATCAGGCTTGCCCAGCCTTCAATCAGGTCATTCAGGAAGAACTTCCTGATAAGCGTAATTAAAGAATACAAGCCCGAAAGTGCAAAAATTATTACCGACAAATAAGTCAATATCCTGATCGGCAGGTCGGAAAAAGTGAAAAATATATTAAGTGTATGATTGATCAATCTGGCAAGATTATATGAGCTTTTACCCGCTAACCTCCTGCTGTGGCTTACCTCAATGGATGACACGCTATTAGTTACCCAGGTTAGGTAGCCGTCCAGAAAAGTATAGGAATTATTCATATCGCGGGTAAGCAGGGCGATTTCGCGTTTTATCAAACGAAGGGGTGAATAATCCCGGTGCAATCCTGGAAGCCCTGCCCTTAATAAAGCTTTTAATGCGGAAGAAGTAAGCTTCCTGAATAAACTATGATTTGATTCCCTGAATTTTCCGTAAACTACATCAAAATCTCCCCTTGCCTGCTCTTTTAGCAGCAGATCAATATCAAACGGGTCCTGCTGGAGATCTTCGTCCATTGTCACAAAAAATTCACCTGAAGCGTGGCCGAATCCGCAGATAATGGCATTATGCTGCCCAAAATTCCTTGTCAACTGTATAGCAGTTACTCTTTCAGGATTATCATTTTTAATTTTTTCAATAATTTCCCAGGAATTATCCTTACCGCAATCATGTACAAAGACAATCTCCCCGGTAATATTTTTTTCATTAAAAAAATCAAAAACCCTGGCGGCAAGCTTTTCAATAGTATTTTCGCCGCCGTAAACCGGCACTATGACTGATATTTTTTTATCCATTAAAAGATTTCATATATTTTTCCGCGTCCGGGCCCTTGCTGAACAGCAGGTCAATTATGCTTACAGCATGTTTAAAAGGCGGATATAACTGCTCATATTCGGGATAGCCGCCATAATTCATATATTCAATTTCTATGCCGTTTTTTTCAAAAATGCTTTCATCCAGATAATCTTTCGCCTTCGGGCCTGTCAGGTATCTGTCGGCGCCGGCCTCACGGCAAATGTCGAGCAGCTTCTCACTTTTATTTCCTGAATATTTAAATTCCGATGAGAAATAGAATTTTGTGTCGATTTCCAGAATATAAGAGATTTTTTTAATGAACTGATAGTTTATATTGCTCAGATAAATATCATCACAACTGAGCCACATTTCTTCAAATTCTTTTTCATATAATTTATAAAACGGTGCTTTACTATAGGAATGACAGATAGTTTTCCAATGCGTTTCTTTCCAGGCGGGATCGCTTATCTCAGCCTCCATTATCATCTGATTTTTTTTGCCTTTTGTTTTAACAGGAACAGATATCCATTTTAAGCCGTCTTTAGTTTTGATTATATTACGGTTACGCCAGTCATTTTTAGTATACTGCGTCTCGTCATAAAATATAAATTTGTCACACTTATTTATAATATCAAAATAACCTTTCCAGGGTACATAATTAGATTGTAGAATTGCAGCTGTCATTGATAATTAATAAAGTAATTAGAAATTTAAGTTCGTAATATAATAAATTTAATCCAATTAGCATTAAGCATTTAACATAAAATTAACAAGAATTATTGTTTAATTATGTAACTAAAATGTATTTTTGTTGTTATAGAATAAGGAATAAGGGAAATTCTTTTTTTTTGCAGTGATAAATTTTTGTTTATTTATTTTTAAAAGGTGATCTATGAGAAACGGCCACTTTAGTGGGAGGTTTACGGATACCGGCAAACTTGGCTATCTGACAGCCTTGTTTTTACTTGTATTCGGATTTTCACAGGCAATGGCGCAGATGTCGCCACCACCACAGGTGTGTAACCCGCCTGTTAATACAAATTGGACATACGACGGAGTCTTTTCCAAAATTAATTTGGTTCATGACGAAGGCACTATCGATTATACTATTGATGATGCTCTTTGTGAAGATAATATTGAATACCGCGATATGGGTGTTTTAGACCCGAAATGGCGTGGTGTCTTAACCTCAGGAGAAACATATACTATTGATATTGAGGGTTTTCCATATGCATTCTCAGGATGTCCAGGCACATCGGAAATTACATCTTATGTTACTATATATATAGACGCTAACAGAAATGGTAAATTCGACTTACCGGATGAGCAGATACTCTTAACAGACACAGAGGAAAATGAATTTACCGAAACCTTTACAATACCTGAAGTAACAGAAACAGGCGCGTCTTATAGAATGCGAATTGTAGCTTCATCCGATGCTACAAATGAAATATTTGTATCTGGCTGTGACCAGTCATCAGTGACGGGTAGTACATGGGGCCAAATGTTGGACTTCTGGTTCACAATCGGACAGCCTGTACCGTCTATAACAGACGCCTTTCCATCATTAGATCCTGATGACCCAGAAGCACCTATAATTTTTGCAAGGGGTGATGAAATCGGTATTAAGCCATGGATCAAAATTAAAAGAACCGAAGATCAAATTCCTGTAAAGATCAAATATTCAATTTATGAAAAAGGAAACGAATTTAATGTTATTTACAGGGCAACAGAAGAAGGAAACAGCAATGAGTTCCTTATCGACCCTGATCCGCAGCCGGTTGGCGACCCAATTGAATATGCGTTCACACACGCTGTAGGGCCTGCCGCTGAATTATTAGAAAATCCACCATCGGGAACAGATCCCAACACAGGTGTTTTCACACTAAACGGCCCGGATAAATTTGATATAATACCCGGCTCTTATGTTTCTGAAGGCCAGCTTGTAATGGTTTTTGAAGGTGAAGAAATAGTTCAAAACTTTAAAAGAGAATTCAACATAGCACTGGATGATGACATAGCCATAACAACGGTTGCAGACCCAAAACCCAATGATGTGCTTAAATATCCCCTTTCTACTGGTATTGTGCCCATAGAAATCCGGATTTCAAATG
>CAZJAH010000046.1:0-20386 GCA_964544155.1 uncultured Hyphomicrobiales bacterium | reverse complement strand
CAAAAATAGCTATCGCCGGAACGATTCTTACAGCCTTTTCCGTAGGAATCACCATTTATGCCTTAGGATTATTGAACGGCCTGAACGGCCAGATAAAACTCATCGACGAAGACAGAATACCAAAGACAATTCAGGCAAACGAAATCATCGATAACGTTAATATTATTGGCAGGTCTATCCGGAATATGATAATTTTCCGGGACCAAAGAGAAATAATGGCCCAGAAATCAGAGATAGATAAGTCTATTGAACTGATCAAAGACAGGATTGGCAAACTTGAAGAAACAATAACCACACCCGAAGGGAAAAAATATATACAGGCAGTAGTTAATGCCAGACAGGAATATGCCCCATACCAAAAGAAAACCATGGAATTAGCTCTTGCGGGCATGCAAGATGAAGCAAGAGAGCTTCTGCTTAATGAATTAAGATCAAGCCAGACAATTTACCTTGATTCTATCAATGAGCTTATAGAATATCAGAATCAACTTGTGCATGAAGCAGCAAATGAAAGCGCTTCAGATGTTGAATCTGCTACCATGACTCTTTATATAATTTTGGGAATTGTTATATTTTTTGCAATCGGTATAACACTTGTTGTTTCTAAAGCTATTACAGTACCTATAGGCAAATGCGTTGAAGCTGCCAATAAAATAGCCGGCGGTGATATGAACGTAGAGCTTAATACAGATAAAAAAGACGAAACCGGCCTGCTTATGAATTCCATGAACAAAATGAAACATAATATTCAGGAAATCATCAGGGACGTAAACCATCTTTCCGATTCTGCCGTAAAAGGCAAACTGGACGTAAGGGCAGATGCTTCCAGGCATAGAGGTGAGTATTCCACACTTGTATCGGGATTGAATTCCACACTGGATGCCGTGATAAATCCGCTTAATGTAACAGCTGAATACGTTGACAGGATAGCAAAAGGCGACCTCCCGCCAAAAATTACAGACAAATACGAAGGTGACTATAATGAAATCAAGAACAATTTAAATCAATTGATAGACAGCCTTGAAACATTTATCAATGACATGAACCACATGTCTTCAGAACATGAAACCGGCGATATTGATGTTATGATGAATACAGGGCAGTTCCATGGCGTATATAAGAACATGGCTGAAGGCCTGAACGGTATGGTTAAAGATCATATCAATTTAAATAAATCCGCACTCGAATGTGTATCAGAATTTGGCAGCGGTAATTTCGATGCTCCACTTGAAAAATTCCCCGGCAAAAAGGCATTTATCAATGAAACAATAGAAAAAGTACGCTCGAACCTAAAAGCCCTCCAGGTAGAAGTCGAAGGCCTGATCTATAACGCCAAAGAAGGCCGCCTTACCGAAAGGGGAGAAGATGATAATTTCTCAGGCGGCTGGAAAGTAATTGTTAAAGGGATCAATGAGATGCTGGACGCAATCCTGCTTCCGATTCAGGACGGTACGCGAGTGCTGAAGATGATAAGCGGGGGAGACTTGCGTGAAAAGATCACAGCCGAATACAAAGGCGATCACAGAGAGATAAAGATGGCAGTAAATTCGGTGCATGAATGGCTTAATGGCCTTATTGAATATGTGAATAAGATAGCCAGTGGCGATCTGACCGCTTCCATAGATAAAGCCTCTGACAGAGACCAGATACATGAATGGCTTATTCTGATGCGCGAAAATATAAAAAATCTCTCCAAAGATGCCAATCGACTTGCTGAAGCGGCCTCTCGCGGCGACCTTGAAGTGCGCGCCGATACTTCAAAACACAAAGGCGATTACGGCAAAATAATAAAAGGCATGAACGGCACATTCGATTCACTTGTAGAGCCGCTCAATGCAGCCATTTCTACCCTTGAGAAGATAGGCTCGGGCGACCTGACTGTTGAAATGACAGGTGATTTCAAAGGAAAAAGTAAAATCCTGCAGGAATCATTAAATAATACTACAGAATCAATCAATCAGCTTATTGGCCAGGTTAGGGTTATTGTGGACCAGGTTACACGCGGCGCGGCTCAGGTATCCGATGCAAGCTCTTCGCTTTCACAGGGAGCAACCGAGCAGGCCTCATCATTGGAGGAAATTACCAGCTCTATGTCGCAAATGGCATCCCAGACAAGAATTAACGCAGAAAATGCCGGCCAGGCCAATATGATCACCAATCAGGCAAAAGATTCCGCGGAAAAAGGCTCCATGGAAATGTCTGAGCTTAATGAAGCCATGGCCAAAATTTCCAGCTCGAGTCAGAATATTTCAAAGATAATAAAAGTAATAGACGAGATAGCCTTCCAGACAAACCTGCTCGCACTCAACGCCGCGGTTGAAGCCGCCCGTGCAGGCAGGCACGGAAAAGGCTTTGCGGTGGTAGCCGAAGAAGTTAGGAATCTGGCCGCCCGGAGCGCCTCAGCCGCAAAAGAAACAAGCCAGATGATAGAGAATTCTCTAAAGATAGTAGAAAACGGCACTCAGCTTGCAGACAGGACTACACTTGCTCTCGACGAGATCAAAAACGGAGCTGTAAAAGCTGCGGATATAGTGGCTGAAATTGCTTCCAGTTCCAATGAGCAGGCAACAGGTATAAATCAGATAAACGAAGGCCTGTCACAGATTGATAAGGTGACACAGACTAATACTGCCAATGCCGAAGAAAGCGCCTCAGCCGCTGAAGAACTTTCGGGGCAGGCTAATGAACTGACCAACATGATCGGTAGGTTTAAGCTCGGCAACGAAAACGGCGATCATTCTTATAGCGGCAGCTTTGAACTGCGGCCCTCATCAGCCAAAAGGCTGAGTAACGGCAATTCCGGTAGTAAACAGGAAGAATATGATGACTACGCGGAAAATGACACAAACCCCGAAGACATAATCGACCTCGGTGAGGATGATTACGGAAGGTATTGATCCATATGGATATAGCGTGAAAACTGAAAGGCTGCCTTAGATTGGGCGGCCTTTTTTTGTCATATTACCATTAAGAAATATATTAGGAAGCCGATACTATTAAAAGTTGTTATTCCTGGAAACAGTGATAAAATCAAATTCAGCAAAAAGTATTATTCTATTTGAAATTAATAAAGGCAGCTTAAATGTTAAAAAATACGAGGCTCATTTATAAGATCATCGTGGGATTTTTATTGATAGGGCTGGTGCCTGTTATCGTAATGAATCTCATTAGCATCAGTAAATCAGGCGGACAGATTGAGGAGGAGAAATTCTCACAGTTGAAATCCGTAAGCCAGATAAAGAAAGACCGGGTGAGAGAATTTTTTGAAAAAAAATATGAAGATATTAATGTTCTCTCAGCAGGTGAGAACCTTATAAGGATGTATATCGACCTGAGGGATTACCATATTGAAAAAGAAGTTGGCTCTGACGATCCCTTTCCAACTGAAGATGACGAATATTACGCTCTGATAGACCGCCACCAGGGCTTTATAGAAAAGCTGCGCGATGTTTACGGCTATCTTAATGTTTATATGATATGTCAGGATCACGGGCATGTTATGTACACTCTGAAAGGTTACTCCGATGATGGTGAGAATCTGACTTCAGGCGGGCTTAGAAGTTCCGCTCTTGCAAAGATATGGAGCAAAGTCACCGAATCGGATAAAATTGAAATGGTCGATTATGAGCTGTACGGCCCGGCGGGAAACAGGCCGGTCAGCTTTATTGGAGCCCCCATGTTTGATTTAGATGGCAATGATATTGGCGTAGTCGTGCTTGAGCTTCCAATAGATGAATTAAACCAAATGCTCGCCGAAAGGACAGGCATGGGCGAAACCGGCGAATCATACCTGGTTGGAAGCGATAACAGGCTGAGGTCGGATACATACCTTGATAAGGATGATCGCAATGTTCTTACTTCATTCAGAGGCACGGTAGATGAAAACGGAGTAAAGACAGACATCGTCAATAAAGCCCTTGCCGGTCAGTCAGGAACGGTTGTAACAGAGAACTACATGAATGAAAAAGTACTTTCCGCTTACTCACCTCTTGAGTTAAATGGCCTTAACTGGGCAATAATTTCAGAAATAGGCTATGATGAAGTACAGGCGCCCATAGTATCGTTAAGGAATTTTTTAATACTGCTGCTTGGAATATTCGTCCTGGCTATTTTTGCTTTTGCATGGTATTTCGGTAAATCGATAGATAACGATATAAAGAAAGTCGTCAGCCAGCTTAGCGGGATCATTAATGATGTCACCGGCGGCAAGCTTGGAAGCCGGGCTGAACCCGAAGCCGTGGGCGTGGATTTCCGTGAAGTTGTCAGCGGAACAAATAAACTGGTGGAGGCCTTCGAGCAGCCCATAATCATTACCAGGGATAATATTTCCAGGCTTTCACTAGGCGATATACCCGAAAAAATCGACGAATCCTCTTATAATGGTGAATTCAGAGATACTATACACAGTATTAACGGACTGATAGAATCTAACACAGAACTTAATATCATGGCAGGCAGGATTGCTAACGGAGATCTTTCAATGAAACTTGAAAAACGCAGCGATAAGGATGAATTGATCGGCTCCCTGCAAAATATGATTGGCTCCATTAAGCGGCTTATTGCGGATACCGATTCACTCGCAGCGTCGGCTGCAGCCGGCCATCTCGACAGGCGAGCCGATGAAACTATACATCATGGCGATTACAGGAAAATCGTTGCGGGTATAAACTCGACATTGGATAATCTCATTGCTCCGATAAATGTAACGGCTGAATACATTGACAGGATTTCCAAAGGTGATATTCCTCCCAAGATAAATGAAGAATACAAGGGCGATTTCAATGAATTAAAAAATAATATTAACGGCCTTATTGACAGATTGAATGGCCTAAATTCCGAAATACAAAAGCTGATCAATGAATCGAACATCGGGAACCTTGCCGCGAGGGCTGACGCATCGAATTACGAAGGACAGTGGGCAGGAATAATAAATGGTATAAACGGGATGTTAGATGCTATCATTCAACCGATTCGTGAAAGCAGCCGGGTACTTGGCAAGATAAGCGGCGGCGACCTGAGCGAAAGGGTAGACCTTGAGCTTAAAGGCGACCACAAACTCCTGCAGGATGCGGTAAATAACGTACATACATGGCTAAAAGGACTTATTGACTACGTAACACGAATAGCACGCGGCGATATGAGCGCCAATATAAGCAAAGCCTCGGATAGCGATGAGATACACCAGTGGCTTATCATGATGCGCGACAGCATACGCAAGCTAGTGGATGATGCTAAGACATTAGCTGAAGCGGCCTCCCGTGGGGACCTGGATGTCAGGGCCGACGAGAAGAAACACCAGGGTGAATACAGGACTATCATCAGAGGTATGAACGGTACATTCGATTCACTGGTAGAGCCTCTTAACGGCGCAATATCAACACTTGAAAAGATAGGCACAGGCGACCTCACGGCTTCAATGACAGGCGATTTCCGGGGCAAGAACAAAGTATTGAAAGATTCACTGAATAATACAACAGCATCAATCCGGGAACTGATAGGCCAGGTAAGGCAGATAGTCGAGGAGGTAAGCCAGGGCTCCAGCCAGGTTAGCGACGCCAGTTCAACGCTTTCACAGGGCGCTACCGAGCAGGCGGCATCACTTGAGGAAATAACAAGCTCAATGTCTCAGATAGGATCTCAGACCAAACGCAACGCGGAGAATGCCGGTCAGGCAAACCTTCTTACGAATGAATCGCGAGAAGCCGCGGAACGGGGCAATACGGAAATGTCACAGCTCAATGAAGCAATGAATGAAATAACAAGTTCTAGCCAGAATATATCAAAGATAATAAAAGTAATAGACGAGATAGCCTTCCAGACAAACCTGCTTGCGCTCAACGCGGCGGTAGAAGCCGCCCGTGCGGGCAGGCACGGCAAAGGCTTTGCAGTGGTTGCCGAGGAAGTAAGGAATCTGGCAGCCAGGAGCGCCTCAGCAGCGAAAGAAACCAGCGAGCTGATAGAGAACTCGATCAAAGTGGTAGAGCGCGGCAGCGAGCTTGCTGACCGTACCGCGGCAGCCTTAAATGAAATAGGCAGCAGCGCGGTTAAAGCGGCTGATATAGTCGGCGAGATAACGGTGAGCTCAAATGAGCAGGCAACCGGCATAAGCCAGATCAATGAAGGACTTGTTCAGATCGACAAGGTAACTCAGAGCAATACCGCCAGCGCGGAAGAAAGCGCCTCAGCGGCAGAAGAGCTCTCCGGGCAGGCATCCAACCTGAGATCGATGATAATGCGCTTTAAGCTCGGCAACGAAAACGGCGATCATTCTTATAGCGGCAGCTTTGAACTGCGGCCCTCATCAGCCAAAAGGCTGAGTAACGGCAATTCCGGTAGTAAACAGGAAGAATATGATGACTACGCGGAAAATGACACAAACCCCGAGGACATAATCGACCTCGGTGAGGATGATTACGGAAGGTATTGATCTTAATATCATCGAATTTGAATAAATATTAAAAAAGGCCGCGGAACAAAGCGGCCTTTTTTTCGTTATAAGGGAGGAATTTTTTATATTACTTTTTTTTAAATATGAAATTAAAAAATGGCAGAATTTTCGATTGAAAGTAATGGCCGCCTGGAAAAAACTGCTGTGTATTTTAATGGCGAACAACTGGGCGGAGTAAAAGAAATATTTTTGAATTTAGACGAAGAAGGCACATTCGACGCTATCATACAATATGAAGGCATTGACAAGCAGATACACACAAAGTCAATATTTGATGATACACTTGCTGGGCTGAAGGTTACCGAACCTTCATTCACCGAAGATGAAGCCAGGCATTTACAGCTTTTTACAGTCGAAAGCGACGGCGATATTGAATCCACTGTAGTTTACTTGAACAATGAGCCCATGGAGGGGATAATAAGCCTTCTGGTGCATATTAAAGGCAGTGAGAACAAAACCGGCGGCATTAAATCACTTTTCCAAGGCAAAAACGTTCCTGATGCGGCTGAATTCAAAGCTCAAATAACATTTAGAAATGAAGATGCATCTTTAGAAACGGAGGATATATTTTAATTATGGAAAAAAAGAATAAACTTGCGAGGATACTGGGTTTGCTTTTCATTTTCACGGTGCTGACTGTATTTTTAGCGCCGGATATAGCTGATGCCCGCAGAGGCGGCAGAAGCTTCGGCGGTTCCCGGTCTTTCCGGAAGTCAACACCTTTAAATAAAGCACCTCGAAAGACAACACCCCGAATGAAAACAGACCCGAAGAAAACACCCAGCTTTGGCGGAAGCAGAATTACTTCCAGCCAGGCAAGACAGAAATACGGTACTCCAAGGAAAACCCAGACCATGACCGGCAAAAACGCGGCAGGCCAGAACCAGCAGTATGTTGTGCACAGCTATGGCGGTTACGGCAGCGGTTTGATGACGGGCTACCTTATGGGGAGTACAAGCTGGCTGTGGTTTACACCTTTTCATCCGGCATTTTACTATAGCAGGCCGCAATATGTGACAAATGAGGATGGCACTATGGAGGTTTATCCGCCGACTTTTTCATTCCAAAAAGTGTTTTTTATTTTTTTGATAATTGGGACTGCAATATTTTTAATTGTGCGGTATGTAAAAAATAAGAAGCTGAGGGAGAATAAAGGCTCCGGATCTTCATTTGTATAGAACGATTCATTAATTATATATAAAATAATGCCCGTCGATCAGTCGGGCATTTTTCGGTTAAGCAATGCGGCATATAGAAGCGCTCGAAAAATATTTTAAATTCAGCAGCTACAGGCCCGGCCAGCAGGAGATAGTTGAAAGTATCCTTTCCGGTAAGGATACTCTTGTAGTAATGCCAACAGGTGGAGGCAAATCACTCTGCTACCAGGTGCCGGCAATCTGTGCTGATGGTACGGCAATTATTTTTTCTCCTCTCGTGGCGCTGATGAAAGACCAGGTGGACGCTCTTACAGCCAAAAAAATTCCCGCTGCCATGATAAACAGTTCTCTAAAAAAAGAACAAACAGATTCCATTTACCTGTTGGCAGCCGAAGGCAGGCTCAAAGCGCTTTATATAGCTCCTGAAAGGATCAACAGCAGGGATTTCTCAGCGCTTATCCAAAACATCAGAATATCATTCATAGCCGTTGATGAAGCACACTGCGTTTCTATGTGGGGGCATGATTTCAGGCCCGATTACAGGAATATACCCATGATATTCGAAACGGCGGGCAATCCTCCTGTTATAGCTCTTACCGCGACAGCTACACCTGAAGTAAGAAAGGATATCATTAGAGGCCTGCGAATGAAGCATGTAAATGAATTTGTCCGCGGCTTCGACAGGCCAAATCTTAGCTACAAAGTTTACGAGCCTAAGAATAAGGCCGAATCGCTTGTAAAAATTATTAAAAAGATCAGGACCGGCTCTATCATAGTTTATTCGGGTACACGCAAAAAAGTGGAGCAGAATACAAAACTGTTGCGTGATAACAGGATCAAGGCCGACCCTTACCACGCCGGATTAAATCCCATCCTGAGAAAAAGCATACAGGAAAGGTTCATTTCCGGTGATACAAGAGTCATTGTAGCTACCAATGCTTTCGGCATGGGAATAGATAAGCCGGATGTCAGGGCGGTAATACATACCGAGCTGCCCGGCGGGATAGAATCTTACTACCAGGAAGCCGGACGCGCCGGAAGGGACGGGCTTCCCGCGGACTGTATTTTGCTCTACAATTACGGCGATGAACAGCTTCAGGAGTTTTTCATAGATTCCGGTTATCCAGAAAAAAAGGATATTTCACGAGCGTATAATGCCATAAGGGAAAAGAGGCTTTTAGACGAAACAGCACTTGCCAATTACCTCGATATGCCGCTGTTTAAGCTGAATAATATCCTTCGAATTCTTGAACGTTCGGGCGATATCATAAAGCATAACGCCGATAGGGTAGTCGTTAAACTATACCGGGACGGGGCGCGTATCAGAGAATTTTTAAACAGCCAAAGCGACAGGCGGTTCGATGCCGCGGAAGCCATTCTTAAATCGATCAGCCACGAAGCTTTTTATGATTATACCCCTTTCGATCCTGTAAAAGCTGCCGCAAAATATGGAGGCGGGCGTGATGATATTATGAAAATGCTGGAGCAAATGAGCTTTTCCGGCCTGTTGGAATACTCTATCGAACTGAATGGCGGTATGAGTTTGAAAAAAAATGCCGCTTCGCCGGAAATTGACCACGAAAGTATTGAAAACCGCAAAAAAATTGCCCTCACAAAACTCAGCCATATCATTTCCTACGCGCTTACACCGGACTGCAAGCGAAATTATATCTTAAAGTATTTTGATGATAATGAACATGAAGGCCTTTGCGGCCGCTGCACATCATGCAGGTAAGATTCGGTCAGTACTTCTTTTTTCGGAGTTTTCTGTTGTCCTCCTCATGCATGATCGTATTCACAACGCGGTAGATTTCGCGGACGGGCCTTTTTTTAATTGTATTATTAAATTTGGCAATGACTTTTTCAACTATATCCTTATTACCTGCGTAATTAACTACTTTTTTTTGAAGAGTTTCCGAAACAAAATTCTTGATTTCCTTCTTTTTCGAAAGTTCTAATCCGTCGTTTCCTAATGGCTGAATTTTTTTTGACATAGCTTAATTCGATTGTTTCAGAAACATAGTTATAATATCGGCAATCCTGCCGGGCTGCAAAGAGTTTACTCTTTTGTTGAATTCATCCCGTTTTTGGCGGTAAGAAACATTCCCTCTGATATTATCCAGCTGATATTTTCTGGCTTTAATCAGAGTGTAATTAGTGATATCGCCTCTTTTTGATTCGAGCAGTTTCTTTTCTTTCCTGAAAAGCTCGATTTCTTTCGGGCTGTAAATATATTTTTTTATACTTCCGGCCATTTAAATAAATCTAATTTACTTAGGTGTAATAATATTCGTACAATTAAAGGAAAAACTTTAACAGAGGCAAAGGAATTATTCAATTTAAGAAAATAATTTTCAACAATTAATATTAATTAATAATTATCAAATAAAAGAACTCATCTCTCGTGCCACTTAAAAGGGATATTAAATATTAAGGAGGAACAAATGGGTTCAGCATTCGGATGGATAGTTTTTATAGTGCTGATGATAGCGATAGTTGGCGGTATGATATATTTCTACAGATACATGAAAACTAAAAAAGGCGAACTGGTAAGGAGGCAAAACGAATATGAAACAAAAAAAGGGGAACTTGAAGAAGATCCCCTTGATCCAAAAAAAGATTAAACCTGCCTTAGCGGGTATTCAAAGTATGCTTTAACGACATATAGCCTACGGTGCCGAAACCGGCCAGAAAAAGCAGCTGGAACGGAATGGCCGCTATTTCCAGATAGGCAAGCGATATGCTTATACCGCCAACAAAATAAACAGCCAGCAGAATTTCGAAAATAACAGTCAGGCTGAGCTTTTTCTGCAGGTATTTGTTTTTTGTCAGTTTAAGTTCAGTCACTGAGCCTTGCTTGGGGGTTCTGGTAAAGCCGGATTTTTTTCGAATAATAGCCTCGACAACGGCTTTGGTATTATTAACCGCGAATCCCATACTTCCGGCAAGGAGAACAGGATATAGGAGCAGCCTCTTCCTCCAGTCGAGATGTATGGCCTTTTGCGCGTATGTGTAAAAAAGAAAAGTCGATATTGATGCCAAAACAAATATTGACATCATTGAGTAAAATTCGTCAAACCCGCCCACGGTGTTTTTAATAATGACCAAAGGAACATTGAGCATTGCCACAAGTATAATGAACGGAAAAACTATATTGCTGCTTAAGTGCATAAAGCATTCCAGCTTGATGCTCATGGGTAATTTTGATTTAAATACCTGAGGCAGCATTTTAATGGCGGTTTCCACCGCGCCCTTAGTCCAGCGGAACTGCTGAGTCTTGAGGGCGTTTATATCAGCCGGCAGTTCAGCCGGTGAAGTAACGTCATTCAGGAATAAGAACTTCCAGCCTTTCAGCTGCGCTCGGTAGCTTAAATCCAGATCTTCTGTAAGCGTATCGGGCTGCCAGTTACCCGCATCAAGTATACAGCACTTGCGCCATACGCCTGCCGTACCGTTAAAGTTCATAAAAAAACCGGCTTTGTTTCTTACCTGCTGCTCAATAACAAAGTGCCCGTCAAGTGCCAGAGCCTGAGCTTTTGTTAAAAAGGACATTTCCGAATTAAGATGCTCCCACCTTGTCTGTACCATACCGATCTCTTCATTGCAGAAGTGCGGAATGGTCTTATTCAGAAATTCCGGATCAGGAACAAAATCGGCGTCGAATATGGCTACAAAATCCCCTTCGGCCATGGCTAATCCTTCTTTCAGGGCGCCGGCTTTAAATCCGGAACGGTTTGTACGGTGCAGAAGCTTAATGTTAAAGCCTTTATTTTTAAATTCTTCAACTAATGTACGTGAAAGCTCCACGGTTTCATCGGTGGAATCATCGAGCACCTGAATTTCCAGTTTGTCTTTGGGATAATTGATGGCGCACACAGACCTGATAAGCCTTTCGACCACGAAGTATTCATTGAATACAGGCAACTGGATCGTCACCATCGGCCTTTCGGCCGGCATGGGATGTTCGATATGCTTGTGGTTCCTGGTTTTGTTATAATAATATATTAAAACCAGGCCGTGAATACCAAAGCCGAACAAAATGCTCAAAGCCAAAAAATAAATAATAAGTAATATGCTTTCCATAAATATGAAATGCTTTTAGCTTGTTAAAAAAACAAATTAATTAAACTACCATCCTGAAACAACTCCCAGTAGAATATCTTCCGATAATTGATCTATAGCGTCCCGGACGGCTTGGTCGCGGGCGTTGGTTGACGCGTTAACATCGTACACCTCATAATTTGAGAAACTTTTTTCTAAAAGCATTTTGTTTTTAATATTATCAAAATATTCAACTTTACATGTTACCTGGACTTTTCTTTCGCTTTCGAGCTCATTTTGGGTAACAGCAATGGATTCTTCGCTTATATTGCTAATTGTTATTTCGAGCCTGGCGTCGCCGCCGTTATCGGCTATCTCAAAAGAACCGTCCTGCCTGAATTCCTCTAATAAAAAGCTGTAGAGGTCTTCGCGGTACTGCGGATTGCCGAATCCGCTGTTATCGGTTACCGGAGCAATGTAAATCGTGCTCAGATGCTCGGGTATGGCACCTCCCGTAAAGGAATAACATCCGCTCATTGTGACAATAATTATGCCGCAAATTATTAAATTTACACTGATCAATGCATGATTTAAAGATGAATTCATTTTAATCATAACAATCAGTTAAAAAACGGGTTTAGATTTTTCTCACGGCCGACAGTACTGGACGGCCCGTGCCCGGGATAGATCATATAATCATCCGGCAATGAAAATATCTTACTCTTAATTGAATTAAGCAGCGTAGCCATTGAACCTCCGGGAAGGTCAACCCTTCCTATAGAACTATTAAATAATGTATCACCTGCGAAAACAACTTTGTTTAAATGATCGATAAAGCAAACGCCTCCTTCCGTATGTCCGGGAGTATGCCTGACTTCAAATTTTATTCCGCCGTATTCGAGTACATCGCCATCGGAGAAATATCCCTGAGGTTTGTGTGATTCAAGATTAAACGGAAGATGCATAATTGTATGGCTCATTTGGTCGATAAGCCTGTATTCATCATCTTTATGCAAATAAACGGGAGCTTGAGTAAGCCTGTGCAGCTGCGCCGCGTCTGCGGTGTGGTCCCAATGGCTGTGTGATAAAAGTATAGCGCTTAATTTGAGCTTGTTTTCCTCAATATGAGTCATAAATACAGGGGTGCTCTCAAGAGGGGCGTCTATTATTACGCTCATCCTGCTGCCCATGTCTATGACAAGGTATCCAATTGTGGCTACCGGCCCTGCTTCTATCGGTATAATTCTCATTAAAAACTATTTAGTTAAATAGTCCGTTAAAACAGGCAAATATACATTGTTTTTTTATTGAAAAAAAATTACAAAAAATTTCATTAATTTTAACCTTATTGTAAATTAAAATATTAATAATTTTGATTAAATCCAATCTTTTCGTAAGATTAAAGCAGATCAGCGGCTTTTTTTCATAGATTTTGGGAGATATTAATGAATTCCGTAATCGTATCAGCAGTAAGAACGCCGATTGGCGCTTTCATGGGCGGCCTTTCAGCAATGAGCGCTCCGCAGCTTGGAGCACACGCTATCAAACAAGCAGTTTCACGCGCGGGAGTCAGCCCCGATGATGTCAGCGAAGTTATCATGGGGCATGTTCTACAGGGAGGCACAGGACAGGCCCCCGGAAGGCAGGCTGCCATTTATGCCGGGCTGCCTGAACATGTTCCGTGTATGACTATTAATAAAGTTTGCGGCAGCGGGCTTAAATCCGTTATGCTTGCCGATCAGTCTATTACAACAGGTGATTCGGAAATAGTAGTGGCAGGCGGGCAGGAATCGATGACTAACGCGCCTTACTTTCTGCATAAAGCCAGAACAGGCTACCGCATGGGTAACGGCGAACTTATCGACATGATGATACACGACGGGCTCTGGGATGTTTATAATAAATTCCACATGGGCCTTGCCGGCGAGCTTTGCGCCAAAGAATGTAACATATCCAGGGAGGAGCAGGACGAATTTGCCGTTGAAAGCTATAAAAGAGCACAAAAAGCGCAGGATAGCGGATGGTTCAATGATGAAATCTCTCCGATAACTATTTCCGGAAGAAAGGGCGATACTATCATTGATAAAGATGAAGAGCCCGCAAAAGTAAAATTTGAAAAAATTCCCCAGCTTAAGCCTGTATTCCAGAAGGAAGGAACGGTAACCGCCGCAAATGCTTCATCGATCGATGACGGCGCTTCAGCGGTTGTGGTTATGTCACTAGAAAAGGCCAGGGCAATGGATGCAAAGCCTTTAGCAAAGGTAATTACTTATGCCACGCACGCCCAGAAACCGGAATGGTTTACCACCGCTCCAGTACAGGCTATGAAAAAAGCCGCCGAAAGGGCCGGTATATCTTTGGATGATATTGACCTTTTTGAAATTAACGAAGCCTTTGCCACAGTACCCATAGTTACCGCCAAAGAGCTGAATATCCCCTATGACAAAATCAATATTCACGGTGGCGCCATAGCGCTGGGACATCCCATAGGGGCATCGGGCGCGAGGATACTTACAACGCTTATTTACGCGCTCAAACGCACCGGCAAGAAGCTTGGAATGGCATCGCTGTGTATAGGCGGCGGAGAAGCCGTGGCAATGATAGTTGAGGTATAGAATTCAGGCAAAACTGTCCTAAAATATAGCCGGATAAATTTTGTCTATTCATTTTTGAAAATTAATCCATACGTAATCAGATGAGAAAATGGAAAATTGAGGACTCCGAGGAGTTATATAATATTGGCGGCTGGGGCATTGAGTATTTCAATATCAATAATAAAGGAAATGTTTATGTTGCCCCGGCCAAAAACGGCGTGGAAGTGGACCTCAAAGAGCTTATAGACGAACTTTCTCTAAGGGATGTCACAACCCCCGTTCTTGTCAGATTTCCCGATATACTTGCCAACAGACTGGAAACCATAACCGCATGCTTCGAAAGATCAGCCGAAGAATACGATTATAAAGGTGAGAGCTTTATGGTCTATCCCATAAAGGTAAACCAGGTGCGGCCTGTTGTTGAAGAAATAATGCGACACGGTAAAGATTATAACATCGGCCTGGAAGCCGGTTCCAAACCGGAACTGCATGCTGTACTGGCTATGGCTACAGATTCTGATTCGCTGATTATCTGCAACGGTTACAAAGATGAAGATTTCATCGAGCTGGCTTTACTGGCGCAGAAGATGGGCAAAAGCATATATCTCGTTGTGGAAAAACTTAATGAACTTAAGCTGATTATCCGCCTTGCTAAAAAGATTAAGGTAAGGCCCAACATTGGGATAAGGATTAAACTGGCTTCGGCTGGCTCAGGAAAATGGGAAGAATCCGGCGGTGACCGAAGTAAATTCGGCCTTTCCGCGAGTGAGCTTATGGCTGCTGTCGACATAGTCGCGCAGGAGGATATGAAAGACTGCGTTAAGCTTATTCACTTCCATATTGGCAGCCAGGTAACCAAGATACGCCGAATTAAAACTGCGCTGAGAGAAGCCTCACACTTTTATGTGCAGCTAAGACAGATGGGCTGCGGTGTAGAATTTTTCGATATTGGCGGAGGGCTCGGCGTAGATTATGACGGAACGCGCTCCTCTACGCAAAGCAGTATTAATTATTCCATTCAGGAATATGCCAATGATGCGGTAGCGACTATATCTGACGCAGCCGACAAACATGATCTTCCTCATCCGAATATTATTACCGAATCGGGCAGATCGCTGACAGCGCATCATTCTGTGCTGATTTTCGACGTACTTGAAAGAACCTATATGCCGCTTTGGAAAAATGACTATGAGATAAGCGAGGATGACCATGAGCTGGTCAGAGAGCTGGCTAATCTGCTGGAAACTCTAACTCAACCGCGAATGCTGGAAGCATGGCACGACGCCCAGCAGATACGCGAGGAAGCCCTCGACCTATTCAGCCTGGGACTGCTCGATCTTAAAACACGCGCTCTGACTGAAAGGCTCTTCTGGAGCATCGCGAGAAAGATAAATACAATAAGCAGCGAACTGAAGCATCCACCCGAGGAATTGAACAGGCTTCAGCGAATGCTCGCGGATAAGTATTTCTGCAATTTCTCGCTGTTCCAGTCATTACCGGATTCTTGGGCTATCGATCAGATTTTCCCTGTCATGCCGATACACAGGCTTAACGAGCAGCCAAACCGCCTTGCTACTCTGCAGGATATTACCTGCGATTCCGACGGAAAGATAGACAGGTTCATAGGCGTCAGGGATATGAGTTATTATCTGCCCGTTCATGACTTTAAGAAAAATGATGCCTATTACCTCGGGGTATTCCTTGTGGGCGCCTATCAGGAGATACTCGGCGACCTGCATAATCTCTTCGGCGATACCAACGCGGTGCATGTTTCTGTGGATAAAGACGGATATGAAATAAAGCAGATTCTCGACGGGGAAACCGTAGCTGAGGTACTCAATTACGTGGAGTATGATTCCAAAAAACTGGTACGCGCAATGGAAGTATGGGTCACTTCATCGGTTAAAGCCGGGCACATCAGCTCTGAAGAAGGTAAAGAATTCTTATCCAATTACAGGTCGGGCCTTTACGGCTATACATATTTGGAGTAGAATCAATTCCGAAAATCATTGCCGCCCCGGTTAGCGCTGAGGCGGCTTTTTTATTTAAATCCCATGATATTCCGTATGTGGGCCGCGTTTTCTCTGCTCGTGAGCCTTTCCAGCAATTCAAAAGCTACATCTATGGCAGTCGATGGATCCCATGATGTAATGATATTTCCGTCCGTAACAATGGGCTGATTAACTACGCGCACGCCGTAGCCGCGCAGCTCTTCCTGCCTTTCAGGTTTTACGCCGTAGGTAGTACCTTCGCGTCCACGGAGCGCACCGCTTTTCCCGATGGCAAGCGATGCCACGCAGATAGAGGCGATCAGCTTACCGCTATCATCAAAGCGGCGGATTATATCCAGGAATTTCTCATCATAGGCTTCCTTGTAGAAGTCATATTCCACAAATCCGCCCGGGATAGCCAGGGCATCGAATTCGCCGGGGTTTACTTCATCGATCAATATATCAGGGATGAACTTTTGCCCGAAGGATGTGTTCACAACTCTGCTAAAGCCGCAGCTTATCAGTTTTGCGGAACCGTCGCCATCTACTAAATTCCATCCGATAACATCGATGAAAGCGCTTGCTTCATAGCTCTCGAAGCCATCGGCAAGTAATAAAAGTACTTTTTTCATATTAGTAAGATTTCTTTAATAATTAATTAAAAAAGCCGGATATTACTACCCGGCTATAAAAATATCTTTGTTTGTTTTTAAATGAGCAGGAAAAAAGGCAGAATGTCAACTTTAATGCTCGTACCATCTTTCAAAATTGTTTCCATATAGACAATTCCGAATTTATGGTTAGCTCTGTAAATAACCTTTTGGGGGTAATCATCACCGGCCGGCATATCCTGTTCAATCTTAATAGTTTTAATGTTCATAAATCCAATCGGCCAATCATCCACGCCCGTTTTTTCGGTGACTCTGCGTGATAATGTATTTCCTTCGGGCGTAGTTATAGTGTACTCGTCTCCAACTTTCGCGTTATATTTAACGATAGTCCAGGGCTTATCTCCCTGGAAGTAATCCTGAATACCTTCGGAAGTGATCTTAAATTTCATTTCTGTGGTAACCTTACCGTCCTCGGAAACGAAGCCTTCCGGAAG
The DNA here is from genome assembly GCA_964544155.1 of uncultured Hyphomicrobiales bacterium. Classification (GTDB taxonomy): domain Bacteria; phylum Bacteroidota; class Ignavibacteria; order Kapaibacteriales; family UBA2268; genus CAZJAH01. The sequence continues at coordinate 3,050 of CAZJAH010000046.1, read as the reverse complement.
CATATCTTTGAATATTTCGTAATCTTCAAGCTCATCGATGTCGGCTTCGAGTTTATACCGTACAATTCCGTTTTCACGGCTTAAAACTGTCATAGTGGCGCTTACATCCTGTCCATCATCTATGCTGATGTAAACGGTTGATTCTTCACCCACCTGAGTCAGGTCAATATTAGTATCGCCGCCGATTTCATTCGGGCCGAGCGGGTCATCATCGCTGCAGGCAAAAGCCGCGAAGAACAATAAGGCAATAACGAAAGATTTCACAAACTTCATAATCTCAATCCTTTAAGTGATAAGGAACTAACTATGAGCGATAAAATAGTCAAAATTAAGATATAGTTCATAATTAAAAATCTGCAATTAAAATAAATTAATTACTCATACCTGTTAAATAGTAAAATATAACAGGAGCATGAATGGATAAAAAAACAGCCGCCGCCAAAGAAATCATGGGTCAATTCACCCGGATAACAGGCCTGGAAGGCGATCCGCCATCGAAAAGATACCTTTGGACGGACGCCTTCGCTCTCTGCAATTACCTGTCATTATACCAAGTTTCGGGCGGTGAAATCTACAAAAACCTCGCCCATAAGTTAATAAATCATGTTCATAAAACTCTCGGATACCACAGGGAAGACGACCCGAGGCAAGGGCCCATTAGCGGCCTTAGCGATGATGAGTTCAATGAACATCCTACTGCCGGAGGTCTCAGAATCGGCAAAGGCCTGCCGGAAAGGCAAACCAACGAGCCATTCGACCGTATGCTCGAGTGGGAGCGCGACGGCCAGTATTTTCATTACCTTACAAAATGGATGCACGCGCTTAACTCAACGGCAAAGGAAATGAACGATGACAAATACCTGAAATGGGCCCGCGAACTGGCTGAAAAAGCACACTCCGCCTTTACCTACAGGGCGGGAGAAGGTATGGCAATGTACTGGAAAATGAGTATTGACTTAAGCAGGCCGCTGGTGCCCTCAATGGGGCAGCATGATCCCATAGACGGGCTGATCACTTATCTGGAAATTGCCGCGTCGATGGATAAACGAGCTATCGACTCATCGGCTCTCTCAAGTGAAATAAAAGAAATGAGTACTGCCTGTGAGAAAAGCTCCTGGTCAACTCATGACATGCTGGGCATGGGCGGACTGCTCACAGATATTTACCGGCTGATAATGATCAACAACAGGAATTATGATTCGCTTTTGCGGCAATTAATCGATGACGCCATTTACAGCTTTGAGATTTACCGGCCTGAAAAACAGTTAAGCTCGCCCGCGGGGCAGAGGCTGGCATTCAGGGAGCTGGGCCTTTCTCTTGGGATGAACGCCATTGATAAAGCCGCGGATAAGGGGGTTGACCTGGTATTCAGAGCGGGAATAAATAAAATTTTAGAAAATAAGCTCACGGCACGTGAAATTGAAAACTTCTGGCTGGTAGATGGTAACAGAAATTCCCCAGGCTGGCTGCAGCACAAAGAAATAAATATGGCCATGCTCGCCGCGAGCCTGCTCCCCGAAGGATTTTTAATTGTTTAAAAAAATAGGCCGGGCGTAGAAGCCACCCGGCTTAAGTTTATCTATTGACCAATATTTTAACTGTGCGCGTTCTGCCGGAATTGCTTAGGTTTACGAGGTAGGCTCCGGCGCTCAGCAGGTTTTCATTTATGATGTTATTAGCTGTGAGATTTTTAATTTCTCTGCCATATATATCGAAAACCCTTATCCGCGAGCCTTCAGGGAATATGTATCTGCCGGACTCGTAAGTATAGGGCATTTCGGGTATATGGTAATCAATTACAGGACTGATATCGTCGGTAAATTCGTAAACTCTGCCTGTATAGTCATTATATCTTTCAAGAACAAGAAAGCTGTTTGTGTCGGCTTCAATAATATCCTCCCATACGCAATGCTGGCCGGGGCTTTTTTCAATATGCTCCCAAAGGAATTCGCCGTCTTCGCTAACCCTGGCAATGAATCCTTCGCCATCATATTCAGCGCTTGCGAAATATCCCGCTACCATATATCCGCCGGCATTGCATGGAATTACCTTATTAATTAAATAAGAGCCATTGTCATCATGGAAAAAAAGCTTCCAAACAGGTGCGCCATATTGATCAGCCTTCATTATATAATTGCCTCCGCCTCGGAATGAGGCTATAAACTCATCATTTTCTTCGTTTATATAATGAATCTTGATATCCCCGCTGTAAGTGTCATCTTTATTTATTTGAAGCCTTTCGTCAAAATGAGCACTCCAGATAATATTACATTCATCGTCTGTTTTAATTATTTCCCTGCGGACAGTATCGATTCTTAAAGTATCATTTATTATGTTTTTAATTCCTCTAATGCCGCAAACCAAATAGTAGCCGTTGTTATATGCAGTTTGAAAATCCTTTATTAGTAATTTTGAACCTTTATTCCCATTATTATAGCCGGGATCAAAAAGCAAATGTTCAAGGTAATTGCCCCTGTCATCATATTTAATGCTAAATGATTTATGATATTTCCAGGTCATCCCTGTTTCTGAATAAAACGTAACAGGCTTGTTTGTTAAACCCAATCTGGAATGATAATTGTCAAAAATATTAGGATTCACATACCCTGCGCTTGAATCGGCATTCTCAAAAACTAAATTGCCATCTTCATCATATTCTTTAAGAACCAGATAATCACCGGCATTGAAATATTCATTAACATCCAGAGACGCTTTGCCCATAAAAAGTATATTACCATTATCTTTAATTTTAATATTCTGGTATGTCACCCGCCTGTTGTGTATTTCAGGAGTTCTATCCCACAATTTCATACCATCTTTATCAAATCTGATAATAAATCCTTCGCGGTTATACCATTTTTCCAAGTTATGATATGAATTGAAGCCCATTAATAGAAAACCTTCTTTATATAATTCTATATCCAGGAAATAACCGCCTGTTTCTGTATAATCTATGGAAGTAATTTGCTTTAGTTCAATGGATAAGCAGGGCAGCGCGTAAAGCGTTATTACAAGTATCAGGATTGCCTTTTTCATTTTTTTCTCCCAAA
>CAZJAH010000045.1:15621-22787 GCA_964544155.1 uncultured Hyphomicrobiales bacterium | reverse complement strand
GTAACATGTATCTTATTAATATTATAAGATTCCTCCATATCCTCGTATTTGTCAGGCTTCACATTACAGTATTGTTATTCTTTGTATCCTCCATCAAACTAAAAGGTATAGTTTCATTAAAATCGTCTTTGGCTTAATAATAGTTCATTTTTCATAACGTTAGTTAAAGCATAGAATATATAAACAAAAGCGATGTTGCCATGCTAGAAAAACGTGCAAAAACAGTTCAGCCAATCGATGATGTAATTGCAAAAAGATGGAGCCCGAGGTCATTCGACCCTTCTAAAAAAGTCAGCCGCGACCAGGTGCTTTCATTATGTGAAGCCGGCAGGTGGGCTCCCTCCTGCTTTGGTGATGAACCTTGGCGCTTTATTGTTTGGGACCGCCACCATGATTATGATAAATGGCTTAAGGCTTTTAACTGCCTGGGCGAATGGAACCGCGGCTGGGTTAAAAACACTCCAATACTATTAGCTGCAATGGCCGGCAGTAAGTTCAGGAAAAACGGTGACTTCAACCGCTGGGGTATGTACGATACCGGGGCTGCGAGTGAGAATATCTGCCTTCAGGCAACCTCGATGGGATTAATGGCACATCAGATGGGAGGATTCGATAAAGACAAGCTCCGCCTTGAGTTCAGTATACCTGACAGATTCATCCCGATGGCGATGATAGCTGTCGGTTATCAGGCTGAACCTGTACTTTTGGATGAAGAATACAGAAAATCTGAGATCGCGGAACGCTTCCGCAGGCCTTTAGGTCACACCTTTTTTGATAGTGAATGGAATAAGCCCATAGATTAATGAATGATAATTAATGCTTAGAGCTTATTATTGAACACCATATCTTATAATAACTTGCTATTTTTTTTATTACGCGGCATACCTCTTTGAGTCAATGATTTCAGAAATTTGATTAATTAATGTTAATATTTCATGAAATATGACATAGCCGGGCTCGTTTATTACAATAAATTTATTATGAATAAATGTTCATCGTTAGAGCGAATCAAGAAAAATATAATGTAAGTTGAATAAATATTAGAGGTTAGCATAATGAGATCGAAATTTTTCTCAATAATAACCGCTCTTTTACTGATAGTTATATCAGTAGATACAAACGCGCAGGATAACGAAAACGAAGACAAATTCAGATATGAAGCATGGAGGTACGGACTTCACGGCGCTCTGAACTACAATACATCAGGAATGGGTTATCAGCAGCTCAATGAAAGCGATGGCACCGATTTTGTTCCCAAAATAATTGATGACGGCGACGGATACGGCCTTTACGCTGGTTTTACCGGAGAATATCTTTCTGACAGCTGGTGGGGTGTTAGGCTCAGAGCCTCATTTGACGGAAGAGATATCGTTGTTACCGATGAAACCATAACCCCGATAAGCCAGTTCGACATATTTGCCAATTATGTTTCTATTGAACCGCAGTTAAGAATTGACCAGAATTTGGTACCTAATTTATACTTTACGGCAGGACCGATGATAGCATTCCTTCTCGAATCAAAATACGATTACAGGCCAGATCAGGACCAGGCTGCAACCAGAGAAGATGTTGATATCGACAGAATGCACAGCCCGACATGGGGAATCTCAGGCGGCTTTGGTTATGATATCATGGTTGGAAATGAAATGAGCACAACTAGATGGTATATCAGTCCGTTTGTAAATGCAAGCTGGCTTGTTAATCAGAGGCATGATACAGGTAATCCCGAACAGGACGAAATTGATGATGTTTGGGGAACGGTAACTGTAAGGGCCGGCGCCCAACTTTCATTCGAATCGCTCACTACCGACCGGATAATGCCTCAGCAGACTCTGCCGGTTGACTTATCCATCGAAACCCCCGCGGGAAATTATTACTATCAGAGAACTGTAGTTGATTATTTCCCACTGATAAATTCAGTTTTCTTTAATAACGGAAACTCAGAAATACCGCAAAGGTATAATCTGCTTAACCGCGACGAAGCTAACAGGTTCAACGAAGATAATCTCTTTGACGGTGAAAGGGCTGGCAATCTTCCGAGAGAGGATATGAGAGATAATCACATGGAAATTTATTATAATATACTTAATATCTATGGCTCAAGGCTCAGAGATAACCCGGACGCGGAAGTTAAAATTATTGGTTCAGCCCCTGTTCACGCTGATGCCGATAAAATGGCCAATAACGTAAGAGACTATTTCATGAATGTGTTTAATATCAGCCTGACAAGGATGACCGTAGAAACCCAGGATCAACCTGTCGATCCTTCAGGTACCAAAAGGACGCCGCCGGAAGATGAAGACCTCGTTAGGCAGGAAAACAGGCGCGTTAGGCTGGTATTTAATGATGAAGATATGAATAATCCCGTTAAAGTCAAGTTGAGAGCCCAGTCAATGATCGAAAATGATCTTGTTGTAGATATTAATGACAGAATTGACATTAGAAGATGGCAGCTCAAAATTCTTGGCGACAACGGAGTTGAAGAAAGATATGGCCCTTATGAAAGTGAATTACAAGTAATTGATCCTTCCAGACTGCTCGATGATATGGAAGCGGGCGAATATACGGCAAGAGCTGTTGTTACTACTAAAGACGGCAGAACAGTAACAGGATCAGACGAATTCAGGCTTGTTAAGAAGGTGGTTGACAAAGAAAAAATAATGGGTAAAAGGTACATCATCCTCTTTGATTATGCAGAAGCAAATGCCGTACAGACATATGAAGATTTCCTCAGAAATAAATTAGCCCCGCTATTTAAAGAAGGCTACAGAGTGGTGGTTTACGGCCATACTGATATTGCCGGAGAAAAAGACTATAACCTCGAACTTTCTAAAAACAGGGCGAATGAAGTTGAGAGAATTCTCGAGGATGAATTCCGCCGAGCTAACAAAAATATTGACGTACAGTCAATGGCATTCGGTGAACGCAGAACCAGAGCAATCTTTGATAATTCAACGCCGGAAGGCCGTTTCTATAACAGAAATGTATTTATCGAAGTAATACCAATGGAAACTGCAAGCCGATAAGCAAACGCACCATGCCTCAATGAACAGCAAAGCCGCTCCTATCCGGGGCGGCTTTTTATTGCGTAATAATTAAATCATTGGTTTTTCAGGGCAGTGTATTGATGAAACGAATGTTTTTATCTTTCCCCCCGGTTTTTTGTTTGCTATCTTCCAAAATTTGATCGTTTAGTAAAAAGGCGGATACAGGAAGTATATAGTCGTAGCTCGATATTTTATCGAGTTCGCGGTCAAAGGCAAGGTAAACAGCGTCATTAAAAGACATTCCCGAAACAAAGCTTTCGACAAAATAAGCCGGCGAAAACATGGTAATGCTGTTCACCGCTTTTGCGCCGTTAACGGCATAGATACCGTAATCAATCCAGCCCTTCATACTGATTGACGAGTGGCAGCAAGTCTGGTATAACGACCTGATCTGAATGTTTTCTTTCTTAAGATCTGAACAAAAAGCCCTTACATTAACCGCTCCGTCGCTTAAATAGAAATTATCATTGTCTCCATGAAGGCAGAAAACCATATCTATGCAATACTCTTCTTTCGCGAGTGCAGTTAATTCATTTAAAAGAATACCCCTTTTAGCATTGGCATCACTCAATTGTATGATTTTGTCATAATAGCCGGTGCCGGCATTATTAATTGAATTAAGCTGCCATTCTTCCCCATGTAATTCGATGATCTCATTCAGGGACATATTTTGCATTTCATATTCAGAAACTTCAAACATATCGGAGAATATCTGAAGCAATTCTTTCTTGTACTGAGTTTGGAAAAAAAATTCTGCCTGGCTGAATAAAAGCCCGTCGTTATTTTCAACTACTATGACGAGGGCTTTTTTGCCCTCGCTGGTATATTGAGGGCTGAGAGGCCCATTTGTTTCACTACAGGCGGCAATCAAAAAAGCTATAACAAAAGACACAGCCATTCTACATGACATGGCTTTCTCCCCAAAATATAAATAATAAATCAGCCGCGCTTATTGAATCAGATCAGTTGCCTATCACAGCCATGCGCAGCTTTTTATGTATAAAAGGAACGGCTGAGAGGATGTCCTCTTCCTTTTTGAAAATGTTTCTTGCCTGAAATTTTGGATGAGGCATTTTTGTAGCGACATAATAAACATATGCGTTTATCAGAAACCTGTTTGCCTTCACTTTAAAATTACCTGTAACGACGCGGTCTACCCCGAGGATTTCAATAGCTTTCCACAAGTCAGATGCATACTGGGGATTTTCCGGATCGAGGTTAAGTTCAGCTAGTACCATTTCTACCGAATCAATAGGTACAACCCTATAGTTAAGTTCATCCGGATCACCTATTGACAGTTCTTTATATAAAGAATCCTGAAGTTTATAGCTCCAAATGTTGTAATCCATATTTCCGTCGCTATTATCAAAGGGCAGTACGGCAATTCTGAGCTGTTGAGCGTTAGCCGCCGTAAACGCAACAGCCATGGCAATAATGACAAAAGCAATGATCTTCTTCATAATATCACCGTGCAATAGTTAAAATTTGATGAAGTTTACTCAGGTTTAATATAAGAAAATAAATAGTTTATAACCAATAGGAATGAATATTTTTCACAAAAAAGCAGGCACAAAACCTGCAAATAATAATTTCTACTTAATGGGATTATTATATTTTGAAGTGATTATTTTCCCTCATTATCCAAAAAATTCTTCACTTCATATAAGCTGTCCATTATTTTTGGTTTTAGAGCCAGCGCATTTTCGTAATCTTCGTTTCTTGCGAATCCCATAAGTTCGATGCCCATATTAGCAATTTCGTCTAACCCGAACTGAAAGCATGAACCCTTGAGCGTATGGCCCAATCTATAAAGCTCTGCGCTGTTCTTTTCAGCAATATATTTGTCAAACTGCTCATTCATGTCGTTGATCCATGTATCTACAAATTCGGGCAATAGCTCAACAACAAAAGGATCATCAGGCATTTTCACGATACACCTATAAGAAAAATCATTAATAAAATAACGAGCAAGCTGTAAGCCGAATTCTGTCTTCCCTAATAAAGGGGAGGCAGCCATTTATCTGGGAACGACGTTGCCGCCGTCCTCAAGCGGCCTACCCGAATGTAATGCCCGCATGGGCAACAGGGCGAGCAACCCTGCTCAGTAATGAATACATCCCTATTTGGCCTTGCTCCGCGCGGGGTTTACCTGTCCGCTCCGGTCACCCGAAGCGCCGGTGGGCTCTTACCCCACCTTTTCACCCTTACCTCGAATGAGGCGGTATACTTTCTGCTGCACTTTCCGTCAGCTTGCCGTCCGGCTTCACTGCCTTGGAGTTACCAAGCGCGCTGCTCTTTGGAGTTCGGACTTTCCTCACCATACGGCGCGGCTGCCCGCTCACCCGTTTTGATTAATTTTTATTTACTAAATTACAAAAAATTAAGCAAATAACAACAAGATAAAATATAAGCTATATTGTTGATTTCAGAAAGTTTGAAACTTCACTTTATTTCATTTCAGGCATACTGCCATTGCTTGTCTTAATAAAAAAAACCGCGAAATTATTCATCGCGGTTGATTAATGCTTTAGTCCCGAAAAGTTTAACCTGCTTTTTCGAGTTCTGCCTTTATTTCAGTGATCTTATTATTGTTTTCTTCGATCTTAGCTTCTTTTTTGCCAATACGTTTTTTTATATCTTCGATATTGCTCTCAATAACATTCCTGGCAGTATTCTCAGTTGTCCCGGATAGTTCTTCGAGCTTTTTAAGTTCAGTCTCAAGCAATGCTTTATCAGACATAATGGATTCGGCAAGGGCTGTGTTTGAAGCCTCTATATCCTTTATATTATCCGCGAGCTTATGTTTTTTCTCTTCCTTTCGACGATCTCTGTATTCCTTGCGTTTTTCGTCGAAAAGCTTGAATGCTTCTCTAATCCTTGAGAAAAGTTCATTTCTGTGCTCACGTTTAAGTGTATAGAACTTGATTTCGCTTTGCACGGCTATCAAAGTATCTCTGATCAGGCCGAAATCTCCGGAATTTTCGACTTCTACGAAAGCCTCATCCACTCTGTCGCTGAGTTTTTTATAGTTCTCCATCGATTCTTGTGAGAATTCTTCGCGGTCTTCGGTCTGTTTTGCGTTAAGCTCATTGAAGATCTTTCTAATATCCCCATAGAGCTTATCTCTGTGCTCTCGTCTAAGCTTAAGCTCTTTTATCTTTTTCTGCATATTTATGAGCTGCTGCCTCGCCTGACCAAAATCATCAGTAGTAGCAGCAAAAGCAATAGCTTCATCGATTTCGGGCCTGATTTTATTATAGTTTTCATCAGTTTCAAGGTTGAATTCGGATCTCTCCTTTTCCTGACGTTTATTAAGGTTATTGAATGATTCCCTGATCAGGCCGTAAAGCTCGTCGCGCTGGTCTTTTTTTAATTTTTTGCCTTTGATATTTGACTGTGCGTCAATAAGTTTTTTTCTTCCCGAGCGGAACTGTTCTGTTTTGTCAGCGAAATTGCAGGCGTCATCTACAATTTTTTTCAGAGTATGATAATTCTCGATCGTTTCCATTTCGTAATTTTCGCGCTCGACGGCCTGCTTTCTGGAAACTTCTTCAAATGTCTCCTGAATTTTATTATTAAGCTGTTCCCTGTCAATTTTCTGAAGCCGCGTGTTTTTTACTTCATTCTGAGTTTTTATTAGAATTTCGCGGGCCTTTTTGAATTTATCTGATTCCAGGGCTGTTTTTATGCTATCTTCAACTATAGGCTTTAATTTTTCATAATTTTCTTTAAATTCCTGCAGGAATTTTTCTTTTTGTTTTTCCTGGTTATCTTTTACCTGTTCCAAAACTTCATCAATAAGAGCATGCAATCTTTGTGTGTCTTCTTCTTTTAAAAAGAGCCCTTTAACACGCTCTCTGGCTTCTGAAAGCTGAATTTTAATTTGTTTCCAACTTTTAGTGTCCTCCGAAGCCTTTTTGATCTCTTCAATTTCACTGGCAAATTTCTGAACTGCATCGGCGTACTGTTCTTCAGTTTCATATTTGATAATATCGCCGGGTTCTGTATCGGCGGCTCCCGCAATATTATCCGGTGATCCGAATGAGGCTTCGCCTGGTTGGATCGGCCTGGGTTCAATCGGCTGGGTGAATTCTTCTTTTTCTTCCGGCAACTCTCCGG
>CAZJAH010000045.1:1625-15521 GCA_964544155.1 uncultured Hyphomicrobiales bacterium | reverse complement strand
AAGCCTTTACTTTTTCGTCCGTATCTTCGGGAGCGCTTTCCGATGCCTCATCAGGCTGTACAGGCCTGGGTTCAATCGGCTGGGTGAATTCTTCTTTTTCTTCCGGCAACTCTCCGGTTATCTCGGGTTTTTCTTCCAAAGCCTTTACTTTTTCGTCCGTATCTTCGGGAGCGCTTTCCGATGCCTCATCAGGTGGTATGGGCCTGGGTTCAAGCGGCTTTTCGGACTGCTTTACATCTTCTTCAACAGGATCACCACTATTCTTTTCGCCGGTTGAAGTATTATCATCCTGTACCGGTTTATTACCGGCATCACCGGATTCAATATTGGTGCCCTCTGTTTTCTCAATATTCTCAGAAGAATCCTGTATGCTATCGTTCTGTTCTTCCCGTTGTTTTATTTCGTCGTTCACGTTCATACCTCGTAAGTAAAATTCACTGTGTTCTATAATAGAATAAGGTTATAATTAACCGATTATTGTCTAATTATTATTCTTTTTCGGTTTTGTTACCGTTATTTTTAACATTTTCTTTGTCACTGCCATTTAAATTCATGCTTCTGATGGCATTGATAGTTTTCTTATTTATCGGCGGCAGTTCTTCTCCGCGTATGAGCATATCGAGTTCTTCTCCATCAAGGATTTCTCTATCGAGCAATATCTTCGAAGTTTTATGGAGTAAATGCAGGTTATCGCTCAGAATCCTCTGAGCTTTGTCGTGGCAGTCAACAAGAATTTTTCTAATCTCCCTGTCAATGAGCTCAGCGGTTTTCTCGCTATGATTTCTGGAATGAGATATTTCCTTTCCGAGAAAAACTTCGTCACCGTTATTATCGAAAGTAATCGGGCCTAGAGCTTCACTCATACCCCAGTCGCAAACCATCTTGCGTGCAAGCTGAGTGGCCCTTTGCAGATCGTTGGACGCTCCAGTAGTAAGATTATCGAAAACCAGCTTTTCGGCAGCTCTTCCGCCCATCATCAACACAATTTTAGCTTCAATGTATTCTTTTGAATGTGAATGATAATCTTCATTAGGCAGATAAGAAGTCACGCCTAATGCGCGGCCTCTTGGAATAATTGTAACCTTGTGAACCGGATCGGCATCTTCAAGGAATTTACCCACAAGGGCATGGCCCATCTCGTGGTACGCGGTCATTTCTTTTTCTTTGTCTGAAATAACCATACTCTTGCGCTCAATACCCATTAATATCTTGTCTTTAGCGTTTTCAAAGTCATACATGGTTACTTTGTCGCTATTCCTTCTGGCGGCAAGTAAAGCAGCTTCATTAACAATATTCGCTATATCCGCGCCCGATAGCCCCGGCGTGCCTTTAGCGAGTATAGAAAGGTCAACGTCGCTACCGAGTGGTATTTTATCAGTATGGACTTTAAAAATTCCCTCTCGGCCTTTAATATCAGGCCTATCAACAACTACCTGGCGGTCGAACCGGCCTGGCCTTAGCAGCGCGGGATCAAGAACATCGGGACGGTTAGTTGCTGCTATAATTATTACTCCGCTATTCTGCTCGAATCCGTCCATTTCCACAAGGAGCTGGTTAAGGGTTTGCTCGCGTTCATCATGCCCGCCACCTAATCCTGCTCCTCTGTGCCTTCCAACGGCATCTATCTCATCGATGAAGACTATACAGGGTGATGACTTCTTTGCCTGCTCGAATAAGTCTCTTACCCTGCTGGCTCCCACACCGACAAACATTTCAACAAAATCCGCGCCTGATATACTGTAAAACGGTACCCCTGCTTCGCCTGAAACAGCTCTGGCAAGCAGTGTTTTACCTGTGCCGGGCGGGCCTAACAGCAAAACGCCTTTAGGGATCTTGCCGCCCAGTTTCTGGAATTTTGTCGGTTCTTTCAGAAATTCTATAACTTCTTCGAGTTCGTATTTTGCTTCGTCAGCTCCGGCGACATCACGGAAAGTCACTTTTGGGTTATCCTCTGTCAGCAGCTTTGCTCGTGACTTACCAAAAGAAAATATACCCTTGGAACCGCCGCCGCCGCCCTGCATTCTTTTAAAAAAGAAAATATAGAGCCCGATAAGCAATATCCAGGGCAAGAATGAGATTACATAACCCCAGAACTGGTTATCGCCGTCCTCGTAAGTCCAGGTTATTCCCTTTTCTTCCCATTTTTTTTCTGTTTCCGAATCGACAACGCCCAGCTTTGTAACAAAATCCTTAACTTCGCGGGGCCTGCCGTCTATCATTACAGTCACCGGCTGCTTAAGTTCTCCTCGAAATGTGTAATCGTTAAGCTGGCTTTTCACTACCTTTGCCGATTTTATCAGATCCTGATCAAGAAAGCTTCTGTATTCAGTGTATGATACCGGCCATTCCTGCTTTTGGGTACCCTGCATCATTACGTAAACGGCAAAAATACCCGCGGCAAGTATCAGCCATAGCATCATATTGCGAAAAATATTGGGCTGCGGGCCTTTACCGTCAAACTTACTGAAATTGTTGAATTTGTTTTTATTATTATTCTTATTCGAATTTTCTGACATTAATTAACCTCCGAGTTCAATTTCTTTCTTCTTTTGTCTCATTTTAATATCCATAATATCCTATAAATGACAAAGACGCGTAATATAATACATAATTTTGATAAATCAAATAGTTCTAAGCGGCTTTAAAGGGTAATGAAAAGCCGTAATAATAAACGCCAAAAAAAGATAAGTGATACAAACTATAATCGATCAATATCCAGAATTTCTATTTTTTTGCGGTTATAACGAATAATATTATTTTTTTCCAGATAACTTAATATGGAAGTTACTTTCTGTCGGCTGGTAAATGTAAGCTTGCCGATATCTTCATGGGTAAGTTTTAGGTTAGCGCTTATTGTGCCGTTATGATTTTTATTCCCGTTCTCATTAAGAGCAAGTTCCTTTATAAAAAGCCTTATCCTTTCTTCGCTGGTCTTAAAGCATAATGATTCCAGCTGACTGCTGACTTTTTGAAGCTTAAATCCAATTAGTTTTGTTATTTGCCGATTAAATTCAGGATTATCTTCCATAAACGAGCGGAAGACATCGCCATCAAGGTAGCATATTACTGAATCCTCCAGAGCCTCGGCATATTCATTGCCCGGCGCCCCTGTAATTGAAGCTTCTCCAAAGATCTCTCCTGGATTGAGAATTTGAAGAATAAGCTCCTTGCCTTTATCGGAATAGCGTGATATTTTGACTTTTCCTTTCTTCAGGATGTACACCTTTTCAGGCTTTGCATCTTGTAAATAGATTACAGATTTTTTGCCGTAATTGGTCATTTCTGCCAGGCTGTCGATCTTTATCTTATCCTCTGTTGTGAGAACATCAAATAAACTGAAGTTTTCGAAATACCACAAAGTAGAGCTTCCGGACATAACGTTTCATTTTTTTATAAACAATGCCTATACCTATATATAATTAAACAATAAGAGACAGGAAAGTTACTTAATATCCAAAAAAAACTGAATTTTATTTAATATGTTCCATTTATGACAAATAATTCATCAACTAATTCCTTTACAATTACAAAGAATAATTTTATTTATTACAAAAGGAGATAATATATGAATTTTAGAATTTTTTTGATCATGGCTGTATTTTTATCGGGTTCGCTCATCTTGACATCATGCAATAATGAAGAAGAAATGCCTATGGATGACGAGCATATGGAAGGGCAAATGAATGACGAGCATATGGAAGACGGACACATGCAAGACGGTGATCATATTCAGGGCGCCGCTATGCTTACCCAGGAAAGATTAAATGATGTAAAACTGGAGATCTTTGAAAATGTTACCGGAGAGCAGGTTCCCACAGCAAGCATTGCTCACGGGGGTGAAGACCTGACCGCCGATGATACTTACAGAGATGTTTATCTTAGCCGCGATGTAATGAATAATAATTTCCAGCCGGGTGATATCATTGTAAAAAGGACTTACAAGAAAAATGATGACGGCAGTAAAGGCGAATTGCTTGTAACGTTCGCAATGATGAAACACGATGAAGGCTATAACCCCGACGGCGGAGAATGGGAATGGGCAAAAATGCCAGCAAAAGGAACAGATCTCGATATGTATCCCAATGGCAAGCTTCCCGCTCAGGATTCGAAAATGAGAGGTAAAATGCAGGGATGTATTGACTGCCACGCGAAAGCGGATGGTAATGATTTCGTTTTCTCGAAATAATTGAAATTTTCCCAAATAAATAGCTATAATTTATTGTCAAAGCAAAGCCTTTACATACGGGCTTTGCTTTATTTGTATTTAGAATGACAAAACCACATTTAGATTACCATACAGAAATATTTTTTTGGAAAATTGTCATAACAGAGACATTTCGTTTGCTTTTATTACCATATATTTTATGTGCTGTTAATTAACTTTTAATGTTTTAAATTTCATTTTTCAGGAGAGGAAATGAGAAAATACTCAATAATATTTCTAATGGGCATTATCGCTATAAGCTTATATTGGGGCTGTTCTGATAATGATAACGGTACTAAACCTACCAACGAATTCACTGCTGAACAAAAGGACCTCAATGAAGCAACAAATGAGATAGATCTTTTTGTTTTGGGTGATTATTACGGCACGGCTTCCATTGCTCACAACGGAAATCCCGACATGGATGCCTGGGACACTTACAGAAGCATTTACGCGAATAGAACGGATTTTTCACAAGTGCCTGTAGGTACTATAGTGACGAAAAGAACTTACTTGAGAGATCAGAACGGCGAAGCCGGGGATATTGCCGTTACTTTCGCTATGATAAAACGCGAAGAAGGATATGACCCCGGCGGTGAAAATTGGGAATATGCCATGATGCCAAATGACGGCAGCAATGATTATAGCATGAATCCCAACGGAATGCTGCCCCCTGAGGGAGATCAGAGAGGTATTTTAGCAAATTGCAAAAGCTGCCACTCAGCAGCCGATGACGGTAGTTTCTTATTTATCAGGAATAGGCCAGGTATGTTCACGGCAGAACAAAAGGATATCGATGAAGCATCGAACACTTTTGAGCTGGGCATAACAGGCACCAAATACGGTTCAGCCAGTGTCGGCCACGCGGGCAATGAATTAGGCCCCGACGAAACATTCAGAGATGTTTACACAAATATGCCAATGAAATCCGCTGACATTAAGCCGGGTGATGTTATAATTAAACATACTTTCGATAAAGACGGAAACGGCAACAGAAATGACCTGCTGGTAACATTTGCTATGATCAAGCGGGAAGAAGGATATAATCCGGACGGTGGAGACTGGGAATACGTTATGATGCCTAATGACGGCAGTAATAATTATGACACGCATCCTAATGGTAAGCTTCCGCCCGTAGGAGGACAGAGGGGAAAACTGCAAATGTGCGCCGGATGCCATTCAGCGGCTGAAGGCGGTGATTTTTTATTTGTTAAATAAATCAGCTCTAAAATCAGTACATGACAAAAGGAACGTCTGGCGGCTGCCATCAAGGATAATTCTCCCCGCTGCCGCCTAGTTCCTTATTTTAATTAGAGTACCTCTCATTATATCAAATTCCCCAGGGGTAGGTTTCCGGTTCCTTGTGTGAATCCGCGCTTATCTGCATTGGATATACTGCTTCGGTATTATCAAAGAACATATAAGCATCATAACGCTGCGCTATCACTGAGGGTACATAATTTCCAAAGCGCTCTTGCCCCGGATTATAAACCACACCGATGGCTCTCTGTTCTGTTTTATTGTAGAGCGCCTTTGTGTTATCATCAAAGATCATATAGCAATCGCCATTTCCTGTACTTTGGACTATTTGATCAAAGCTGGCTTCGCGGGATTCGGGGACATTCATTACCTTCATTTGAGCTCCCCATGAATCGCCTGCTATAACAGTACCCCTGTACATACCGAGTCCGAGTAGGAATACATTCTCATCACCGAATGTTTCTCTAGCCAGCTGGCCGATATTTATGCTGCCGCTGCGTTTCATGTCGGTAGCTCGGGCATCGCCTATGTGTGTATTATGCGCCCATACTATGATTTTTTCATTGTTGTTTTTAATGAGCCTCGAAATGGTTTCATTCATATGTGTATCGCGTACATTCCATGAATTCATTCCACCGCTTATCATTGCACGATAGTACTTTTCGGCGTTAGCAATAACTTCAGCATTCTGCAGTACGTTAAGTTCGTATTCACCGTCGCGGTATTCAGGGCGGTTAGCTCTTATCCTTGCCAGCAGTGAAGTCACTTCCTTTTCGCATCCTTCAGGTACAAAGGATAGCGACCTGGCGTAGTCACCGGGTTCTCTTTCAAAAGGCTCAAAGCAGAGCATGGCTTCTTTGGCGGCTTCAGCGCCTTTGGGGTCGCGCTCTTTCAGGAAGTCGTAAAGCGCGTCCATGGATTCCCATAAACTGTAAACATCCAGTCCGTAAAAACCTGCTTTTTTATGCTTTCTGCCGTCATTGTATTTCCTGAGCCATTCTGTAAGTTCAACAATTTCCCAATTGGACCACATCCAGGCAGGCCATCTGTTAAAGCCTTTGAGAACTTGAGCGGCATTATCGCCTGAATCCTCATAGTTTTTGATATAGCGGTTGATCTCATAGCAATCCGGCCAATCGCCTTCCACCCCGATAATATTAAATCCTTTTTCTTCGATGAGCCTTTTAGTAATCTTTGCCCGCCAGTTATAGAATTCATGAGTGCCGTGAGTTGCTTCACCGAGCATTACTACTTTTTTATCGCCTGCTTTTTCTATTAGCTCTTCCAGGTCATCATTTCCCTTGAAACTGATTGCCAGGCGGTTAATTTCTTCTTCAAATTCGCGCCGTAAATTTTCTCTCATTAAATAAGCCATGATTCCCTTTAAAATTATTTTTTATTAATATTCCATAGTTTTAGAAACCATTTCACCGCTATTATATTGCCCGTAAAAAAAAGTTTTGAATTATTAAGGATATATGGAAATAAATAATTGGCATTTAAGAAAAAAAGGGGTTGTCAATAATTAATGAGCATTTAGGCTATTGCGCGTGCGCCTGACAAAGATTATCCAATTAAATAAGCTAAGCTGCGTATAAATTAACCTGAAAACAAATTAAAATATGAAAATATTAATTATTTTTGCGGTTTAGATTATGAACGTAAGCGAATTCAGAGGCGGCGACATGAATTACCAGACCGTGCCGGACATGTTTTTAAAAGTCACAGGGCATATTGCCGATAAAAAAGACGCTTATTTGTATAAACATGACGGCAAATTCACAGGGCTTAACCACCTTGAATTGAGGGAACAGGTAGAGCTGTTCTTTATCGGATTAAGAGAGCTCGGTATCCATAAAAATGACAGAGTTGGCATAATATCCGAAAACAGGATTGAATGGATAATTTCCAGCCTGGCATTATCGGCACTGGGCGCGGTGGATGTACCTCTCTTCCCTATCCTGACCTCAAGGCAGGAAGAGAAGATATTCTCCGACTGCGCTGCATCGGCAGTAATCGTATCTAATAATTTTCAGCTGCGTAAAGTTCTCGAATTCAAAGAAAGGCTGGATTCGCTCAGGCATATTATTGTAATGAACACGGAATTCGACCATGACGATGTTTTCATACGGTCAATGGATTCGATAATTCAAAGAGGCAGGGAAATATTAGAGGCTGAAGACAGAAAAAAGATTTTCGAATCATCATGCCGGAAGGTCCAGCCGGATGACCTGCTGACTCTTATCTACACAAGCGGAACTACGGGCGATCCTAAAGGAGTCATGCTCACTCATCGCAATGTCATAACAAATGTAAATGACGCCATGCAGGTACTGGAGGACCTATACAATGAAACAGCCCTGTCATTTCTTCCTTTCTGCCATTCTTATGAAAGGACTACCGGCTTTTACACTTTATACGGATCCGGCACAACGGTCGCGATTGCTGAATCAATTGACACTGTCGCGGCAAACATCAGGGAAGTAAGGCCTACCATGATGACCACCGTACCACGCCTGATGGAAACAGTTAAAAACAGGATCATTTCAAATATGGAAAAAGAAAGCGCTTCTAAGAAAAAAATCTTCAATTGGGCGCTTAAAACCGGAAAAAAATACGCCCGGGCAAAACTTGAGGGAAAAAGTACATTTACCCTGGCCCCGCAATATAAAATCGCGGATAAACTGGTATTCAGCAAAATTCGCGAAAGGCTTGGTGGAAGGCTGCAATTGTTTATTTCTGGCGGAGCAGCTCTGTCTGAGGATGTTGAGATTTTCTTTAAGTCGATGGGAATTGACGTTATGCAGGGATACGGGCTTACGGAAGCAGCTCCATTAGTGGCTGTCAACCATAGAGACGAAGCCGAACCGGGAACCGTTGGCAAACCCCTTGGCAGCATAGAAATTAAGATGGATGTTGATGGTGAAATACTCGTAAAAGGCGATAACATAATGCAGGGATACTGGAATAATCCAAGGGCCACGGCCGAAGCCATAAGCGAAGGCGGATGGCTCAGAACAGGTGATGTGGGAATTTTCACGGAAAAAGGCAACCTGAAAATTACCGACAGGAAAAAATACATTTTCGTCAACAGCGGAGGAAAGAATATTGCGCCTCAGCCTATTGAAAGTGTACTCTGCCAGAGCAAATACATTGAGCATTGCATTCTTCTCGGGGATAAAAGGGAATACGTAACAGCATTGCTTACTCCCCATTATGATAATTTGAAACTTTTAGCTCAGGAATTCGGAATCAGTTATAATAACGAGAGCGAGCTTATTTCTAATACTAAAATAATTAACCATATAAAGAAAGATCTAGACTGGCTGCAAAAAGATTTCGCCAAATTTGAAAGGGTAAGGAAATTCAAGCTCCTTTCACAGCCATTCACTGTGGAAAGCGGTGAGCTTAGCCCAAAAATGAGCGTCAAAAGGCATATTGTTGAAAATAAATATTCAGAGCTGATCGAAGCTATGTACACAAGCTGACAGTTTTAGATGATAATAGAAAAGGAATGCCGCCATTTCAATGAGATGGCGGCATTTTATGTTCAAATAACCGGACTAATGGTTATTTTCCATTGCCGTTTCCGTTACCATTTCCATTGCCACGTCCTTTGCCGTTGCAGCAGCCTTTTCCTTTACCTTTGCCTTTGTTATCGCAAACACCGTCACCGTCTTTATCCACGAAATTTGCTCTTTTCATACCCCTGCCTTGATTATCACAAACACCGTCGCCGTCTTTGTCCACAAAATTGGGGCCTCGTTTGCCGTTTTCGTAATTGTCGCAAACGTTGTTGTTATTTTCGTCTGTGTAATTAGCTCCCTGCTGCTTTCCTTTTGGGCTCTGCGCGTCAAGTTCTGCAAGGTTAAAGCCTAAGCCAAAGATCATTGCTACTAATGCAGCAGCCAAAAACTTTTTCATGATAATACCTCTTAATTAAATTTGTTCTAGAAATTTTTATTTCTGATTAATAATATACAAGGTTCGTGCCAAAAATCATAAGCCTATACTACTTAAGCATTTAGCTAAAATATTTAAAAAATCCTTAAAGATATATCGACAATTTTGTCGTAACAATCAATCATTCTCGTCAATATCGTTGCGGAAGGGAAGGGAGATAACAAATTCAGCGCCCGATTTTGTGTTTCCGGCTTTAATGCTGCCGCCGTGATCATTAATGATCTTATTCACGATACTTAATCCCAGCCCCGTGCCCTGCTTTTTAGTTGAAAAATAATGATTGAATATCTTTGGTAAATTATTTTCAGGTATTCCCGGGCCTGTATCCTGAATTCTAATAATAGTTTCGTTGCCTTTTTTTTCTGATGATATATAGATTTTTCCCCCTTTATCCATAGCTTCAATAGAATTTTGGATAAGATTGATCATGACCTGACGAAGTTTGTCTTCATCCGCTCTAACTAATAAATCATCGGTTTTTGCCTCTATATTTATGCCTTTTTCCGCTGCTCTTGAATCCATAAGATTAAGGCTTTTTTCAATCAGCTCTTTAATGGAAATATCTTTTAACTCGAGGCTTGAAGGCCTTGCAAATTCGAGGAACTGACTAATTATTCTGTTAACCCTTGCAACTTCCGACCTAACGGTTTTTACAAGTCGATAGTATTCACTTTTATCCTCTTCCGGCTCAAATTCATATTCAAAGCGCTGAGCTATAATATTAATGGAATTAAGGGGATTCCTGATCTCATGTGCCACTCCCGCGGCAAGCTGCCCCATAGCGCTTAATTTCTCACCCCGGCGAAGTTGTTCCTCGGCTTCTTTTTCTTTTGTTATATCCCTTATTATTGAAATGGCCGCCTCTGTTTCATTTTTATCATTTTTCAAAAAAGAAACTCCCGCAGCAATGATCTTTTTTTCATTATTATTGTTGGTAAATGATAGTAACCCTGCTGCCTGGGGTGCGTTTTTGTCTAATGACCTTTTTATCAGCGCTTCATCTTCAGGAAAGATTTCCTGATAAGATTTACCGGCGGCTTCATTTTGATCAATAGCAAAAAGTGCGGCAGCAGTGGAATTGATAGCAATGAGCTTATATTGATTGTTCACGGCAATAACCGCGTCGTTAATATTATCCAGTAAAGTTGAGAGATAGCTTTCCGCGCGCTCTTTTTCCCCCCGGAATCTAATCATTCTTCTTCGTGTGGTTACAAAAATGATCAGTAGAGATCCGGTAAGGAATATACCGGCTCCAACAAGTACTGACCTCAATATAGCGGTTGAACGTATCTCAGAGATTCTCTCCATAGAAAGTGCAATTCTTATAAGAAACCTGGAATCTTCAAGGCTGATAGCATCTGTTGTTTCGAGCAATTCGGTATCATTCCTGAGGATTTGCCTGTGCATGGGCCCTCCAGCCGCAAAAGCATTCCTAAGAAAGGTATCATCCCTTATGGGTTCAAGCTCACTTATCCCTGCCGCTGTGTATATACCTAAGGTATCCTGCAAAGCAATATAATTTATATCCGGATTCCGGGCAAATTCAATTATAAGGCGCCCTATACCCAGATTCCGGCGAAGCCCGAGTATCTTTTGTTTATTCAAAGATACCAGAATAAAACGGCTCCCTGCCCTTCTGACAAGTGAATATGATATTTCTCCGCTTACCGGATTCGTTATGTCGCCCAGCTCAGCCCATTTATATTCCTCGCCCAGAATATTTTTTAAGTTGTCTAGAAAATAAGAAGGGACATTTTTATTTTTCGGCTGAATGGAACTACCCGTTATGGCACCAGTATTATTAATGATAACAATACTTTCCAGATCGGCGTTTTCAGTTATTTTTTTTAAAGCCTGCCTGTCCGGTTCCGGAAGTATATCCTCAATAATGGCAGCGGCTGTGTTCATTTTTTCCAGAAGGGATTCCTGTATCTGATTTGATGCAAGATAATTATTCCTAATACCGGATTTAAGAGAATGAACTAAGTTCACAGATTCATTTTTCAGCATACGAGTCAGATCATTAGAAGTAAGCCTTATTTCAAAAAGCACGAAAGCCAGTGTTACAATACCCATTATTAATATTGCCGCCATGGCAATGGCTGATCTTTTACTGAATATCCCCATTTTTACTGCGAATCATTTTTTTATAAACTATTTAAGTTACATAAAAGATATTAAAAATAAAGAATTTTATTACACGTAGCTTATATTGCTAAACAATCATATAATTTGGGAGAATAAAATGGATTATTATTTCAGCAAAGAAGTCAGTTACGATTTTGAAAAAGCAATCGAAAGAGTAACTGAAGAGCTTAAGAATGAAGGATTTGGCGTACTGACTGAAATCGACGTTACTTCAACTCTTAAAAAAAAGATCGATGTGGATTTTTATAATTACAGGATACTGGGGGCCTGCAATCCTCATTTCGCGCATAAAGCTCTGGTAAAGGAAAACAAAATTGGCACAATGCTGCCCTGCAATGTAATAGTGCAGGAAAGAAAACCAGGATTAGTCGAAATATCCGCCGTAAATCCTATTGCCTCAATGGCAGAAGTTAATAATGAAGGACTAAAAGATATCGCAAATGAAATTAAGGAAATGCTTCAAAATGTAATTGACAGAGTCTGAATTTCCGCGGGTTTCAATAAGATATATCAATAGATGATTTATATCTTTAACTAATTACCGGCTCCGCCCCAAGGAATTGATTCACTGATTGCAGATGCGCGTTGATTCTTTGAGTTAACTGTGCAGGGAGCAGGTTTTATAAGAGTATGGCCATACAGCCGGAACTAAAAAGGGCTGCCCATAAGGCAGCCTTTTTCATAAAATTTCTGTTTTAATTTTTTGTCTATATAGTATTAATTATATCTATAGGTAAAACCCAATGATAGCTGAAAAGGCTGTTTATTGAGTATATACCTGGTATCACCGTAATTTACCCTTGATTCTGAAACATCTATCCATCTCATAACTCCGTCAATTCTTATATTATCGAAGAACACGGATCCTCCGATTGAAAAATCCGATAAGTTGGCGTTAGGAATATCATCAGAATAGGGAGAAGTCTTTTTGTTATAGCTGGCTCTTGCCTGGATAGGCAGCATCGGAACCTGATATTCCACACCAAAACCCCAGGTAACCTGTCCTACTAATTCTTTGACAATTTGAACATTCAATTGTTCGACTTCCGGAATAGCGTCGCTGAATTCCAGCTGAGTAGCGTCAGTATATTCGATACCGGCCGCGAAGGTAAGCCCTGCCCCGTGGATCGACATACCGCCGGAATAAACGAACGGGGTTGAGAGATTATACGAATTAGAGCCGCTTGAATTATAATCATAACTATCGTCATTATCAAAGTAAACGGTCGCATCCTGTGAAAATTCTTCATCAAATTCATACCATGTAGGAAATTCTATAGCAACGCCAACGCGCATAAATTCCTGTATTCTGCCCTGAAATGACAGCTTACCTGTAATGCCTGAAACCGCCTGCATGAGACTTTCTTCTAACTGAAAACTTCTTAAGTCCACATTACTGAAATCATCTTCAAGCGAATTATAAACATTCAGAACATCATTTTCGTTATAACTCTTTATGTAATCAAAATTACCCCATTTGCCCGTTATAGAAAAACCCACCGAAACTACCGGGCTGACATCAAATGCAGCCGCTCCTGTAATATTATGAAGCCCGCCTTTTTCCTGAATGAATGATGACTGGCTTAAGCTGTCATTTACAGGAGTAAAACCTTCTTCATTAGCAAGGAAAAGCTGATACATCATATTGCTGCCGGATCTGGCGCTTATATAAGTATTATTCTCGTTAAATGCGGAAAATTCAATGTTTTTTTCGAAATCATTTTCCAGAAAATAGCCTATGGCAATAGTCGATCTATTTTTTTTCTGATCGCCGACAGGAGTCGATATGGCAAGATGTGTTATGTTTTCGTTATTAGTTCCGAATTTATTCATACTATTAAGGTAATCAGCTTCAGCGTCATACCGGGTAAAGCCAAAACCCACAGAAAACTCGCTTTTGCCGATCAGAGTAAGGCCTGCCGGATTATACATCATGGCGCCTATATCATCGGATACGCCATGAAAAGATACGTTAAATCCGGCGGCGCGCGGCGTCATTATACCGTTTCCCTCTGTGAACCTGAGAGCGTCCTCTACATATTGGCCAAATGCCAATGCCGGAAAAAAGCTGATTAGAATCAATGTAATAATTTTTTTCATGATTTTACTCCTTTGTTAACGGCCTCTGGCGCCGGAACTACGTGATGATCCACTTGATCTTGTACTTCCTGAGCTTCTGCCTGAACTTCTCGTATTTGAACCGGAATTGCCAACTGTACCACGGCCGGATCCACTGCTGCCCGATGAGCCCGATCTGTAAGTGCCGGAACTTCTCGTATTTGAACCGGAATTGCCAACTGTACCACGGCCGGATCCACTGC
>CAZJAH010000045.1:0-1525 GCA_964544155.1 uncultured Hyphomicrobiales bacterium | reverse complement strand
CAGGATTTCGTGAATTTTCGTAAATTCTTTTTCTGCTGTTACCACTGCTCTCTGAGCCGGTTCCTGTGGCTCCTCTTCCTGTACGGGTGCCTTCATTTTCCCTAATAGCCGACCTTCTTTCAGCGCCGGTATTTCTATCAGGGCTGGTGGTTTCAGCAGGATTTCGTGAATTTTCGTAAATTCTTCTGTCTGACCCCCTGTCCTCATAAGAAGATCCTGAACCTGTACTTCGCGCGTCTTCTCTGCGGCTGGTTTCAACTCTGTCGTACTCTCTAAAAACATCCGAGGTCCTGCTTTCGGATTGATTTCCAAAACCTGAACGGACGTCAGCTCTGCGGGAATCATGGTAATCACTGCCGGTATAACCTGATCTGCCGGATATGCCTTCGCGCCTGGAATCCCCCATGCGCCTGTCCGAAACATAGGAATAATCCCCCCTGGATACGCCGAAATTCCTGTAAGTCCTTTCGGGTATATGTCTGCGATGATATGTGTAAACAGGCTGATAGTACCAATTGTGATATCCGTAATGTGAATATGCCATCCAGTAATGGCCGTGATAAGGATGGTAAGAATACCAGGGTGCATACCAGTCATACCCCCGGTAATGCCCTCTGTGTACATAAACACTAACGTGAGCATGGGGATAGGAAAGCCAGCCTCCATAATAGCCGCTCCACCAGGGAACAACCACAGGTACATACATACGCCTATTATTATAATAATTGTTTATGACAGTTGTATTGCCGCCTTCTTCAGTGTAGCTATTGCCTGCAACAGGATTCTGCCAGGCCGATTCATCCGGGCCTGAGCTTCGGCCGGATTCAGCTCCCCCCTCTGCCATCGGGTTCTGCCAGTCAGAACCGTCAAGTTCGTCAAGCGTCTGTGGTTTTTCTGCGGATTTACGCGAATTATCTGAAGAAACCTTTACTTCGGTAGCTTCATTATAATCATCATCGGCTGAACGGTTATTGGAATATCCGTAATAATCGCCGGAACCGTTACCGCTTGCACAGCCTGCAATTATTATGGCCGCTAAAGCGATCGTTATCATTAATAAGTTTTTCATAGGGTTACCTCCTGTAGGCTATACGAAGCCGGCTTTATTTTAGTTTCAGTTCATTCTTTATTAATCAGACGGTATGTAGCTTTGAATAATTACACCTGTCCTGAATAATTACTCTAAATAGCTATCTTAATATTAAATAATAATATTGGTACCGCAGGAATTTCACTGCATATATTAGACAACTTAACTATTAAAGAGTTACAGCTAATCTATTAAAAATGACGGATAAATCCATCATATAATAAATTATGAAAAAAAGATTTTATAAATATGCTGCAAATGCTTATTTTTGTATTCTTGCTCGGATGGCGGAATTGGTAGACGCACAGGACTTAAAATCCTGTGGGGCTTACGCCCCGTGTGGGTTCGAGTCCCACTCCGAGTACACCTGAAAAGACCTAAGCCCTTGCAGGCCAACTACTTGCAAGGGCTTTTCTTTTAAGGCTAAACGTTTTT
>CAZJAH010000044.1:0-22881 GCA_964544155.1 uncultured Hyphomicrobiales bacterium | reverse complement strand
TTACTTATCTGTTTTTCTGTAATTTATCAGCTTCGCTTTTACTTATCTGTTTTTCTGTAATTTATCAGCTTCGCTGTTACTTATCGGCTTCGCCCATAACGGGATCGATCGAGCCGATTATTGCCACTACATCAGAAAGCATGGAGCCTTCTACCATATGGGAGAGTGACTGCAGATTGCTTGCAGAGGGGGATCGTATTTTAAGCTTCCAGGGGTGGCCTTCGCCAACTGATACATAGTGGAATCCCAGCTCTCCTTTTGGCGCTTCGATCGCGGTGTAAGTTTCGCCTTCTTCGGGCGCGGCGCCGAAATTGATCAGCATAAAGTCGTTGATCAGTTCTTCCATCTTTGTATAAACTTCGGCCTTTTTCGGAAGGGAATGTTTTGGATCATTTATCCTAACATCGCCTTCAGGCATTTTTTCGATGCATTGCTGTACTATCTTAAGGCTTTCGTACATTTCCTTTACCCGGACCATGTAGCGGGAATAGCAATCGCAATCGGATTCAGTGATAACATCGAAATCGAACTGGTCATACACTAAATAGGGCATATCGCGCCTTAAATCGCGCGTAACTCCTGTAGCGCGAAGCATAGGCCCTGTGATGCCGAGCTGCAGGGCTTTTTCTTTTTCAAGAATTCCTATACCGCCCATACGGTTAACAAAGATTCTGTTGCGGTGAACAAGCTTTCCGGAATAATCAAGCTGATTTGTAAAATCATCCGCCCAGGTTTTTATCATGCTTATTGCTTCCGGCGATACGTCATTGGCTACTCCGCCAATCCTGCCGAAACTGGTAGTAAAGCGCGCGCCGCAAATTTTCTCGAATATATCATACAGCTTTTCCCTTTCGGTAAAAGTCCAGATAAGAACAGTCAGAGCGCCTACGTCCATACAGGTAGAGCCCATTGCCATCAAATGCGATGATATCCTTGCCAGTTCAGATACCAACACCCTGATCCACTGAGCCCTGGGAGGCGCCTCTATCCCGAGCGCGTTATCTATAGCCAGGGAAATGGCAACATTATTAGACATAGGGGAGAGGTAATCCAGCCTGTCTGTATGGGGCATGAATTCATGGAAGGTGGTATTTTCGCCCATTTTTTCATAGCCTCTGTGCAGGTAGCCAAGCTCGGGCACACATTTGATAATAGTTTCGCCGTCGAGTCTGAGTACAAGCCTCAGCACGCCGTGCGTGGCGGGATGCTGAGGGCCCATATTGAGCACCATGTCATTTTCGAGGGCATCTTCAAATATTATATCTGTATCCTGGCCTAACAGCTCCTGGTAAATCTTCTGCTGCCTTGCCTTTTGAATTTTCTCCAGTTCGGCTTTTGTTCTGACGTTCATTTAAAGTCCGCTGTTTATTTATTTTTTATCAAAAAATTCAAACGATTTATCATGCCTTATATTTACTTAATCAAAGCATCGGCAATTGCTATGCTGACAAATATACTTAAAATTATTTATTCTTCATCGCTTCCGGGAAGCTCGAGGGCTTTAATTTCTTTAAATTTATTTCCGCTAATGCCTTCGATCGATCCGAACATTTGCAGTGTGTTAGCGACCACTCTTTCCATTTGTTTTTCGCGTTTGCTCCATATCTTGGTCATTGCGTTCCTTTCTTTTATGAGGTCGTCCTGCATATCTTTGAATCCTTCTACCATTGCTTCCACGTGTCCGCGGAATTCATTACCGGTAAGATAATCATAAAGCAGGGATTGTGAGCTTACTTTGTTATCGGCAATGACCTTTACCGAAGTTGCTTTTATGAGTAACTGTCTAAGTACGTAAGCCAGAGATTTAGCTTCGTGGAAACCGCATATCCAGATGTCATCTAACTGGCAGAACCTTTCAGTCCCATCGGGCATGGTCTGAGTTACGATCACCGCTATATCGGCATTCTGATCGCGCATATCGTCTTTGAGCTTCGCTATCCACTCATTGTTGAATTTTTTTGTGCGCTTGCTTTCATAGATGATCTTGCCGCAGCTCTGCTGCAGGCTGTTAATCACAGTCTGAATGCAGTCCGCGCCTTTAACTCCTTTAGGTACTTCCTCTATCCTGTCGAATGGGAATGCCGCGCAGAGCATTTCTTCGAGCGCCAGTTCCTGTACTTCTCCCTGCATCTGCATTGATCCCTGCTCGGATTTGCGCCTCATTTCTTCGATTAGCTTTTTTTGGTCTTCGAGCTTTTTCTGGTACTCCTTAATAGTGAGTGCATTATCTTCTTCCATTTTGCGGCGCATGGCGTCTTCCAGCTTTTCCCTTTCTTCATTCATTTTACGGCGCATTTCAAGTTCAATATTCGATTTTTGCTCCCTGAGGTCTGCTTCTTTCTGTAGGAGTTCCATTTCGCGTTTTTTAAGCGCAGTTATCTCAAGTTTTTTCTTTTCGAAATTTTCTTTTAGTGTTTCCATTTCGGATGAATACATTTCGCGGAATTCTTTTTCAAGCCTTTCTTTTTCGCGGCGGCTTTCTTCTTCGGATTTCTTTCTCATTTCATCTTTTTGCCTGTCGAGCATTTCCTGAAGCTGCTTTTTCTCTTG
Source organism: uncultured Hyphomicrobiales bacterium (assembly GCA_964544155.1). GTDB lineage: Bacteria > Bacteroidota > Ignavibacteria > Kapaibacteriales > UBA2268 > CAZJAH01. Next base: position 20,331 of record CAZJAH010000044.1, on the reverse strand, counting down.
TTCCAGATTTTCGTAAAGGCTCTTTCTTTCTTCCTCGGAGCGTTTCATCATTTCTTCATTTCGGCGCTTAAGCATATCTTCGAGCTGCGCTTTTTCTTTTTCCATATTATCAAGTAGGGCCTTTTTTTCCTGCTGGACTCTTTTTGCAATTAGCTCTTCCTGAGCTTTTTTGGATTCCTCAATTTTTTTATTTTCTTCTTCCAGCCTGGCTTTTTCGGCCTTTAACTTATCATGGTGAATTTTCAGTTTTTCTTCGTAATCTTTTTTCAGTTTTTCTTCGGCTTTTGAGCTTATGGCTTCATCTACAGGGAACTCATATCCGCATTTGGGGCACTCGATATTATTCATGTTTAAATCCTGATATTGTTACAGTCAGCATTTTCAAATTTATTAAAAATCACGACAGTATCTGTCATCTATAGCATTTTTAAAGATTTATTTCTATTTTTTATATGAAGATAAGTTATTAAGGATAGAAAATCTATTTTTACAGAATAATATCTGTTGCAGGAGAAAAAGTCAGCGATCCGGGAATCGCAGTAATGGCAAGGCCTTAGGGCAATATATAAGCGCCTCAAAGCATTATTTTATTTGCCGGATTAAAATATTTTTAATATTATTAACAAAAAAGTACAAAATTTCTTAATTTTGACAGATTGATTAAGGAAACATTGGAAAAAAAATGGACTCGACAGTACTGATATTCATGATATTGGGCGTTCTTGCCATAGCAAGCGCGGTATTTACCATTAGCAGCAAGCATCCTGTAGCATCGGCAATGGGCCTTGTGGTGCATTTTTTCATGCTTTCGGGCCTTTATCTGACTCTTCAGGCTCAATTTCTGGCTGTAATTCAGATACTGATCTATGCCGGAGCGATCATGGTGCTGGTTATTTTTGTGATAATGCTTCTGAATCTCGGCAAAGAAGAACTGGTACAGGCCAAATACAACAACAGACAGCTTACGGGCATATTTTTGGCTACTGTCATGGTGCTTTTAATGCTTACTGCCATTCTGCCGGGCGGAGGTATTATCGGGCTTCATCCTGACGCTTATTCCAATGGAACGCCTCAGGCTATCGGCACGTCGCTTTACACAAATTATCTCTTCGCGTTCGAGGCGATATCCATATTGCTTCTTTCGGCAATTGTCGGCGCTATTATTTTGGCAAAAAGGAAATTAATCTAAGGGAAAATATATGTTTCAGGAACTAGCTTTAGAGTATTATCTCGGCCTGGCGGCGATTATGTTCACGATTGGGGTGATCGGCGTGTTGACAAGGCGAAACGCCATAATCATCTTCATGTCGATTGAAATAATGCTCAATTCAGTGAATCTTACTCTTGTCGCTTTCGCACAGTTTATGGGCGATATGGCCGGCCAGGTATTCGTTTTCTTTGTGATGGCGGTAGCCGCAGCCGAAGCAGCCGTCGGCCTTGCCATAGTTCTCGCTCTATTCCGCCTGAGGAAAACGGTATATGTGGACGAAGTCAGACTCCTGAAGTGGTAAGCTTTTGTTTAATAATTTGATAATAGGCCCGGAAAATTTTTCGGGCTTTTTTAGTTCATTATCAGGGATTTTTTATTGAATTAGTATCTACCATTTTTTTTATTTTTGTTCTTTTGGGAAATTAAGGCATATGGATGTTAGATAAAATAAAGCTGCTGGCTTCCGATACCGCTGTTTACGGCCTGTTTACAATTCTGGGCAGGTTTCTTAATTTTATGCTGACGCCTCTCTATACCAATTACCTGACCAGGCAGGAGCTGGGCAGCGTTATTTACATTTTCTCGATTATAGCCTTTATTAATATTATATATTCATTCGGATTTGAAACATCATTTTTTCGTTTTTTTGAAAAAGGCAGAGATGAGAGGAATAAATCCGTATTTACGCATTCCTTTCTGGCAATATTCAGTATAAGCGCACTTTTTAGCATCCTCTTATTCTCCGGGGCCGTATATTATGCTCCGATAGCTCTGGATTCGGATAACACAGTTACCCTGTTCAAGTTGGCTGCGGTAATTCCCTTCCTGGACGCGATAATGCTTATACCATACGCGCGTTTAAGGATGCTCCGCAAGACCTGGCTTTTTTCCATAACTAAATTCCTGCTGATAGTTCTGGCTGTAGCCATGAATGTAGTATTCGTCATCTTTTTGGATATGGGCGCCGAAGGAGTATTCTATGCTCAAATAATAGCTTCCGGCTGCGGCGTTCTATTCTTTTTACCTACTATTATTAAGCATCTGAAATTCAAATTCGATAAACTGCTATTCAATGATATGCTTCGTTTCGGCCTTCCGACTCTGCCGGCAAACCTCGCGGCAATCATTCTGCAGGTGGCGGACAGGCCTATATTGGAATGGCTTACCGGATCTGCATCGGCGGTGGCCATGTACGGGGTTAATTACAGACTGGGCATACCAATGCTGCTTTTCGTTACGCTTTTTGAATATGCCTGGAAACCTTTCTATCTGAGCAATTACAAGGAGCAGAACGCCAAAGAACTTTTCGCCAGGGTATTTACTTACTTTACTATGGCATCGGGAGTGATTTTTCTTGTAACGTCATTTTTTATGGAGTACATAGTCCAATTGCCTTCTGTGGGTGGGAGGCTCATTAATCCCGATTACTGGCCCGGAATGGATATAGTCCCGGTCATTTTGGCGGCGTATTACTTCAACGGAGTTTTCACAAATTTTGTTGCCGGTTTTCTTATAACTAAAAATACGGCTAAGATACCCGTGGCGGTGGGATCGGCGGCGGCATTCAATGTATTGCTGAATTTAATACTGATCCCTTTTATTGGGTTTAGAGGTGCTGCCTGGGCTACGCTCGGGGCTTATGCGGCTTCGGCATTAGTCATTTATATATTTCAGAGGAAGATTTATCCGGTGCCTTATGAATGGAGAAGGGTGTTCATCCTGGTCATTGCAGTCGGAGCAGTTTATTTTGTGGGAACGGCAGTTGATGCTGTGAATTTATTAACTGAAATTTTAATCAAAATTAGCTTCCTTTTTATAATGCTTCTTATCTTATTCCTTTTAAAATTCTTCAATTTAGAAGAACTCAGTTTATTGAAAAGAATGATAAAAATAAAATGATTTTTTGCACATAAATTTTCAGTTTTAATTATTATAAGTATATTGTATTTTTTTTCTAATCAACTATTTTAAACTAAAAATAATTTGAGGCTTGCTTAAAAAAGCAGGATCTGAATAGCAAAAAAGATATTATTCATTATTGGAGATGGGGCTCATGAATTTTTCTACTTTTTCTAAAAAAATATTTAATATTATCGTTTTAATTTTCACAATTTCGTTGGTGAATGAGCTTTCCGCGCAATCCCACTTTTCTTTTACTTCTAACACAGGAAATAACGCCACAATAGGCTTGCCGACTTCGGCAAATCCCTCGATCAATTCCACAGGGTTGTCAAACGGAGACGAGATAGGCGTTTTCACTCCTAACGGATTGTGTATTGGAGCAGCCGTATGGCAGGGATCATTTACTGCCATAACTGTTTGGGGCGACGATCCGCAGACAGCCCAGGTGGACGGCGCTCAGGATGGACAAACATATATATACAGGGTATGGGATGTATCCGCTCAGTGTGAATACGATATAGTAAGTGTTTCATATCAAACTGCTTCGGGCAATCCCCAGGCTACTCACGATGACGGAAAATACCATACAAACTCGATTCAGCTTTTATCCGGCTTTACGGCTACACCTGTACCCGGAACGCCTGTACTTGCCATGCCCGCAGATAATGCCGCTAATGCTTATTTGAAGCCTGAATTTGACTGGGACATTATTTGCGGATTCCCTGAGACCTCACATTTACAGATTGATGACAATTCGAATTTTTCAAGCGTTATCGTGAATACGGCAAATATAAATTCAACGCCATATACCATTACTTCCAACTTAAGCTATAATACAACCTACTATTGGAGAGTAAGAGGCAATAACAGTAACGGCAACGGTGACTGGTCGGCATACAGGACATTCACCACGCTGCAGGCACCGAATATAAGCGGTGAAACTTCAGTTTGCATAAATGAAACTGAAACTTACTCTACCCCTTCCATAAGCGGCGTTACTTATGAATGGACAGTGGTTTCGGGCGGATCCATCAGCGGAACCAGCACGAACAATACAGTAACAGTCGATTGGACTGCTTCCGGATCGGGGGTGCTTAACCTAAAAAGATATACTTCTGAAAGTACACCTGCGCTTATAGATGATACAAATTATGAAGTATCGGTAAATCAGCTGCCGGATCCTGTTATCAATGGCGATACGGATGTGTGCGTTAATACCGAAAAAGTTTATGCCACAGCCGCGGGAACGGGGCTGACAAATGTTTGGAACGTTAGCGGAGGTACGGTCACCTCTTCATCAAATGAGCAGATTACTGTCAGCTGGGGAAGCGCCGGAGCTGGCACAGTCGAAATAACACAGACAAATACAAATACAGGATGTGTAGGTACTAGCAGTATTAACATTAATAAGCATGAACCGCCACAGCAGGCCGCTATAACCGGCAGCGACGCCGTTTGTGAAAACTCATCGCAGCAATATTCAGTTCCTCAGGTAAATGGGGTATCGAACTCCTGGACAGTAAGCGGCGGCAGTATGACACAGGTCAATAATAATACTATCAACGTGGATTGGGGGTCGGCAGGCCAGGGCAATGTCACACTTACTCAGTCACTCGATATAGCCGACGGATGTGAAACAATTAATACCCTGGATGTTGATATAATTGCTAATCCCAATCCGCAAATAACCGGCAGCCTTCAGGTATGCGAGAACGTTGAATATACGTATTCAGCGAATACTACTACAGATGTAACGAATTCATGGAATGTTACCGGCGGCACTTATACCACTCAGCCCAATGGAGATATTGTCGTTACATGGGGATCCTCAGGTTCCGGTATAATTGAACTTACTCAGACAAGCACATTATCCAATTGTTCTGCTACTGAAATAATTACGGTTAACATAAACGCTTATCCTTCGGTTCCGGCAATCAACGGGAACGCCTCAGTTTGTGAAAACGAAACAGTTGTTTACACAATAGATCAGGTTAGTGGCGTTAACAATACATGGAGCGTATCCGGCGGTACATATACACAGCTTTCAGCTGAATCGATCGAAGTAACATGGGGGGCTTCCGGCCAGGGCACTGTCAGCATCACGCAGTCAACGGAGCAGGGCGGCTGCTCAACAGACAATACGCTGAATGTTACCATAAACGACCTGCCCGACCCTCAGATAAGCGGCAATACTGAAGTATGCTCCGAAGCTGCTGAAACTTATACATCCAACGCGGGCACTGATGAAAGCTCAAGCTGGGTTGTAACCGGCGGCACAATTTCAGGCAGTTCAACTGACAATTCCCTTACCGTACTTTGGGGCGATACCGGCAGTGGAACTATTACCCTGACAGTGACTAATAATACAACATCCTGTGAAAAGGAAACTACACAAAATATTAACATAAATGATCTTCCGGACCCATCAATCACAGGTGATGACGAATCCTGCCCGGCCACAATAAAAACGTATACTGCTTCGGCGCTGCCTGGCGGAACTAACCTGTGGCAGGTATCAGGCGGCAGTATTTCCGGCCCGAACAATGAGCAGACAGTTGACATTGAATGGGGAAATCAGCTTAGTACAGGGACCGTTACACTTAGCCAAACAAATGAAGACGGATGTTCGCAGGATACAGAAATTGACGTAACTATTCATGGCCTGCCCGAAGCGCCTGTATTGAACGGCGAATTGCTCGTGTGCGCGAATCAGATTCAGAATTATTCGATAACAACTCCTTCCAATACAGAAAATGTATGGTCGGTAACCGGCGGCACAATACAGGGGAGTTCCATCGGAAGTGCCGTGCAGGTTCTTTGGGGAAATCCCGGCGGTGGTACTATTACCATTATAAGAACGGATGAAAACACCGGCTGCCAGGTTGAAGAAAGTTGGGATATTACAATTCAGGATTCACCAGGCCCTGAAATTCAGGGAGATACGGATATTTGCCATGGCGATACTGTTAGATATACAAGCGAAGCTGGGTCAGGTATAACAAACGCTTGGTCTGCTGAGGGCGGAAATATCATCGGAGGCAGCACAGGCGCTTCGGTTGACGTTATATGGACTTCATCCGGCGGAGGAGTTATAGAACTGACGCAGACCAACCAGGCTACAGGCTGTTTCGCTACAGAAGAAATTGGTGTGAATGTTGCTCCTAAGCCAAAAGTAAACATATTCGGCTCACTGACCTCCTGCTCACAGTGCAGCGAAACATATTCGACACTATCAGAACCCCTTACTACATTCAGTTGGTCAGCCACAAACGGAACAATAGAAGGCAATCCCGCAAGCGCGCAGATAACGATCAACTGGGATCAGCCCGGCACAGGGACTATTACACTGACTAAAACAAATGCTTCAGGCTGTACATCAGTAAAAACTGTCACCGTGACAATTAATGAAGGCCATGAGCCTGCCATTACGGGCGATTTTGACGTATGCTCGGGGGAAGAAATATCTTATAACGCTTCAGGTTCAGGCATACAGGGCATTATTCACGAATGGACAGTACAGGAAGGCGTAATTATCGGTGCCGATAATGAGGCTTCAGTTACAGTTGAATGGGGTGACGCCGGCCAGGGCACACTTTTTCTAAGGCAGCAGATACCCGCAAGTAATTTCGATGAAACTGTATCAGAGGAAGTTCTTATCAGGGACCTGCCTCAGGTAACATTTGATGATCTGCCGGAATTCTGTACAAATGACGAAACTTACACATTCAGCGAAGGACTGCCCGTTAATGGTATCTACACAGGCCCGGGAGTTAACAACGGCAACACTTTCGATCCTTCCGAAGCGGGTCCGGGCGAGCATGTAATTACTTATCTTTTCCAGGATGCCTTCGGTTGTGAAAACAATGCGTCGACAACAATTACTGTTTATCAGTCACCCGGTCAACCAGAGTTATTCTGGAATGAAGTTGAATACTATCTTGAATCCAGCTATACAGAAGGCAATCAATGGTATTTCAACGGTGCTGTGATCCCTGATGAAACTTCACGGCGGCTTTATCCTGTGCAGACCGGCAATTACACGGTTGTTCATACTAATGAAAACGGCTGTGAATCCATTGCTTCAGAACCACATTATATCGACATAACTTCAGCAGGAGATTACTCAGCTTTAAGAAATAACATCAAAGTATTTCCGAATCCGGCAAAGGATGTCATAAGCATTAGCGTACCGGCTGAATTTATAGATAATTCAACTTATGCCGATATTATTAACTCAATGGGAAGCCAAGTTATTAGCAGAGAAGTTTCCATGAAGGAAATGAGCTTTGATTTGAATTTTCTGTCCTCAGGGCTGTACATACTCAGAATCAGGTCGGGAAATCAGATATATAATTTTGAATTTATAATAAACAAATAGTTCCGGAGGATTAATAAATGAAATTATTTAAATTATTTATAGTTGTATTTATGATCTTGCCGGCATCCGGGCTATTGGCTCAGCACTGGTATGATCAGGAAATGATCTTTGGCGAAAATGCTAATTTCCATGCGATACAGAATCGCTTTTACGATTACTGGAAAGAGCGCGACAGCACCGAAAAGGGTAAAGGCTGGAAACAGTTCAAACGCTGGGAATGGTTTTGGCATCAGAGAGTCGATGCCGAAGGCAACTTCCCCGAACCGGGATTGATTTACAGGGAACTGGATAAATTAAAGAAAAAAAACAGAAAAGTTAAATCAAAATCCGACGAACTTCAGTCGGCAGGAAGCTGGGAATCACTAGGGCCGATTACAAATGCAGGCGGTTACGGCGGACTTGGAAGGATCAACGCGGTTGTCGAGCATCCGGGAGACAGTGCCAGGATATGGATCGGAGCGGCCAGCGGCGGCCTTTGGAAAACTACCAATACCGGCAGTACATGGACAAATATTTCAGATGAATTCTCATCACTTGGTATTACCGATATAGCCATCGATCCGGATAATGATAATGTTATCTATATCGCCACCGGTGACGGTGACGGTATGGATATTTACAGCGCGGGCGTACTTAAATCCACGGACGGAGGAGCTAGCTGGAGCGCTACCGGGCTTTCATATAACCAAAGTGACACAAGGTATATTAACAGGCTGATCATGCATCCACAGAATCATGATACGCTATACGCCTGCGGCAACCTTGGAGTATATATGACAACAAACGGCGGTACCAGCTGGAGCCAGAAATCAACTGTTACGTTCAGGGATATGGAAATGAAGCCCGGCGCGCCTGATACTCTTTATGCCTCGGGAACTAAAATGTACCGTTCAGTTGACGCCGGCCAGAACTGGACTGAAATTGGAACCGGCACATTGCCATCATCCGGTATCAGCCGTATAGCTATAGCTGTTACACCGGCCAATAGCAATTATATCTATGCATTATACGCGCAAAGTTCAAACCAGGGATTTCACAGTTTTTACAGGTCTACTGACGGAGGAGACAGCTGGACTCTCATGGCAAACAGCCCCAATCTTCTTGGTTGGCAGGCGAACGGATCGGACACGAGCGGGCAGGGCTGGTATGACCTGTGCCTTGCGGCTTCCGCGGATGATGCTGATGTGGTTTGGTCAGGCGGCGTGAACGTATGGAAGACTACTAACGGAGGTTCAGACTGGTCGATAAGTACTATGTGGTATTCATATCCCGGCATAGCGAATGTCCACGCTGACCACCATACACTGTACATTTCTCCCTGGAGCAACAGACTGTACAGCGGCCATGACGGCGCAATAGATTATTCAACCGATGGCGGCGATTCATGGAACTGGATTGGCAGCGGCCTGGTTATATCGCAGATATACAAAATTGGCGTCGGGCCCAATGGCTCGGGATTAGTTTTAGCAGGGCTTCAGGATAACGGCACCAAGCTGATGAATTCATCGGTCTGGTCAGATGTTATCGGCGGTGACGGTATGGAATGCGCCATTGACCAATCAAATCCGCAGGTGATGTATGGTACGCTCTACTACGGTGATTTCAGAAAATCCACAAACGGCGGTACGTCTTTTCTGAATATAACTGATCCTAATGATCTGGGCGCGTGGGTAACACCTTTTGAAATTCATCCAGAAAATTCGAATATTTTGATTACAGGGTTCAGAGATGTCTGGAAATCAACCAACAGCGGTTCAAGCTGGTTCAAACTGTACGATAAATCATCTAATGTAACACTAAGAGTGTTAAGGATATCGAAAGCTGACCCGGATATAATCTATACATCGGAACCAAATATTATTTACAAAACTACCGATGGCGGCAGCAACTGGACAACAGTTACGAGTCCATGGGGGTCCGGTTATATCACTGATATTTGTATTCATCCGGATAATCCGGATACGCTTTGGATAGCTTACTCAGGATACAATTCTTCCCATAAAGTGTACAGATCTAACGACGGTGGCAGCAACTGGACAAACGTAACGGGGAGCAATCTGCCGAACGTTCCGATTAATACTGTAATTTACCAGCCGGATTCTGATGACAGGATATACGCGGGTACCGACCTGGGAGCGTTTTATCTGGATAATCAGGTATCCGACTGGCAGGATTTCAACGAGGGCCTGCCAAATGTGATAGTCAATGAACTTGAAATTAGCGAGGTCGATAATAAGATAGTAGCAGCAACATACGGGCGAGGCCTCTGGCGGGGCGATCTTGTGCTTACTCGCCCCATGCTTGTGCATCCTGCTGATTCCGCCTATCAAATACCTCTTAGCGGGGTGAGTTTCCTTTGGAACAAAGTGGATTCGGCAACATCATACACATTACAGGTATCCGAAGATTATACCTTTTCAGGATATGCGCTCAATCAGAGTAATATTACTGATACGACTTATAATTCCGGAACTCTGGATGCCGGTAAAAGATATTTCTGGAGAGTAAAATTCCATACTTCAAGCTATAACAGCTCCTGGTCAAATATAAGGACTTTCAGCATGCCGCTGCCTCAAGTAACGCTTGTTCAGCCGGCGGATAGCTCTGAAATTATGGGATTTTATGATTTTAAATGGAATAATATATCCGCGGCAGATAATTATCTTGTGGTGATGGGCCCTGATACATCCGCTTCAGCGTCTGTTGATTCGGTATTCGCGGCAGATTCTGTCCTTGTGCCTATGGATCTCATTGCTTCCAACAGCTATTACTGGAAGGTAAGGGCCCTGAACCCGGGCGATACAAGCGCCTGGTCGGAATGGAGATACTTCACGGTTGATGAATACTGCAAGTTGGGGTATGAATACTGTGATGAACATATTACCCGTGTGCAGTTCAATACAATAGATAATGATACTGACTGCGGACTGGCCATGGGTTACTCGGACTATACATCGATAAGTACAGAACTGATGATAGATTCGACTTATCCGATTACCGTAACCAACGGTTTAGCATATACGGGCGATCTCTCCAAAGTATTCATCGACTGGAATCAGGATGGCGATTTCTCCGATTCGGGAGAGGGTATTACTCTCGGAGGAGGTGCAAGTGTTTTCAATGGTAATATCACTGTGCCTCAAACTGCTCTTCCCGGCGAAACAAGAATGAGAGTATTTCTAAGCTATTTTTACCCGGATTCATGCGGTTTCCAGACAAACGGTTACGGCGAAGCTGAAGATTATACAGTAGTAGTAAAAATGAATCCTCCTGATATAGACTATCCGGCTGACAATGATTCAATGATTACAACCTCGCCGGTAATTAAATGGCATCCGGCCGCCATGGCAACAAGCTATGACATACAGGTATCATCTGAAGTTACTTTCAGCAGTTTTGTAATGGATTCGTCATCAGTGCCGGATACTTTGCTTTCTCTCAGCGGATTAAGTAATGATACCCATTATTTCGTAAGGCTTCGTTCCGTGAGAAATGATAAACAGTCAGGCTGGTCAGATGTATTTACTTTCAAAACCGGAAATATTGAAGCTCCGGAGCTTCTTATGCCGGCTAACGGCGCTGACAGCGTGAGCACTTATGCCAATTTTACCTGGACAGAAGTAGATACGGCAGATTTCTATGATCTGATGATATCCACAGATGTATCCTTTAGCTCGAATAATATCCTGGTTGAAAACGTTATGGATACACTTTGTGTGATTGATACTCTCTCTCAGGGCACTCAGTTCTATTGGAAAGTCAGGTCTGGCAATCCATACTATACAGGTGACTGGTCAGATGCGTTTTCATTCGAAACATTTGAGGATAATATACCCGCAAGCTGGGAATACACCGAGACAAATAATTACGCTGAAATACAAATTTCTCCTGATACTCTTGTCGAAAACCTTGGCAGGCAGCCTAAGCTCGGTGACGCCTTCGGCGCATTCTATAATGACGGCGGAACACTCAAATGCGCGGGATATACCATTTGGACAGGCGGTTTGCTCGATTTCAGGGTTTACGGAGATAATTCAGGTACGGCCGAAAAAGACGGATTCGCGGCAAATGAAGACTATAGGTTCAAGTTCTGGAACGCCCGTGAAGCTTCGGAATATCCGGCTGTGGCTAACTTCATTTCAGGTAATGACTATTATACCGATTCCGGCTATTCGACAATTGATTCAATATTCCTTATGAAAGCTCCCGAACTGCTTTATCCTGCTGATTCTGCATCATTGGTTCAGCTCGATACATCGCTTTCATGGCAGGTATTGCCCGGCGCAGACAGTTACAGGGTTCTGCTTTCAGAAACAGATACATTCGCGGCAGCAATTATTGATACTACCTTAGAGGGCACAGGCAAGCAGCTCCATTCGCTGGATAATTTATCTCTGTATTTCTGGAAAGTAAGGGCAGAGGGCAGCGCTGAAAGTTCAGACTGGAGCCCCGCGCGTTCGTTTATAAGCGAACCTGTCAGCACACCTCAGGCATGGCAGAATACCGGAAGCGGCACGGATACTGCATTGGTGACTATCCCAGCAGGTATCAATCCCTTTATCGGAACAAGGCCCATGGTAGAAGGTGATGCCGTAGGAATTTTCTTCACTGACGGCGGTGATCTAAAAACAGCCGCCTATGCAGTGTGGGATTCAACTAACGGCCTTACATTCAAGGTTTACAAGGATGATCCTGTTACTACAGAAAAAGACGGCTTTAATGTTGGAGAGGACTACCGGTTCCGCGTATGGGACGGCGCTCTCGGAGTGGAATATCCTGCCACGGCCGCATATGCTTCAGGCCCGGATAATTACATGAGCGATTCGGTTTCCGTGCTCAGCGGATTCGATGTGCACGTGAAAGATACTCTCGGCTTAGAGCTACCGTCAGGCTGGAGTATGATTTCATCCTTTGTTGTGCCTGATTCGGCTGATCTGGATAATCTGCTCGCCGGCCTCAGTTCGAATATAGTGATAATGAAAAACGGTGCGGGTGATGTTTACTGGCCATCATTCGGATTTAACCAGATAGGCGAATGGAACATACTCCATGGCTACCAGATATACATGAGCGGCCTCGATACACTGGAATTCATCGGCAAGGAGATCAACCCGCAGGATACATCAAACGTACTCTCACAGGGCTGGAACCTCATTGCCTATCTTAAAGCTGATACCATGGACGCCTCGCAGGCCCTCGGATCGATTACCACTAACCTGGTTATCGCCAAGAACGGGGCCGGAGATGTGTACTGGCCCGCCTTCGGCCTGAATGATATTGGCGCGATGGAGCCCGGCGAAGGCTATTACATATATATGTCAGCAATCGATACGCTTATTTATCCCGTTACAGTGTCAACCGTTAAGCAGTCCCACGGCGATGATATGATATCAGGCGTTTTCGATACAGAATACATTCAACCGGCAGTCAGCCTCACAGGTTCTAATATGACTGCTATTATTGATGCTTCCGGCCTGGAGGACGGATATGAAATAGCCGCAACCGATGCTTCGGGTAATATCATAGGCGCTGCTAAGGTATATAACTCAACGGCACTGATAAGCATCTGGGGCGATAACACAATGACTGATCGCAAGGACGGCGCTGCCGAAAATGAAACCATAAGGCTTTTCGCATATGACGTTGATAATGCCCGCCGCTATGAAATAAAAGCGGCGAATATTAGAAATATTGACGGCAGAGAGCTGGATGGACTCATCTACGGAACAAATATGATTATTAGCTTAAATATTGAAAGAGACGGTATCGCGAGAAGAGAATTTAGAATTGTGCCTAATCCCGCACGGGACGAAATAAATATTGAATATAACAGCGACGCTCAGGGCAATATAAGCCTCAGCGTAAACGACTCGCGAGGTAAGCAGCTAATCATAAGGAATGACAGGTCGGGCGGAGGAAGCCACAACTGGAACCTGGACATTTCGGGACTTCCGCAGGGCGCTTATACCATAAGTATCAGGCAGGACGGCAAAATCTTCAGCGATAAACTGATTATCACCCGATAACAGTGAATAATACGGATTCTTCAAAATGGCGTTCCTTTGGCGGGAGCGCCTTTTTTTAATTATTTTGATCTTTGCTTATCTGATTAGTGAATATTCTTTGCTTGCTATTTTTGCGTTATTTATCCTCAGGATATTGGGCTGAAGCGATTATCACCTGCACTTCACGGCGCTTAACCGCCAAATGTTATAAATGCAAGTGATATGCCTGCAAGTAAATCTTATAGGATTATTAATATTTTACTTAAATCAAATATTAAATTTTCATCAAAAAAATATAGATTTTTAGAAATACAGGCTGCCATTTTTAACCGCCCGCAAATTTTTTTGCAATCGAGACTAATATTTTGATTTAATTTTCGTAGATTAAGAAAATTTAATTCTGTGCGAACCAGGCAAAACCGGAGCGTATAATTCTATGAATAGGATCAAGTCGAAAATATCCGCGAACTCGCCGGATTACAAAAAAAACTATGAAAATTCCAAAAAGCTTGTAGAGCAGCTCAAAGAGAGGCTGCGCGAAACCAAAAAAGGCGGGCCCGAAAAATCCCGGAAAAAACACATTGACAGAGGCAAACTACTCGTACGTGACAGGATAGAAAAGCTCTGCGATAAGAATACTCCATTTCTGGAAATGTCATCCCTCGCGGCATGGGATATGTACAACGGCATGGCACCCTCGGCGGGCATAATTACAGGCGTCGGGGTGATAAAAGGCAGGGAGTGTATGATAGTTGCCAATGACGCCACGGTCAAGGGAGGCACCTACTTCCCGATAACGATCAAAAAGCACGTAAGGGCCCAGCAGATAGCTCTGGAAAATCATCTGCCGTGCATTTATCTTGTGGATTCGGGCGGTATTTTTCTGCCTTATCAGTCGGAAACGTTTCCCGACCGCGACCATTTCGGCAGGATTTTCTACAATCAGGCACGGCTATCCGCTGAAAATATTCCCCAGGTGGCTGTTGTAATGGGCTCATGTACTGCCGGCGGCGCTTATGTTCCGGCCATGAGCGATGAAACCATCATGGTGCGTAACCAGGCTACTATTTTCATAGGCGGGCCGCCCCTTGTGAAAGCTGCCACAGGTGAAGACGTTACAGACGAGGAACTCGGCGGCGCTGACGTACACTGCAAAATATCCGGCGTATCGGATCATTATGCTCAAAATGATGAGCATGCCCTGCAAATCACAAGGAATATTGTGGAGAATTTCGGCAGACAGGATAAATTCCGTCTGGAACGCGCCGAACCTGAATATCCTTACTATGATCCCGAAGAGCTTTACGGCATCATGCCCCAAAATATACGCGTACCATTCGATATGAGGGAAGTGATCGCAAGGATAGTTGACGGCAGCCGCTTTCAGGAATTCAAGGAGCAGTACGGCAAGTCGATTGTAACAGGATTCGCGCGTATAATGGGCTATCCTATTGGAATACTGGCAAATAACGGCGTGCTCTTTTCGGAATCAAGCCTCAAGGGCGCGCACTTCATAGAGCTTTGCACCATCAGGAAGATACCGATTCTCTTCCTGCAGAATATAACAGGCTTTATTGTCGGGAAAAAATATGAACATGGCGGAATTGCCAGCGACGGCGCCAAGCTTGTGCATGCGGTAGCGAATGCGCGTGTGCCTAAATTCACTGTAATTGCCGGTGGATCATACGGCGCCGGTAATTACGCTATGTGCGGCAGAGGATATGACCCGAGGCTGCTCTGGATGTGGCCTCATGGGCGTATTTCCGTTATGGGAGGCGAGCAGGCAGCTAATGTACTTGCAACCGTAAAGATCAATCAGCTCAGAAAAAGCGGCAAAGAGCTGACCGAAGAAGATATTGAAAATATAAAAAAGCCCATCATAGAGAAATATGAAGAAGAAGCATCGGCATATTACAGTTCGGCACGTATTTGGGATGACGGCATTATCGATCCTCTCGATACAAGGACAGCCCTCGGCCTGGCAATCGATATGTCACTCAACGCGCCCGTACCTGGCCAGAAGTACGGCGTTTTCAGAATGTAGATTGAATTTTTATTAAAAATGAAAAAACTAAACAATTTAGAGCTGTCAGAAGAAAACGGTATCAGCTATATATTTCTTAACAGGCCGCCGGTTAGGAACGCCCTGAATGCAGAAATGGTGAGGGAACTCATCAGCGCGGTTAATTTTTTTGCAAAGGAAAATGATACCCGTGTGATAATTATAAGCGGCAGGGGTAAGGCATTTTGCGCCGGAGCTGATATGAACTGGCTGCGCGAAGCCATGGATTCAGCTTACGAGCAGAACTATACCGAATCATACGCTTTTACTGAGCTGATGTACTCAATCAACGAATGTCCCAAGCCGGTGATAAGCGCCGTCAACGGAGCGGCCATAGGCGGCGGCGCCGGCATAGCTGCGGCGTCGGATATAGTGATAGCATCGGATGAATCGGTCTTCGGATTGAGCGAAGTGAGAATAGGCCTTGTACCGGCAGCGATTGCCCCTTTTATAATCAAGAGAATTGGCGAAGCCCGCGCTAAGGAGATATTTTTGACGGGCAGAAGGATCAAAGCCATTGAAGCCAAAGAGATCGGCCTTGTGAACATAACTGTACAGCCGGAATATCTTGTGGCAAAAGCTAATGCGTACGCCGATATGATAATAAAGAACGGCCCGGAAGCCTTAGCGCATGTCAAGAGGCTGATAATACAGAATAATAAGCTCGATAAAAAAGAGCTGATGGATTATATGGCTAAGCTCATTGCAGGGCTGCGCACAAGCAGGGAAGGCCGAGAAGGCGTAACCGCATTTTTGGAAAAGCGCCCGCCGGAATGGGGATAGCGAGACGGGTTGGTGCGAACGAAAGATCAACACCAGTGAAATTGAGAATGATAATAAATTTTTCCAATATAAAATTGATATCAGCATGATCAAAAAAGTTCTTATTGCTAACAGAAGTGAGATCGCGTGCAGGGTGATTAAGGCCTGCAGGGAAACGGGCATTTCCACCGTCGCCGTTTATTCTGAAGCGGATAGGGGTGCGCTTCACGTCAGGCTGGCGGATGAAGCCGTACTTATCGGCCCGGCGCCTGCTGCTGAGTCATACCTGAATATGGATGCCGTGATCAAAGCCGCTCTTGAAACTGCATGTGACGCTATACATCCTGGATACGGCTTTCTTTCTGAAAATCATGAATTTAACAAAAAAGTAAGAGATGCCGGCCTTATATTCATCGGCCCGAACCCTGAAGCCATGGCGCACCTCGGATCAAAGGTGGCATCACGCAAAACTGTAATGAACGCAGATGTACCCGTTGTGCCGGGTATGAAGGGCAGTTCCACAGACATCAACGAATTCATCAAAGCCGCGGAGGATATGGAATATCCCGTACTGATAAAAGCATCAGCCGGCGGCGGCGGCAAAGGTATGCGTGTGGTTCAAGACCCTGCCAAACTGGCAGAATCCGTTGAATCAGCCATGAGGGAATCTAAATCAGCTTTCGGCAGTGACGAAGTATTCCTCGAAAAATACATAGTATCGCCCAGGCATGTGGAAATACAGGTTGCCTGCGATTCTCACGGAAACGCCGTATATCTTTTCGAAAGAGAATGTTCCATACAAAGGCGCCACCAGAAGATCATCGAAGAATCACCATCGCCTGTTATGACTCCTGAACTCAGAAAAAAAATGGGCGAAGCTGCAATCAGGGTAGTGAAAGCTGTCGGCTATGACAACCTCGGCACGGTTGAGTTCCTTGTAGATAAAGGCCTTAACTTCTATTTCCTCGAAGTGAACGCCCGCATACAGGTGGAGCATCCTGTAACCGAAGAAGTAACCGGCATTGATCTTGTAAAACTTCAGATAGAAATAGCTGACGGCGGAGAGATACCATTTAAGCAGGAAGATCTCAGCCAGAGGGGCCATGCCATAGAATGCAGAATATACGCCGAAAGCGCAGACAGGGGATTTTTGCCGTCATCAGGTAAGCTGCTCTATCTGAAAGAGCCCGCGGGCCCGGGTGTTCGTTTCGACAGCGGGGTAAGTACCGGCGTGAATGTACCAGTATTTTATGATCCGGTACTTGCCAAACTGATCACCCGGGGAGCCGACCGTGAGGAAGCCCGCCAAAGAATGGTACTGGCACTCAGGGATACTGCCGTACTCGGGGTTGAAACCTCTATTGACTTTATGATACAGTGCCTTGAGCACGATGATTACATTCAGGGTAAAACTTTTACTGACTTTATTGACAAAAACATTGATCAACTCAAACGTACAGACGATGATGGCTTTGAGCCCATTGCCGCTATCGCCGCGGCAGTAAGGTCAGCCGGCAGCCGGCCGGATAATGGCCAGGCGTCACCGGCAATGGTTTCACCCTGGCTAAGCGTGGGTAAATGGGAAATTGCTTCCGATCATTAAGGAGATAATAATGGAATTAAAATTAAAAGAAAAAATATTTGACATTGAAATATACAGGCAGGAAGGCTACTATACCGCTGATATCGACGGCAAGCACTTCGCGGCGAAATTCTTAAAAATAAATGATAACACACTGATGGTCAGCGAATCAGGCAGGACTTATCCCGCTTACACAGCCGAGGATGATAAGTATATTTATGTAGCTATTGACGGGAGGAGCTACAGGCTGCTTAAGACTCAGGATGACGAAGGAAGCTTTGACCCGGCCGGGGAAGCCCTATCAGACAGGGAAGTCATTTTGCCCCCAATGCCTGGCAGTGTAGTCAAAGTGCTTTGCGAAAAGGGCAAAAAAGTTAAGAGCGGAGAGCCACTGATAATCGTGGAAGCCATGAAAATGGAAACCACGCTCTACTGCTCCATCGACGGCATTATCGAAAGCATAGCAGTTAATGCCGGAGAGCAGGTAAACGACGATACTGAAATGATCATAGTAGTTAAAGAAACTGAGTAAAAATAAATTAATGATTTATTCGCTTTAAAACTATTGTATCAATCCATGAATTATATTTTTTTCATTAAATAATAGAGTGGCCAATGAAAATTCATGAATATCAAGCCAAGGAGCTTCTCAGAAAGTACGATGTGCCCGTACTAAATAATGTTGTGATATTCACGGCGGAAGAAGCCGGAAGATTAGCTTTTGAGCAGTTTGAAAGCAAAGGTTTAAATACGGTAGTCATTAAAGCTCAGGTTCATGCCGGCGGAAGAGGAAAAGGAACCATGCACGACGTCATATCAGGCGAACCAGTAGAGCTTGACGGCAAGCCCGTGAAAGGCGTGAATATCATCAGCGGTAGCGGCATTGCCGATAAATGTTACCGCTACGCGTACAGCATGTTGAATAATAAGCTGGTGACAATTCAGACCGGCGCTGAAGGCAGCATAGTACGCAGGCTTTTGATAGAAGAAGGCGTAGCTATTGAGAAAGAATTTTACGCGGGTATAGTGCTCGACCGCCAGACGGGAAGAAACACCGTTATGGTATCCACCGAGGGCGGGGTGGAAATAGAAAAAGTTGCCGCCGAAACACCCGAAAAAATTCTCAAAGCGCAGATCGAGCCCGGCCTTGGCATTCAGGGCTACCAGGCCAGACAGCTCGGATTCGGCCTCGGACTGAGCGGCAAATCGCTCAAAAGCTTCGTGAATTTCATCAACAGGCTTGTTATTGCTTATGAGCACCTGGATTGCAGTCTGCTTGAGATCAATCCGCTTGTACTTACAAAGGATGGCGACATGATCGCCCTTGATGCCAAGATGAACTTTGATGATAACGCAGAGTACAGGCACCCCGAGTGGGAAGAAATGCGCGACATCACTGAAGAAGCACCGCTTGAAGTGGAGGCATCAAAATATGACCTGAACTATATTAAACTCGACGGAAACGTTGGATGCATGGTCAACGGCGCCGGCCTTGCAATGGCAACAATGGATATGATACAGCTATCCGGCGGTAATCCGGCTAACTTCCTTGATGTAGGCGGCGGAGCAAATGTTCAAAGGATCTCCAACGCGTTCAGGATAATGATGAGCGATCCTAACGTACAGGCCGTACTGATCAATATTTTCGGCGGAATCGTACGCTGCGACAAAGTCGCCGACGGTATAGTCGAAGCTCTGAAATCCGTGGAAGTAAAAGTACCCGTGATTGTAAGGCTCGACGGCACAAACGCTGAGGAAGGCAAGCAGACTCTTGAAAATTCCGGCCTGGAATTCAGGGTAGCGGCCAATTTCGAAGATGCCGCCCGCCTTGTTACAGAAGTGGTATCAGCCGCGTAAAATCGCCAAGCGGAAATCAATTTTTATAAAAAGGCAGGGTTACATTCCCTGCCTTTTTTATTTCCAGGCCGTGGAAATAAGAGCTCTGCGGAAAACAATAATTTTAGCCTGGATCTAAGCGGCCTGGCTAACGGTTCATACTTATGCAGCATCAGCTTTGACGATAAAGTAGTTACCAAAAAGCTGATTATCAGGCAGAAAGGTTCTAACAGGGGTAACACAGGCGCCCCCGCCTGTGCATGGAGATGCGCACTGCTTTCGGTCGCACCCCTTCGTCCGGAAACGGCTCTGCGATCCGTTCCGGGCACTTCCCCTCGGTGAGGGGAAGAAAATGATCGGAATAATTTGCTATTGTATGCAAAAACGTGGTGGCACAGGCGCCCCCGCATGTGCATGAATGAATGAAAAGGAGCAGAACGTCAAGTAGTAACCACAAATGCAAACAGAAAATTCATCTGAGCAATAGTGACGGATCCAAGGAAGGAATGCACGTAGGCCCAGGCTCTCGAAGCCGCAGCAGGCGCCTTTACAAGGAGGCATGCCACCTTGTCGGGTTTCGCCTCTTGAGAAAGC
>CAZJAH010000043.1:0-25431 GCA_964544155.1 uncultured Hyphomicrobiales bacterium | reverse complement strand
TGCATGTGTTAGGCACGCCGCCAGCGTTCGTCCTGAGCCAGGATCAAACTCTCCGCTGTATATTTTAGCTTATTTTCTAAGTTTGATCACAAGGCCTCAAAATTGACTTTGTGCTTCCTATTTTCAAAGAACGTTGATACGCATTTCAAAAGAACGTTTGTTTTTGTTTTTTCGTGCGCCCCTTACAGGGAACTTCAAAATTAACACTTTCTTTTGTTTTCTACAAGAACTTTTTTCAGTTTCTGAATTTTATTCCTGCTGCTTCATTATATCTTAAAAGAACGTTTGCGCTTTCTTCACAAAAGCAGGATACAAAGTTAAACCTTTTTTCAATTCCCTGCAAATTATTTTTTGCTAAATCGACTTTTTTCAGCTTGCCCATTTATTGCGGCTAATGGCTGTCAGGTTCAAATGTCATCCTGTTTTCAAAGTGCGTCTTTTTCTTCTCCGTTTCGGACAGAGCTTTCAAATTTAGGGAAGATATTTCTTTTATGCAAATCTTTTTTTGATTTGCTGATATTTTCCCCGCTTTTTCAAAGTTCGCCGCTCTCATCTCAGAGAGAGCCTGCAAATATAAGGCTTTTATTTTTTCCTGCAAATCTTTTTTTTGATTTACCGGATTTTGTTGCCTTATTTCAAAGTTCGCAGCCCTCAACTCTGGGAGAGCCTGCAAATATAAGGCTTTTATTCTTTCCCGCAAATCTTTTTTTTGTGCAAAACCAATGGCTGCTGCTGTCGGATGCTTTCAATTGCTTAAATTTGAATACGCTTACATAAATATGCATGATATCAGAATTAGCCCTTGGGGATTATTTCGTGATGTATTTTTTAGTTCACTTGCTTGGAAGATCACTTGATAAGCTATTAAAAGTTCTCTATATAATAACATCGGAAAAGTTAAGAATATCCAAATTACAGTGCTTATATTCTCATTTCACATCATCATTAATATCAGAAAGCCGGCTTTTTATATCCGAAAATCATCACAATAATAATTAGTTATTCAATTATTTTCTTAAATTCATGAATATTAATAAAAACTAATATGATATTTAAAAAAAATTTTTTAATTATAGATTAGCTTTAGAGCGTTTTAAAAATTTATCGTACGGCAAATATGACAGAATTCCCGGAGGCCATTAGGTTTTATAGAGGTCTTAGTGAGGATACTCAGCTCTTCAAACATGTTTTTGATGAGGTTAAGGACGCTATGATGCTTATTGATAAGGAAGGTCATGTTAAAGAAATCAATCATTCAATGAAAACGTTTCTGAGTAAGTACTATGGCTCTACCGGGGATAATATTAGCATTTTCGATGATGAACTGATCCCTGATGACATAAAAATCGTGCTAAAGCAGCTATTCAAGCCTGGCAATTCCGGCGGTGAAATTAAGATCGAAGGCCGCAGCCCTACATTCAGCAATAAAATATCAAGAATTATTCCGGATTATGATTACCATGCCAAAAACGTTAGTTCGGAAATCGATGATTATGTTCTTATTACCTTGCGGGACAAAAAAGACCGAAACTTACTTGAAAAAAAGCTGCGTCGCCGAATAAAACATTCCGGCCTTGTCAATGAACTATTGATCAAACTTTCAGGCATTAGAGAGGTCAGGACAGCTCTCAAAATACTTGCCGATGAAATTGTGGCGGCTACGGACTATACCTGCGGCATAGTATTCTTCAAAAAAAGCGGAGAGATACTTAAATCTACAGGAATTGCTTCAGGTTCGGATTTCCCTGATATAGGGGAAGATTTGCAGGAAATGATAGGGATTCTTTCAGATAACGGTAAGTTTCCTTTATTCTGCGGCAGCAGTTTAGATCAGAACCTGCCTTCAGTTTGTCGCTTAGAAAAAGAGTTCGCCTTATTCGATTTAAAGCTCAACAGTGACCTTAAATTTGTATTGCTTTTCTGCAAACCTTCGGGATTAAATTCATCCGAAGAAGACAGATCGATCATACCTACAGCTTTAAGAAGCTTTAGGATGATAATTACAAGAATTCATGCTGAATCGGAACTCAAAACTGAAAGGCTGAAACTGGATAATATATTTCACAGATCGCGGCTTGGCATTTATATAACTACTATCCGGGGCAGATTCCTGACCATGAACAATGCCCTGCTAAAGATGCTCGGATATTCGGATATGGAAGAAATTAACCGCACTGTAATTGACATCGGCGACCAGATATATGTTGATAAGGAATTCAGAAGATCCATGATAGAAAAGATCAAAACCGAAAAGCTGGATAATTACACTTATGAAACGCCCCTACGCCGTAAAGACGGTGAAGTGTTTATCGCCAGGGTGAATATGTCTATAATTAAAAACGTTGATAATTCGGCAGAGATACTTCAGGGATTTGTCGAGGATATAACCGAGCAAAGAAAAAAGGAAAGAGATCTTAAACTCTTAAATCAGGAACTCGAAAGAAGGGTATCTATCAGGACAAGCCAGCTGGAGAACGCGAATAAAGAGCTGGAAACCTTTGCTTAT
The DNA here is from genome assembly GCA_964544155.1 of uncultured Hyphomicrobiales bacterium. Taxonomy (GTDB): domain Bacteria; phylum Bacteroidota; class Ignavibacteria; order Kapaibacteriales; family UBA2268; genus CAZJAH01. Next base: position 22,925 of record CAZJAH010000043.1, on the reverse strand, counting down.
TCAGTGTCGCATGACTTAAGGGCGCCATTGCGTTCCATAGACGGTTTCGCCCAGGCACTCGAGGAAGATTTCGGCACGGAACTTGATAATATAGCAATAGAATATCTGGGAAGAATAAAAGGCGCAGCTAATAAAATGGCTATGATAATTGATGATATGCTGAAATTATCCAGGATAACGAGATCGGAAATGAAATTCGCACCGGTCAATATTAGTGATATGGCCAATAGTGTAATAGATGAACTGCGGCAAAGCTCACCCGGCAGATCAGCGGAAATATATATCGATGAATCGATTATCGTCAGTGGGGATATTAATCTTCTCAGAATAGCGCTTGATAATTTGCTGGGTAATGCCTGGAAATTTACTTCAAAAAAGAATAAGGCAATAATTAAAGTCACGCGCTCCAATGAGCCTCATACTTTCACTATCGAAGACAACGGTGCGGGATTCGATATGCAATATTATAACAAGCTTTTCAATCCCTTTCAGAGGCTTCATAAAGACGATGAATTCGAGGGCACCGGAATCGGGCTGGCAACAGTTAAAAGAATTATAAGTAAGCACGGCGGCAGCATTCAGGCCAGTAGCAGTCTGAACGAAGGCACGGTGTTCACTATTTACCTTCCTGAAAAAATAATACAAGATATAAGGAAATAGAACTATGGTAATCGACCCAAAAAAAACAATTTTGCTTATCGAGGACAATCCTGATGATGTATTCCTTACATTAAGAGCTTTTAAAGCTAATAATATCGATAATGAAATTATCATTGCCACGGACGGCGCTGAAGCAAAAGATATGCTCACTGGCAACGGTACAAATGCCTTTTTGCCCGAAGTCATTTTGCTGGACCTGAAACTTCCCAAGATCGACGGCCTGGAATTATTAAAGTTTATAAGACAGCACGGCCCGACAAAGCTGATACCGGTTATTATCCTTACTTCATCAAATGAGGAACAGGATTTAATTAAGAGTTATCTGAATGGGGCAAACAGTTATATAAGAAAACCCGTTGATTATAAAAAATTTATTGACGCTGTTAAAGAATTGGGGATTTACTGGCTGGGCCTGAATGAAAATCCCCCGAAATTATCCGTGAATTGATATGGAAAATGAACTCAAAATACTGATCATTGATGACTCTGAAGATGATGTGCTTTTAATGCTCAGGGAGCTTAGAAAGAACGGACTCAAATTTGAGCACAAGCTAATTTGCTCAGCCGAAGAACTGAAAACTGAGCTTGAAACAAACAAATGGCATATAGTTTTATGTGATTATCATATGCCGGGGTTTTCCGGATTAGATGCTCTAAGGCTGTTTAAAGAAACAGGCCTGGATATACCATTCATTATTATTTCAGGAGCGGTGGGAGAGCAAATTGCCGTTGACGCCATGCGAGAGGGCGCTCACGATTACCTTTTGAAAGATAATCTCATAAGGCTGGTGCCGGCAATTGAAAGAGAGCTCAAAGATGCTGACAACCGCCGGCGCCGGAGAAAAGCCGATGAGGAAATCCAGCAGCTTAACCGTGAATTAGAGAACCGTGTAGAAGAGCGTACAATTGAGCTTACTACTATCAATGAACAGCTTATCAATGAAATAAGAGAAAGAGAAAAAACAGAATGCGAGCTGCGGCAGACAAAGAACTTCATGAATACAATTTTGGAAAATATTCCTAATATGATTTATGTTAAAGATGCTCAAACTCTCAAGTATACATTTATCAACCGGGCCGGCGAAAAAATGACAGGGCTCAGATGCGACTACCTTTTAGGCAGGACTGTACACGAAATATTTCCGCCTGAGCTTGCTGATACTTTCCATAACGAAGATCTCGCTGTACTCAATAATGGCGGTATGCTTGAAATCAAGGAGGATTCTCTTGTTATAGGCGAAAACAGCGAAAAATATTTTTCCACCAGAAAGCTTGTCATTCGCGATAATAAGGGCAAACCCAGGTACATAATGGGTATTTCTCAGGATCAGACCAAACAAAAAGAAATCAGGAAAGACCTGGAAGAATCGAAGATAAAATTTTCAAAAGTTTTTCATGCTTCTCCAATAGCAATGTGCATGCAGCATTTCGATGATCAGCTAATAGTAGATATTAACCAGAGCTACCTGGATCTGATCGGATATACACGCGAAGAAGTTCTTTTTAAAAATATGGGTAAATCCGGCCTTTGGGCTGATATAAAACTGCGTGATAATATTTATACAAAATTTTATCGCGATAAAAGAATTACCGGTGAAGAAGTAAAACTCATCAGTAAGGAAGGCAAAGAGATCACCGTGATGCTCTCACTGGAACACATGAAAATTGGCAACAGGGACTTTATACTGTGTATGGGAATGGATATCAGCACAATCAAAAAAAGCCACGAAGAAAGCATCCGCGCTCTGGAAAAGCAAAAAGAGCTTAATATGCTGAAAACACAGTTTATTTCCATGATATCGCACGAATTCCGCACTCCGCTAACTACTATTATGCTTTCAGCCGACTTGCTGAGGCGCTACAAAGACCGCTGGCCGGAAGAAGAAAAAGAAAAGCACTTCCAGAGGATACAGGATACTGTACATAAAATGACAAGGCTGATGGAAAATGTCCTGATAATCGGAAAAATGGATACCGGCAAGTTCATGTTCAAGCCATACCAGATGAATGTGCAGGCATTTTGCAAATCTACTGTTGATAATATATTATTTAATGCCGGAAATTCTCACAGGATAAACTTTAGTTTTAAAGGTAAAACCGATTATGCTTATATTGATGAAAATCTAACCGCACTTATTATTTCAAACCTTCTGACTAACGCCATTAAGTATTCTCCGAAAGGCTCGGAAATTGACCTGGAAGTAGCGGGTAATGGTGAAACAGTAGAATTTTCTATAACTGATCGTGGCTGCGGCATACCTGATGATGAACAACATCATTTGTTCCAGTCATTTTTCAGGGCATCAAACATCGGATCAGTTTCGGGTTACGGGCTGGGTTTGGCAATAGTCAAAAAATGTGTGGATTTCCACGGCGGCCATATTACGCTTAAAAGCAAGCTTAATGAGGGCACCACTTTTAAAATTGTGCTGCCTTGCATACCGAAAAATTAACCCGGAATTGTTTTTCTGTCATTCTATCCTTATTTTTGGCATTCTGCTATTAGTAAGGTATTGTAATTATTGTGAAATATATTAGTATAATTTTATTAATTAAAAACAAATTATTCAGGAGGAATAATGTTTAAAGGACATCCAAAGGGGCTATATGTCCTCTTTTTTACCGAAATGTGGGAACGTTTCGGATTTTATACTATGCTCGCCATTTTTGTATTTTACCTTGGCGAAAATTTCGGCTGGCCCGCTTCACGAACAACTGAAGTGTATGGAATTTTTCTGGCTGGTGTTTATCTTACACCAATCCTGGGCGGTTGGTTAGCCGATAACTTCTTAGGCTATGGCAGAACTATCATTATCGGCGCCATCACTATGGGAGTAGGTTATGCGATGATGGCTGCCCCCACAAGCGATCCAATGCAGGTTTATATTGCTCTGGGCGTTGTTGCTCTCGGTAACGGCCTTTTTAAAGCTAATATTTCAGTATTGGTGGGTAATCTTTATTCACACACACAAAACTCCCTGAAGGACGCGGGCTATAATATTTTCTATATGGGTATTAATGTCGGCGCTTTCTATGCTCCCTTCGCGGCAAGCGGTATCAAGAATTTCTTTCTTGATAATTTCAACGTTACCCTTGCTGTTGGATATAATGCCGGGTTCGGATTAGCCGCTTTCGGTATGCTTATGTCGTTATTGATTTTCGTTATATTCAGAAAGCACTACAAAAGCGCTGACTATACAAGCAAAAAACAAACAAATCCTGACGTTGACCAGAAACTGACTCCCCAACAGGAAAAACAAAGGATTGGCGCTCTTCTCATTATTTTTGCGATAGTAATTTTCTTCTGGATGGCCTTCCACCAGAACGGCGCGGCGCTTTCATTATTTGCCAAGGACTATATCCACGGCTCTGTCGGCCCATGGACTTATATGCTCTTTGACGTAATTGGGCTTCACGCACTGCTTATTACCCTCATGGGCCTTATTGGGCTGATAAATCCGAAAATTCAAGGCAAGCTCAAGATGGTTTCCGCTGCAGCCGTCATTATTGGCGCTATTGTCATGATTTATAAATACAACTCATTTGACGGAACGAATAATCTCGATCCTGAGAAATTCCAGATTTTCAACCCCATGTTCATTGTGTTTATAACACCGATAATAGTCGGATTTTTCGCTTATCTGAATAAGAAAGGAAAGGAACCGTCATCACCGGCTAAGATCGGTATAGGTATGGTCATTACCGGACTGGCTTATTGTGTAATGGTCTTTGCTTCAATGAATCTTCCGGGAGTATATACACTCGGAGAAGGATCTTCAGCAATGACTATCTCGCCTTTCTGGCTGATAGGTACTTACTTTACTCTGACAATTGCGGAGCTCTTCCTTAGCCCGATGGGACTATCATTTGTATCGAAGGTATCTCCCGCTAAAATTAAAGGGCTTATGATGGGCGGATGGTTCTTATCAACCGCTATCGGTAACTACTTATCAGGATTTGTCGGAAGGTTCTATCAGGATTGGGAATTATGGCAATTCTTCCTTCTTCTGGTCGCTACATCGGTTGCCGCGGCACTGATGCTGCTATCAGTACTTAAGAGATTGAAACGTGCCACTCAATAATCTTATATGATTATGTTTAATATAGAAAAGGCTGCCCGCTTAGGGCGGCCTTTTTTGTTAGCTTCCATCTTTAATGGTCATTCTCCCGGTTATTATCCCCGTGAGTTCTGACATAATCCCGTCACTCTTGCTATACTTTCAGCACATAGAATATCTGGTCTGTGCCGCTGCCGTAATAATCAACCACAGCTTCTTTGCCATCATTTGTGATAAGCTCGAGGCCTACATCTTTGAACCGCGCAGAATCAATAGAAAATCCTGATTTTTCAAATAGCGCCTGTGATCCTATATTTGTTGTTTCAACTGTAGCCATAACAGCAGAGCAGCTATCAGACTGTTTCGCGAAATCGACTGTATGCCTGAGAAGCTTTTTACCAACGCCTTTACCCTGGGCGGCTTCCGATACTGCTATCTGCCATACAAAAAGGTGGCCCGGATAGCTTTGTGAAACAAAGCCCATCATGAAGCCGAGTATGGTTGATTTGCCGCTTCCGCTTTCTTCCCGGGCTATATAAAAAGTATCAGTGAAGTGTGCTGCCATTATTTTATAAACATGCGCTGGATGCTGCACTATCCCGTCAATTTTTCCTGCCAGATGATAAACATCTCGGTAATCAAATCCGCTTATATTTTCAATTTTTATCATGATATCTCCGGTTCGATATCCAATAGTTCCATAGTGCCGATGTCCTTTCGGTGCCATATATTCTTCCCTTTAATATTCTCTTCGATAAGCTTTTCGCTAAGCAGGTAAGCTTCTTCGAGTGAATCTCCTTTCGCGGTTACTGCCACTCCCCTCGGACTGGGTTTATAAATGTTATCATCCACGGCGAAGCAAGAATAGAATAGATCGGCCCCGGCGTTCTTTATGGCTTCGTCATTGATAATCATCTCCATATTGCCTTTGGGATAAGGAAATCCTTCTTTAACAACGTACTTGCATACAGTTGCTTTTTTCTCAAATTCTACATCCATTCCCTGGAGCTTATTATCGAGCATTGCTTCGCATAGATCCACAAAATCTGTTTTCAGAATGGGCGTAATGTTCATTATCTCAGAATCGCCCGGCCTCACATTGAATTCAATAACTTTTATGCCGTCGGCTGTTTTAATGAACTGCCCGGATAAAAAGCCGACATAATCTTCTTTGAATTTTTTGTTTGTGTAGTCAACTACATTTTTCATTATCCTGATTGATTTGTTGTACTCATCCCTGCTCAGGAAAGGAAGCATATGGTTCGGCATACTGACTGAGCCCATTCCGGGAGTATTCAGACCTTTTTCTCCTTCGTATAGCAGCTTGTAATCGCGGATCGCGGGCATTCCCGCCATCGCGGAACCGTCCACGAATGCCTGAATAGTGAACTCCGGCCCAATCAACTTTTCTTCGATAATTATCTCAGCAACACCGCCGATATTCATATCAAATACTTCATACACATAGTCAATTGCATCCTGCTTATCTTTAAGCTGAATGCCGATAACCTTCACTCCGTCCCCTTCTGTTACACCCGCAGGTTTAACGGCAAAATCATAATCAATGGAATTAATATGAGCTGTTGCATCTTCCCTCTTATTAAAAACATGATAGCCGGGTGATACATCTTGATTTGTTTCTTTTAGCATTTGCCTTAAAAAAGTCTTACTTGTTTCAAGGCGGCTGCAGTTTCTAGTCGGGCCTATGCAGGGTATGCCGTTTTCGATTAATTTTTCAGATATGCTGTTACTGAGTGACATATGAGGTACAACAATTGCAAAATCGACTTTTTTGTCTCTAACATAAGAAAGTATCTTGTCATTATTTTGCATATCGCCGAGCATATAGTCGGTTGCTAGTGGTACCAATCCCGCGTTTGGCTTATCCATATAGCAGTATAGTTCTGTTTCGTGTACGCTTTTTTCTTTGATAGCTTTTGCTAACGCGTGGGTTTTCCCCCACCTGCCTACTAAGAGTATTTTTTTTGCCATGTCATTGACCGTTATAATCCTACAAAATCAATTTCTTTTCCTTAATCAATCTGTCATTAATGGTTAATGAAACGAATAGTAATACTTTTTAGTTGATTTAATTTGACAACAATTTTTGAAATGATTTAACCGGGAACAAAATTTTTTTTAAATAAATAATCAGCGTATTTTTATATTAATTATAAAAAAACATAAGGCCAAAAAAAGAATGATCAAGTACATACTCATAATTTTCATAATATTTGCTCAAACCGCTTTCTCATACGAGAACGAAACCCTAATTAAAATAATCGGAGCTTCTTATTCGGAAAATGTTTCATATCATTTTCTGGAACGAATCTGCGATGAAGCAGGCGGCCGCATAGCCGGAAGCCCGGAAGATAAGGAAGCACTTAATATTTTAACTGAAGAAGCGGCAAAGCTCGGTATGGAAGTAAAGCTTGAACCCTTTAAAATGCCCGGCTGGGTACGAGGAAAAAACAAGGTCCGGATGCTTAGCCCTGCCGAAAGGGATCTTCGGGTTGCCGCGCTTGGATATGTGGTTAAGGCCGATCTGATTAATGCAGAAATTATTGACGCCAAATGGGGTTATGAGGAAGATTATGAAGGTATTGAGCCTGCCGGGAAGATATTGCTTATAGATCAGGGATATGCTAAAGGCCGCGAGCGCCGGTACCGCTATGAGATTATAAATACAGCCGCTGATAGAGGCGCTCTTGCCATTTTATTTATAAACACTAAAGAAGGCGGACTCACTTTATCCGGTGTTTCTAACTTCGACGGTAAGCCATGCGCCATACCGGCTTACAGCCTAACGAAAGAAGAAGGCCTGTGGATAAAAAGACTGCTCAAAAGGAATATTGCCGTAGAGCTGGAAATTGAGACTAATTCCTACATACAGGAAGTCGAAACCGCAAATGCTGTTATAACTTTCCCCGGAGAAACCGATTCGAGCATAGTTATCGGCGCACATATAGATTCATGGGATATCGGGCAGGGCGCTATAGATAATGGCCAGGGAAGCGCTGTTCTTTTTGAATTGGCAAGGGTTTTCAATCAGGTATCACCCCGAAATCACTACTCAGTTAAAATGGTATGGTTCAACGGCGAGGAGCTTGGCCTTTGGGGATCAAAGGAATACGCCCGCAGGCATTCCGGAGAGACAGCGGCTATGATCAATTTGGATATGACAGGTAAACCGACAGGTATTAACATAATGGGATTCGATGATTACGAAAAGCCCTTCACAGATCTGATGGAAACAAAACTGAAAGGTTATAACCTGGAAAAAGGCATTGACAATAATCCCTGGAGCAACAGCGACCATATCCATTTTATGTTTGAAGGAATTCCTTCATTTACTTTTCACGGCCACCTGGATAAAGAACAGTACTGGTATTACCACGATTTCGGAGATACATTCGATAAAGCAAACAAGGAATACTATGCCCACGGCGCGGCAGTAATAGGGGCCTTTGTTTACGAAATGGCAAATAATCCTGCCATCCAACACAGAAGGCTTAAACGCGGTGAAGTTATTAAACTGCTGGAAGACCACAAACTGCTCGATCAAGTGAAAAGGCAGAAAATGTGGATTTACTCTGAAGATTAGCCTTTTTCCTCAACAGCTTCAGGCGATACCAGGTAAAATCTTTCGATCTTTGCCCGGAATTCGCTGCCGTCATCACGGATCATTTTATATGTGCCTTCCATAGTACCCCAAGGTGTATCCAGAGGGCAGTAGCTGGTATAAGTAAATGTATCGCCGGGATGCAGCTCCGGTTTATAACCGACAACTGCTTCGCCTTCCACGTCCTCTCTTCTTCCTTCGGCGTCAATAATTATCCAGTGGCGCGATTGAAGCTTAGCATATTTTTCTCCTTCATTGCTAATAGTCACTCTGTAGGAAAAATAATAAGGCGCTTCACCGGGAGCCAGTTCTTTCGGTATGAATTCCGGCTCAACTTCTATTTTTATTCCTTCAGTAACTGCAATCGATCCTTTACTTTCCATTCTTGTATCCTCTTGTATTTCCATTCTTGTATCCTCTTGTATAAATTGCGATGATCTTTATTTAAACAGATCTTTCATTGCCTGATCAATATTATCGAATTTAAACCTGTAACCTTCCTCAAGGATCTTATGCGGCAGCACTCGTTTGCTGCTTGTTATCATCGAAGCTCCTTCTCCCATCACAATATTAATCAGAAATTCCGGAACCCTGAACCAGGATGGCCTGTCTAAAGCTCTTCCCAGAGCTTTAGCGAATTCATTCATTCTGACGGGATTTGGTGAGCAAAAATTATATATGCCGCTTATATCATCATTTTCAATGGCATCATGTATCATTCCGGCAATGTCATCCCAGTGCACCCATGGGAACCACTGATCGCCCGGCCCGAGCGGCCCGCCAATGCACATTTTAAAAAAAGGCACCATTTTCGCTAAAGCGCCTTCATTATCATCGAGCACTGTTGCGAATCTTCCGATAACAAGGCGGGTATTATCCTCACATTTTTTGGCTTCCGCCTCCCAGTCTTTACATATTTTGGATAGAAAATTATTACCGGGGGAGGCATTTTCAGTGATTTTCTCTTCGCCCTTATTACCGTAATAATCAACAGCGGAGGCTGAAAGAAAAACTTTGGGCTTATTATCCAGTTTATTAATTGTTTCGCTAATCCTTCGAGTGCCGTCAATTCTGCTGTCATATAGAATTTTTTTATACTCGTCGGACCACCTCTTTGCGGCGATATTGGCCCCTGCCAGGTTTATAACGCCGTAAGCTTCGCTAAGGTGATTTTCCCAGATCACGGGATCATCAGTATCCCATTTCGCGGTTTCATCAGCGGCAGGCAATTCTTTTTTTGCTCTTACCGGATCCCTCGAAAAAGCGCATATATGGTATCCGCTTTCCTTAAGATTATTTGCAATCGTGCTTCCAATCAGTCCGGTAGCACCCGTAATAACGATTTTTTTCATTTCCCCACAGGATATTAATTATTTTTAATCGTTATCGACGAATCAAACCAAAAAAAAACGCATTTCTTATTTAAAGAAAAGCGCTTTATTAATAAAAATATTCAGAATAAACTATTCTTCGCTGATTACCCACACTTTAAGCGGAGCAACAACTTCCGGATGAAGCCTTATCTTAACATCGAAGACGCCGAGGGTTTTAATAGGATCCTCAATCATTATATCCCTCCTTTCGATATCATATCCTCTCAGCTGGAGTTCCTGCCCGATCATCTGAGGAGTAACGGAACCATAAAGCCTTCCTTCTTCTCCAACTTTCATGGCAATGGAAACCTGCTGGTCAGAGAGCTGTTCAGCCAGCTCTTCGGCATGGACTTTTTCTTTAGCAAGCTGCTTAAGATAAACTTTTTTCTCGGCCTCGATCCTGTTCATCGCACCCGGTGAGGCAACATAGGCCATTTCTCTCGGTATGAGGTAATTTCTGGCATAGCCGTTTTTGACGTCAACCACTTCACCCATTTTTCCAAGATTATCAATATCCTGACGAAGTATTATTTTCATATTTAAAATTCTCCGATTAAAAAGTAAAAATTAAGGCAGCCGGTTATTCATTTTTAGATTCTTCTTTAACTTCAGTTTCTTCTTTGAGTTCATTTTCCTTAGCTGAATTATGCCGGCTATCAGGCTTATCGCTTTTATCGGCATTTTCTTTGCCTTCATCGCTGCCTTCACGCTCTTCTATACCGAAAGATCTGTTTTTACGGAATTCCCTGAGTTCTTCCGGAAGGATAAGCGTTAAATGCCTGAGCACTGTATCTTCCAACACAAGGAATCTCTCCAGTATCGGAACTGTATCTGGCACTGTATTAAAAATAATATGGACATAAAATCCATTGTATTTTTTATTAATAGGGTAAGCCAGACGGCGACGGCCCCATTTATTAACTTCTAATACTTCACCGCCATGATTTTCGATATATCCGGTAACCTTGGAAACAACGGCATCAACATCCGGATCTTCCAGGGCTGCATTTACAATCATAGTCGTTTCGTAAACACGGCGTAAGCTCATATTATCTCCTAATCTTTAAAACTTATTCAGCCTCTTAATTTATATAACGAGGCAGAAAAATAAAGGATTACAAATATATAAAAAATCAGGATAAATACCCAAAATAATTTTAAAGGGCTTATCTGTTTTTGTTTTTTTTATTTTTGAGCTACGAAATTAAGGATTTATTATAAAATATCAACATTTTTTATTGGCTTGTTAAAAATAATTTGTATTTTTGTAGTCTGTATTTATTCTAAAGTGTTAACTAAATTGATGTTTAAATAAACACACCATCAGATTTATTTAAGTAAAAATATTGGGTGCGAGTCATGGCGAATGAGGAAACTCTAAACAACCAAAATTCTGAAAATGAAAATTTAAAACCTGAAAATGCTGATACCACTCCTAAAAAAGAGGAGGAAATTCAGCAGGGGCAGGATAATGATTCCGGTATTAATACCGGGGCTGAACAAACTCCGGAACCAGAGAAGGATCCTGAAAAGGATAATGCCCCGGAACAGGCGCAAAGCCCCGCGGAACAAGACTCCCCCAAGCCACAGGAATCTGCCGAAGAAAATACTTCTTCTGAAGAAACACAAAACGCTGCCGCCGACGAAACAGCTTCGAAGGATAAAGCCAGGGCCGTTTCCGAAGAGGATAAAGGATCCGCGGCTCCTGATTTGGCTCCGGGGTCGGCTGCCGCTGAAAGACAAAAGCAATATGATGAAGTATTCGCGGAACTGCAGCAAATTCACGATAAAAACGAAACTTTCGAAGTTGAAGTTAAGTCGCGTATCCGGGGAGGATTAAGAGTAATGTACAAAGACATGCCTTTATTTTTGCCGGCTTCGCATTTTTCGCTTAAACGTAATCCTTCTGATGAGGAATTTAAAAATGTAACAGGTAAGAATATTGATGTAAAAGTTCATGAGCTTCACGAGGAAGATTCAAGAAAAACAGTTATAGTCAGCCGTAAATCCATTCTTGAAAAAGATTTCTGGGAAAAGATCAATGTTGGCGATAAAGTAGTAGGAACTGTTTCTTCGATCGCGAAGTTCGGCATTTTCCTCGATCTGGGAGGCATAGAAGGGCTTATACATATATCCAGGCTTTCTCAGGTTCACGTGAATGATCCACATGATTTTGCTGCTAAAGGTGACAAAATGGAAGCCGTAGTTGTTGATTACGATAAAAAGAAAAACCGTATAGCATTAAGCCGCAAAGAACTCGAAGAATCACCATGGACAGGAGTTTCGGATAGATTCGAAAAAGGCAAAATTTACAAAGGTACTGTAAAAAGGATCGCCGATTTCGGTACTTATATAGAAATGGAAACCGGAGTTGAAGGCCTGCTTAGAAATTCAGAGCTCTCCTGGACCAAAAGGGTTAAGAATCCTGCCGAAGTTGTACAGGAAAACCAGGAATTGGAAGTCATGGTTGTCGACATCAACGAACAGAAAAACACCATGTCCCTAAGCCTTAAAAGAACACAGGAAAATCCCTGGGAAACACTTAAAGGAAAGTACCCCGTGGGAACAGAGCTTAAAGGGACTGTAACTCAGGTTGTACCCCAGGGCGCGATAATAAATATTGAAAATGAAGTTGACGGCTTTATGCCCAGAAGTAAAATGAGAAGCCTTTTAAAAGGCAAGAAAATCCCCTTCTCGCCGGGAGATCAGATTGATGTTAAAATCTCTGACCTGGTCCCTTCTGAAGAATCTCTTATACTATCTCCTCAGGAAGAAGAAATCGCGGCAAGAAGGCCTGCGCATACAAGGAGTGAAGCTTCTGAACCACAGAACGCTGGTTCTTTCTCATTTGGCGACCTTTTAAGCGATAAAGAAAAAAATGAGCTTTTTGATAAGCTTTCAAAATAAGATCGTCTTATTGTAAAATAATAGCCGGGCCGCTTAATTTAAGTGAGTCCGGCTTTTTTGAATAAGTTAATATTAATTATTTTACGTTTGTAACGTTTTTATAATAATTTGAAAACCATATCAGTTTTTATGATGTTTAGAATTTCTTTAGCGGCAATATTTTTTTTGATAGTTACAACTACTCTGAATGCTCAGAGAGATACAACTGAAACTTTACTCGAAAAAAACAAACAGCTCACTCCCATGCAGTATCTTATTGAAGATACCGCACGGTATAACAGCGATCAGGAAGCACAATCAGCCGAAAGATTCACAAATATTCAGGATAGTTCCTTTAATGCCGCGATGCAGATGAATATACCGGCATCGGCCAGGCTTAAATATGACCTGCATAATTCACAGGCTCTCTGGCGGCTTGAGCAGGAAATCGCCAAAGGCACACCCTGGCAGGTTGCCATTCAGAATATGCAAAATATTCCTGAGGAAGCCTTTGAACCAAGCGGGATTGAAGTTACTTTACATCAACTTAACATTCAGCAATCCCTCAGCATCCCATATGCCAGAACTTATTCACCCTACGGGGCTAAGATCAATCTGAGTACCATCGGCAGGCTCATCGGAGTCACAAAAGACGTATCGCCGGAAATAAACTATTCTCTTGATTATCCGACTGATGTTGAAGTAGTAATATATTCACTGAAAGCTGTGGTTATTGCAACCATTTTTGATGGAAGCCAGCAGGCCGGCAGCTATTCATTTACATGGAACGGCCGCGACGATAAAGGCCGAAAAATGCCTTCAGGCGATTACATCGGCGAAGTACGCGTCGGCAAAGACCGCTACATCCGGAAAAGGATAGTTCTGCCTTAGAATTCTATCCTCACGCCGCCGACCGGGAAAAATCCGTTTTGATACGGGTGTTTTAATATTTAATTTCATTTTTAAAAATTGCCAAATCCAATTATTAATCCCAAAAATATGCCATCCAGGTCGCTGCCAGTATATGTTTTATCGAATAGGTCATATTCAGCGCCATTTGTAAACCTGTAGCCTCCTGTTGCTGATAAACGCAGCCAGGGACGGATCACATAATTATAACTGACAAAGGGCATAATCGCAGTAAAGTTCCCATTGTGGGCATAAGTATCTTCAGAAGCTTCATCAAAGCTGCTTACATTAAATTTAAATTCTCCTCTGCCGGCAAAAATACCAATCGAAAAATTCTGTGTGCCCTTCATAAGGAAGTATTCACCTTCTACCCCGTATATATTCATTTTCAAATAGGGCGTTTCGTCATGTGATTCTGGAGGATCTATAACTATATTCCGAAAGGGAAGATTGTAAATCGAAGCCGCCAGGCTGAATTTCCTATCAAAATTGTAACCTGCTTTTGCCCCGAAAATCAGAGCTCCATCATCACCTAAAAGTGAATATTGCGAACCTATGGCCACAAAAGGCCCCGGATCTCTCTTTATTTCCCCGGCTGACAATACCGAAGAAAATAAAATGAACAACGCTATTATATTAAATAATTTCATAATTAAAACACAAATTTAAAATAAAGTCCTGCAACTTCCCCGTTCAGGTTTTTACCTGTAAGCAAGCCTGATTCAATTTCATTACTTATCCTGTAACCGAATTTAATACCCGTCCAAATTGATTCGTTAATCCTGATGTTAATCCTGGTTGATGGCTGAAATATAAAAAGCCAATCGCCTTCTGGATCATCATGAATATCGAAGTTAATATTAGAGCTGTAACTTGTATGCGCAAGGGCGCCGAGCAAAGAAAAAGAAAATTCAGCCCAGCTTAAAGGGCGAATGAAATATGCCGGCTCTATACCAAAATGACTGAGCCTCAGAAATGGCCTGCCGGCTCCGATAACAGTATCGGAAACATTTACATTCCGTGTAAGCAGCCCATAGTAATTTATACTAAGGTAGAGCTCTCCCTGTATCCTGAAGGCAATGCTAAGGCCTATTTCTCCGCCCCACTGATTCAGCATTCTCGCACCCTGGAAACCGAACTCACCATAATATCTGCCTTTAGTATCCTCTTCGTCGCTTAGTTTTTGCTCACCCGGTAATAACTGGGAATACAGAGAAAAGGGTAAGAATATTAAAAATAAAATGATGACAAATTTATGCAATTTATTACCTTTAGTATTATTATTTTAATTTTCAGGATAATAAAAAATATTATCCCGTGATTTTCTTATGTACTCTAAATTTATAAAATATTCCTGAATTCCTATGATAAAGTACGTAATTATTATACTTTTGTTATTGACTGCTCAGGCTGATTTATCGGCTGATGATTATATCTCCGTAACCGGAATTATAGTTGACGCGGAAAGCGGTATACCGCTGCCGGGAGCTTCCGTCAATATTTACGGCACTGACAAAGGCACTTACGCTTCATCGCAGGGAAAGTTCAGGATAACAGTTTCACCGGAAAACAGAAAGCTCAGGATAAGCTCATTAGGGTATAAGAAAAAGGAAATTATCATTAATGATCAGACTGCTGATTTGAAAATTGAACTGGCCCCCTTAGCTCTCAAATCTGATGTTGTGGAAGTCACAGGTGAGATCACCTCTGAAGAATTGATCAAAAGAGCCATTGAAAGAAAGAAGGAAAACCTGGAGAAGCTAAACACTTTTAGTGGAAAACTATATTCTAAATTGCTGATAGAGCTATCCGGCTCCCTGTTCGAAGATGGTTCATCAGGTGGATTTTCAATTCCCACGTTGGGAGAAGAGGCTCCCGAAGAATACAAACTATTTCTGTTGGAAACATTTTCCGATGTATATAGAGATCATGAAACTAACGATACTTACACGAAAATTACCAACAGGCGACAAACGGCCAATTTAAATCCCGATGAAAACTTAATAGCCGTAAGTGAATTTCAGAGCTTCTATGGCGAAACCATAAAGGTAATTAACGCGGAAATTCCTGCTCCCTTAAGTTCAGAAGCTCCGGATTTTTATAATTATAAAATAGTGAAACGCATACCTTATGACGAAACAAGACATTTTTTTCTAATTGAAATGAAACCGAAATCCAATCTATATCCGGGTTTCGAAGGAACGATCAAGATAATAGACGGCAGCTACCACCTTGTAGAAGCCGATCTTGCAATACCTTCAAATTCAGGGATAAATTTCATCAGGGATGCCGAGTTTAAGCAAAGCTTTAAAGAAATAAAGAGAGATATATGGGTACCGGTATTCCTTGAAATCAACGGGAAAGCCGAAGTGAATATAATCGAGGGGATGATAGATGTTACCGCTGGACTTAAAGCTACGGGTATTTATAATGAAATTGCCGTAAATAAAGAACTTCCGGATATCGTATATGATGAATCAGGGCCTCGTAAAATTGCCAGTTCAGCCGCGGATTCCATCGATAGTGATTTTTGGGAAAAAAACGCTTTAAGAGAAATCACGCAGCAGGAGAAAAATATCTATACTGAAATTGACAGCCTCGTTGCGAAAAATGGGAACAGGGATACTAACACTACCCATGATGGCAATTATTTAAGTTATTATCCTCATCTGGAATTCAACAGGGTCATGGATGTAACGCCCGGAATAATAATGAATTTCGGTTTTTGGAATATGGATTATAAAAGCAATACAGGTTACAGCTTCGGCCAGGATGAGCCATATGCTGAAATCGAGCTCGGCTATGATATTTTTAATTTTAAGGGATTTTCTGCCGATTTTGAAGCCGGCCTTTTTTCGAGGGTGAATTCAATGTCGAATGACAAAGTGTATTCCCGCCTGATCAACACTCTATCAGCGGCTGTTCTTGAAAAAGACATTTATGACTTTTATAAGAGTGACGGGTGGTTCACCGGGCTTAGATTCAAATACAGCAATCATACATCCTGGGTGCAATTTGAGAACTCCCGCCAATTTGCGCTGAAGAAAAAAACAGACAGAGCGATTTTTTCTTATGCTAACTGGCGGCCTAATCCGCAAATAAAGAAAGGCGAATACAACATAGTTTCGGCAGGAATAAATATAAAATCAAAAGATAACTTGCCGGCTGACTTTAAATATGATTTCTATATATCAGGAGCCTGGGGGCAAAACCTCGATGAATATGATGATTTTGGTCTTATCGAAGGTAAGCTGCTTTTCTCGATTCCGACATTTAATACGGGCTTCGACCCAATGATGCTGGATTTAATGTTCCATGGCGGCACATCATCGAACAGCCTGCCTTTTCAGTATCATTTCCGTATGGGTACAGGTGTTACTCTTTTCGGTAAATTCGGAACTTTTTATTCCGGAGAGATTGCGGAATTCGGTGGAACTGAATTTTATGCCCTGCATTTGAGGTATAACCTGACTGATCTATGGTGGAGGGCGATAGGACTGCCTTTGTACGAAGGCCGCGGTATCGCGCTTATACTGGCGGGATCATCAGGCAGGTACATTTCATTCACAAATAACAGCTATTTCGCAACCTTGGATAATAATTATTCTGAAGTCGGGTTCGGCCTCGGACGGATTCCCGTATTTATCAGTAATGTGATTTATCTAAGTGTTGATTTTCGATGGGGTATAGGCGTGCTATCTTCAGGCAGGTTCGCCTGGGCACTGGGATTGGATTTCCCTTTTTAACATAAAATATTTTAAAATTTAAAAATTAATCGTGAATCCTTATAAGAACCGAGCGGTTCATCATCCTGCCGTATGGCGTGTCGTTTTCAATAAGATAGCCTTCCGGGATGATGATTTCTGCCGAGCCAGCGGGAAGGCCGAGTATTTCAAGCGCGGAATTAGCGCGCTCACGCGATAAAGTTCTGTTATATGCTTCCGTTCCGAGATTATCCGTGTAAGCGATTATGCTTACTTTTCTGCCTTTTTCAATAGCCTGTTTCACTTTAGTAATAACAGATTCATCAATATAAGTGAACGATTCTCCATTGAAATCAAAGAACCCGAGAATGTACTCATTCTCTTCTCCGGTACCGGTTAGCGGGGCTTCTTCAATTATATATGATGTATCGGCCCTTACAGATAATGTGAACTCCTCTATCGCTGATCTGTCAAATTCATCCTTAACTTCAGCCATTATTTTTATCTCGGCTTTACCGTCCACTAAATAATCGGAAGGTTTAATGCTTTCATGAGGTTTTGATAGAGCTTTACCATTAATATTGACAGTAACATCCGGATCTTTATCAGTGTTCTTAATATCATAACCATAGCTAAGCCTATGATCTTTTAACTCAATTTTCCGGCCTATGATCTTTCGAAAATCCGGCATAACCTGCTCTGTGAATTTCAGGTAGCGGGATTCACTTATCAATTCGGGATATTTAATTCCGGCCGTATCAATTATATTTTCGGTTATCTTTGAATTATTGAAAACTTCTCTTACGAATTCAGCCCGTTTATCAATGGTTCCGGGTGCCTCATCGATTGTTGCAGTCACTTCAATATCTAATTGTTTATCTTTTAATTTTTCAATAACAGCTGACTGCATTTCCGTTATTTGTACGGCGCGGCTTTCGGAATAAATATCTGTTGAATTTTTTTCAAAAATAACTACCGGTTTTAGCTTATAATTTCTAACTATTCTGGTCTCAGAAAGTGCGACAAAAACGGTATCGCCGGAATTAAGCATTTTTCCATCGTATTCAACAGTTAAGGCTATAGCCGGCTTTTCAGGTAATTCCGGAGGTTCGGGTTTGGGAAGCTTAGGAGCCGGAGGCGGCATAGGAGGCAGCTTTGCGGGCTTTTGTATCCTGTAAGATAATTGTACTCCAAGCCTCGCGTTATGAGCTTTCCATTCAACTCCGCTAATTACATCAGTTAAACTGTAGTTCAAATTTATAAATGGCTTTAATGCCCAGGATCTGTTATTCCATACTTCCATTCCGGCTCCGGCTATTATACCTAATCGAAGGCCGTATAATTCAGGAAGTTCTCCTGATACTTGATTTCTTACCTCAAGTCCGTTTTCAAACTTCAGGCCTTCGGGCCTTAAAAGTTCTTCCCTTTTTTCGAATGATGATCTGACTGGTATTCCCACAGATACCCCTAAATTGATATCGGTTTTTTTTCCTGTGTAAATATTCAGCCTGTTATTAATTGATAAGTAGGATAGTCCTGCATCCAGGAAGTGATTTACATATACTTCCTGCGCTTCATCTTCATCTAACTTATATCCTAGTTTTTGCTCAATATTATATGCCGCAGCAAGATAATTATAGCCGAAACTCAGAGAATATCCTAATGTATAGCCTGCAAATTGTTTATCAAAGAGGTATTCACCTCCTATTTCGGATGAATATCCTAATCCCGCGGCGAAATCGTAGTTTCTGCAGCAATCATAGTAGCCGGGAAGTTCCGTAAAGGAGGAAGAATAAACATTCAAGCCTGCAGAAGCATTCCCGAATAATTTATAATTAGTATATTCATCAGCCGGCAGCAGAGCCGGGAAAAATAAAAATAATACAACTATTCTCCAGACCATCGATTTTACCTTAATATAATAACCTGCTCTGAATCCACTGAGTTCCCTGATCTTATAACCAACCTGTATGATCCCGGATTCAATCCATATAAATAAATAGTTACTTTGTTCAAGCCGGATACCGCCTTGAACGGAGCTGACTGCAGTAGCAGGTGCCCTAATTCATCATAAATATCAATGATAAAATCGCCTTCCAAAGATGAATTGAATTCAATATTGACTTCATCAACAACAGGATTAGGAGCCATAGAAATGATCTGAATTTCTTGATCATCATGCAGGAACCTTCTCTCACCGCATAATCCGGTTATCACAAGCAAACCTTCATTATATACAGTAGAAATTGCTTTACCCCATCCCTGTATATTATCATTGAAAAAAATCTTCGTCCGGTCGGTTTCTGCCAGGCCGGGTTTGCCTGATATTCTGCACAATTCACCGCTAATGGGGAAATCCCCTTCTATCTCAAAATCAATATAGCGAACACCGCCGATAACTTCATTTGAAATTATCCTTGCGCTGCCGTGACTGCTTTCAATACTTTCCGGCAAAAAGAGCCTTGGATTCATTTCCAGGGTAGCCCTGAATGGCCTGACTCCTTTATATTCTCCGTTTTCGGTATTTTCATAGTTAACCGGAATAACCGCTGTTTCAAGCGGGCCTGAACTGACTTCCGGAATAGTTACCACCGAAGCCCCTTTGTACAAATCGAGGTTTATCCTGCTTTGAATAAGGCAGGGGACAGCATCTATTTTTAGAACTTCGGCTTCTGTCTGATTTAAATTCCATTGTATATCAAGTTTAACGCTATCTCCCTGATTGATCGTAATGGGCAGGGGTGTAACAACTGTAAAATCGGATGGCTGTTGTTCAGGTTCAGCGTTGTTTATAATAACGGGATCCCGGCCTGTGTTTATAATAGTCAGCGATCTTTGCGGCTCTTCGGGGATGAAAAGCAATCGGTCATGGCTGTAATCAACAAAAGTGCCAATACCCTTGCCTTCAAATTCTGTTTTACGAGTAATGCTATTCTGCCAGGAGTATAAAATTTCCAGTCGGGAGCTGCTAATGCCCAGAACTTCAGGCCTGAAAATAACCGTCACAAATAGAGATTCACCCGGCTCTATGACCGAATCCGCTACAGAATTGATATAGAAAGCGCTATCATCAAATTCCAGTTTGTTGATAGTCAGCGGCTCATTTTCGTTATTTCTGAAAATTTCAAATTCTTTTACAAATTCTTCCCCTATGCAGACTTCTTCTTCAAATAGATAAGTGTCATCTATAAAAGTGAGGTTCCAGTCTCTGGCTCGGCCGTCAACCGGAATACGGATCTCATCATTGCAATAAACAAGTATCAGTTCATCTGATAATTTCCCTGTATCGAGTGGATTGAATATCAATCGTATATCCTTACATTCTCCCGGATAAAGCGTATCTGGTGTTATCGGCTCAGCCAGCCTGAAATGCCGGCCGTTTTCGAACCTGCTTTGATCAAATTCAACCGGTACTTTACCTTTATTACAAATGGCGGCCTGATAAAAGTACTCTTTTTCCGTTCCAAGCAGTAAAGTATCCGGCTTAATACTTGTAATATCCAGGTCAGGTTTTTTTATTGAAAAATAGTCATCAGTTAAATCTGATTCAGGAAAAACAAATTCCTGTACATACAGATTCCTGTCGCTTGTGGATGACATTACCACCTTATTGCCTTGGGGTGATACTTCAAAATCCGTTAGCCCCTGTATATCAGTGGATAGTTCCAGGTTATAATCTCCCAGTACAAGATCAAAGAAAATCACCTGTGGCTGGAATATAGAACCTATAAGCATTTTAGTTGATGTAGGGTTAAATTCAAGGCCGACAGGATCACTGGCTGTAAGCAGAATGTTCCTTATGATACTACCTGAATTAATATCAATTATGAAAATATCTGTTAAATTCGAAAGATATGACCCTTCAACGCACCCTATACTAATAAATCTGCCGTCGGGAGAAAAACTCATTTCTTTAATTACAGCAATTTCTTCGATATCAATCTCATTAATTACATTAAAACCGGGCACTTCGAGTATTAACAATTTTCCGTTCATTAGAGCCGCCGCTGCATAAGGGCTATCCGGGCTGAATACGAAATTCATTACCGGAGCTTCGAACATCAGAGGTTCTATAAGAGCCTCATTTTCAAATGAATAAAGCATAACTCTCGCGCTGAGCGCGTCTCTTAATGCAGCGTATTCATATTCGGAATCCAGGCTCATCTGAACTATATCTGCGTTTTCACCAATATCTATCTTATTTACAGGATCTGGATTACCTTCACTGAAAAAGAACAGCTTGCTGAAACTGCCGTCCACCTTTCCTGTATAATCATTTACACCTGCAATTATTTCCTGATCGTTGTAGTAATCAACTCCAAAGGGCTTGCATGAAGCCGCGCTATTCTCTTCACCATATATAAAAGACCGGTTACTCACCGTTAGATCGACGGCATCCCATGAAGCTACTTTACCTCTGTCATTTATGGTAAGGAATTTATCTCCCCCGGTATCAAAACCAACTTTGTAAATAGGATAGTTGTCATCCTTCAGCCAGCTGCCGCCGATTTTCTTCAGTTCCTGTCTGACCCTTAAACGAACGCTGTCTGATATGTTGGGAGGAACTGTCCAGTTATATACAGAATCCTTTGTTCTGCTGAGTAAATCCCAGCTTTTACCGCCGTTATAGCTGGCTTCCAGCAGCACCGGCTCACCTGGAGCGCTCCCTCTCCAGCTAACCGGGACTACCTGGCAAGGGGTGAATGTTTCATTACCATTTGGATAATTAATATTCAGTACGGTTTTTTCTTCTACTGTAAATGATTTCGCGTAAAGATTAATGTATTTCCTTGATCCGCCCTCATAGTGTACAATCAATGATGCCTGTTCGTAATGATCAGGAGATGGGGGATCGTAGGTAAGCTTTATTCTGTATTCAAAACCTATGACCAAATCAACAGGCGGCGGACTTCTGTCAATGATGGTGCCAAGCCATTCATATTCGAAGTAAGGAGAATCAATTGTAATAGAATCAACTCTTGGCCTTGTACTATATTCTGAGAACATGTTAAAAGCGACTAGTTTAATTTCTTTGGTAAATGAATCAGAATCGTCCTCGACTCCGAAATATACGTTTCTGATCTGCTTGCCTCCTACATCTTTAGCCAAAATGGCTGAGACATTTGGACGACTGAATCTGGCGTACCCGATTCCGGTTTCCGGGCCATTCTCGACAATAACCTGCATTACACCCGATTCAGGAAGTTTTTGTTTATCCAGCCCGTCAATCCACCGGACTCTTTGCCATCCTTCACTCCCGGGGGCTTCTACTATATGAGCTTCGGTAATTGCCACATCATTCCGAATGAAAACATCACCCTGCTGAGCCGTTATGGGTACACCGTTATTTTTAGCCCTTAAGTATAGAGTATAATACGGAACAGGTGCGAATTCGACATTTTCGGGAACAGGGCTTTCATCAAGCGGTTTTATTTCAACAGAAACGGCTGATTTAAGCTCAGGGGCCAGGAATAGTAAAATTAATACTATTTTATATATATTTCTCAATTCTTTAAGCTCATTTCATTTTTTATGTAAATGCTGAATTTAATCTACTGCATGATATAAAAACAATATGACCGAATAAAAGGTTACATTATTCCAGTTTTACTTTTTGTTGAATAGTAATTGATTTTCGTTAACAATAAACATTTTTTTTAACAAAAAAGGGCGGCTGCGATTAAGCAGCCGCCCTTTTTATTTATCAAGGGGC
>CAZJAH010000042.1:0-26102 GCA_964544155.1 uncultured Hyphomicrobiales bacterium | reverse complement strand
TTTTTCAGAATAATTCCACAATTTTTCAGAATAATTCCACAATTTTTCAGAATAATTCCGGAAAAAGTTCTTCTTCGATGATTTCGCACCAAATGTGGCCTACAAGTATGTGCGATTCCTGTATCCTTGCGGTAATTTTTCCCGGTATTATAACAGAGGAATCACAAGCGCCCTTTATTTTACCGCCGTCATTACCGAGAAGTCCGATAACTTTCATATCAAGCTCCGAGGCCTTATCGGCTGCCCTCATTACATTTTCAGAATTTCCGCTGGTGGATATTCCAACCAGAATATCGCCCTTTTTTCCGTAAGCTTCGGTAGCCCGGGCGAATACATTCTCAAAGCCGTAATCATTACCGCCGGCGGTCATCAAAGAAGGATCAACAGTCAGAGCAATAGCCGGAAGCGCCCTGCGCTCAATGCTGCTTCGGAAGCGAATCACCAGCTCGGCCGCCAGGTGCTGGCTGTCGGCCGCGCTTCCTCCATTACCGCAGAAGAGTATCTTATTGCCCTTTTTCAGGGCATTTGCCAGCTCCAGGCCGGTTTTTTCTATATCTTCGGCGCAATGCTCCAGTACCCGGTTTTTAACTTCTATGCTTTCGTTTATTGCGCTTTTAATTTTTTTAAAATGGTCAGCCATTTAATCCTCCAAAACACATACTTTTTTAATTATGGCGAGCAGTTCCTGCCTGCCCGTTCCTGATACTGACGAATAGGGCAAAACTTCTATATTATACCGGCAATTGCTGACTAGGTGCTCGAGCTGTTTCTTTCTTTCGGCTACCGCTATTTTTGAGATCTTATCGCATTTTGTCAGGATAATGATGTATTGCTTCGCGTTATTCTCGAGCCATTCGATAAGAGCCAGGTCGCTATCCTGTGGATCATGCCTGCTATCCACAAGGGCGCAGACCATTCTGAGCGATTTCCTGCCGCCAAGGTATTCGTAGTTAAGTTCGGACCATTTCTGTCTGTATTTTTTTCCTATGGCAGCGTAGCCGAATCCCGGCAGGTCGGCAAAGCTCCATTTACTTTCGACAACATAAAAGTTGATCTCCCTTGTTTTGCCGGGAGCTGAACTTGTATGTGCCAGGTTCTTTCTTTCGACAATGCTGTTTATCAGCGATGATTTCCCTACATTCGACCTTCCTGAAAATGCTATCTCGGGCATGCCGAGGTCAGGAAAATGTTCCTTGCCGGAAGAACCTCTGATGAATTCAGCCTGTAAATTGTGTAATTTCATTCGGTATAATGTCCTATTACTTTTTCAATAGCCTTTTGGCATACTTTGCAGAAAGGCTTTGTGCCTTTTGAGAACATAATGCAGTCTGTCATCGGCCTGAAAAGCCCTGTCGAGGCGTATCCCGCGCCTTCGAAGGCGCCTACTTTCCCCGCAGCCGGATCAGCCGAAAGCATTTTATTGACTTCAATGGAGTGTTCCCGGTCGAGCCTGTCGTATTCTACTGTTTTCTTTATGATTTCATCATTGGAAGCACCGCTTTTCTTCAGCCGGGCGATCTCATCATTCATAGCTCGTCTTTTTTTCTGCCATTGCAAGTCGAAGCTGTCAAATTCTTTCTTATTCCATTCGGATGGAATTTCAATACCGGGAGTGAGCATATCCTTCCACTTCAGTTTAGCGGGATCATTCAAGGCAGTGATGTTCGGTTCGACCGGCTCTGTGCCTTTCGGGTAAAAATCGTCAAAAGCGACATCTGAAGTGTAGTATTCATCTGCCAGGCCGGCAAATGAATGGCCGAACTCATGAATAATAAGATAATCGAACCATTGGTTATCGGATGTGAATGTGCAGTAAAAGTTATAAATGCCGCCGCCGCCATATCTCGGAGAATTTATCATGATTAGAAGCGCGTCGTATGGAACAGCTGACGCTATATCCCTTAAAGCTTTGTTATCCTCAGTAAGAAGGTAGCGCTCAGAACCGAGCGAATTAAACGATGCATTAAGTGATGTATTTTTATAAATGCCGGCGCGGGGCTCATCGACGCCGCTCTCGGCAGAGGGTTTTAATACCCCGTAGATATTGAAATTATCTCTATTCGATTTAAACGGTTCATTCCTGAAGAATGCCTGAGTAAATCTTTCCATGTCTTTTTTGAATTTTGGGGATTCATCAGAAGTATATCCTTCGCCGATAACTGCTATATCAACTTTTATACTCGGATTACCGCTGATCATTGATTCTTCGATAATAATACCGCTTATAGGAGGCTCTTCTCTTATTATATCGATTGAAGCAGGGTCTATATCCATACGGAAAATTTCATTCAGTTTATTGAATTTATCTCTTAATTCTACCGCAAATATAACTTCATCTTTAGGCTCGGGAATAAGAGCGGTTTCATGGTATGTTTTCAGGATGCCACGGCTGCCTCTGTCCGAATTCCTGTATTCCCTGAAATAGCTGTCAAAGCCTTTGGAAAATATCAGATTGCCGGATTTTTTATCATAGACCTTATAATAGTAGGCGCCATTATTGAAATTGTCTTTCAAATGCTTTCTGCTTCCGGCCCACATTCCGTAAGAATATATTTTGTCTATGCTTATGTATTCCACTTCCTGATGTCCTGTGTGGTGGTAGTCGATACGCAAGGTCTTTTCTTTGAAATACTGATCAAAATATGCAGCTTTAGAAAAGCTAGAAGCTAAAAGCATCATCAATGATAATAATATTGCTGTTTTCATTTTTTTTTAAACCGTATTTTAGTCATCCAAATCAAATACTTTATCGCCCTTAATATTTATGTAATAATGGTCATCTTCTTCCCAGACTTTAGCCAGGCCGTTCTGAAATTCCTCAGCGAATTTAAATTTCGGATATATCTTCAAACGGCCTTCTTTATTAATATAGCCCCATTTACCTTCATAAAATACCGGTGCAAGGCCTTCATGGAAATCACCTGCGAAAAAGTAATCAGCCTTTATGGCAGTTTTTCCGCCTGTATCAATGTATCCCCATTTGTCATCGATTTTCACACAGGCAAGGCCTTCTGAAAATTTTCCGGCTTCGAGGTATCTGTATCCTGTGATCAGTTGACCTTCTTTGTTTATATATCCTAAAGCGTTTTTGTTTCCAACCCGGGCCATGCCGTCATAAAAACGGCCGGCATAAAGATATTGCGCATTTATGGCGAGTTTGCCCTTTTTATTAATATAGCCCCACTTGCCATTGATTTTTACGGGTGCCAGGCCTTCACGAAAAAAATGGGCGTCTTCAAATTTGAAGTCGATAGCAGTATTGCCTGTATTATCGATATATCCGAAATTTCCCTCAAGATTAAGAACAAGGGCGAGCCCTTCATTAAAATTGCCGGCATATCTGTAAATGGGTTCTATTTTCCATTTCATCGAGGAATCTATATATCCGTAAAGACCGCTTTTGAGGTCTCCTGTTTCAGGCGATTTCATTACGGCAAGGCCTTCACTGAATCGGTTAAAACGGGGCCTTTCAATTGTTTTTAAATTATTACCGGTTGAATCCAGAAGATAGTATTTTGTTGAGTAGGTAATAAAAAAAAAGGACTTTGTGCGCCTGGCGACTGCAAGGCCGTCGGAAAAATAATTATAAGCGGGATAAGTATAGGATTCAAACTCTTTATCGAGAAATCTTCTTATTATCTCAGATTTATCCATATCATAGTCGTTTTCGATGACGATTTCTCCGTTACGATCGATAAATACAGTATTGCCGTCGTGCTCCACAGGTGTAAGATCCTGTGCCGACATTTTATTCAGAGCAAATACAACTAGCAATAAAAAGAATACCGGTTTCATGTTATCCTGTTTTGAAAATTTGATCAACCTTCTTTTCCCTGAATTCAAAAATATCATTTAATTTTCTTTTAACAACCAAAGGATGAATAAGGTTACCGATAAATCCGAATGGAAGGCCGTAATGCACAATATCGCGCATATTCACTCCGCCGTCTTTTTCTTCGAAAATATGCTGGTGATGCCAGAACTTATAAGGGCCTGCCCGCTGCTCATCAATAAAATAATGAGGCTCGCGCACCTGAGTAATTTCCGTTACCCAGGTAAGCGGAATACCGAATAATGGATGCACTTTATAGGTGACAATCATGCCCGGATACATTTTTTCCTGATCGCCGGAGGTAATGATGAAATTCATATCCTCGGGTGTTATTTCGGACAGGTTCTCAGGCCTTGAAAAAAAGTCCCAGGCCACATTTATCGATACAGGCAAGAATTGCTCTGTTACCAGCTTATATACTTTCATTTAACTTTTGTTTTCAAAATGAACAAAATCAATTAGAAATACCGCCCCAAGAAGTAATGCTTTGTTATCTTTTGTAAGGGGAGCATCGAATATTACACCGAAATTATCGGTATCGGTAAAGGCTTCCTTGAGAAAGCCGCTCCACTTTTTGGTGATAACTCCGACCTTTGTACCATCTTTCCTGATTTCGAATGTCCAGGGTTTCAGGGCGGGGCCGAACAGGCGGAATACTTCCATTCCGTTTTTATCGAATAGAGTATATTTTTTTCTTAATAAAGAAAAGTTCCACTTTACCCTGCCAATTTCTACATTGTTTTTGTCATAAATAGTGCATTCCGGCATAAAGAATCGGTATGGCCTTTGGACTTTCATTATGTCATTCCCATCGCTGTCTTTGATAAGTAATGAAAACGGCCTGGATGCTTTAAGAAAAAATCTGATTAAAACAGATCCCTTTTCTTCGGCTGCCTGATAAAGAGTATTACCCTTATCGTCTTCTACAACATAGCGGTTTCTTGTTTCCAACCCCGTAAATGCTTCCATGAGTTCGCGCTGCTGCCTGATGACCAACGCGTTTGCGTCAGCGAGCCTGTCCATTTTGATCTTCCTTTATTTTTTTCCAATGAATATTATTAGATTGTGAATATAAAAGATTATGAAATAAAGGTATTTTAAATGAAATTAATTTTGCTGCCGGTAAAGTTCCGGTTTATATCATACGGGATGATAAGCATAGCGCTATTGCTTGCGGTTTTAAAGTTATGGCTTTGCCCTTTTTGTCTTGTTTTTTTCAATTATGATATGTTTGCCGTGCTTTTTATCGGAGGGCTTGTCATACGCGGCCTTTGCCGGGAAAATACCGAATCCGCGGAACTTCATTACGCAAGGCTTAGTTCCCTGGCAATGGCATTCTTTATAGGGACAGCAATTTATATATTCGGGCTTATACTGTATATGCTGCTTCAAGCCGAATACCTGAAACCGTCTTTGTTTCAGATACTGACTACCCAGCTGCTTATCTACCAGTACTTGTTCAGTAGAAAAAAGAAACAGTATGGCTGAATTGCTAAATATCTTCGAATTCCATGTGCATATCAACTGAACTAACGCTGTGAGTTACCGAACCGGTAGATATGGCATTTATCCCGGCCGAAACATAGTCAGAAATATTAGTCAGATTGATACCGCCCGATGATTCTATAAAGATATCAACTCCTCCCGGATAATCTCTTATCATTTTAACGGCTTTTATAGTATCGTCAGGAGAGAAATTATCAAGTAGAAATCCGTCAACGCCTGCATCAAGTGCTTCTTTTATTTGCCGGAAATTATCTACTTCGATTTCTATGGGGAGTCGCTTTGCTTTTTCACGTACTTTTTTCAAAGCGGCTTTTACACCGCCGGCGGCCCGAATGTGATTATCTTTAATCAGCACTCCGGATGATAAATCCATACGATGATTAAATCCTCCTCCGCAGGTAACGGCATACTTCTCGAAAAGCCTGATACCGGGTGTAGTTTTCCTTGTGTCCAGCAGTCTGACTCCATGCGGATTTGTGTGTTTGGATAGTTCCTTCGCTTTTGTGGCTATGGCGCACAGCCTCTGCAAGAGGTTAAGTATCACTCTTTCAACGGATAAAATCCTGCCGGCCGGGCCTTCTATATCACAAATCCTGTCGCCGCTTTTTATTTCTTCGCCATCGTTGTAATATAGCCTTATTATGAATTTGTCATCAAAAAAAGCGGGTATTATCTCTTTTCCCGCGAAAATAAAATCCTGCTGGGCTTCTATGTAAGCCCTTGTGGCTTTATCCGCCGGAACAGTGCCGGCAGTGGTAACGTCAATTCCGGGAATATCTTCCTTCAGAAATTCATCAATTTTGCTCTTTATATAATCTTCGGGAAGTTTTTTGTATTGTGTATATTCTATCAACTCAGCTCCAGCATTCGTTCAAGCGGTTTAAGGGCTCTCAGCCTGAGGCCTTCATCCATAATTATCTGCGGCTTGAGCTTCTCTAAGGCTTTTACCATTTTATCGAGTGTATTCTTGCGCATGAATGGACATTCATTGCAGGCGCAGCCTTCCAAAGATGGCACGGGAATAAAGTTTTTACCCGGAGCTATTTTACGCATTTCGTGAATAATGCCTGATTCTGTCAAAATGATGAAGTCTTTGTTTTCACTTTCAGCAGCATAGCTGATTATCTTGCTTGTCGATCCGATGAAATCGGCATAATCGAGTATATTATCCGGACATTCTGGATGTGCCAGTACTTGCGCGCCGGGATTTTCACCCATAAGCTTAATAACGTCTCTTTCCGAAAATATCTCATGCACCTGGCATGTGCCGTCCCAAAGAACCATATCGCGCCCGGTTTTTTTCATAACGTAACGCCCGAGATATTTATCCGGGGCAAAGCAAATTGGCGTATCTTTAGGCACAGATGCTACGATCTTATCGGCGTTGGAGGATGTGCAAATTATATCGGACATTGCTTTAACATCGGCGGTGCAGTTAATATAAGATATAACCGTGTGATCGGGATGAGCTTTTATCCATTTTTCGAATTCATCTTTGGGAGCGCTGTCAGCCAGCGAGCAACCGGCTTCCATATCCGGAATCAAGACAATTTTCTCAGGGTTTAATATTTTTGCGGTTTCAGCCATAAAATGTACACCGCAGAAAAGGATCACATCGGCGTTTGTTTCCTTTGCTTTTTGGGCGAGAGCCAGTGAATCTCCCATAAAATCAGCCACATCCTGGATCAGGGGATCCTGGTAATAGTGGGCTAAAATTACAGCGTTCCTTTCCTTTTTTAAAACTTCAAGCTTTTTCAGCAGATGTTCTTTATCATTATTAACTTGTGCTTCTTCCTGGATTAACAGATCACTCATAATCTTTGGTTGTGTTTATTTTCACCAAAAAACTTAACATTAAGACGCAATTTAAGGCAATATGTTTAAAAAAAGGATCTGTCAACCCAGAAAAAATCTGTACGGATCATATTTTTTCCAGAAATCTTGACGGAATTTCAACAACAGTGTCTTCTTCAAAAAGCACAACGTACATCCCCTCAGTGTAAGGGGATACTCTGGAATCCTCTATGGATGTGAGGTTTATATTCTCTCTTTCTTCTATTGTTCCTTCTCTTCCCGGATGCATTGCCTTCGGGGCATTATCAATGACCCTTATTCTGTCGCCTTTTTTGAATTTCATTGGATTTCTCTCAAAAAATAAAAAAACCTTCGCTATAATACACGAAGGTTTTGAATATTAATTATTATTAATATTAAGCAGGAATATTATTTAACGGCCTTATCCATAACATTTCCCCAAAGAGAAATGATAATCGAAGGCTCATCCGGATGATCCGTGTAAAGTGTAACTCTTCCGCTAATCCTGCTGCCGGGTTCACTGGCTGTATATTTACCTTCAACCGTCAGTTCACTTTTTGGCGCTATAGCAACTCCTTCCTGGATATTCAGATTTAAATCGTCAGGCATTTTTTCAATTTTCATAATCCTGATAGGCTTATCAGTAGTATTCTTGATCCTGACAGTTGCCGTTTTTGGTTCACCTGGAACGGCATTATTCATGTAAAAGCTCCTGGGTACTACTTCCAGAGGTTTATCGACATATGCTTTTAGTGATATTCTCTGAAGGTGGTTTTCAGCGTCATTTGAATAAACCGATATAGTCTTATGTACTTTGCCTGCCTGTGATGGGCTTAGCCTTAATGTAACATCCAGGGTGGCATAATCACCGGGTTCTATCCATTCTTTGTCGAGAGGTGCGGTTGTACAGCCGCAAGCCGGTTTAATCTGAGTGATATGCAGCTTTTTATCGCCCTTATTGTGAAACTTAATGCTGGATTCAAGATGCCTGTTATCGTTAGTGATCTTAACTGTACCCCAATCGATAACTCCTTCGTTTTCAATGACAAGCTTGGGCTGGGCTAAGGCATTTATCGAAAATGCAGCGAAAAGCCAAAGTGCTGTTGTAACAAATTTATTCATCTATTTATCCTCCAATGTGATAAATTATAACAGTTATCTTCTTAACTTTATAAATTAGTAAAATTTCAGACAAAAGCCTAAAATCCTGATTGACAATTTAATAACGAATATGAGGGTGAATTTATTAATAATAATATTTAATGACGGCAAAAATACCTAAAAATAGAATTATCATATTGTTAATATATACGTTTTAGAAATAGTTTAATTAATAAACATTAAGCCTGCCGGTAATAATGATAATTTTTTTATTTCTGATACGTAGTTTTAGCTATTACAAAAAACCTTATATAGTTCACATATTCACCAGAGGTTAAAATGTTTTCCCTTGAATTGACCGATATTCAGCTTCAGGTACAGGATGCCGCGAGAAAATTCGCTCAGGAAGAGATAGCTCCCACAGCCCTCGAAAGAGATATAAACCAGGTGTTCCCCCATGAAATAATGGAAAAAATGGGTGCGCTGGGATTTCTCGGTATGACTGTATCACCGGATTGGGATGGCAGCGGCCTGGATACGATCAGTTATGTACTGGCTATGGTAGAATTTTCTAAAGCAGATGCCAGTATCGGCATTATTTTATCGGTTCAAAATTCGCTTGTTGACTGGATATTAGAGAATTATGGCTCCGATTATCAAAAAGAAAAATATCTGAAGCCACTGGCCAGGGGAGAATATATTGGCGCCTACTGCCTGAGTGAGCCTGAAGCAGGATCGGATGCCCGGCATATAAATACAAGTGCAAAAAAAGACGGTGACCATTGGATACTTAACGGAACTAAAAACTGGATTTCGAGCGGAAAGAATGCTGATGTGTTCATAGTTTTTGCCCAGACTGATAAAGAGCTGCTCCATAAAGGCATTGTCTGTTTTGTTGTCGAAAAAGATACCGAAGGCATCGAAATTGGTAAAAAAGAGGATAAAATGGGAATGCGCTCAAGCGATACAGTTACTCTGGGATTAACAAACGTCAGGCTATCTGAAGATAATCTAATCGGTTCCGTCGGCGAAGGTTTTTATATTGCCATGAAAGGGCTCAATGGCGGAAGGATAGGCATTGCTTCACAGTCATTGGGAATTGCTAAAGGGGCTTTTGAGAGATCAGTCAAATATGCCCGTGAGCGCAAAACTATGGGTAAGCCTATTGCAAACCATCAGCTTATACAGCAGAAAATAGCGCAAATGTCCATGAAGATCGATGCGGCGGAATTGCTCATCCTTAAAGCGGCTTGGCTAAGGGACAGAGGAGTTGACCACATTCGGGCAGCTTCTGAAGCAAAGCTTTTTGCGTCAACGGCAGCTTTTGATATTGCGCGCGATGCCGTACAAATACACGGTGGTTACGGGTACGTTCGTGAATATGAAGTAGAAAGAATGCTAAGAGACGCCAAAGTAACCGAAATTTACGAAGGTACTTCAGAGATACAGCATATGGTTATCGCGAGAGAAGTTTTTAAAAATATGTAAATATTTATTGGACAGGTATAATATGGCTAAATTTATTCAAATTAGTATATTCCTGCTTTCAGCTTTTTTTATTAATTCCTGCGGAGTGTTTAAAAGCATTGACGGTTCGGGTAATATTGTAAGGCAAGAGAGAGTACTGAGCGGATACGAAAAAATCAAGATCGATAATTCATTCAATGTTTTTATTGAAAAGTCTAATTCTTTCGGCGTAATCGTTGAAACCGACGATAATATTCAGCCGCATATTAAGACTGAAATAGAAGATAAAAGGCTTAATATATATAATGATGAATCGATAGATCCCACCAGCACAATAATAACAATTAAACTTCCGTTATTAAAGGATTTACTGGTAAACGGCACGGCTATTGTCAGAGGCCGCGGGGTTTTTACGGGTGAAGAACTGGAAATCACTTTGAATAGTTCCGGTGATGTAGAAATTGAAACAGAACTTCAAAAAATTGAACTTGAAATAAACGGGTCGGGTGATATTACCGCCAGAGGAAAAGCAGATGAAGCCGATCTTGAAATTGATGGTTCGGGCGATCTGCAATTGCTGAATCTGGATACCAGGGAAGTTAAGGCAGAAATAAACGGATCTGGCAATATTACCGTCAAAGTAAGTGAAAAATTACAGGCAAAAATTGACGGCAGCGGCAATATACTTTACTACGGAGATCCCGGAAGGGTGGTTTCAGATATTTCAGGCTCCGGTAGTGTTATGCCTGCCAGATAATCATTAAAATAAAAAACTATGGGATTTATAGTAGCTGTTGCCGGAGCAACCGGATTAGTTGGCCGGGCAATGATAAAAGTTCTCGAAGACAGGAATTTCCCTGTCGATGATTTAATCCTGCTTGCTTCTAAAAGATCCGAAGGGCAAGAATTAGAATTTCAGAGAAAAAAATATAAAGTACGAGAGTTAAAGGAAGATTCCTTTAAAGATGCCGATATAGCTCTATTTTCGGCGGGAGGGGAGATAAGCATAAGGTTCGCTCCTTTGGCCGCTAAATCCGGCTGTATAGTGATCGATAACAGCAGCGCCTGGCGAATGGATGAAAATGTGCCACTGGTAGTACCTGAAGTCAATGCCTATGCACTCAAAGGCCATAAAGGAATTATCGCCAATCCGAATTGCTCGACAATACAGCTCGTGGTAGCTTTAAAACCTCTGAAAGACCGTTACGGGCTTAAAAGGGTAGTGTGTTCTACCTATCAGTCTATTTCGGGAGCCGGGCAAAAGGGCCTGGATCAGCTTTTACGCGAAATGAAGGGCACACCGCCGAAAGAAGCTCCTCCAAAGCATATGATCGCGCATAATCTGATGTTTCATCCCCTATCAGATAATAACGGGTTTACAGTAGAAGAAAAGAAAATGTATGATGAAACCAGGCGAATTCTTGACCTGCCTGATATGAAAATTGCTATCACCTGCGTCAGGCTGCCGTTTTTAGCCGGACATGCCGAGGCTGTGAATATCGAGCTTGAAAGCGACTTTGATATAATGGAAATCAGGCCGTTGCTTGAAAAATCCGACGGTATTGTCGTAGCAGATGATATGGAAAATGATGAATATCCCACACCGAGGTCAGTGGCGGGTACTGATCATGTTTATATAGGGAGGATTCACCGTGATTGGTCTGTTCCTCATGGGCTGTATCTTTGGGTTGTGGCGGATAATCTTCGCAAAGGCGCGGCCACTAATGCCGTACAGATAGCTGAAAAGCTTATTGGCAGCGGCCTTTTGGAATATAACGCAGGTGATTTTTAAGGTTTATTAAGAAAATACCCTACCAGCGATTCCCATTCTTCTTCAATGCTAACAGCCGGCATGGATGCCCCGGAAATACTGTACCAATAGGACGCATTGCCCAGATCGCCTTTCTTTCTGTGAAGATAGGCGTGTACGCGCGCGCAACTTTTTGAATTATTATTTTGTATTATATTGTGTGCCATATCCCATTCATTTTTTGCATCGTACCATAGAGCTTTTAATTCTTCACTTAGATTTTGAGGCGGGTAGGCGTTACCCTGTGTAGTTTGGCTGAATTCTATGAAATCCATAATATACTTCCTTTCAATAAATTATTTAAGTACCTGATTAATAATGTGAGTAATGAAATACAATTTTTTTTTTAAATGGTTAAATTAAAAATGAAATATTATTAATTGTTAACTAATCATAGCGATCATTATTTTACATGAATTTCAACTTTGTAACATCGAATAGTGTTATTATCAGGATCTGCGTCAGGAAGTCATGATTATTAATATCCCGGGAAAGGATTAATGGAACCGGCTAATTATGAGAAATAATTGCATGAAAGTGCCAAAGGAAGTTTATGTATTATTCAATAATACATGTATGGCTCGGACAATCGATAAACTAATGATGATAATGAAAATGAAAGGCCTGAATTTTCAGGCCTGATCTGTTTTCTTATTGTTCCTTCTCATCTTGGTCATCATTTTTTTTGAAATCCGGAGGATTGATATCATTTTCTTTTTCTTTGATCAGGGTTTCTCTCTTATCAGTGCCCTGCTCTATCTGCTCGTCAATATTAGTTTTACCGACATGCTCTTCATGCACATAATGATACCCGGTGAACATGGACTTGAAATTGCTGAAAACTGTCTCGCCAAGAGTAGCCAGATAAATATGTGCGAACATAAATACGCTGAGTAAAAAACCGAATACCATATGCGAAATAGCCATGGGCCAAACACCGCCCATGCCTAATACCTCTTCCGGAGCAAATTCCGGAAAGAACATAAACCAGCCGGAGATTATCACTATCGGGAACATAATAAACATTACTACGAAATAAGTGACTTTCTGCAGCGGATTAAACTTATCGGCCTTATTAGGGTGAAAGGGGTGGCCTTCACCCTTGAAAACACCGTAAACATAATAGTGTCCCTGCCTGAACATTCTTTCCACAAGTCCGGGGCCTTTCGGAATATAGTATTTATAATTCTTCGATTTAATATTGAAAATTACATATATAAGGAAAAGAAAAGTTGCCGCTACCCCGGAAATATTATGCAGCAGCCTTGCAAGGTCGAAACTTACCAGTATTTCGCTTTCATCCGCGTAATAAAGGCTTATTCCCGTTGCTATAAGAATTATAAAGAAAATCGCGTTTACCCAGTGCCATATCCTTAACCATAAAGGATAAAGGTATAGTTTTTTCATGCTTTGTCATCCCCTTTCATTTTTTTCTTTTTTCTTTTGGCTGTGGCTCTGAGAGTACCATGAACAACTATTGTAACGATTGTTATTCCAAAAATGAGATAACTGAAAACCTCAAGATAAATATTCCTTGTAGCGCCGGTAATATAGGCGTCACTCAGTAAAGTGCCGTTTATAAATCCGTATTTATCTCTTGACTGTTGTTTTTCATGTACGTACAGCTTAGTCATAAGCTTAGAATCCTTTGAATGGCACTCTTCGCACTGCTTAACGGTTTCTTCGAGCGGCAGTACATTATGCGACATATTAGGCGGATCGTAAGAAGAATGACAGTCAACGCATCTAACTGTCTTAAAGTGCTTTGCCGGAACCGGCAGCCAGGTATGAGCTTTTTCAACAGTCTGAAGATCATATATTTTCATCATATCGGGGTCGCTGTGGCAGGATACGCACCAAACCATTTTATTACCTACTATGACGTCGAAATTCATTCCTGATTCAGAGAATGCCTGCTTGGGTACATGCGGAACTTCATGTATATCATGCTCGCCGTGGCAGTTAGTGCAGGTAGGCGAATCGAAAATACCCCTTGAAACAGCCGCACCGTGAATACTTTCCATATACTCATCGGTAATACTACCATGACACTGCCCGCAAACATTGTGTACGTTGGACTTATGAATTTTTGAAGCTGGGTTGCTTTCCTTTTGCAGCTTATGCACGCCATGGCAGTCAATACAGACGGCGGCATCCTGATTGCCTTTTAAGATAGCTCTGCCGTGAACGCTTTCTTCATATTTTACAAGAGTTTTTGCGAATTCACTGGGATTATCCTCAACATCAATATGGCAGTCCAGGCAAAGCTTTTCAGTGTTTATCTTAAGCTGCAGGGCGTTGAGTTTGGTCCCGGCTGTTATGGGTTTATTATGGCAGAACATACAGGTAGGAGCGTTGGGGTTATCA
This sequence comes from uncultured Hyphomicrobiales bacterium, assembly GCA_964544155.1. Lineage (GTDB taxonomy): Bacteria > Bacteroidota > Ignavibacteria > Kapaibacteriales > UBA2268 > CAZJAH01. Next base: position 12,204 of record CAZJAH010000042.1, on the reverse strand, counting down.
TGCTGCACTTCAGTATAATGCACAGACTGCATATGCTCCATTTTAATATCACTATGGCATTTACCGCAAAAATCTACCGAATTATAAAAATTCATTCCGACCTTAGGATCATTGGGGTCTTTTATCTCATGAGTGCCGTGGCATCCTTTACAGTTTACGTCGGGGCTTCCGCCAACACCTGTTGCCTGGTTAGTTATCTGCGGGTGAAAGCGGTGGCTTTCCTGGGGGCTGCCGTGGCATCCTTTGCAGTTAATCGGCTCGATATTTTCCTTATGCGGAATATCATAAGGGTCGAACCCGTAATGGCAGTCCACGCATTGCAGGCTGCTATGTACTGATCTGGCCAGCTCGTATTTTTTTACTTCAAGTGAAACAGTGCGTCCGTTCCTTTCCATTGTTATATCAGGGTCGTTGTGGCAATCAAGGCATTCATCATTAGTTTGGGCGTCAGTCTTAAAATGTAAAAAACTGATAATAGCCGCGCAGGCGAATATTATATAAGCGATTTTTTTCATAATTATCTACTCTTTACCGTGCGACATCGCAATTCTTTTAATATAATCTTTTCAGGGTTGTATTAAAAGAACTGCCTGAAAAATATAAAGGGAGCCATAAAGAAAGGCTCCCCTGTATATTATATTATTCTGTAATAGCTTCGCCTTCATTTTCACTGTTAGCGGCATGAAGCTCTTTTAACCATGAGATCAAGGTTTCAAGATCATCATCACTGCCTCTGAATGGCAGGGGATGCTTTTTGTTGTTGATCTCGGCTTTTTTGTTCAGATAATCCTTTAATAATGCCATTTCATGATCTGCCGACATCACTGAAAGATCAGGATTTTTATCCGATTTTTTCTTTGCCTCTATGTCAGCAGCTTTTATCGAATGGCAGAGCTCACATTTATTATCCTCAAAAATTTTCTTTGGGTTTTCTGTTTCTTTTGCTGTCGAAAATGTGAATATCGACGCGAAAACAAAAGCAGCCAAAGAAATTGAAATTATTATCTTAACCATGAAAAATTCCTCCATCAATTAAATAGTAAAATCGCTTATACTTACATAAACGATTTAAATGAAAAAAAGTATCTAAATTGTTACTTTCAGGATATTAGTATTGCTGTTAAAATCGTATTCAAGCTCGATCAGATCGGGTACCGGGTCGCTAATACGCTTATTTGTAACTGCTCCCGTTTCAAATGAAAAAAGTACTTCATGGCAGGGGCAGATAAGATCGCCGCCGGTTTCATCATTCGGCAGATTGACTATACAGTTCTGATGCCTGCAAAGCGAATCCAATACGGTAAATTCCGTATCGGAATCCCTTTTTATGGAAATATTTTTTTGAGAGCCGTTTTCCAGTACGATATTGACCTGTGCCATCCCGCCGGTATCAAGAAGTTCCGGATGATTGTTTAGATTCACATCATATTGATTTGGCGGCGGCAGGCTTACTACTTCATCTTCGGCACAGCCCTGGAAGGCAGCCGAAACTCCAAGAATACCCAGCCCCAAGAGGCCGCCCTTTTTCAAGAATTCTCTTCTTTCCTTTTTCATATCTAATCCTTCCGATTTCTTTTACATTTTTAATAAAATATGTGCAGCTGTACCGCTACCTGCGAGCTGTAACCGTCCACTTCGCTTCTGTCGTATATTCTGTATTCCGGCAGTATGTCTATATACGGCAGCGGGAATATATGAGCCCCGAGTACATACTGGTTTGCTTTGAATTCGATATCATTTACTAAGTCATCGGTCGTAGCATCTTCGTACCTGAAGAATACATTTACAGGCTCAGTTAGCTGGTAGGTGATTTCAACCAGGTAATTGCTTACTTCGCGTATGCTTTGTTTTTCTGACATTATGTACTCTGTCATCAGAGCTACCCTGTCCGAAAGCCCTATATTAAAGAATACCGATGAAATGTAGTAGAAATCATTTCTGTAATAAAGGCCGTCATCGCTATTCAACTTGCCGTTCACATAGTGGCTTACGCCGAAGAATGTGTTCATGCCGTATGGCAGAGTCGGATGGAATGATACGTTAGCCACAGTTCCGAGCGAATTATCAAGTACCACCGGCACAGGGCCTGCCATCATTTCAGCCAGGTTTTTTGATTCAAATACTCCAAGCGATACATCCAGCCAGGGTATTGAGTTATAGTTCAGTGAAGCTCCCAGCTCCGCGTAGTCAGCGGGAATCAAAGGCTGGCTTCTGCCTTGCCCTGCAACCTGCCTGATAAGCAGAGTATGGTCGTCGTAATCCACGCTTATCGGGGGCGGGAAAAATCCTACCCTGAGAGTGGGAAGTTCATCATTAACCTTGAATGTGGCGCTTGCCCATCCGGGCTGCTGGCCCTGATAACGCATATCATCATGGATATCATAAGAGAAATTGTAGCCGCCGTCGATGCTTACCCAGTCCGCGATATTAACTTTTACGTAAGGCATAAACTGCATAAGCATGCTTTTTCTTTCGAGTGTCGGTTTTACTATTTCGCCTTCCCTGCGGTATTCTTCAAGCTTGGAAGTCTGCGCCCAGCGCGCGTTTTGTACTCTAAGGTCAAGTCCGAACATAATCCTGTCGTCCCAAATAGAGTTGCTGTTGTGCAGTGCGTCATAAAAACCGCCGAGGCCGATATCTTCCGGCTCAACAAGGGTCATGCTCTGGCTGGAGAGCCATCCAACAAAATTGCGCTGGCCGCCGTAATTAGGATTCACATGGCATGAGGTGCATTTTGTTCCCATCGTTTTAAGGATCGAGTACTGGGGCCTGGATTGCAGTTCGTTGACTATCCCCATAGTAAGTATTGTGAAAGATACTATAATTATGAGCCTGGTATAAAACTTTCGCATATGATCCCCGTTTTTTCTTTATCAAAATGAATTTATTATCATATTGAATATATATGTTAAATATTTTATTAGATGAAATACTATTTAAATAAAATGGAAAGGGCATTTAGTATGCCCTTTCCCGGATAGATCAAATATATTATTCAAAAACTGCTATTGACTGCTCAAGAATCCTTCTGATGTAAGGCGGATTGTGCAATCCTAATGAACCGTCGTTAACAACGAGCAGGTAATTAAACATTGCCCCAGCTTTATTATGACTAGTTGATTCTTCTGCAATCGGATGTCCGCTAGTATCCAAAATTCCTTCAGCGACAAGATGATCTCTCAATTCTTCAAGCAGGCCGGAAATTTCATTCTGGAAGCCTCTGTAATCACCAAAGTTGTCAAAATCACTATGGCAATTCTCACAGGATTCATCAGTGGCTTCAAACGTATGGTTAGCCGTATTGGCATGGCAGGAAACACAGCCGTCCGGAACGCCCTGGCCGTTATGGGGATGCGTCTTGGAGTAATTTCCGCCTATTTCAAATCCTCCGTAACCGACGTGCATATTAGTCTGCGCGCCATAGTGCGGTCCCCAATGAGAGCCGATATCTATAGTACCTGAACCGTCAACGGTAAGGCCGTAATTCCTTTCGCGTGTCTGGTGGCATTTACCGCATTGGTTTCCTGAACCCATATCGACAGTGTGATTGTCAGTCATATCGCCGACAAGAGCAAATTCTCCGGTGCCTTTAAGCTGATAGTCAGTCTCATCAAAGTTTTCGTGGATATTATGGCATGTGCGGCAGGCCGGCGGTGTCGGTTCGTCGATACCATCCATATTCATTACGCCTGTTTCAACCCATTGGTAGAATCCTTCGTGTGCATGGCATGGCGCGCAAGCACCGTTTGATCCGCGAGCAAATGAAGTACCCATGTGATGGGCTGAGTTTTCATATTGCATGATCTTTGCTTTTAGCAAAGTCGATTCGTTGTGGCAATCCATACAATTGATGGAAACGGTTTCACCGGCAGGTCCTTGCGGGCCTTCGGGGCCTTTGGGGCCTTCGCAGCTCATTATAATTAATGAGAAAGCCGTTATTGCCGTTAATAGTAATGTGGTATGTTTTATGAACATAAGACCTCCCTTGTTATAAGAAAAAACTCTTGATATTAAGAGTTTGTTAAGTTTGACCGACAGTTATTAATGTATATCAAATATACATATTAACAAAAATTAACATTTTAACAGAGCCTAACAATAGTCAGGCTTTTCAGCTTATATTTCTCTTCTGGAATTTAATATATCAAATAAGCTGTTTATTTGCAAAATAAACTTTCAATTATTTACGTCAAACAACGCGTTTAAGTAAAATATTTAGAAAATGAACAAAATTTCATCTTAACATATTTTAATCAATCGACTTTTCCTAATGATATTTCAATTAATTACAATATCACAGCTTCTATATATGTCTTTTTAGCCGGTCTTTTTGTAATAGAAATTCTAAAAAGCATATTATATAGAGCGTAATGGATCTCTTTCTTTTAATTCTTGGCGGTATACTGATTATAACAGGTATAATCGGCTGCTTTTTGCCTGTGGTGCCCGGCCCGTTTTTGAGCTGGCTTGGAATGCTGGCCATGGAACTTACATCTTATTCTCCTTTCGAGCTTTCCACAATTATATGGTTCCTGTTTTTTACCATTATTGTTTCGCTGGCGGATAACTTTATCCCGGTGATAACCACCAGATACGGTGGGGGCAGCAAATGGGGAACACGCGGCAGTATCGCCGGTTTAATAATTGGCATATTCGCTTTTCCGCCATTTGGCGTGCTGCTGGGGCCTTTCTTAGGCGCTATCGGAGGTGAGATCCTCGCCGGTAAAGATATGAACCAAAGCCTTAAATCAGGCTTTGCCGCCTTCCTCGGAGTTATTGGCGGTATAGTGATCAGGCTTATCCTGAGCATAACGGTAGCTGTCGTTTTTATTAAAGAACTTGTAAAAATTCTTTAAAACATTATTAAATTAGCTGCTATTTTCATAAATTTGTTAATTAATGTTAATATTTTATAAGCGGGAAAAGATGATGACAGTAAATGAAAGAATTGCCCAGCTTAGGGCTTTGATGGAGAGTAAAGGAATAGACGCTTATGTAGTACCCAGCACCGATCCTCACATGAGTGAATACGTTGCAGAGCACTGGCAGTCTAGGGCTTTTATTTCAGGTTTTACGGGTTCGGCCGGAACCGTAGTAATAACAAAGGACAGATCCGGGCTCTGGACGGATTCAAGGTACTTCCTTCAGGCTGAGCAGCAGCTCGCCTATACCGAAATTGAGCTTTTCAAGATGGGTATGCCTGATGTGCCGGATTATCAGGATTTCCTCTACAACAGCCTTCTGGAAAATGATGTAGTAGGATTCGACGGCAGGTGCTTTTCTACCGCGGAAGCAAAAAAATTAGAAAAAAAATTCTCCGCTAAGGGTATTAATATCAACAGCAATTATGACCTAATAGCCCCAATATGGTCGGACAGGCCGTCAATACCCATGAACGAGATATTTATACACGACGTGAAATTTGCCGGCAAATCCAGAAATGAAAAAATAGACGAAATCCGCCGCGGAATGAAAGAGCAAAGCTGCAACATTCATATTATCGGCTCACTTGATGATATTGCCTGGATTTTCAATATACGCGGAAACGACGTGGACTATAATCCGGTTGCTATCGCTTATGCCATAATAAGAGAAAATACCGCTCAGCTCTTTATCTATGAAGATAAAGTACCACTTGATGTTCGCAAGGAACTTGAAGATGAAGGCATTGAAGTCATCAGCTATGAAAAAGTAGCTCTTAAAATAAGCGACCTGAAAGACGAAACCGTGCTTGTGGATACCTCAAAGCTTAATAATTGGCTTTACTCGAATATACCTTTTAGCTGCAGGATTGTGGAAGGAATGAACGTATCCACAAAACTGAAAGCACAAAAGAATAATACTGAAGTCGAAGGCATAAAAAAAGCTCTCAGACGCGACGGCTCGGCTATGGTGGAATTCTACCACTGGCTCGAAAATAATGTCGGAAAAGAAAAGATTACCGAACTGTCAGCCGCTAAAAAGCTGAGAGAATTCCGTTCAGCAAAAGAGAATTTTGTAGGTGAAAGTTTCTCAACAATAGCCGGATACAAGGAGCACGGTGCCATAGTGCATTACTCAGCTGATGAAAAGTCAGACGCTGAGATCAAAAAAGAAGGTTTCTTCCTGTTGGATTCCGGAGGGCAGTACCTGGACGGCACAACCGATATAACCAGGATGATACACCTTAGCGAACCAACAGCCCAGGAGAAAAAAGACTACACATTAGTGCTTAAGGGCCACATAAACCTGGCTATGGCAAAATTCCCCGCGAATACCCGCGGATCTCAGCTCGACGTACTGGCAAGGGGATTCCTCTGGAATAACGGTATTAATTACCTGCACGGCACAGGCCACGGAGTGGGCTGCTTCCTTAATGTACACGAAGGGCCGCAGAATATCAGGATGGAAGAAAACCCGAACACTTTAAAGCCGGGAATGATCAATTCAAACGAACCCGGAGTTTACCGCTCAGGACAGTACGGTATCAGGATAGAGAACCTGATAATTGTCCGCGAGAATGAGGAAACGGATTTCGGCAAATTCTACAATTTCGAGACCCTGACGCTATGCCCGATCGAAACCAAGCCGATCGATAAGCACTACCTCAGCGAAGCGGAGATCAACTGGCTTAACGAATACCACAAACAGGTGTACGAAAGCCTCGCCCCGCTACTTGGCGAAGAGCATAAGAACTGGCTCAAAGAAAAAACAAAAGCTATATAATTATAATAAGGTATAAAAAAAGGGGGCTCCGGCCCCCTTTGCTTTTTGTGCAATATTATCTGATTATCATTCTTACATATCTGACTGGATTAGCCCGAATACAGCGCCCTGGGGATCGCGCACCACTGAGAAGTGGCCTACGCCGGGGGCGTGCATTTTTGGCATCATTATCTCGCCATCGTGCTTATCTACTGTTTCCAGGGCTTTATCGATGTTATCTACCTGGATGTAGGGCAGCCAGTGCGGAGGTATGTCTTCCATGCCTTCGGGCATTTCATAAAGTCCTGCCGCCATTTGCTCTCCCATTTTGAATAGTGTGTATTCGCCTTCGCCCATAGGCTGTGTGTCTGCTTTCCATCCGCAAAGCCCTTCATAGAAAGGCACCGGCTTGCTTTTATCATGAGTTCCGAATTCGGTCCAGGCCAGGGCCCCGTGTTCCTGTTTATATGCGGCGCCTATATGCTTCATGGGCTGCCAGAGTCCCACAAGGCCGCCTTCCGGATCCTGTACGAGCGACATCTTGCCCTCACCCATAACATCAATCGGCCCCATCAATACTTTACCGCCCAGGCTGTCTGCTTTTTTCGAGCTCTCTTCGGCGTCATCTACAGTAATATATGTCATCCAGTGAGGAGGTATATTCATTTGTTTTTGCTGTTCGCTCAGCTCATAGAGCGCTGCCGCGGGTTTACCATTTTTGTTCAACATGGTGTAAACGCCTTCTTCGCCTGCCGGCGTATCGAACGGTTCCCAACCGAAAAGTTCCGAATAAAACTCTTTGGCGGACGCTGTATCGCTTGTACCAAGGTCGAGCCAGCAAAAAGTATGCGGTTCATGTTTTGTGAATTCAGCCATCGTATCTCCTTAATTAAAGTTAATAAGTTAACAGGTTATTACCATATAATTACGGAAATTACATAAAAAGTTTCAATTGAAATGTTCTTTTTAAGACAAATATAAAAATTCATCAAGCATTTTTTCTATTATGTCATAATCATCGATTAGCACAAGCTTGTCGCGTATCTCTTTGCCTCCGTGGAGCCTGTTCAGGTAACCGCTGTAATGCTTACGGAATTCATAAAGCCCGCGGGGATAGCCTTTATATAATATGGATAACTGCAAATGCTTCAGGCAGAATCCGATGATCTGCTTTTTCGAAAGCTCCTCAGGTTCGCGCCCGGTATCGAGGTATGCCCTCATACTTTGAAATATAAAAGGGTTTCCAATTGATGCCCTGCCTATCATTACGGCGTCGCAGCCAGTTTCGGTAAAAGCCTTTTCGGCTTCCTCGGGGGTACGGACATCGCCGTTAAGTATGAGCGGTATCTTTATAAGTTTCCTGACATCCCGCATATATGACCAGTCGGCGCTTCCCTGCATGGCCATATCCCTTGTCCGGCAGTGAACCGCAAGGGCAGCCGCGCCGGCTTCTTCGATCATTGGAGCAACCTTATCGATAACTATACTATCCCGGTCCCAGCCCAGGCGTGTTTTAACAGTAACGGGTATATTCACTGAATCTGCCACTGCCGCTGTAAATTCCGCCATTTTTTCGGGATCTTTAAGGAAGGCCGCGCCTGCAAAATTATTCACAACCTGCTTTACCCAGCAGCCGAAATTCAGATCGATTATATCCGCGCCAAAGTCCTCAAGGCGTTTTGCTGCCTCGCACATCATCTGTTTGTCATTTCCGAATATCTGTATGGCTATGGGGTGGTCCTCATCAGCAAGGTACATCTTTTGAGAAGCTTTATAAGTGCCCGTTGCTACTGACCTTGCGGGAATAAATTCCGAATAAAGCAGGTCAGCTCCGGTTTCCTTGCAGATCAGCCTGAAAGGCGCGTTGGTCACTCCTTCCATCGGCGCGAGAACAAGGGCGCGGTTCATTTCTATTTGCCCTGAATTGCTTATATTTATTGCTTTATTCATATAAGCAATTTGGAAAATTTCATCATCACCGGCAATTAATTATATGTCAGAAATTTCAGGCAAAATACCCGGAAAAGACTTCTACCTGCGGGATACCTCAGAAGTTGCGCGGGATCTTATCGGGAAGGTTCTGAGCAGGCGCACCCTCTATGGGCTTATATCCGGCAGGATAGTGGAAACCGAGGCATATCTGCAAGAAGGCGATACGGCGAGCCATTCTTATCCCGGGCTGACTAAAAGGAACGCCCCCATGTTCGAAGAAGGCGGCACACTTTATATATATAAGATCTACGGCATACACCTTTGCGCTAATATCGTTACCGGCAAAAAAGGCTCAGGCAGCGCGGTTTTGATCAGGGCGTGTGAACCTCTTGAAGGAATATCCCGTATGAAGATAAACCGTGGAACGGCCAACGAAAGAATATTAATGAAAGGCCCGGGCAACTGCGCGAAAGCATTCGGGTTTTCTCTTAATGACAATTTTAAAAAGCTGTTTTCGGATGAAATATTTATCCTTGATGACGGTTATTCTGCTTATGGTATAATTGAATCTCCGAGGATAGGCATAAGTAAATCCGCGGAGCTGAACCTGCGTTACTTCATGAAAGGAAGCCCATTTGTTTCAGGGAAAAAATTCAGCATCAGGAATTAGCATTATATATGATTTTTTTACAAAAAATATCAACAATAGGAGAACAACTTGATACAAAAATGGATCAAAACGGGCGAGCGTCTGATAGACAGCTTCAGGATTTTCGACGTATCAATGGTGAAGCGCCGACACGATCTGATGAATAAAGAAAGTGAATTTGTGGTAATCAATTCGCCGGACTGGGTTAATATCATTCCCATTACAAAAACCGGTGAGATAGTGCTTGTCAGGCAGTACAGGCACGGCTCAGACAGCATAACTCTTGAAATACCCGGCGGTATGGTTGACAGGGACGAAGACCACGCGGCGGCCGCTGCCAGAGAGTGCATCGAAGAAACGGGCTATGAAGGCCGGGAACTGGAATATATCGGTGAAACTATGCCTAACCCTGCTTTTATGACAAATACCTGCTATTCATATCACTGGAAGGACTGTGAACTGAAATACCCCCAAAAGCTAGATACTCATGAAGATATTGAAATTGTAACATATCCGTTTGAAAAAGTAAAGAAATTGATTATGGAGAAAAAAATTCAAAATTCGCTTGTACTTACGGCTTTCCTCTTTTTTTCGATCAAATATAAACTTTAGAATCGATCAATAATAAAATTATATCTTCAGCCAACATGAATTATAACATTGATAATAGAATAAATATTATTAAATTGGCATGTTTTATGGCCGTTTAAAATTCCGGCAAATTATACTATGGGAAAAATAATATCTATAGCAAATCAGAAAGGAGGAGTAGGTAAAACCACTACTTCTATTAACTTATCAGCATCCCTGGCAGCTAATGAATTCAGGGTGCTGCTCGTTGATATCGACCCCCAGGCGAATGCTTCAAGCGGGATCGGTATCGATTCGACAAGATCTGATAAGACAATTTACGAAGTGCTCGTGAACGGCCTTCCGGTTAATGAAGGCCTGCTCACTACCGAGATGAAAAACCTGCACCTCTTGCCCTCACACATTAACCTGGTAGGCGCGGAAATTGAAATGGTTAACGTCAATCAAAGGGAAAAAGTTCTAAAAAAGGCTCTTTTGCCGATTAAGGATGACTACGATTTTATCTTAATCGATTGTCCGCCATCGCTGGGGCTGCTCACTCTGAACGCCCTTTCAGCATCGGATTCGGTGCTTATACCCGTACAATGCGAATACCTCGCCATGGACGGCCTCGGAAGGCTGCTGCGGACTATTTCCATAGTGCAGTCACACCTGAACCCGGAACTGGCTATAGAAGGTGTACTGCTTACAATGTACGATGCCAGGCTGAACCTTTCCAAGCAGGTTGTAGAGGAGATAAAGAAATACTTCGGGCCTAAGGTATTCGAAACTCTGATATCCAGGAATGTAAGGCTATCGGAAGCCCCGAGCCACGGCAAGCCTGTTCTGCTCTATGACGCGCTTTGTCCCGGTTCTAATAACTACCTTGATCTTTCACAAGAATTGATTGACAGAAATAAAAGTATATTATCCAGGAAATATTGATCTTAGATGGCAAAGAATAAAAAAATAAAACCCGGATTAGGCAAAGGCTTAAGCGCGCTTATTCCAGAAATTGAGATTACTGAGAAAGGGGTGAGCGTTCAGGGTAAGGATAACATAAAACCTATACCCGATGCCCCGGCCGGGTCCTTGGAAATTGATATTTCCAAAGTAAAGACCAATCCATACCAGCCCAGGATGGACTTCGACCGGCAAGCTCTCACCGAGCTTAGAGAATCTATCGAAAAGCATGGCCTGATACAGCCCATAACAGTAAGGAAGGCCATGGACGGCTACGAACTGGTTTCAGGCGAAAGAAGGCTCAGGGCTTGCAATGAGCTGAACATGGAAAGGATACCGGCTTACATAATGGACGTTAAGTCTGACGCGCACATGCTGGAGCTGGCGCTCATTGAGAATATACAACGCGAGAACCTGAATCCCGTGGATATAGCTAACGGCTACCAGAGGCTTATCGAAGAGTGCAATTACACGCAGGAGCAGGTAGCAAGGCAGGTCGGCAAAGATAGGTCAACCGTCACAAACTTCATCAGGCTGCTGCGCCTGCCCGAGAAAATTCAGGAATATCTCCGCGCCAAAGAGATCAGCATGGGCCATGCCCGAGCTATTGTAGGCCTCAGCTCTAAAGAAGAAATGCTCTTTGTGGGCGACAGCATCATTAAAAAGGGCCTTTCGGTAAGGGCTGCCGAACGCATGGTGAAGGATATTATTTCCGGAAAACTGAAAATCGGCGACGACCAAAAACCCGAGAAGAAAAAAGTTGTCAGTCCGGAAACGGAAGTCATACTCAGAGACACCGAAAACCGCCTGAGGCATTCTTTCGGCACACAAGTGAAAATCACACCTAAATCGAAGGATAGCGGAAAAATTGAAATTGAATTTTATTCACATGATGATTTTGAAAGGATAATCGATCTTTTTGATAAGATTGAAAGAGAATAAGGGAAAATATGAAGCAGGGCGGTAAGATCAGCCACAGTTACAGCATCAGAGTAAGATACGCCGATACGGACAAAATGGGAATCGTTTACAACGGCAACTACCTTGTATATTTTGAAATTGGAAGAACCGAGCTTATGCGCCATCACGGCCTGAGCTATCCCGAACTTGAGAATGCAGGCTATATGCTCCCACTTGTGGAGAGCTACGCCAGATACCACAATCCGGCCTTCTATGATGATATACTGGATATCCGGGCCGAACTCGTATTTGAGAATAAGCCTTTCCTGAAGTTCGATTATAAGATTTATAAAAGTGAAACACTGGTTTGCAGCGGGCATACACTGCACGCCTTCATGAGCACGGAAACCCGCAAAGCTGTCCGCCCACCCCAAATATTCACCAGAGCGGTAGAAAAAATAGCCGGCGCGTGATGATTCCTTGCTCGGAGGCTGAGGCTCTCGAAG
>CAZJAH010000041.1:0-26295 GCA_964544155.1 uncultured Hyphomicrobiales bacterium | reverse complement strand
TGTATATACATTGTTAGGCTTTCGTGCATGTGAATACCATAATCTCCCGGCCGCACCACCCCGTCACGCTTTCAGCGTACCACCGGACACATTGTAATGAGTCCCTACGTGGAGGGGAATATGGTCGGAATAATTTGCTTATGCCCAAATAACTTTATTCTGATCGAAGTTAAGAATACAAGAAAAGGCCAGGAAAAGAATATTATTATAAGATGTAAAAAAATAAGATGTAAACAAAGGTTTCGACAGCAGCTCAAAATTAGAAGAGACAGCATTATCCGCCTTTCATAATTCATCCATCCCAATTTTTTTTCGAAAAAAATAAAAAAAAAGTAGTTCTTTTCAATTCTATTCATTAAATTTTAGTTAAACATAAAACATTAAATATAATTAATGAATTGCAAATTAATCATACTGCTAATTTTTACGGGGTTCGCTATTGCTTTAGGCCGGGATGATGAGCCAGATCCATTTTATTTTGGCGTGACCGGCGGGGGTTCGTTCGTACAAAATGAAACCTCAATCCCGCTGATTCCCGGAGCCGATGATTGCGGTAATTACGGCAGCGGCAGCGAATTAAAACCATTTGGCGGAATAACGTTCGGGTACCAATTGCTTCCTGAACTTCTTACCCTCGATGCCAGGGTGCTTTACGACCCGCGGCCGGCATCGCTCAGCGAGGTGCGGAAAAATGATTTTGAAGTGTATGACCCCGCTTCGGAATCCTATGTGCCACTGGAAAGGAAGTTCGAATATAGCGCACAGCTCGATTATCTTGTGCTAGATATTGGCGCAATAATTAAACCTCTTGATTTTATCCCAATTGGTTTTCGGGCGGGTTTTGATGCCGGCAATCCGATAATAACATCTGAATTTGAAAATATTGAAATGATACAATCTCCTGATGGTGTTTTATATCCGAATGACAGCAAAACAACAGTCATCGACCAGGGTGAATTTCAAAATAGCGGTACGGCTCTTGGGGTTTCAGGTGCTTTACAGGGAATTATTAACCTTAATGAAGGAATGAGCCTGTTCCCGGAATTGTCTTACCGCTACGGCCTCAATAGTCCGGTATCCGGGCTTGACTGGAATGTCGCAAATATTCGAGGCTCACTTACTTTAGCCTGGCATTTCGGCGGCCCAAAGGACGAATTGCCGCCGAGGGATACCATAATACCCGAGCCTGAAGAGGAACCCGAACCGGCAGAAGTTGTTACCAAAGAAGAAGCCATACCAATGGTTGAGATTCAAACCGAACCGCTGAATATTGGCGAAACCGTAGTTACGCAGACTTATCCTCTGCTGCCCTACATTTTTTTCGACAGCGCTTCTTCTGAAATCGATCCCAATTACAGGAATAACTACCCGCCGGAAGAATTTTCTGAAGGAAGTCTCTCAAAGGAAACACTGGATATTTACTACGATATACTGGATATAATCGGCAGTCGCATGAAGAAGAATCCCTCATACGAGCTGACCATTACGGGTACAAGCGACGGCAGGGAGCTTGACGGTGATAATAACAGGATGGAAATTGCAGGCAGCAGAGCAGCCTCCCTTATGAATTACTTTGTAAACAGATGGGGAATTGAGCCGGGCAGGTTTAATTTAAAGGCTTCATTATCGCCGGCGCTCAGAACCAACACAGAATATGAAGAAGGCTTTGCGGAGAACAGGAGGGTTGAGTTCAGCACCAAATCTCCCGAATTATTCGCGCCTGTGATGCATTCTAAATTTATGGAATATGTGGCAGATAGAAACAACTGGGATCTGCAAATCGACGGAAAAAATTTCGAAAATGATGATCAATGGGAGCTTACGCTGAAAGCCGGCAACAAATCCTTTAAAATAAAAGACGGCAGAGGCGAACCGGATGATATTTCTCTGGAGCTGAACAGAGATATTGTTAAAGCCCTCGGCAGTAAAAACACGAACGCGCATTTCTTGCTGACTGTTTACCGCAAGGGCGATAAGCAGGGTACTTCAAGGCATGATCCCGTAATTTACACTAAACAAAATGACTATGAGCTGGGCAGGCTGAACCTCATTGTATTCGATTTCGATAAATATGAGATAAGCGAAATGAACCGTAATATGCTGAATGATTTCGTACTTAGCTCCATTCAGAATAATTCTGTAATAAATATTACCGGTTATACAGACAGCCTTGGCGAGCTGCGCTATAATAAAAGGCTTTCACGCGACAGGGCAGAAGCGGTCAGGGATTACATCCTGAATCTCAGGCCTCAGGCGCGGATAGAATCGGTCAGGGGGCTGGGGCCTCAAACAGGGCTTTATGATAACAGCCTGCCCGAAGGCAGGTTCTATTACAGGACTGTTCTTATTGAGGTAAAAACCCCAATTGAAATAAATTTGCGGGAAAATCGATAAAAATCAATAATTTTATGTAAATATGAATTTTTGATTATTAAATAAATTTATGGTTTGAATAATGAATAATGATCTGAAAACATGGATGCAGGCCTCGAGGCCATTTTCATTTCCGGCATCAATAGTTCCGGTGCTTGTGGGTGCGATGTTCACTCTTGCATATCACGAAGGGCCGGTGATGTGGTGGCTTTTTCCCATAGTGTTGGTGGCTTCAGTATTATTTCACGCGGCTACAAATCTGGTGAGCGAATATTTTGATTATAAAAAAGGCGTAGACCGCGAGGAAACTTTTGGCTCAAGCCGGGTACTTGTTGAGAAGATGATGAAGCCCAAATCTGTACTTTACGGAGGAATTGCAGCTTTTGCCCTTGGCTTCCTGCTCGGATTGGTACTTGTGTATTTCCGCGGTACAGATATGCTTTTGCTGGGCTTAATAGGGCTTGCGGGCGGATTCTTCTACACCGGCTGGCCGATCGGCTATAAATACTTTGCTCTGGGCGATCTGCTGGTATTTGTACTCATGGGGCCGCTTATGGTGATCGGATCATACCTCGCTCTTACGGGAACATTCGACATGAACGTTTTTCTTATTTCATTACCCGTAGGCTTTCTGGTAGCGGCGATACTCAGCGCCAATAATCTGAGGGATATAATCCACGATTCCGAAGCAAAAATTAAGACTGTTGCTATGTTTCTTGGATTTAAAGGAGCAAAAATTGAGTACTACCTGCTGGTGGCAGGAGCTTTCATAAGTGTTCTGATAATGGTCATTTTCGGTGTACTGGCTCCCTGGGCTCTGCTGCCTTTCCTGAGCCTGCCGGTTGCCATCAGGAACATGAAAGAAATCGCGCGTGCAGAAGAAAATAAGCCCGGTGAAATCGCCATGGTGGATATTAAAACCGCTCAGCACCATCTTATGTTCGGAGTGCTGCTATCCATCGGTTTATTGCTAACGGCAATATTTTAGTTTATTTAAGCTTAAATTAAAGAAAAAAAGAGAATAGTCCTACCGGCCGGGAGCCCATTCCGCGTGCGGCGGTTTATCGTCTGCTCATAAAGATAGAAGTAATGCTGCTCATCTTCAACCAGATGGCCGTCTTTTATGAGATTCTGGAGGTTTTCTTTACCTTTTTCATATACTTTTGGGTCATATATCGACCCGAAGGATCGAGATCAATTTCGGGTTTACCGACATGCAGGAATGAGAGTGGATTACCTTTAACTTCTTCCCTTGCTTCTTCCGAATTCAGTACATTGTAAGGTTTAGCCGCTATTTTACCTGCTTCTTCCGGCCTGTGCCTGTACGCTTTAAAAGGCTTGAATACTGCCATTTTCTTATCCTCTTCTAGAATTAATAAATCCCGAAAATTACATGGAATAACTAAGCAAATTAATCAAATTTGGCAACGGCGGAAAATTTTGAATTTTTAATTAAAATATTGATTGTATTTATATAATTAATTCTTTATATTCAAGAGTCAATATTATAAAGGAGAATAAAATGAAATTATTTATATACGCCGGAATTCTTTTCGCGATGCTTTTGGCGTCTTGCGGTGAAGATTCATCGACAAACGGCCCCGCGAAAACGCAAAAGGAAATGCTAACGGCTCACCCATGGTATTTCCATGAAGTATCAAAAGGGGACAGCATCAGAACCGACTACAAGGAAATGGCGAAACTTACATTTAAAAATGGCGGTATGTGTGAAATAACCGGAATAGACGGTGTTCATGTTTCTACCTGGCTAATGAACGAAAAGGATAGCTCCTTTACTATGGATGGAATGGAATGCCCCATTGTGACACTTACAGAAACGAAACTCGAATTTATCGCGCCGATTGATAAGAGCCGCCCGTATGAACATTACATCTGGAAATTCGGGCATAAACCGTAGGGGGGAGAGCATCTTTAGTTTTTAAGCAATTTTTGTTTGAACTTAATATGCAATCTATTCGGAATAATGTTTAACTGCGCTCCGAAGAGAGCTTTAGCGGAATAGATGATTTCATTCCTTAAAAAAGTTTAAACCATATTAAAAAAAAGGCTGCCCTTTTAGAGGCAGCCACTTTCATAATGAACTTTCGGGCGTTAATTTGCCGCTAATAGCTCGCCTACGGTTTTTTTCAGTTCATCGCCTCTCAGCATTTTATCTTTTATGAATCTGCCCTGAGGATCAATCATATACATTGCCGGTACACCGCTTACGCCGTATTTTTTGCTTAATCCCGGCGAATAACCGAAATTATCACTTGTATTTACCCATATAAGATCCTTTTCTTTGGTGAATTCTTTAAGGTATTCAGCGGTAGCAGCTTTGCCGTCGGTATTAATGGAAATTATCTCAAAATCCCTGCCGCGGTACATATCATAAGCGGCCTTCATGAAAGGAAATTCCCTTATACACCAGCCGCAGCCACTACTCCAGAAGTTCAAAAGTACCCATTTGCCGCGGTAATCCGAAAGTTTACTCTTTTTACCTTCCAGAGTCACAAATTCGAAATCTGGAGCGGTATCCATGTTTTTGATTTTTACTCTATTAATCAGCTTAACGGCTGCTTCCTTCACCCAATCCTCATCGGCATCCATAACTATACGGTTCATCCTGCTTTCTATCCTGTCAAAAAGCTCCGGATCAGAGCCGTCAAGGTAATTTGAGGCAGTACTGTAAATATAATAATTCAATTGTGCCACTTTTTCTTTTTGCTTGGCTCTGCGGGCAATCCTTTCAAGTTTATTAAGATATTCCACAGGATGTTTCTTGAATTCATCCGAATCAATAACCGGTACAAAGATGATGTTATCAACAAAAATATTCTCCATGGTTTCAATCATTTTAAGCGTTTCATCCGGGCTTGATTCTTCTTTCAAATGCAGCATGTGAATTTTTTTGGATAAATAAAGGTCACGAATAATGCTGTTTGGCGCTGATGCTAACTTTTCATTGACGATGGCCATCCTTTTGTCATAGGCATTGATAAGCCTGTTTTGCACATTTTCGAGCTCATGCAGCGGAATCTTAAAAATATTTCCCTTGTCATTGTAATTAACAATTATATCGTACCTCATAAAAAATGAAGAGTAGTTTCCTCCTTCAAATTTTTTTTCGTATTCGCGGTAAGCTTCCGAGACCGGTGAATCAATAAATTCATAGCTGCTGGTGAGCAATTTATTTTCTTCAGTTTGATGTGGAAGCCGGTTTTCATCTATTTCTATTCTGTATTTTCCGGTAGATGAGCGGGCAATATTGATATAGTCACCGCCATAGTCGTATTCAAATTCTTCGGTGCCGTCTTCCGCGAAAATCAAATAATCATAGTCTTTGTAGCTTAGCTGATATTTTAAAACATTGTCTTCTGAATTGATGAAAGTATGCAGCAATCCGTTTTCATCCCTCGAAAGTATTCTTTTTTCATGTTTATCAGCTTTTCTGATTGTAATGTAGGCGTCATTGCCGGCGGGTACGCGCCTTTTCTTAAGCTCGACTTTAAGTTTCGGCGATTCTTCTGACTTTAAGAGCTTAATCATTGCCGCTTCGTATCCGGGCGCTGCAACATGCATCATATAGAAATCCTCGTCACCGGGGATATTTATTTCAAAGCGCCCCTGATCGTCGGCTTTCGCGTATGAAATTACATCTTCTTTTTCCGGCCTGTATAGTTTATCATAAACAAACACTTCAACAGGCCTTTTATCATTGCCTTCAAAAATTACTTCGCCGGATACTTTCATATCTTTTTTCCCCGTGCAGGAAAAAGTCAAAAAAGCGAGCAGGATTAAAATGACTGATTTTTTCATGCTGTTTCCCCTTTAATTTATAATGCTTTCCTTCGGTTGATCGAGTGAAAATCCGGACTGCCGAAGCAATTCAGCAGTCCGTAATAATTTAACTAATAACTCTATTTGAAGAGATGATTTTCCCGATAGTTTTATCAAGATTATCGCCTCGCAATTCTCTAGTGTCTATTTTAACAAATTTACCTTCAGGATTGACCAGATATAATGTAGGATAGCCGGTAATTCCATAAAGGCGTCCTATTCCGGGACTGTAACCCTCATAATCAATTGTCATTGTCCAATGCATTTCCTTTTTTGCGCAATAGGAACTTACTTCTTCAGGAGTCCTGCCAGGGTCGCCAGTGTAAATGGAAATTATCTCAAAGCCCTGATCTTTATAGTTGTTGTATGCTTTTTTCAAATTTGGAATATCCCTGATACAAAAGCTGCAATTCAAATTCCAGAAATCAAGCAATACCCATTTTAAGCGGAAGTCCGATAGCTTTGTTTGATTACCCCGTAAATCGGTAAATTTAAAATCGGGCGCGGAAGATCCACGTTTGAGTTTAATCTTAGTAAGGACTTCCGGGATAGAGGTTTTGATATAATCCTCGGAGGCGAATTCATTGAGAGCGTGTACTCTTTTTTCTAATAATTTCAGTATTCTTTTTTCGTTATCGTATTTGTCATATAACATGTTCCTGTAAATATCAAATCTGACCATAGTAATTTTCTCTGGTGTTCCTGCCTTTTCAGTCAACTTTTCAATTTCCGGTAGATATTTAAGAGGATCCCGCTTGAATTCATTTGAAGTGATTACAGGAATAAAAGCAAAATGCCCGTCAGAAAAAATTCTGTCAAGAGAACTGATTAACTTAAATGTTTCAACTAAGTTTAGAGAATCATTTAAACCCAGAAAATGTATCTTTTGCGAAAGATAAAGATCCCTGATATCATCATTGATTGGATTTTCGATAACTTCATCTAATTCAGCGAGTTTTTCGTAATATTTGCTTTGGAGTTCTATATATTGTTCTTTGGTTTTTTCATCGAGATTTTCAAAAGGCTTAGCTTTGTTTTTCATGACAATTCGATAGTAACTGAGAGCAAACATCATGTATTCCCTTTTAAAAAATTCAACGAACTTTCTGTATTGCTCCGAAGCAGGAGAATCAATGAATTTGAAATGCGGTTTAGGTTTTTCTTCTTTGGCAAAGGAAAGAGATTTTTCATCGATATTGAACCGGTACAAACCGCTTGCCGATTTTGCTGTTTTTAAGAAATTACACATGTGGCCGTATGTGTAATCCGGAGTATCAGGTATAGACACAGATTTTCTGTCGCTTTTATAATAAAGGTCATACTTGATCTCATTTCTATCGCATTTATATTCTGCCTGCAGTATTCCTCCTGAGCTTCTCGTCAGAGGTATCAATGTGTATTTGTCTTTATCGAAAACCCGTATGTAGGCATCATTGCTATTTGATACAAATTGCTTATTCAGATTAACTCTGATTTTTGGATTTTCTGCTGTTTTAAAAAAACGTATCTCTACGGTTTCATACCCCGGAGAGGCTACGTGCATGAAGTAATAGTCTTTATCGCCCGGTAAACTGATACTAAATTTACCATTTCTATCAGCCTTTGTTCTTGCCATAAGGTCTTTGACAGTGTTGTACCCCGGTTTGCCGTAAATCAGAATCTCAACAGGCGAAGCGCCATTGCCTTCAAGGATCACTTCGCCTGATACCGTAGTGCTGTTCTTTCTTGAACAAGAAAGGAAAATTGATGTGATAAGCAAAATTAAGATGGTCTTCTTCATCCCATTTCCTGAAAAATAATACAAAAAAGGCCTCCCATTCGGAAGGCCGTTAATTTATTTAAGCTTTATGATCTTGCCTGTGCTCTGTTTGCTGTTTCCTAATTCAACATTATAATAATAGACTCCCGAAGGCAAACCGGAAGCGCTCCAGATAAATCTGTGCGTGCCGGCACCGAGGGAATTATTGTGCAGAATAGCTATTGTATTGCCCGAGTAGTCGTTTATCGCCAGCTTAAGGTTAGAAGAAGCCGTGAGAGACAGTGTTATGACTGTTTCATCTTCCATAGGATTAGGATATGACGATAAGCCGATAACTGAAGCTATTTCCGGTTTCACGAATTCATCAACAGATCCGCCGGGTTCTGTTGTGAATGAAAATATTTCCGACCAATCTCCGCTGCCTACGGCGTTATTTCCACGTACTCTCCAATAGTAAGTACTGCCGGCTTCGAGTTTTTGTATAAGCTGGTATCGGTTGATAGATACCTGTTCTGCTTCCTTGAATATATTGGTAAATGCCTCGTTTCCGGATATTTGTATATGATAGCTGACTGCTCCGGGGACATCTTCCCAATGGAACTGTGGCCTGGATTTTACACCTGTCGCGTTATTCGCCGGTATTGTAAGTAATGGCTCATCCGGAAAGTCCAGTGTGTTAAATGAGTATACTTCTGACCAGGGGCCGTGTACATCTTCGTTATTCGCGCGTACCTGCCAGAAATATTCTGTCCTGTATTCCAGGTTGTCGACAGTATAGCTTATGGCTGAAAGCGAATTTGCGTCTATAACAATATTATCGAAATTTTGATCGGTGGCCAGCCTGAAATCATAAGTTGTATGTCCGTGAATGTGTGAATCGTATTCTGCTTCAGTCCACTCGAAAGTATACATTGAGGGTATGTGTTCGGCGCCTTGAGAAGGCCTTACCAGGCCGGGCGATGTTGGTATCAGCTTACCGGTAACAAAAGCCCAGGCTGGTGACCATCTGGAGGTATCACTGTTACTGATAGCCCTGACTTTCCAGTAATATACAGTTCTGTTTGTGAGATCAATATCTTCAAGGGTAGTGGCATTTTGTACAAATTCATGGTAAAGTGTACTCGAAAAATCCTTATTGCCGGAGATTTTTATTTCATAAATTTCAGCAAGGCCTGATTCCAGCCAGTCAAAATTGATTGTGACAGGGAATCCCTGCCTTCTATCTCCTGGATATACCAATGCCGGCGGAGCAAGCGGGCCGTTTTCTATATCGCCGTTATAGTGGATCACATACCTGGAATTTACCGGAAGACCGTCGAGATTTAGCACTTTACCATCCGGGAATTTTACCTCTATTCCGTCTATGGCAAAATTATCACCCAGTCCGAAATGCAGTTCGTTGGTATTCTGCGACGCCCTGGCGCTGACGACGGTCCCGGGAAGTACCCGGTAGTACTCGTCATCTCCTGCTTTTACCCGTATAGAAGTGCCGAAAGCGTCCATGTTAACTCCGTTTTCGGGGCTGCCTTTAAGCCTGAATGCAATCCAGCTTCCTTTTCTATCCAGATCATTGCGAAATAACTTCAGGTTTTCCTGGCTGCTGGCTATTAGTATATCCAGATCGCCGTCATTATCATAATCGAACCGGAGGGGTGACCAGGCCCCGTGTATCAAAGAGCCGAATTCCCAGGTTTTGTCCAACAGGCGGAAATTACCTTCCGGCCCGCTGTTAATATAGAACCTGGTAAATTTATCAGGTATTTCACCTTTGGGATCATAAGAATAAACGCAATGTATAATATCCTGGAAGCCGTCCAGATCAAGGTCGGCCCAGAGGATGCCCGAATTCATTTCATAAAACATAAGTCCCATATCACGGGTAGCTGAAGTGAATTCATAATCCGGGGCGCCGCTATTTACCAATATTAGAGACGGATTTGATGACGCGCCTCTTTCATCAGGGTGGCCGAGATTGCCGACAGCGAGGTCGAGGTCGCCGTCATTATCGAAATCCGCCCAGTCAGAGCCCATGCCGTGTCCAAAATATACGGGGTTTGAAGTCGGTACGCCGCGTGCTCCTGTTTCGCGCCCTACTTCAGTGAATTCTCCGCTGCCGTCGTTTCTGTAAAGCAGGTCCGGTGCAAGCCGGTAAGTTGCGACAAAAGGATCCGGCAGGTTATCGCCGTTATAATCGCTGACCGAGGCCGACCAGCAGTCATAGAACGGGTTGTTTTCGGCCTGCTCTATGGCGCTGCCCTCTGTAACATCCGTAAATTCGAAATTACCGTTGTTTTTGAATAACGCGTCCTGATAGTAAACCTCCTGCCCTGAAACAGTGCGCCTGCCATTTGCCACAAAGATATCCAGCAGCCCGTCATTATCATAATCGAGGAATAAGGGTGTTACAGTTGGCTTATTCTGGTTGATATCAGGATCAGTCTTATCCTCGAAGCTGCCGTCGTACTTCTGCCTGAAAATTGCGTCCTCGAATCCGCCGCGTACGCCGAAGCAATCCGCCAGGCCGTCGTTATTCAGGTCCGCCCATATTGTAGAGTGGAATAAATCCCCGCCCGGAGATTTCAAATTCATTTCTTCTGAAACATCTGTAAAAGTGCCGTCACCGTTATTTTCATAAAAGCGGGATCCTATGGCAATATCATCATAGCCGTCGCCGTTCCAATCAGCGATAGTGGCCATAACGGATTTTAAAAGCTCGCCGGAAGCATCAACTAATCCGGCTTCTTTAGTTACATCTACCATAACAGGAGGCGGCGGGGGCAGGGGAGAGCCGTTCTCCAGGGCATAGTCATAGGTTATTTCCATCCTTACTAAATAATTGCCGCCGGCAGCGGTGTATATGCTACCTCGTATATTATAAAAATTCGGATTAGGAGTATTCACATCCACTAAATAGGAATTTAGAGGGGAATTGCCGTCGCTGTCAAAGGTAAAATATGGCCCATTAGCGCTTATCGTGTGATTAATAACTATGGCATCCAGGCCGTCCGACCGTAGATTTTCACTGCTTAGGTCAATCTCATACCAGCCCGGCTGTCCCGTATAGTCGATGATCTGAGGTTCGGTGAGCATTGCCCAGTTCCTGACGTACTTTGTGGGAATTGTCTGGCCGTTGCCCACGTCATTTAATATATAGACTGTATCGAGTGCGGGCTCATCTCCTGAGTAGTAGATCATTATTTTGTTTATCCTGCCGGGTGCGGAAGGTTCCAAAAAACAATTTTCCTCCCAGTCGATCTGCTGCGCGTTACTGTAGTAAGACTGTGCCTGGCCGTTATCCATTTGAAAAATTACCGGCTGCTGAGCATCAGCGCTCAGCACCGAAGTAAAAAATATAATTACTGCTGCAACAAACAGGGCTGTCATAAGTTTCTCCGGATTTGATTAAAGAACCCTTAAAAGAATATAATAATATTTGCGATTAAATGAAACATCATTTATTCCCAAAAGGATTTTTTTTTGATGTTTATTATTTTGTTGAGCAATTGAAGAATATGTGCCTCATCCGCGAAGTATGACAAAGTGATGATGCCTAAGGATAATTGCTTTTGATTAATATTCTCTTGCATACAGGCAGGATAATGCAAAAAAAAGCTCAAAAATAAAAAATAAAATCGACATCAGGGAAATGCTGAATGCCGGTGAACAGCCTGTTAATCAGGTAGTTTCAGATTTGAAAAAACTTGAACAGGGAGAAATACTGTTAGTTATAGCTCTTTTTATTCCGGCGCCTTTGATTGATAAATCAATCAGCCTGGACATGCGCCACTGGCTTCAAAAAGAAAACGATAATGAATTTAAGGTCTATTTTCAAAAGGTATAAATATAACTCAGATAGTTTTGATCACTATATAAATTGATCATAATTACCTGTACATCAGTTTGAGCGGAGATAGCATGGATCGTATAAGGGATAATTTTAGTACTTATATATTTCTTCCTCCGGCTCAAGAAGGCCGTGTTTGATTAGTTCTCTGGTTGTTATCTCTGTCATGTCGCTTTTAAATAGGAATTCATAGCGTATGTCAAGCACGTAAGCTTTGATCTTCATTTTAAAAATTGACTTTCTTCCCATAAAATCATTGAAGAATAATACTGTTACAGGCTTATTCAGGTATACGTATCTGGAAATTTTAGCTGCTTCAGTAGCAATGTCACGTGCCTTTTCGGTATCAGTGCTGATGGGCAGGTATATTTCCGCCACTACCTGGGCGTTATTTTCTCCTGAATTAGCATTAGAGACAGACTGGTTCATAATATCTCCGTTGGGTATGGATACCGTGGAATCATCAGGTGTGATGATCCTTGTGGAGCGCAGGCCTATTTTGCTTACTTCTCCATAGTAGCTCCCGAGTTCTATCTTATCGCCAACTTTAAAAGGCCTGTCGAGCAGAATCATAATACCGCCGAAAACATTCTTCAAAATATCCTGTGAGGCAAAACCCACGGCTATACCTATGGAAGCAGATACTGCAAGTATGGTTGCAAGCTTCGGCTGGAATATTCCGGCAATGATTATATAAATGAGAATTATCCATCCGAAAATGCGAACTACAGGGATTACGCCCTTAATGGTTATCCTGTATCGCGCGCTCCTTTCACCGATTACTTCTAACAAGCGGGTGGTTAGCCGTATCAGCAGCATACCGATGAGAAAAACTACCAGGGCCCAAAATATTTTGCTGAATGATATTAGCTTTGTTATTGAAGGCAAAAGGTCATTTTCGCTGCCGTTTTCTCCCGCAGCGGCTTCTTCTACTGCCGCTACAACTGAATCGGCTTCCGCTGCTGCTTCACCTGTTGCGCTCTGTGCGCAAAGTCCGCTTCCGGATATCACTATAAATAATATTATCAGAATTATCATATCAGTATAATATATTTTTTGATTGAAGTAATAGCACTATCTGCCTGTAAATTAAGGGATTGATTTCATACTGGCCATTTTGCCGTTCAATTATGCCGCCATCATGAAGTATCATTAGCTCATAGTTGCTTTTTTCCAAAGAAATATTCATGATTTCTGAAATATCCTCTGTGCTTACCTTTCCGTGAAGAAGAATGGCATGGAGCAGGAAAAGCATTTCATGGCCCAATATCTTCAGGAATGAATAATCCAGATCTTTAAGCGAGGATATAAATATTGTGTTTTCGGTTATTCTTTCAGCTGATCTTAGCCAGTAAATAAATGCCAGGCTGAGATTACTCTTTGTAAATTCATTAAGAGCCCGGAAATACTCTTTTTGTAGATAGTCCTGCCTTTCGTCATCTTTCTTAATTTTTTTGTAATTTTTGCTTTGCAAATCAACTTCAGATGGGAGAAAATGCAGGTCGTAGCCGCTAATCCTGTGCCTTTTCAGGATTATCTCATTAATCTGTTTGTCGCTCATTTTACTTATAAATATTCTGAACTGAAAATGCCCGTCGATGTTTATGGCTTTTTCAAGATACTTCCAGGCAAATATTGTAATACTGGTCAGCCAAAAAACGCGGCTTCGTGTTTTTGAGATCAATTTTAATAGGCGCTTAAGATTATCAAACCCTCCTACTTTTCTTAAAAACAGGTTCTGAATATTCTCCATAATTATTATCTTCTTTTCGCCGCTATTAAGATAGCCGGCCAGTTCTGACATTGTATTGCAGGTAACTCCAAGCACAAGATTAAAATGCCTGATAAGTTCCTCCTCCCTGGAAATTGTCTTTTCAGGATCGATTATAATGACCTTTTCAGTATTATCTCTTTTTTTCAGGAACATATTAATTATTGAAGTAGTTCCGTTACCTTTTTCGCCGATAATAACCGCCTGAGCGAATGAGCCGGCGCGCCATTTTTCGTAAGAGTAGCTTATCTTGCTGAGTTCCTCGGCACGGTAATCGAAGAAAGTATCGCTTTCCAGCGGTGCTATCCTGAACAACCTCTGATAGGCATAGGGGAGGGCCTTAATCGATTTTTCGGTGTCAGCCAGAAAATCATAGAGCTCGGAGCTTATCTCGGGCTTTTTCTTTTCAAAACCGAAATGTTTACTCCATTTAGAATAAACCTTCCTGGCTTGTTCTATTCTGTCTTTTGTCAGGTTTAAACCGGTCAGCGAATAATCCTTCAGCTGCGTTAAAAATCTGAGAGACAATCTTTTTGCTTTTATGGTAGCCATTGTTTTGGTGGCTCTAAGCTTGAGATTGAGTGCTTTGTCTTTATCGAATAATTCATTCAGCGAGGAATTAAACTGATCCTGAATACCGCCGAGCTTTTTGGCGGTTTCATCGGCTATGACCTGCATCCTTTCATGAATGATCCCTGCTTTCTGGATTGCCCTGTCCATACCCTGAATAGCGGTATCTGATCCATCCTCGCCGCCGGATTCAATAGCTTCGAGAGCAGATTCCAGGTTATAGTCTGCAATTTTATCAAGGGAATTAATATCATCGGATATTTTTTGGATCTTTCCGATCAGTTCATTCTTGGCTTTTTTGCAGTCATCTATTAACGACGGCACATAAACCGAAATTATCAGATCCCTGGCGTTAATTCGTTCGGCCTTTCTATTGATTATTGCCGAATCAGTGGGATTATCTCTTAATATGATGAAATTTTGGGGCAGGGTGTTTAACCTTCTGATCAAATTTAATTCGTATTCGTCGATTATTTCAGGTAAATTCTGCGAAAGAACTAATTCAGTTAATTCCGGTATGAGTTTTTGCGTAATATTTTCACTTAGGAATTTTCTGGCCCTGCTGATATTGTCTCCGGCATCCTTTCCCTTTTCTTCGATTGATGTTCTAATTCCGTTTAATTCAACATTGATTGTGTTTATCAGAGGATAAACATTATTCTGAATGCCTGAGAAAATATAAGTAACAGAATGAATCTTATCTCTCAGGCTTAAAAATAAACACGTATAAATGCTCAGGCCGTTTTTTATTTTCTCCAGGCTATAATAACCGGAATTAAATAAGGCACCTATTTCCGGATCTGTAAACTTTCTTTTTTCTTTACCAAGTTTTTTAACCACGGCTTCGCTCAGCCTGGACAGCCTCAATTCTGTTGTGCCGCAGATCTCATACTGGCGGCGGAAATCACTCAGGTGAGAATTGAAGTTTCTATCAAAGGACTGCCTGAATCTTTCCATGGATTCTATTCTCTGATCGTCTAAAGCCTTTCTGATTGCAGCAGGCTCGAGTTTGGAAGCCGCAGATACAAGGTCATTGTATGATATTTTTTGCCCTGCGTAATCCCTAACAAGGCCGGCGAGCTGATGAATAAAGTCATTTGTTTCGTGGATAATACGGGCAGCGGTAAGATATGGATTTCTGAGCGGGCCAATTTGATTTTTAAGTATCCTGAAATAAAACTCTTTCAAAGCGAGATTCTTTAATGCTATCGGGTGTTTGCGGAATTTTATTTCTTTTTTAGGCTTTTTAAGAATTATTCTAAACAGATTGGCAATTCTTTTAGGAGATGTAGAAATATTAAACCATGACCTTTTAATAAACTTCTTAATTTTAAGATAGGCTCCGTCCGAATGGGTCGGGTAATATCTTTCCTTTGCCTGTATTTCATAGTGCAGCCGGGGAATCTCATTTATATAGTTCAGTAACTGATTGTCTAAATTATTAAACTCAGAACTGACATCAGAGTCTCCGGGAAGTCTTATACTTTTCAACCTGTTATCCGTTTCAGTAAGAAAATGGATAAAGTATGTGCAGGCATCTGCCGTATTAATTTCCCCTTTGCATTTTTCGAGAAATAAACTGAATTCTTCAGCAACGGAATCAAATATCAATATGGGTTTTGCAGCATGCGAATCGACAATTTTCACATACTCATTATCATAAATTTCCCTGATCCGTGTGGATATTTCGTTAATGTAGCTGTTCATGCCTAATGAAAAGTTTAAACCTTAAACTTATTTTTTAGATTCTTTTTTTATCTTAATAAGTTAAATCAAAAAACATACTTTTTTTTCGGAATATTTCTTATTTTTTTATTCAACAGAAATCTAAAATGTAATTTTCAGGCTCTAACAGTGTCATTTAAATACAGGGAAAACAATAATTCATAGAGAAAATCAATAATTTGTAAGAATTTGATAATACAGGTAAAAATAATTATTACTATTGCGGTTTTCGCGCTCTCGAGTATATCCCTGAGCGCGCAGAACCTGAGCATAAAGGAGATTGACAGCAGAGACTATCCACTCCTTAAGGCAAGCTTTTATTTGGCTGGAGCTGACGCTGAACCTGTAAATAGCATTGATATAAGTGATTTAAAGATATTTGAGAACGGCTCAGAACAGGTAGTTCTAAATGTAAGTTGCGCTGACTCTGTTCAGTCGCTAAGTTTATCATCCGTACTCTCTGTCGATATTTCAGGTTCTATGAAAGGCAAAGGCCTGGAGCTCGCGAAGGCCGGCACTGAACTTTGGTTCGATCTGATAGATACGGGCAAAAGCGAATGTGCTTTTACGACATTTAATCAATACAGCTATGTTAATAATGATTTAACCCGCGATACGGAAGCGCTCCGGCAATCACTCGATAATCTCACCGCTGAAGGCGGCACAAATTATACATCGGCTTTTCTTGATCCTTATACCGGCGCGCTGACTGTAGCAGCCAACGGTAGGAATAAAAAAATTGTGGTATTTCTGACAGACGGTATTGCCGAAATTGACACACAGTCAGTTATTCAATATGCCCGTATTATTAATGCTGAGATACATTGCCTGACGATCGATACTGATATGCCTGCTGAACTCAAAGCCATAGCCCTCGCTACCGGAGGCTCGTATAAAGGCAGCATAAATTCCGCGGCCGAAATTAAGGCCGCATACATGAACATCCTATTTGAAAGCTCAGGTACAGAGCCATGTCTGGCTGAATGGGAGACAAGCGGCTGCGATTTGCGTGCCGAGATTAAATTAAATTACCTGCCTGCCGGAATCAGCTCTAATTATGATTATGAGAGGCCGGATGATTTACTCCCCGAAATTCACTATCCGGATGGAAATAAGATCAATTTTGGGAATATATATCCCCTGGACGAAAAAAAACTTTCCATATCTATTGAAGCTGAAAATTCTGATATTTACATTCAGAGAATTGATGAAAGCGGAAGTATTTTTACTGTCAGCTCTTATGGGGGGCCTCCTCCGCCTTTTGTACTAAAAAAAGGAAATTCAAGGCAGCTCGAGATCAGCTATACACCCGAGGATTCACTTTTTACTTCCGGATATTTCGATATTTTAAGCGATGCCTGCCGCGGCGGGAGGTTTTTCGTTACCGGCGGATCACTTAGCGGTTCAGCAAATGACAGTGTTCTGAAAGTAGTATTCCCTAACGGTGGTGAAATTTTCTCCGCAGGAACTGACAGCCTGATAATTTGGGAAGGAGTTTCGGAAAGCGATTCCGTACAGCTCGATTACAGCTCAAACGGAATAACCTGGCATAGGATAACTAATAACGCGGCAGAATCAAATTACAGGTGGGAAATGCCATTAATTCCCGGAGATGATTACGTGGTGAGAGCCAGATACCTTTCCGGAGAAAAAAATTATAATAAAATTAAAGAATTTCAGGCCCACAGTGATACTCTTTATTCACTGAACTGGAAAAAGGTCGGCAATACATTAGTCAGCAGCGGCAGCGGAGACAGCCTGATATTAATGAACAGCTCGGACTTTTCCGTCGTTAATTCTGTAAAATCTTTCGCTATACAGCCAAAGAATATTTCTCTGTCGCCTGATGGAAATTTTGCCGCCATTGCAGGTGAAAGAGATTTTATCGGCTTAATTAATTTAAATCTTGGCCTTATCATGAACGGGCTAAGCAGTAATGACACAGAATTAACTGCTGTTGATTGGTGCCATGGCGATAGCAGGCTTGTTGCAGGTGGTGACAGTAAAGGAAAAATATATATCTGGCGGTATAGCGATACATCAAGATTAGCTGCTTATGATCATTTATCCTCGTCTGTCAAAACAATAAAATGGAAACCTACAGGGCTAAAATTCGCCGCGGCTGATGCGAACGGCATGATAATACTCGGAGATTTCAATGCACCCGGTGCCGTCGATACACTGACTGTGGATTCAGCTTCGATAAATGATATGGAATGGAGCCCTAACGGAAATAATCTGGCTTTAGGAGGCAGGGGCGATACTTTGTGGTTATGGGATTCCAATAACGGCATTAAACTTACCTATTTTGCCGTAAACGGGGAAATTCGCGATATTGCCTGGGATCCTCTCGGAAAGTATGTAGCAGTAATTGAAAATTCTAATAAGCTCAAAATCTGGAACATACTAACAGAAGAACCTTACTTTTTTTATACCGAAAATGAAGCCTCTATCCAAAGTATTGACTGGCGGTTCGATGCTAATTATCTTGCTCTCGGCCTTGGAAACGGGAAAATTAAGTTCATTTCTCCAAAAGACGTGCCTTATGAAAGCGAAGTGCTTTTACAAGATAAATCCGATGCCGCTTTTTCAATAATTGAGCCCGAACTAGATTTAGAAGACTTCGATTTCGGCGAAATTTCCGCCGGCGGCAGAAAGGTATTATTGATAAATGACGCCGTGGTAAATATTTCGCGGGCTTCTGTCACAATAGATTCACTAAGTATTAACAGCGAAAACGGAAATGATTTCCAGATACTGAATGCGCCCGAGAGTATCTCCTTAAATTCCGGAGACTCTTTACCGGTTGAAATTGAATTCCGCCGCGATTCACCCGGAGACGCATCTGCTCAATTAAGCGTTTATACAAAAACAAAACTATTTACATCGGATATCAACGGATCGGCTTCTGAAAGTATACCTTTTTTAGCCGATAAATTGATAAATTTCGGTAATGTGAATATCGGCGGCAGATCAAGTATAATCAAAAAACTTATTGTTAATCGTTCTACATCAAATCTTACAATTACGGAAATTGAAAATACCGGCCCGGACGATAAGCACTTTACCTGCCTGACTCAGGGCGGGTTTGATATAGCGCCCGGTGATACCGGAGAATTAGAAGTCGAATTCACTCCCGAGAATACCGGGAAAACCAGCGGTTCGCTTTTAATTAAGAACAACCCGGGATACCCGCTTACAGTCAATCTTTTCGGCGAAGGCACAGCACCGCAGGTCAGCGCCGTAAAGGAAATCAACATAGCCCCGATTGATTGCGATATAAGCTCTGCCGATACGGTAATAAGTATAACTAATTCAGGGGACGGCTATTTGGCAATAAACAGCGCTATATTTAACAATGATTATTTCAATGTAATTAATATTAGCGCAGATACCGTTCTGCCCGGTGATAAAGTTGATATTCATGTAGGTTTTCGACCTCCCGAAGCCGGTTATTATAATTCTGAATTAATTATAAATACAAATCAAACCGAAGATGCCGGTAACAGTTATCTAATAAATGTATCAGCCCGAAAGGATACATCTTCCATTGCTATATCTGAAAAAATTCTGGAAATAAGAGAAATACCCGAAGGCGATAGCGCGGATTTTGAATTTACAGTTACAAATACAGGTACAATGCCTTATAACATTGAATTACCCGAATCGAAAGGCCTGTTTAATCCGATTAGTACAAATCCTGAAGAAATATCACCCGGTGAGAGTTCAAAAGTGATCATACGCTTTAACGGAGCCACTGAAACCGGAACATATACATATGAAGCTGTTTTTAATGATGACTGCGGATTTCAGCAGAAAATTACACTTATCGCAACAGCCGGCAGTAATTTGGCTGAAATCGCTGCCAACAGCTCCATTGAATTTGATACACTGCTTTGCGACAGTCAGAATTCGGTCCGTACATTGTTTATTCAAAACTCCGGCTCTACACCTTTGTATATAAGCACAATAAACATTACCGGCGCTGACAGCGCTGATTTTTCATTTATAGGCGGGGCGGTTGAGAATATTGAAATCGAGCCCGAAGAAAGCATGCAGTTCAGTATCCGGTTTTCTGCTATGGAAGAAGGAAAAAAAACTGCCGGATTGCATATACTGTCGAACGCTATAAATGAACCTGACGGATTAACAATTGTTTCTTTGAGTGGACATAAGGACATAACAGATTTCAGGTTTGAATCCGATTTTATGATTTTTGATGAGATACGGCAAAGTATTGAATCGCGCTCTTCAATTATATTATCGAATGAAGGATCGGTACCGATTGAATGGAGCTACGACGGCAGCGGCGATTATTTTGTCGTGGAAGATGTATATCCGGAAATCACTAAGCCGGGAGGGACTTCAGTAGTTACAGTAAAATTCAACGGCGGTATGGCCGGAAATACTTATGAGGAATTTATCGAATTCGAAGGATTATGCGGCATAAGAAGGGGATTTACTGCTTTGGCAGATGTAAACGGATATCCTCACGCATCGTTGTCAGCCGGCAATAAAGAGGCCTACCCCGGCGATACAGTGAGTATAAGCCTAAAAATGAACAATCTGGAACAGGGAGTAAACCTGGTGGATTACAGTTATTCGACTGTAATAATGATGAATGCAAATTTGCTTATACCAACAGCTAATACCCCCGAAGGTATAATAGAGAAAGGCTTACGGATAATTGAGCTGGACAGCCTGGAATTGATCGGTTCGTCGGAAATCGCCCGCCTGGAATTCATTGCCGCGCTCGGCGATACGGTTTACACGCCAATAATACTTGAAAGAACCAGAAGCGATAATGAAGAAATATTTATTAGCGAGGTAGATGGCAGTTTCAGGCTGCTTGGAGTTTGTGAAGAAGGAGGCACCCGGCTGATAGAGGATACGGGAGTACTTGCCCTTTTCATGAATAAGCCTAATCCGGCTGATGACATCACATATTTCCCGATGAACCTGATAGAATCCGGGCGCACAGTTATCAAATTATTTGATATTTACGGCAGCGAACTGGAAACCGTGGCTGCATTTGACGCTGAGCCGGGTTATTATGAAATTCCCCTTATAACGGCTAAATACCCGAACGGAGTATATTACATAACTCTAAAAACTCCAGGCGGTGTATACATAAGGAAATTTCTTATTTCCCGCTAATTATCCTTCTTTTTATTTTCTTTCTTTTGGCCGTCCTCATCGCCTTTCTTTTTTTGTTTTTCCTTAGCTCCGGCTGCTTCTTCTGCTTCTTTCAATTCCCGCAACTCTTTGGCCATTTTATCGTGTTCATCGAGTTCTGGAGTGTCAGGCGCGTCAGTTGATAAAATATCATTGAATCCGTAATCTTCGGGATTGATTTTCATTCCCGGCCTGTACACCCGCCTTAATTCGCCGTTATAATATTCCAAAATTACTATTTCCCTGCTGTCAATATCAATAACAGTCTGGAAAAGAGAATGGCTCGTACCGGATTGAGCTATGAATTTTACACTTTTGGGAATCTTAGCCCTATCAGGCGGTTCAGATGAGTATCTGTCAACGTAACCGGGAGGATAGCATCCGGCCAAAGTCATATAAATAATGGCGGCGGAAATAATAAATTTCATAATCTATTCCAGATTTGTTTGATAATATTAACCTTCAATATCAATAATTTAATTTCAATTCGTGACAAATCAAATTTTTTATTAAATTTTGCAGGCAAAAGTACAGGCTGCAGGTTTTCAATACCTGTCAGTTTCAGCCTTAATAAAAGTACACTTGGATTATTTCGAAAAGTTCTGCCTTTAAACAGCAATTATTGCTGTTTGTATACTTCTTAAATCGACAAAATAATAAGGTTAATAGACGTAAACTATAAGTTTTTTAGCATCGCTTATTAAAAAAAATTAATGCAAAATAAATATGTATCAGCCATAAATTTTATAGATTTAAGGACGAAAATAATTCCAGCTTCACAGCAATATGTAATCGAAGGAATTAAATATTACTATAAATATACAAACATTATTGGGTTTCCAAAAAGATCTTCTGATCTTATTCATAGAAAATGATCCCGGTGAGGCTCTACAAAGATCTTTGTATCTATTATCCCAAAAATTTGAAACAGGATCCATAGCGGCCTATACCGTATCTGGCAAAAATATTATTCCGGCTGCCTCGCATGGTAAGATCATCCCGGAGGATATTGACAAGCCGGATGATTCAAAAATCGAAGATCTTTTACATAGCCGTGGATATAGCCGTGTGTATAGGGCAGCAAATAATAAAGGCCAATCTATATACCTTGCCTGCGAAGTTTCTCCAGGGGATAAGTTTCATGATGAGTTCATCGAAGTATATCTTTTGTTTATAGCGGGATATGTAAAAGATATTATTCAGAATAATGTTAACGAATTTGACGAAACCCGTGCTAAGCAGCAACAGCTCAATGAGCTAATGCGACAGTTAGAATTTCAGCACAAAGCCCTTGACGCCGCTGCCATTATTGATTTTGCCGATCAGGATGGATTTATTACTTATGCCAATTCCGGATTTTATGAAATTACCGGATTTAACCAATCCGAGGTAATAGGCAAAAAACATGATATTTTAAATAGCGGTTATCATAGCGATGACTTTTTTTCCGGGCTATGGGAAGAGGTTTACAAAGGGAATATATGGAAAGGCGAAATCAAAAACAAAAGTAAATCCGGCGGAGATATTTGGTTCAGTACCACAATAGTTCCCCTAAATGATGAAGATGGGAATCCCTTTCAGTTTATTTCTATACGGCATGATATAACCAAACTTAAAAAAGCAGAAGAAGAAATCCGCATTATGAACATGGCTTTCGAACAAAGCCCTGTATCAATAGTAATTACCGATAAATTTGGCACGATCGAATACGTTAATCCATTTTTTGAAAAACTTACCGGCTTCAACTTTAATGAAGCCATAGGCCAAAACCCAAGGATATTGAAATCAGGTATAACCGAGGAAGGCATTTACCGTGAACTTTGGAATACCATTATAAATGGGAATGTCTGGTACGGACGTTTTTGCAACAGAAAGAAAGACGGCAGCATATTCTGGGAATATTCCTCTATAGCTCCAATTATTGATAGCAAGGGTAATATTACGCATTTTATTGCCATAAAGGAGGACATTACTAATCGCAAGAAATATGAAGATGACATAAGGAAATCTCATTCATTTATATCCGCTACACTTGAATCCATAAATGAAGGCATAGTCGCGTTTGATAATCAAATGAATATATCGGGATGGAACAGGCAATTCATCTATATGTGGGAACTTGAACCATCATTTCCGGAAAGAAATCCCTCTTTTATGGAACTATTTGAGCGCTTATCAAAAAAACTCACGGACCCGGTGTATTTTATTAAAAAAATCAATTCCGTATTGAATAATCCTGCTGATGCGGTTAATGAAAAAATCCATTTGAAGAACGGAGAAGTTTTTTTTATGACTTCCAAACCCGAATTTTCAAATAATGATATCATTGGACGTATTTGGACATTTATGGATATCACAGAGCAGGCGAATGCGGAAGATAAGCTGCTTTGGTACACAAAAGACCTCGAAATAGCCAAAGCCAAGCTGGAGCACCAAAGGGACAGGCTTTCCCGGACCGTTAATGAACTTGCCATAGCCAAGGAAACAGCAGAATTTGCTACTAAAGCCAAAACTGAGTTTTTGGCAAATATGAGCCATGAGATCAGAACGCCAATGAACGCCATATTAGGTTTTTCGCAGCTGCTAAAAGAACAGATCGAAGAACCAAAGCTCAATTCTTATATTGAATCTATTGTGTCAAGCGGCAAAAGCCTCCTCAGGCTGATTAATGATATACTAGACCTCTCGAAGATCGAATCCGGTAAAATGGAATTACATTTCGAAGATGTAGATATTCGGGCTTTACTGGAAGATATTAAAACTATCTTCCGGCTTAAAACTGATGAAAAGAACCTTGAATTCAAGATCATTATCGACGAAAAAGTTCCGGATTATTTATTGCTGGATGAAGTAAGGTTCAGGCAGATAATATTCAATCTTGTCGGGAATGCCATCAAATTCACCGAGGAAGGCAGTATTGAAATCAGAATCGACTCCGGCAGCCAAATTGATGAACTGACAGGGCTTAACGTAATGGTTAAGGATACAGGTATAGGTATTCCTGAAGATGACCAAAAGATAATTTTCGATGCCTTTATTCAGAAAAAAGGACAGAATACCAGTAAATTCGGCGGCACCGGACTGGGGCTTACCATAACTAAACGCCTTATTGATTTGATGGGCGGCTCAATAAGGCTTAAAAGTAAACCCGGCGAAGGATCTATTTTCTCATTTTCATTGACAGGAATTAAAAAAGGCAGCCATGAACAAAATATTGTCACTAAAATAATCGACGACGGGTCGGCATTTCCTGCCGGCAGAGTTCTGATTGCTGATGATAATAAGAGCAACAGAGAGCTGATTTCCGGCTTCCTGGAGAATACCCGACTGGATTTAATATTTGCTTCCGATGGCGATACCGCTCTTGCCCTTGCAGAAAGCGAAGTTCCGGATGTCATTCTCCTTGATATTAAGATGCCGGGCTTAGATGGTTATCAGGTAGCTGAGCAAATAAAAAAGTTTAAGCACCTTAATCATACAGCTATCATTGCCCTTACGGCTTCCACATTATTCAGTGATGATATCGAGCTTAGAAGCCAGCTTTTCGATACAGTCTTGCTAAAACCCATAAAAAAGTATCAGCTTTTGACTATTTTGCGCTACTATTTAAAAAAAAATGAACTACGGGATAATGATAAAAAAGCACCCTCTGCCATATTCGGGAAAGATTATTTAAACGAAATGACTTCCTGCGAGTTAGATCTTATAAAACAAAAATTAGAAGGTGAATTATACGATAAATGGCTTCGGGCACAGAGCTCTTCAATCGTGCATGAAATATCCCTTTTTGCCGATGAACTTTTGATTACCGGCAGCGAGCTGCGTATTCATCCCGTTGAACTTATCGGCAGAGAGCTAAAGGACGCCGTTGCCGCCTTCGATTTTGAGAGTATTTCCGGTTTGATGGATTTTTTCGGGAAAATGAGAAATGATATTCTTGAATTGTAAATTATATCAGTTAAAATTAAACTAATGTGAATAAACAATGGAACTAAAGAATTTTTTGGACAAAACACCCCTGATATTGATTGTTGATGATATTCCAAAGAATCTCCAGATTCTGAGCAGTATTCTCAATAGTGAAGGTTTCCAGATATCCTTTGCTTCAAACGGCAGTCAGGCGCTTACTGTTGTTGAGACCAGTATGCCCGATCTGATCCTGCTTGATATCATGATGCCTGATATGGACGGTTATGAAGTCTGCGAAAAACTGCAGTCTAACCCGGATACCAGAGATATACCCGTGATATTCCTTACCGGCAAAGCAGAATCGGATGATATTATAAAAGGATTTAAGACAGGCGCCGTGGATTTTGTTACTAAGCCCTTTAATTCTATAGAGCTTATCAGCAGGGTAAAAACTCACGTCAAGCTTAAATTATCAAATGATGCCATAAAAGAATATAACTCCCGGCTGTTGGAAACCCGGGATAAACTTCAAAATGCCAACGCCAGCAAGGATAAATTCTTTTCTATTATTTCTCATGATCTGAGAGGCCCCTTTAGCGGATTCATAGGACTTTCGGAACTGCTTGCCGATGAAATAGAAATTTTGGAACCTAAAGAAATTAGTAATATCGCCCAGAGCATGAATACAGCCGCAAAAAGGCTTTTCAACCTTCTGGAGAACCTTCTGGAGTGGTCCCGGACTCAAATGGGGCGAATGGAATATTACCCGATGAACATAGATATAGCTGAAGCCGCTGACAGGGCTATACAGCTTATGCAGAATAATATAGAAGATAAGAAAATCTCAGTCAGCTCTAATGTCAAGAAAGGTTTGCAGGTTATGGCCGATAACAACATGCTCAATACTATTTTTCGCAATTTACTTGGGAATGCCATAAAATTCACACCGGCGGGCGGCGAAATTGAAATATCAGCCGAAATGAACGGCAATACTGTTCACATCTCTGTGAAAGATTCCGGTATAGGTATTTCCGAAAACGATATTAAGAAACTTTTCAGGATAGATCAGAAGTTCAGTACCCCCGGCACCAACAACGAATACGGCACAGGGCTTGGCCTTATCCTGTGCAGGGAACTCGTCGAAAAGCAGGGTGGAAGTATCTCAGCCGTCAGCGAAAAAGGCAAAGGCTCGGCTTTCACATTTACCCTGCCCGCGATTGAATAGCGCCCAAATAACTATATTAGATCTTGATTTAAAAGCAGGCCAGGGCGCCTGCTTTTGTGGTTTGAGAACGACTGGTCACCAAAAAACAACACGCGACGACACAT
>CAZJAH010000040.1:0-27445 GCA_964544155.1 uncultured Hyphomicrobiales bacterium | reverse complement strand
AATCTTATAAATGAGGAAACAGAATATCGTTCTGGACCGCAATTGGTTTCTTTTTTTAATGATTTAGGTTTTAACGATTCTTATGGTCAGGGCTTTCCTTCTCGTTGGATATACACGGATAGCAAATTATCACAAATTAATGGTACTCCTGAAATTGATAAATGTATTAAAAAGCTTTTTGCTCCGGTTAATTTTATTGGAAGATTCAATGAATTAGATAAATATATTTCAGAGTTTAATCAATATTTGGCATTTGATAACTGGAAAATAACTAGGGATAACAAAAACATCTACTTTAAAAAAACAAGTGATGATGATTTAGATACCTTTTCCTATGAGACAGCCGAAAAGGAAAATGATTTCCTTGAGAAACAAATAGATGAAACACCTCTTGAGAAATTGGGTTTTGATGGTATGATTACGGATATTTTAAATCTTCGATATACCGAAATAAAGAAATGCTTAAACACTAAAGCTCCATTGGCAGTAATTTTTTTGATTGGAAGTACATTAGAAGGAATTTTATTGGGCATTGCATCTAAATCCCCTAAAGAATATAATAAAGCTCAATCAGCACCTAAAAATAAGGAACAGAAAGTCTTACAATTTCATGACTGGAATATAAATAATTACATTGATGTTGCATTTGAAGTTGGTCATCTTAAAAAGGATGTGAAACAATTTAGCCATGTTCTGAGAGGATTTAGAAATTACATTCATCCTTATCAACAGCTAAATGAGCGGTTTAATCCTGATGAACATACAGCATTAATTTGTTGGCAAGTATTAAAGGCAGCTATTTACCAATTATCTCAAATTAATAAGAAATGAATCAAACGCTCACCTCCCCTTCGCAGCAGAGCACCCTGGCAAAAACCGCAAAGCCGACGCTAATACCAATTTTGCAAAAGAACCATTCACCCGCCATACATAATTCATAATTAACAATATATCCCCGCCCTAATTCCTCTATTATTAAAACTTATTAATTATTAAAAACAGGAGAAATTATGGAATTCAAAGATTCAGAGATAAAAGAAGCGCTCGAAGCCATTGTAAATAAAGATGAAAAAAAAGTCGCGAAAATGAGTGGCAGCGATCTATACAGCCACCTCATCATTCAGGAATATATTGATGAATTCAAAGCCAATCCCCTCGAAAAGGGTTCCGTTATGATAAACGCTTTTCTCACAGATAAAGGGAAAGAAAAATACAAAGAACTAGAGACAAAATAACATTGAACCGGAGCCAAAATATACGAATCAAAGGTAAGGAATTTCCTGATTTCTTCTTATCTTTGTTAATTATTGTTAATTGACTTAAAAGAATAAGGATTATGCCCGGAGAAATTCATTCAAATGAGAATATTTTCGAGATCATCGGAAAGCAATATAAATGCCTGGATAAAGGTTTTATCCGCCTGGTGGACATTATGGGCGACGACAGCTCGATAGTTCAGGCCGCGCGTGTATCTTACGGTAAAGGCACAAAAACCGTGCATGAGGACCGCGGCCTTATCCGCTACCTTATGCGCCACCGCCATACATCGCCATTCGAAATGGTAGAGCTTAAATTCCACATCAAGCTGCCGATCTTTGTCGCGCGCCAGTGGATCAGGCATAGAACTGCCAACGTTAACGAATATAGCGGACGCTATTCCGAAATGAAGGATGAATTTTACGTTCCCGAAACGGAAAACATACGCCCGCAAAGTATGACAAACAAACAGGGGCGCTCTGAAGAAAGCATACCCGAAGACCGCGCCAAAAGGATTGCCGCAGGGCTTCAGAATACCCAGGTGCAGCTATTCCATGAGTACCGCTCACTGCTGGATAAGGACGTGGCACGTGAGCTGGCAAGGATAAACCTGCCCCTATCCACTTACACCGAATGGTACTGGAAGATAGACTTGCATAATCTTTTCCATTTCCTGAAACTCAGGCTGGATGACCACGCGCAGTACGAAATTCAGGTATACGCCAAAAGAATCGGCGAACTGCTGAAAACGGCTCTCCCCCTTGCCTGGGAAGCTTTTGAGGATTATATGCTTGAGGCGGCTTCATTTTCTAAAAATGAACTTAAAGCTATTAAGTTAATGCTTGTGGGCGAGGAATTGAATGATGAGCTACTCGAAAGCTGCGGCCTAAAAAAAAGGGAATCCGAAGAATTTATGCGGAAATATGAGAAACATTTAAAGGCTTAATTCGCTATATAAATTAATGATTGACCATAAATATTAATTGACCCTAAATATTAAAAAAAAGGAGTATTAAAATGCTTATAAGAACATTGATCCTGCTGTCGGCTTTTGTTTTAACTTTTTCTTTAACAAACGCTGAAGAAACTCTTGACGAAGTAATTGAAAAGTACAAAGAAGCTTCCAAAACCGATGAAATTCTGGCTAAAAAAGCAATGCACGCAAAACTGAAAATGCAAATGATGGCGCCTCAGGAAATGACCATCGACATGGAATTCTGGCACAAAAAAGATGACCAATACCGGGTTGAGCAGGTTACCCCCATGGGGGCGGTCACCATGGTAATAAAAGGTGACAAAGCCTGGGCTAAAACTCCCATGGGCACACAGGAAATTCCCATGGATGAAACTCAGAATGCGAAACTGACTTCAGACATTGTTTCCGGGCCTTTTAGTGAAGAAATTGACCCTGAAAAAACTATGGTAACTCTTGAAGGAAAAGTCGAAGAAGGCGATAAAAACCTTATCAAAATTAAATTAATCGATCTGGAAGAAGGAAGAGTAAGTTATGTATATCTGGATGCAATTACTTATCTCATGGATAAATACGAGGTGACTGACGGCAATGATATTACTGTAATGCAGGTAACTGAAAGAAAGAAAGCCGACGGTATAATCTTGCCAAAAACAATCGAAATTACACACAAGGGAGAGCTTGTACAAAAGATGATATTTGAGGAATTTGAATTCAAAGATGATATAAGCGACAGCTATTTTATGAAACCCTAATTCGGCGGGATTAAACCATTAAGATTAAATAATCATTGCTTTAAGACGTTTTTCAATTCCATATCAAACGTAAAAAGCAATAAATAAAAGTTTACTAAAGGAGATAATTAACATGAGAATTGACGTCGTGATGCCGAAAATGGGAGAATCCCTCCAGGAAGGCACAATTACTAAATGGCTGAAAAAGGAAGGCGATCAGATAGAAAGAGATGAAATGATACTCGAGATATCCACCGATAAAGTGGATACTGAAGTGCCTGCCCCGCAATCCGGCGTTTTAGTTAAGATTCTTGCAGAAGAAAACCAAACCGTTGAAGTCGGTAATAAAATAGCTGAAATAGAAACAGACGCCGATTCTGCCGCTTCAGCTCCTACTAAGGAAGAAACAGAGCCTGCCGGCAAAGAACAAGAACAGCTCGATCCCGATGAAGTAAAAGAGGAAGCTAAAAAACAGGCTGCCGGAAGCACTTCCGGCGATGTCGTTGATGTCGTGATGCCCAAGATGGGTGAATCCCTGCAGGAAGGCACAATCACTAAATGGCTCAAAAAAGAAGGCGACAGAGTGGAACGCGATGAAATGATCCTCGAAATTTCAACGGATAAAGTAGATACAGAAGTTCCTTCACCTGTAAGCGGTGTACTTAGCGAGATAATTGCCCGGGAAAATGAGACCATCGAAGTCGGTAATGTAGTGGCACGTATTTCTACAAGTGATGGAGCTGTTGCCAAAAAAGAAAGTGCACCGGAGAGCCAGGCAAAAGTGCAGGATATTGATGAGCAGGTAGCCCCCGGCGCCGAAGCAAAGCCCTCTACGGCTGATATTTCAGAAAGCGAGGTTTCGGAAGATCAGGGTGATCTAACCGAGGTAGTGATGCCCAAGATGGGTGAATCCCTGCAGGAAGGTACAATCACTAAATGGCTGAAGAAAAAAGGCGACAAAGTAGAGCGCGATGAAATGATACTCGAAATTTCCACTGATAAAGTGGATACTGAAGTACCATCACCCGTAAGCGGGACTCTGGTAGATATCCTCGCTGAAGAAAATGAAACAATTGAAGTTGGATCTCCGATCGCTAGAATATCTGCTTCAGGCAAAGCCCCGGCTAAAGCTGTGGCAAATGTTCCGGCTGAATCCGGGGGACCTGAATTGCAAAAAGATGCTCAGCAGAGGCCGGCCGCGCAAACTAAAAATCTGCCTGAATCAAGAGAAAGCGCGGAAGTTACTATCCCCCACAGGGGCGGTACAACTGAAATTCCCCGCAAGCACGGCGGAAAATTCTATTCACCGCTTGTAAGGGAAATCGCCAAAGATAAAGGCATTACCCTCGAAGAACTCGAGCAGCTCGACGGATCGGGAAGCGACGGCAGGATAACTAAAGATGACATCCTGGCTTACGCGGGCAAACGCGGGGAAGCTCCGGCACGCAGGCCAGAGCCGAAACAAGAGCCTGACAAGGCGGCAGACCCGCAAGAAGCACCCGCTCAGGAAAGGCCTGTCAGCAAGCCTTCACCGAAACCGGCGGCAGCACAGAAAACCGAAGAAAGTAAGAAACAGTTCGCTCCCGCTCCGGCTGGAGACGAAGTAGAAGTTATACCCATGAACAGGGTAAGGCAGCTCATTGCCGAGCACATGGTTTACTCCAAGCATACTTCTGCACACGTTACCAGCGTAGGCGAAGCGGATGTTACCGACATAGTTAAATTCCGTAACAATCATAAGCAGGAATTCCAGGGCCGGGAAGGCTTCAAGCTTACCTTTACTCCTTTCTTCGCGGCAGCCGCCGTTGAAGGGCTCAAACAGTTCCCCCTGATGAATGTTTCGGTAGATGAAAAGAACATACTCCGCCATAAGAGGATACACTTGGGTATGGCAACAGCTCTTGATGACGGCAACCTGATAGTTCCCGTTATTAAAAATGCTGATTCGCTGAATATCACCGGCATTGCAAGGTCTGTTTATGACCTTGCCACGAGAGCCAGAAGCAAGAAGCTCAATCCCGATGATATACAGGGCGGAACATTCACCATAACTAATGTCGGCACTTTCGGTACATTATTCGGCACGCCGGTAATCAATCAGCCGCAGGTTGGCATATTCGGTATCGGCGCTATCAAGAAACGCCCGATAGTGAAAGAAGTTGATGGGAATGACCTGATAGTTGTACGCCACATGGCTTATGTTTCGATCACTTATGACCACAGGGTAGTTGACGGAATGCTCGCCGGCCAGTACCTGGCGCATGTGATTAAAACACTCGAAGGCATGAATGAAAAAACAATCAGCATGTAAAACGCTTATTTATTGCCACGCCCCCGCAGCAGAAAGCTTCGGGGGTTTTTTTATGAAATATTATGGAAAAATTCGAACTATTGCCTCACACGGCGGATGTCAGGATAAGGGCAAGCGCTGATACTCCCGAAGGCCTTTTCAGGGCGGCGATTAAGGGTATGTGCTCATTCATTCTCGGTAAAACTCCGGAGAATAAGCGCGATAAAACCTATGAAATAAGTGTGCAGTCGGTAGATATGACAGCGGTGCTTATAGACTTCCTTGCCGAAGCTCTTTACATAATAAATAATGACGGTGCAATGATAAGCCGCACGGAGATTAATTCCCTTACAAATACCGAAATATTCGCTAAGTTGCATACTTATGAGTGCCGGGATCTTGAAGAAGACGTCAAGGCTGTTACCTGGCATGAAGCAAATATTAAACAAGATAACGGCCATTTTGTGACTAATATAATATTGGATATTTAAGAGCGGAGAAGCAAATGAACGTACCATTACTTGATTTGAGAGCGCAATATAATGTTATAAGGGATAAGATCGAACCGGCCCTGATTCAGCTTGCCCAATCGCAGATGATGATTCTCGGACCGGAAGTAGAACAGCTAGAAAAATCCATCGCCGGATATAGCGGAGCCAATTACGCAATTGGCTGCTCCAGCGGAACCGACGCACTGCTAATGGCCTTAATGGCCCTTGATTTACAGCCCGGCGATGAAGTAATTCTGCCTACATATTCTTTCTTTGCAACGGCAGGAGTAGTGTCCCGAATGAACGCTGTACCCGTTTTCGTTGATATTGATCCGGTTACTTATAATATTGACCCCGTGAAAATTAAAGAAAAAATTACGGGTAAAACCAAAGCGATCATCCCGGTACACCTTTACGGCCAATTGGCC
The DNA here is from genome assembly GCA_964544155.1 of uncultured Hyphomicrobiales bacterium. Lineage (GTDB taxonomy): Bacteria > Bacteroidota > Ignavibacteria > Kapaibacteriales > UBA2268 > CAZJAH01. The sequence goes on along the minus strand of CAZJAH010000040.1, from coordinate 21,272 downwards.
GACATGGACGCCATTATGGAGATAGGCAAAGATCACGGCTTAGCTGTGATAGAAGACGCCGCCCAGGCTATAGGCGCTCAGTTCAAGGATGGCAGGCGTGCCGGATCAATAGGACTTATGGGCTGCTTTTCCTTCTACCCCACAAAAAATCTCGGCGGATTCGGGGACGGCGGCATGGTAATAACCAATGATGAAAGGCTGGCAGTTAAGCTGAAGCAAATGCGTAACCACGGCATGGAACCGAAATATTACCATAAGTTTATCGGAGGAAATTTCAGGCTGGATGCTATTCAGGCAACTGTCCTTAACAGGAAGTTCCCTCATCTTGAGGCGTGGCATCAGGCCCGAAGGGATAATGCCGGTCATTATGATAAACTCTTTGTGAGCCTCTCACTTGCCGAAGAAACAGGCAGGACTAAATTCGATGCCAATAACAGTATACTACTGCCTAAAGCAATATATAAAGAATCCGATATTACTAATTATCATATTTATAACCAGTATATTATCAGGGCAAAAGATAGAGACGGACTGCGTTCACACCTTACTTCCAAAGGAATTGGCTCGGAAATATATTATCCGGTGCCCTTCCATGAGCAGGAATGTTTCAGGGATCTGCCGTCTGCAAAAGACAGCTATCCGGTTGCAGACAGAGCTGCCGCCGAGACTCTTGCACTGCCTATTTATCCGGAACTGGCTAAAGATCAGATTGAATATGTCGTTAAAAGCATCGCGGGCTATTTTAATGCTGATTGAAAAAGATAAAAGCTTAAAGAATTATAATACATTCGGCGTGGATTACCGCGCCGGATTTTTTGTAAATATCAAATATGAATCTCAGCTCCAAAAGCTTTTAGAAACAAAGGAATTCTCTGATTCAAAGCACAAGCTAATACTCGGTGGAGGATCTAACATATTATTCACCGGTGATTTCCACGGCCTCATCATGAATATTGATATTCAGGGCATGAAGATAATCAGATCAGATGATAAGAATATACTTATCGAGACCGGAGCAGGCAACAACTGGCATAAAATGGTAGAACTTTTTGTAAGGAACGGCTATCACGGCCTAGAAAACCTGGCTCTTATCCCCGGTAAAGCAGGCGCCGCGCCCGTGCAAAATATCGGCGCGTACGGCGTGGAGCAGTCCGAAAGATTCCACTCGCTTACTGCCTTCAGGCTGGATTCAGGTGAAACTGTGCAAATGACAAAAGATGACTGCCGCTTTGCTTATAGAAATTCAGTATTTAAGAATGAATTCAAAGGCAAAATGATAATTACAAAGGCCAGGTATCTGCTGGATAGAAATTTCACTCCGGTTAAAAAATACAGGGATATTCAGCTCGAATTGGATAAATTTAACATAAGCGAACCCGACGCGCGGTATATGTTCGATACAGTATCGAGAATCAGGCGGAAAAAACTCCCCGACTGGGAAGTTACCGGTAATGCCGGAAGTTTTTTCAAAAACCCTGTAATATCTTCGGATAAATTCAACCAATTAAAGGAACTTCTGCCGGAGCTGATCTCCTATCCTGTTGAAGAACCGGGCATGGTCAAAATTCCTGCTGCCAAACTTATCGAGTCCGCCGGGTGGAAAGGAAAAGAGCATAATAAGGCGGCTGTCAGCCCGGGGCACGCACTCATATTAATCAATACCGGCGGAGCTTCGGGTCGGGACATTTTTGAACTGTCACAGCTTATCATATATTCAATTAAAGAAAAATTCGGAATCCTGCTTGAACCGGAAGTGAATATTATTTAGTTCTTAAATCGTCCATTGGCTGTGGATAAGGGCAATAAGTTTAGGTTCGCCTTTGTATTCATCAAAAACCAGCCTGAGAGCGCGCCAGTCAAGCCCTTTAAATTGCCGTCTTTCGCCGGGGAAATAATATTCGATATATTTGGCGCGGGGATAAATATCTTCAATATTATTAATCATATTGCCGCTGGCAATACTCTCCTCTATACTGACCTTCGGGGCATTTAGGAAATCCCTGTCATAAACAAATTCTTTAAAGTATTCGTTTAAAGTCAGCTCAATAGGCCCGCCTACACCGTCGTAGGTGCCCCATGTGAAAACTTCATCGCTGCCGTAAGCTTCACGAAATTCATCAGGCATGAGTCGCACATGTTTAGAAGTATCGACATAAGCGTAGGGCGAAAATCTCGTGCCCTTCTCAGGATGTATCATGCCGGCAATTGCTTCAAAATCATTATTTTTAACCGCCTTTAAAAAATGGCGGGATACTTTCTTAATTCTATTATCAGATATATCCTGCTGTTCGATTTCCCTTTCTTTGCCGGCCTGCTTTTCTTCTTCACTACAGGCGATCATCAAAAAAGCTATAAGGCATATATATAATACTATATTTCCCATATTATATATTACGGAATAAAGTCAAAATATTATGGAAGAACAGCAAATTTCTTGAGTCCTGATTCGGAAATCACCTCGCCGTTTTCATATTCTTTCACCATGAATAAATATATTCCTGTATCCACGGTATTGCCATGGCGGTCGCGCAGATCCCATTCCACGCCGCCGTTGCCGTCGCTTTCCTGAAGTGTGTTAACCAGTTCGCCGGTAAGTGTCAGGATTACCACCTCCGCCCTATCTGTCAGGTTCGCGAAATAAGCGATTTTCGCTTTAGACCTTTTCACAGGATTGGGATATACGTAAGCATTTTCATTATCATCACCCGCGAATACAAAGCTAAGTGTATTCCCCGGGCCTGTAGTCATCGGAATATTTTCTTTAGAGAACATATTCAAAGCAGTGATAGAATAATTAAATCCCCTCGCTCCTAAAGTAAATTGAGGATTGAGAGTTAATGTAACATCATTGCCACCGGCGAGTGAGACTGATTCAATCTTTCCGGCCGGTACAAGCTCATAATTGGCCGGCTCTAAAGCTCCGTCGCCTATGTCATGTGAGAATGAAAGTCTGATCTCACTTTGAGATAAAACCTCGAGTGATGCAAGGTACATTTCTTCAAACTCGTCGGGGGATTTTAAAATAAATGAGACTGAATCTGCTTGTGTCGGATTATTAAACCCATCCCTGAATGTACCGGCATAAAGAGTGTAATTACCCTCCGGCAGCGCGCTTTCAAAAATTAAAGCAAGGCTTTCATCGTTGAGTATCTGCGCTGTTTGGGGAATATTGATATTTCCGTTTTCAGAATTTCTAAGCCGGAAATCTCCTTCCCGCGGCTTGCTTTCAGCAATTAGTGTATTGAATAAAGCTATTACTATCTTAGGGGACTGGCCGCCTTCAGCGGATATTATCCTGCCGGAGTTTGCTGTGTAAATCCTAACAACTTCAGAATAGGCGGGGTCGCTTTCAGTATTTGGGAGATCCTCATCGATGGTAGTAATAATAAAGTCATAATATCTATTCGAGTTAAGCCCTGTGATCCTGATACTGTCTGCTTCTGTGTCAGTCAAAAGCTGCGCGAAAGTACCCTCATCATTAGTGATAATCTGGTATATATTGTACTTATCCGCACCCGGGGCCAGATCCCATTTCAGGATAGCGCTGGTATCATTAATAGCATACCCGTCGGCTCCTGTAGGAGCGTGGGGCCTTGTACTATCCGCAAATTCGATTACATTTGAATATAAGCCGAATCCGGAATATATCACTTCATTGATGCCGTTCCCGTCAAAATCATTCACTACTACAGAATTTGAGAATGCCCGTCCGTCATGGTAAATGAGTTTAGGCTCATTATTCGACTCATCCCATTTGAAGATATATAGATCCGGCATAAACGACAGGATAAATTCATCACCCGGCTGCCCGTCCACATTGCCGGCAGCAATGCCGTTCTTGTAATTGGCGCCGAGCCTGGGTATGCCTCCCGACCTGACGCCGAGGAAGCTTCCTTCCCATACTATTTTATATGAATTAGCGCCGGTGGATTTTACTATCCTGGCATTCCATGTATTTTCGATAGCTTCGGTTTTATCAAATAGCGCCGTGCCGCCTAAATCGGCAATGAGAATTTCCTTTATTCCGTCATCATCGATATCTAATGTAGTCACAAATTGAGAAGCATAAGAATAATACTTAGGGAATAATTTTTCGAATTTAAGCCCTTGAGATGAATACTCATATATAAAGAGATTTCCCCTCGCGTTTGTGAAAAATAGTTCTTGATTGCCGTCTCCGTCGAAATCACCAAATGCCGATCCAATATCCACTCCGGCCGATGCATAATCTTCAGGTAGTATTGTCGAATCAATCTTTATATATGAGGAGTTTTGATTCTTCATTATATAATATCGTTGATTATCTCTGACTATTATCTCCGGAACACCGTCTCCAGTGTAGTCGTGCATTCCGGCAGCCCATTCGATAAACTGAGGATTTGATTCATACAGCTTGCCTGAGAAGGGGTTGCCTCCGGGTTCCGAAGCCTGGAATAATACCGTGTTGCCAAAATTAGTGCCCAGTATTTCCGGTACGCCGTCATTATTCGAATCACCTAATCCTACCACCGCCCAGGGTTTGCTGACGGAATCTCTTGCCGTAAAGCCCCTGCCGTCAAATTCCATGATTATGGTTTTCAAATCCGCGAGAGTACTTTGGTCGTTAATGACTATATCCGTCATGCCGTTATTATAAAAGTCCGCGGTGTCATTATAATAATATGAACGCAATAGTGAATAATCCTTCTGAATAAATCCGGAAAGCCCTGCTTTTTCATCAATAAAATCAAAACTAAAATAACTTGTATCGGGCTTTCCTGCCAGGCCGTAAGCAACCCCGTAGCCTTCATAACTTCCCTCATCTTCCCCGTCGATAATTATGAGGTGCTCGTATGACCGCTTGTCGATTTCTTTAATTATAGTGTAATCATCCTCAGAACCGGCTTTTCTATATGCTATCATAAAATCGCATTTTTGATTGGTTATAGCGGCCACTGCCGTGGCACGGCGGTTTTCAATATAGGGATTAAGAGTCCTGATACTGCTAATTTTTAAATCATTTTCGTTAGATATAATGCTTAGGTACTTCCTTTTTTCTATAGATCCGCCATTTTTAAGATTGATTTTTAACTGTAGTGTGATAACAGTATCGGCAATATCATCGAATGATATTACTGCCAGCGGGCTGTTTTTTTTCTGTACTGCCGGCTCAGGCACTTGAATAATTTCCCATTCAGACGGCAAAATTCCATAACCGAAACTCATCTCATAATCAGAAAAAAGAGGTGTTACCGTACTGCCTTTGATCTCCAGTTCGGGAAATATTGAGCGGTTTATCAACTGTTCATTTTCAGGAGAAGCTATCTGTATTAATGATGTCCCCGTGAAATTCAGCGCTTTTTGAATATCCAAAATTCCGGCGCCATAGTAAATATCCCATCCGGGGCTGCCGGCGTCACGGGCTGATGACATAAGCAGGCCTTCTATCTCTTCCGGGCTTATTCCGGGATATTTTTCAATTATTAAACAAGCGGCTGCCGCTGCGTGAGGAGCTGAAAAGGATGTGCCGCTGATTGTAACATATCCGCCGCCAACCTCTGTTGTGTAAACAGATGAGCCGGGAGCAGCCAAATTCAGCATGCTGCCGTAATTTCCTGCTCCGAATTTTTCCCCGTCGCTGTTAGTTCCTCCAACTGACAGGACTTCATCATAATCTGACGGATAATGCCCGTAGAATCCGCCGTCATTGCCTGCAGATGCAGCCATAAATACACCCATTGACGCAGCAAACCTTATAGCGTCATGCACGATTGAAGATTCATATTCTTCTCCGAAGCTCATATTAAGAACCCTGGCGCCGTTCATTACCGCGTAAATAATGCAGGCCGCGATGTCATCGCTTTCGCCCTGCCCGTTAATATCAAAGGCCCTTAAGGTTAGTATTTTAGCTCCCGGAGCGGCTCCGACTATGCCTGTTGTGTTATTTCCCGTAGCTGCGAGCACTCCCGCTACCTTAGTTCCATGCTCGCCCTCATCACGCACATCCGGGTCAGGATTATTGTAATCGCCTACATTGGCGTAGGACTGATCCACAAAATCGTATCCTATCACATCATCGGGATAGCCGTTGCCGTCTTCGTCAATGCCGTTGAGATCACCTGTGATTCCGTTAATTTCCATATCTGAAGGCCAGGGTTCGAACCTGCCGCTGTTGTTGATGTCTTCAGCTTCGTTTATGTAAAGATTATTCACAAGGTCGGGGTGCTCATAATCGATGCCGGTGTCTATCATTCCGATGATAACGCCTTTGCCGGTTGCCTGTGTATGGGCCTGCAGAGCGTTTACCTGACGCAGGTTCCAAAGTTCGTCCAAATCCGGATCATCATATTGCGCCTGCTCTGTTTTGAATATATAATTCGGTTCTATGCTGAATTCACCAAGAACAGCCCGCAGTTCATCGAGTTCCGTCTGTACGGGCGCTTTTTCTGAAGAATAAATATAATATCCGGATAGCTCTTTCAGCAAGTTGCGGCTGTTATTGGATAACAGATGATCATTTTTTGACTTCAGATTGGTTATCATTTCTCCAAATGCCGGTTTAAGACCTTCAATACCGGCTGATTGCAGATATGTGCTTTTTCCCGGGTCTGCTTTTATGATATATTCTTTGTTACCTGATAATGATTCATTAAAACAACATATAAATACTATGATTATTAAAAATATCCTGGGCATTATAAATTCCGATTATTTTAATATATGATGACATTCTTGTGACGATCAAATTAATGAATTATAAAATTTTTTTAAATTATTTGTAAAAGAAATTCAGGATTTGTGCCGGATTTATTTGTTCGCGCATTATTTTTTTCCACATTTCTTTAAAATTACTACCATTCTAATTATATTGTCAGTCTTATTTTTTTGGCATTATATAAAAACAGATCATGGCTCTTAAGCTTATAAAAGACAGTGAAAACAATAATTCGGAAAATATTCTCAGCGGGCTTAACCCGCCCCAGCTTGAAGCAGTAAAAACAATTAACGGCCCCATACTTATAGTGGCAGGCGCCGGCAGCGGCAAAACAAGAGTGCTGACAAGACGAATTGCCCACCTTATTGATAAGGGTGTCGCGCCTTATAATATTCTGGCGCTTACCTTTACGAATAAAGCCGCCGGCGAAATGAAGGACAGGATAGCCTCTTTGATTTCACCCGCAAGGGCACAATCAGTATGGGCAGGAACCTTCCACTCAATTTTTGCTCGCCTGCTCAGATACGAAGCCGAAAAACTCGGCTATACCTCGAATTTTTCAATATATGACGCGGATGATTCGCTCAGCCTCATTCGCAAGATCATGAACCGTAGCGGCATATCGAACCAGCAGTTCCCGGCACAGGGTATCAGAGCAAGGATTTCCAATGCAAAAAACCAGATGCGATCCCCCGAAATGATACGTACTTATGCGGAAAGAACTCTCGATAAGGTTACTGCCGATATTTATGAGGAATATGAGAGGACATTGATCAATAATAACGCCATGGATTTCGATGACCTGCTGCTGAACTTCATCAGGCTGCTCGATAAAGACAGAGAAACACTGAAAAAATACCAGGAAAAATTCAAATATATACTCGTCGATGAGTACCAGGATACCAACAGAGCCCAGTATATAGCTGTGAACCAGCTCGCCAAAGCCCATAGCAATCTTTGCGTAGTCGGAGATGATGCGCAGAGTATTTACCGCTGGCGGGGCGCTGATATACGCAATATTCTCGATTTTCAGAAAGATTACCCTCATGCCAAAGTTATCCGACTGGAGCAAAATTACAGGTCAACCAAGGTGATACTTGCAGCGGCTGATTGCATTATCCAGAAAAACCGCAAACAGATACCCAAAAAATTGTGGACTGATAATCTGCAAGGAGAGCCTATCTCTTTGATCGACTGCACCGACGACAGAGCGGAAGCCGCAAAAGTTGCCGAAATTATTACTAAAGAAAAAATGAAAAACAAGGGATACAAAGACTTCGCCGTGCTTTACAGGACTAACGCGCAGTCTCTCGCCCTGGAAAATTCTCTCAGGATGAATGCCATACCTTATGTGATCATAGGCGGGACATCATTCTACAAGAGAAAAGAAATTAAGGACGTGATCGCCTACCTGCGGATTCTTGTGAACCCGAAGGACAGCGAGTCACTCATGCGGATAATCAATGAACCGCCTCGCGGCCTGGGGCAGACTTCACTGAGGCATATTGAAGATTTCGCTCAGAAACAGGGCGTCAGCGTGCTGAAAGCCGCCCTTTATTCCGAAAGGATAGATAAGCTACAGAAACGCGCCGTTAACGCGGCAAAAAAATTCGCCGAAATGTTAAAAAAATACATAGAGGAACGAGATAGCTCAGATCCTTTCGAGTTGATAAATAATTACATTCACGATACAAATATCCTGCAAATGTACAAGGAGATCAACACAGAGGATTCTCTTGACAGATGGAATAACATACAGCAGCTCCTCAGCGATATTAAAATGTTCTTCAAAAATGAAGATAATGCCTCGTTGGAAGATTATCTTCAGCAGATTTCACTTGTCTCTGATATTGATGAAACCGACATAAGCCAGGATAAGGTTACACTCATGACCATGCACGCAGCAAAAGGGCTTGAATTTCCGGTTGTGATCATTACCGGTATGGAAAAGGGGCTTTTTCCGCTTGCAAGAGCCGAGCAAATGCCTGAAGAGGCAGAAGAGGAACGCCGCCTGTTTTATGTGGGAATAACGCGCGCTGAAGAAAAGCTCTACCTTACATACGCCGAAAGAAGAATGCGTTTCGGAGAAACCACATATCAGTCGCCATCGGCATTCATCGGCGAAATAGATAAAAAGCTGATTGACAGGCGGGGACATTCCGGCAGCATACAAGACAGGAAAGCTTCGGTCAGCTACAGGCCTGCAGCGCCTAAAAGACAAACGCCGCAATTTGACGATATGCAGTATGAAGATAATTACTCACAGCTGCCGCAGGCTGAGCATGAAATCAGGGTAGGCGACAATGTGCGCCATAATACTTTCGGTATAGGAAAAATAACAGGACTCAGCGGCGAAGGCAAAAACCGCCAGGCTGTTGTTAATTTCAATTCGGTCGGCCGAAAGAAACTTATGCTGGAGTATGCCAAACTTCAAAAGGTTTAGGGCCGGTATATCGAATTTCATTAATATCAGGAAATCATGGCCAGGTCCATGAGTTGGATATTTTTTTAATTCCGGACTATTTGGCACAGACCTTATAATTACCTGCCTTTTCAGAAAACTCCGGCCACAGCGCCTGATATTTTTTATAATATATTTTTTCTATTTTACTATTTTTTCTTATTTTGATGAGTATCGAAATGAAAAAAGGGAAATTAATTAAACATGAACGATTTTATAAAAATATTCAAGGCTTTGACCGACAAAAACAGGGTCAGGATTTTAAAAATGCTTGAGAAAAAGCCTTCCTGTGTTTGTGAAATTACCAGTGTATTGAACATATCGACTTCTACTGTGTCTTCACATCTGGCTTTACTAAAAGAGGCCGGATTTATAAAGGATACCAGGAACGGCAAATGGGTTGATTATCATTATGTTCGTGATACTGACAGCCCTGTTTTAGCTCAGTTATTAAAAATGCTGCCGGATTGGTTAAATGATGATGATATTGTGATGGATGACGCCGTGAAGATTGATTCTGCTGACAGGCAGATCATCAGGCTGGGGTAATTTTTTTAATGCTGATTTCGATAATTGTCCAAGTATCAAAATGAATGACGTTATTTTAAGTACCTGAAAACAATCAATGGATTTAAATAAAAATTAAAGAATCTGAATGAGAGTAATAAGCACGACTATTTTGATTTTTCTAATACTGACTTCATGCGCTTCTAAGCGGGAAGCAGGGAAAACTGTAGATCAGGATTTACTTGGAAAAAAGGAAAAGCAGGAATGGTTCAGTCAAACTAATACATTGAATAATTACATCAGCCATAAACCGGATGAAGAAGATCTTCGGACTTTTAAAAGCCTTCTAAAGAAGAAGCATTACACATTTGTAATTTACGCGGGATATGATTGCAGTGACTGTCACGAAAACATCCCGAAAATACTGAAAATATTCGATGCCGCCGGAATCAGCGAATCGGATTACTCTATTTATTTACTTGACCATAAATTAGAAGAGCCGGGCGGCTATCATAAGAATCACGATATACCGACTACTCCGAGCCTTTTTATAATGCATGACGGTGTTGAAATCGGAATGATCACATATCCGTATTATAACTGGCTTGAGATGATGATTGAAATTATCAGGGAAGATTTGAATAATTGAAATAAAGTGATTTAATATGAAAGTAAAATGCTTAATTTTTGTACTTATTATATTAACAGGCTATGAGAGTTTTTCCCAATGCTCATGCATTGGCGGAGCTGCTGTCGGCGGCCTAACTCCGGTTGGCGGAACGGTTAATATCGGAGTTCTGCGTGATGGATTTCTCAGAGTATCGGGCTTGTACAAATATAGTTCCGGCGACGAATACTACAGAGGTAATTCGCCCGCGGAAAAAGGCCTGGTGGAAAATTACCACATTCATTATACCGGCCTTCTGGCAGCTTACGGAATAAGCAATAAATTAACAGCCGAACTGGAATTAGGGGGATTTCTCCAAAAAAACCAGGATTTCGGTTATTATAATCTGGCAGGAAGCGGCCTTTCGCATATGACCGTATCGGCAAAATACAATATATATCATAATATTAGACATGATTATGAAATTACCGCCGGCCTTGGCGGAAGAGTGCCGCTTAATCTTAAAGAAAGCAATCTGCCTCAGCATGTACTGCCCTCGACAGGTGCCTACGGCCTTGTATTTCAGGCTTTTATTCACAAAGGGTTTAAAGATAAAGGCTTAAGGTTATTTCTTATTCAAAGGACGGAACTAAACGCGGAAAACGATCTGGATTACCGCTATGGAGAAGGTTTTTACACATCCTTATTTGCTTCAAAAAGCATAAGCAAGGGCCTTAGCGGTATACTTGAGCTGAGAAACGAATTTAGAAACAAAGATGAATACCTCGGTGAAGTTAATAATGATTCAGGCGGCAGCATTTTTATTATTTCTCCACAGCTGAATTATGTTATGGGTAATTTTTATTTATCGGCGCTTTATGACTATCCCATATATAAATATTACAACGGGTATCAGCTTTCGAATAATTCATCATTCGCTATTAATTTAACCTGGCAGGTAAAAATATGAAAGTATTCAATATTATTATCTTGGCTGTAATTTTCTGGTCCTGCGCTGAAAATAATTCCGGCAGCCACAGTAATATAGAACCTGATTCTAAAATAACATTCGTTGAACTCGGTTCTGTAAGCTGTATCCCCTGTCAGAAAATGCAGCCTGTAATGAAATCACTTGAAGAAAAGTACGGAGAAGAGCAGCTTCAGGTTCAGTTCATAGATGTGCTTAGAGACAGGGAAGCCGCCAAACCTTATAATATCAGAGTAATGCCTACTCAGGTATTTCTCGAACGTAATGGCAAAGAGTTCCACAGGCATGAAGGATTTTATCCGGAGGAAGAAATAGATTCATTATTGCAGGCACAAGGGCTGAAACCACTTTAACAAGAGGAATAATTATGAAAAACACTTTAGCATCATTTTTTGTTCTATTGTCATTATCTTTTGCCATATACGGCATAGCAGCATCTCAGTGGTATTTAACGGCGATACCGATAGGATTTCTATTTGGTTTCTTTCTGCAAAAAGGCGATTTGTGCGCATCTTCGGCAATGAGCGAAGCAATTATGTTTAAAGACAGGAGCAAACTCTGGGGTTTTTGGGTAGCTATTGTAACAACTATGCTGTCAATCGCGATAATTGATCAGTTGGGATGGATAAGCGTTAATCCCAAACCATTTATGTGGCTGAGTTCGATAATTGGCGGCCTGATATTCGGCGTCGGAATGGTCTTTGCCGGAGGCTGTATCAGCGGAGTCCTCTATAAAGGAGGCACTGGCAATGTCAATTCCGTTATGGCGCTAATGGCCGTACCATTCGGAATTGCCGCCGTTGCGTACGGGCCTCTCAATAATATGCATGTATGGATGCAATCCTTTGTCGTTAAAGGATCCGGGGGCGAGCCATTAACTCTGTTTTCAGTTACGGGTATTCCATATTTAATACTCGCTCTTATATTCATGGCCGGGACAATTATTTATTCAGCCATTAAACATAAGAAGAAAAAATTCAAATTCGCTCTGCCGCTGAACAAATCCTGGAAACCCTGGATAGCAGGAATTGCTATAGGCATTCTTGGCATATTTGCTTACTTAACATCTGTCCAGAGCGGACGAAATTACCCTTTAGGTGTCACAAAAGGTGTACTTAATTATACTTTAGTTTTGGTCGAAAAGCCGGAATATCTGCAGCATATTAAGCAAAAACCAGAAAAAGTTAAACCAGTCATTGCCGAACCTGAGGAATATAAAGAAACTAATATCAAGAAAATCAAAGATTCAAACCAGCCTAAAAAGAAAGTCAATGACTGGCTCCTTTTGTTAGTGTTGGCCATGATAGCCGGCTCCTGGGTATCCGGGGCATTATCGGGTCAATCTAAATTATTGCCAAAAGATCCGGAACAGACATTGTTCGCTTTGTTTGGCGGATTTATGATTGGCGCGGGAGCGGCTTTTGCCGGCGGTTGTTCAATCGGAAACATACTTTCCGGATGGGGAATGATGAGCCTTGGCAATTTCATTTTTGGTATTGTAGTATTGCTTGCTAACTGGGCAGCAACTTACTTTTATTTAATGGGAGGAAAATTAGGAAAGTAATATGAGCTTTACTTGTAAACAAATAGGTATTATAGAAACCGGTTATGAAAAACCGGAAGATATGCCAATCCAGCCGGCAGGTTCGGATATGAAGGGAACAATACTGCTATATGATGAATATATCGAAGGCCTTGAAAGCATTGAATTGTTCAGTCATTTAATATTGCTTTACAAATTTCATAAAGCAGACAGAGTTAAGCTCAGGGTCACACCATTTATGGATAGTAATGAGCGCGGAATATTCGCGACCAGAGCTCCCATAAGGCCCAATCATATCGGCTTGTCAGTAGTTCGCCTGACAGGGATTGAAGGCAATAGGTTATACATTGATAAAATTGACGTAATAAACGGGACTCCACTGATTGATATAAAGCCATATATTCCCCGATTCGATGTCATTAGCGAAGCCAATAACGGTTGGCTCCCTGATGATGTCGATCTAAAAAAAATAAAATCAGATGATAGATTTGGAGTAGACGGTTAATGGACTGGAAGAAAGAAGGAAAAATATTATTAGCGATCGGGGTTATTTTCGCGGGGTTCTTTTACCTGCCTCTCGGAGAACCAAGATTTGATAACGCGGTTTTTGAGGCATTATACCTCACAAAATGGTATGCACAGGAACATGTAATTTTATGTTTACTGCCCGCGTTCTTTATAGCCGGCGCTATAAGCGTATTTATAAGCCAGCAGTCGGTAATGAAATATCTCGGAGCCAAGGCAAATAAATTTTTAGCATACGGCGTAGCTTCGGTATCAGGGGGAATTCTTGCTGTATGTTCATGCACTGTACTGCCTTTATTCGCTGGAATTTACAAGATGGGGGCTGGATTAGGCCCGGCAACCACATTTTTGTACTCAGGCCCCGCAATTAATGTAATGGCAGTAATACTTACTGCTAACGTACTCGGCATAGAATTAGGCATAGCCCGCGCACTGGGAGCAGTGGTATTCAGTATAATCATTGGCGTCCTGATGCAGTTTATTTATAGAAAAGAGGAATTAGAAAAAGCTAATGGCCAAATTGCAATGCCAGATGACGAAGGCGCCAGGCCGCTATGGAAAAATGTAATATACTTTGGATTAATGGTTGCGATACTTATTTTTTCCAATTGGGGCAATCCCGATAATTCAGCCGGAATATGGGCGTTCATCCATTCCATTAAATGGTATCTGACCGGCGCATTCGCGCTTGGATTGCTGTGGGTCCTTTTAGCATGGTTCGAAATAAACAAAAAGAAATTAATAATTGTATCAGTGCCAGTATTAGTATTGGCGGTAATTTTCAAAGATAATCCGACACTGCCCTTTTTAGCGGCAATAATCGGATTATCATATGTAACAGCAACAAGCAAAGGCGAGGTTCAATCCTGGTTTGAATCCACATGGGATTTCACAAAACAGATAATGCCGCTGCTGTTTTATGGCGTCCTGATAGCGGGATTTGCCCTGGGAAGACCCGGCAATGAGGGTATCATCCCTTCGGAATGGATAAATTCTGCCGTAGGCGATAATTCTATTATGTCGAATCTGTTCGCCTCAGTCGTAGGAGCTTTTATGTACTTCGCGACTTTAACTGAAATCCCTATATTGCAGGGTTTACTCGGAAACGGCATGGAAAAAGGCCCGGCACTGGCATTACTGCTTTCAGGCCCGGCACTTTCACTGCCGAATATGCTTGTGATTAAAAGTGTAATCGGATGGCGAAAAACTACCGTATATATCCTGCTTGTAATAATTATGTCAACTATATCCGGTTTGATTTATGGATCTTTATTTTAAAGGAGTTTTATATGAACAGCATTAAAGTTTTAGGGCCCGGGTGCGCTAAATGTAAAAAATTGTCTGAGAATGTTCAGCAAGCGCTAAGCCAAACCAAAAAAGAACTGGACTTTGAATATGTAACTGATATTCAAAAGATAATGGATTATGGTATATTAATGACCCCCGGGCTGGTTATCGACGAAAAGGTGGTCGGTACGGGCAGAGTTTATTCAGTCGAAGAAATAATTAATTTTCTAAATTCATAAAGAGGATAAAAAATGAAAAAGTCTTATTTATTTATAGCCCTGGCTCTGATTATTTGCGGATTGACGATCAATCAGGCAGACAGTAAGGATAAAAAACAAAAAAATTATGTAAAAGTCGTGTATTTCCATAGCGATTACAGATGCGCAACCTGCAATAGGCTTGAAGCATATTCAAAAGAAACCGTGCATAAATATTTTACCAATGAAATGGAATCAGGAAAAGTATTATGGGCAGCAATAAATTTTGACAAAAAAGAAAACAAGCATTTTGTTGATAAGTTTAATCTATACAACCAATCCCTCATTATAATGAAATATGAAAACGGGAAGCTTAAAGACTGGAAAAATCTTGAAAAAATATGGCAGCTGGGCGGTAATCAGGCCAAATACTTCGAATATGTGAAAAAGGAAATTGAGGAATATCAAAAAGGATAAATAATGGAATTTTTAACCGTGGGAGCTTTATCGGCTCTGTGGCTTGGCATTCTGACATCAATAAGCCCCTGCCCTATGGCAACAAATATTGCCGCAATTTCTTTTATTGGTAAGAAAGTTGGTAATACAAGGGCCGTAATAATGTCAGGGCTATTTTATACGATCGGCAGAATGCTGGCATATCTTGCGGTAGCTGTTCTCGTGGTTTACAGCCTGCTTTCAGTACCTGAATTAGCCAGGTTTCTGCAAAAATACCTGAATATAATCCTGGGCCCCTTGCTTATACTGGTAGGGCTGTTTCTTTTAGAGGTAATTAAACTGAATTTCGGACGCGGAATTTCTTTTTCGCAGAAATTTCAGGATTCAGCTCAGAGTAAGGGAATAATCGGCTCAGCGATGCTTGGTTTTGTATTCGCCTTATCGTTTTGCCCTGTATCGGCAGGATTATTTTTCGGGAGTTTAATTCCCTTATCCCTTAAATATGAATCGTCGGTATTTCTTCCTTTGACTTATGGCGTCGGGACAGCGCTTCCTGTTATCGCGTTCGCGTTTGTTATCGGCATTTCTGCCAGTTACGTCGGCAAGATTTATAATAAACTCGCAAAATTTGAATACTGGGCGAGAAGGATAACAGGAGTTATTTTTATTCTCGCGGGAATTTATCTTACATGGGAATTTATTCTTTGATAAATATTTTTTATGAAATGACAGCTCAGTTATGAAATGACAGCTTTATCTTAAAATAAATCAATATATAGTTAAATTTTCCGCTGCTAAGAATATCGCTTTCGGTTCAGCTTAAGCTCTGTATTACGCCCGGGCAATCATACTATACTCATCAGATAAAGCAGCCCGGGCAAACAAAAAAGGCCGCCCTTCTCGGGTCGGCCCTTTATCGCACGGTCAATTAAAGGAGAAGAAAATCAGGCTTTTTATTTAGAGTCTTCTTTTTTTACAACTTTAGTTTCGCCTGTCGAAGTATTTTCAGCTTTCATTTCTGACTTGCCTGCGCATTTAGCTTCGCATTCTGCTTTTGCTTCTGCTGTTTTCTTTGTAGCGCAAGCTGCTTTAGCTTCTGCTGTTTTCTTTGTAGCGCATTCTGCTTTAGCTTCTGCTGTCTTAGTAGTTGCTTTAGCTTCTTTTGTGCAGGGGCCTTCTTCATTCATTGATGCTTTCATCACTTTAGTAGATGTGGCTTTGCCTTCGCAGGATGAAGCTTTTGCTTTTACTTTGTCGCATGCTTCCGAAGTGGAAACACCCATCATTATAGCTGCTACTGCAACTACGGCGAATATCTTAAATCTTTTCATTAATTTCTCCATTTATTTATTAAAAATCCGGTAAACATCTATTCTTAAGTTGTTGACTCTAACGCAAGATATTTAAAATTATTTTTAAATCCTAATTAATTTTTTAGCCTTGCTTAACTTTCACGTCGAATGAAATGCAATTTAATTTTAAACATAAAGTCATTTTTCTGACAAAAAGCAAGATTTTTTAACTAAACATAAGTTTTTTATTGAAGTTTAGTAATTTTGTAAGTTGTAAAAACCCAAATAAGAATAAGAAATTCCGGAGTTAAGATGACATCGAATGAAATAAGACAGTCTTTTTTAGATTTTTTTGAAAATAAAGAACACAAAATAGTCCCCAGCGCTCCTGTGATACCCCACGGCGACCCGACCCTGCTATTTACCAACGCCGGTATGAATCAGTTCAAAGACGTATTCCTCGGCGCCGGCTCCCGTGAATATAAGCGCGCGGCGGACACTCAGAAATGCATAAGGGTATCCGGAAAGCATAACGACCTTGAAGAAGTCGGCGTGGATACTTACCACCACACATTCTTCGAAATGCTGGGCAATTGGAGCTTTGGCGATTATTACAAAGAAGAAGCCATTATGTGGGCCTGGGAGCTGCTTACTGAAGTATGGGGATTAGATAAAAACAGGCTCCATGCCACAGTATTCCGCTCCGATGACGAAGCTTTTGAAATTTGGACTAAATACCTGCCCAAAGAACGCATACACCGCTTTGACGAAAAAGATAATTTCTGGGAAATGGGCGACACCGGCCCGTGCGGCCCATGCTCTGAGATTCATTACGATATGACCAAAGACCTCAGCGGCGGAAAGCTGGTAAACGCCGGAGTACCGGAGGTTATCGAAATATGGAACCTGGTATTTATTCAGTATAACCGAAAAAGCGACGGCACACTTCAGGAACTAAGCGCCAGGCATGTTGATACAGGTATGGGCTTTGAAAGAATTTGCGCCGTTATTCAGGGTAAAGACAGTAACTACGATACAGATGTATTCATGCCTCTGATTTCAAAGATAGAAGAATTAAGCGGGAAAAAATACAGCAAAGCACTCGAGGATAAAGATTCGATAGCAATGAGAGTTATATCCGATCACGTTCGTACACTTTCATTCGCCATTGCTGACGGCGCCCTGCCGGGTAATGAAGGCCGCGGATATGTGCTACGCAGGATACTCAGACGCGGCTCGAGGTTCGCGCGTAATCTTGGTTTCAGGGAGCCCGCACTATATAAACTGGTGCAGGTGCTAATAGATAACATGGGTGGCCAGTTCCCCGAGATAGCACGCCAGCAGGCTGCTATTGAAAAAGTAATAATGGCAGAAGAATTTAGCTTCCTCCAGACCCTTGAACGCGGACTTGACAAGTTCGAAGATATTACCAAATCTCTGAATGGAAGCGATCTCATCCCGGGTGTGGATGTTTTCCAGCTTTACGATACTTACGGATTCCCTCCCGACCTGACTGCATTGATCGCCAGGGAAAGAGGCCTGAAAGCCGACCTTGCAGGATTCGAGGAGCAAATGAAACTCCAAAAGGAACGTTCCAGAAAGGCCAGAAAAGTACAGTCGCAGGAAGCAGAGCTGCCCGTAATCAGCGCTAAAACTGAATTCACAGGTTATCATAGCTTTGAAGAAGAAAGTAAAGTGCTTCATGTACAGGATAATATCATTATCCTTGAAAAAACTCCATTCTATGCCGAAAGCGGCGGCCAGATTGCCGATACAGGTACTATCACTCTCGGCGGGGAAACATATAATGTTGTAGATGTTAAGAAGTCCGGCGACGCCATAGTGCATATTTGCGGGCGCGATATTGAAAAGCTTATAGGCGAGACTGCCCTTGCAAAGGTTGATGCCAAAAGACGCAAAGATATAATGCGCAACCACTCCGCCACGCACCTGCTGCATGAAGCGCTTCGTACAGTGCTTGGCGAACATGTGCAGCAGTCGGGTTCTTATGTTGCACCGGGATATTTAAGATTTGACTTCAATCATTTTGATAAAGTCAGTGATGAAGAACTTGAAAAGATTGAAAATATAGTTAATGACAAAATTCTCGAAAACATAGATATAGACATTGCTGAAATGCGCCTTGACGATGCCCGCAAAAACCCGAAAATTAAAATGTTCTTTGGTGATAAATACAGCGAGGACGTAAGAGTCATCGCCATGGATAAGGGCTTTTCCGTAGAACTTTGCGGCGGAACTCACGTAAATAATACTGCTGAGATCGGTATGTTTAAAATCATTTCCGAATCATCTATAGCGGCAGGTGTAAGACGCGTGGAAGGCATTACCGGCAAGGCCGTTAAAGAATATATGAAAAAGCTTGAAGATGAGCTAAAAGATAAAGACCGGCGGGCTGCAGAACTGGATAAGAGAGTAAGAGATCTTGAAAAGCAGCTACAGAATATACAGGTGCAGGAAACTGGTAAAATTATTCCTGATTTGGCCTCAAAAGCCAAAGATGTAAACGGCATTAAGGTCACCGCGGGAGTGCTTGAAGTAGAATCGATAGACCAGCTCAGGGACCTCGCGGAACAGCTTCGCAACAGCCTGAAAGAATCCGGTATAGGATTGCTCGGTACGGTTTCCGGTGATAAAGTACAATTAGTATGCGTTGTAACCGACGATTTAAAAAAGAAGCTGCCTGCAGGCAAGCTCGTGGGAGAAGCTGCCAAAAGGCTCGGCGGAGGCGGAGGCGGCAAGCCTCACATGGCTACTGCCGGCGGCCGCGATAAGGAAGCCCTGCCCGAATTAATTGAAAGCGGATTTTATGAAATCGTTAATTCCGCATCAAATTAATATGAATATATAAGCAAATTATGGGCAGAAATTAAATATATAAAATTGTTTTTTAGGGGATAAAGATGGACACTACATCACGAAATATTTTGATTATCTTTCTTTTTGTATTGGTAATCTACATTCTTGCTACTTTATCCTCTATACTCTTACCATTGGTGCTGGCTTTTTTGATTGCCAGCCTTTTTCAGCCCATCATAATGTTCTTAAAGAAAAGAAAACTGCCCAACTGGCTTATTCTGCCTACAGTATCTATCATTACTCTGGCTATCCTCTTCGGGGTGGGTGTAATAATCGCCGAATCAGCATCACAGATAATTGCTCAGAAGGAATTCCTGCTGGAAAGGCTGTATATCAAGCTGCAGGATACTTTCGGCTTTATTAATGAAATAACGGGTATGACTTTATCAACAGACCTTTTCCGGGATGGCGGCAAAAACATATTCGATAATAACTGGATTTCGGGGCTTGCCACCGGTTTCGCCCAGGATCTGGGTTCATTTACCGGGGCTTTTCTGATGTTTTCACTTTATTATGTTATACTGCTGGCGGGCATGTCGGAATACAAAAACTACTTCCGTTATGTGGGCGGCGAAGAACGCGGCGACCAGTTTGTTACCAATTATGAGATGGTACAGCGCTCGATTTACCAATATATGACAGTCAAAACATTGATAAGCATAGCCACCGGTATGCTCGCCTTTGCCATCACTACGGCATTCGGGATTAAATTTGCAATATTTTGGGCATTTCTAACATTTCTTTTAAATTATATACCGTCCATTGGTTCAACAATTGCAACTCTCGGCCCCATAGTAATGGCATTCATACAGTTTGATTCCTTCGAGCCGATATTTTTTCTGGCTGTGTCACTTACTACCGTGCAAATGGTTATGGGCAATCTTGTGGAGCCGATAATTATGGGCAACAGGCTAAGGCTCAATACTCTGACTGTAATATTCGGCCTTGTATTCTGGGGCTATATTTGGGGTGTAACCGGAATGATACTTTCCGTGCCGCTTCTCGTCATACTGAAGATCATACTTGAGAGATTTCCTGAATTCAGTATTTTCGCGAGAATTATGGGTTATCCGATAAAAACTAAATAAGTTTAGATTTTTTGGAGTAATAAATGTTTAAGATAATTGTTGCATCTATAATATTCATGGCATATATGCCAGCAATGGCTCAACACCGTTTCGATTCGGCTAATGAAAATATCAATTTAGCCGGCGAGGAACATAAAATTCTTTATGATATCAGAGGGTCATGGAGGCAGCTCTATGAAGGTACGCCCTTTGGCGGCGGTACACCCTCCTTTGGTAAGGGGTCTGCAAAAAATAAAATAATCATGGGTGGCAGATTTATAGAAATTAATGCTTTAATGGACACAAAAATGATTAAGGTTGAGAATATCACCATTCTCGGCTATGACAAAGACATCCGTAAATATACAATTTTCCAATATGATAATTCTTCTACCGCGCCTACCTTCGCTTACGGTAACTATAACGAGAAAGAAAAGATGCTGGAATTTGAAACCCAAATGCTGACCGATTACACAGGAAAAGAAAAAAAATACAGAATCACTTATACATTTGAAAGTAAAGAAAAGTTCATCTATGAATTATGGATAATTCAGGATGGTAAGGAACACAGGCTTTTTAAAGTTGTTAATATAAAATTAGAGGAATAATAGTTTGAGGATTTTAAGAGAAGATTGCGCCGCGGCAGTTGTTGATATCCAGGAAAAGCTCTTTGCCTTCATGCACGAAAAGGAAGATCTGCAAAAAAGAACAGTCAAACTTATTGAAGGGCTGAAAGTACTAAATGTACCCATGCTTATTACAGAGCAATAC
>CAZJAH010000039.1:0-28130 GCA_964544155.1 uncultured Hyphomicrobiales bacterium | reverse complement strand
GGGCATTTTTTTTGTAAACGCCTATTTTGGTATCACTATCGAGTAAAGCGGCTACTAGTAATTCATCGTCATATTCAGGGGCATACCAGCCATAGGGGTTGGTTTTACTTCTTCCGTCGCCGGAGACTATTTCCTCGGTTTGAGTATCGGTATCGTAAATCGCGATTTCGCCTTTATGCTGGCCTGTCTGCTTTATGTAAGCGAGTTTGTTGGAATTGTCAATCCATCGGATGCCCCTGTCTACGCTGTCGATGATATATTCATTTTCTATATCGCTTAAATCCTTCCATGCCATTACCCCATCGAAACCGCCGATGGAATATACGATCCGGGTTGAACCGGCATTTTGATTCTTCGAGGCTAAAGCCGACTGCCTGTTTTCAGTACCGGAAGCTACTTCACGGGAGATGATTTCGCCATCAGTTATTTTTGATTCCCAAATTCTGTAAATCCCGTCAATTTCTTTTGTAAAAACAACGCTCCATCCATTGGAATCGTAACCGAATTCCGGGCCGTTGAATGTCTCAATCAGCGGCGCGGCATTTTCGCCAATTTTAAAATCAAGCCCGTTTTCAGATTTAAAGAGCCCGGTCTGTTTGTCGAGTTCGCCAATCCAGATATCCCCGTTTCCTATCTGAAAACCAAGCAATCCCGAAGGCATATTCACCTCAGGGTCGATGTAGAATAAACTGTCCGGGGAAATTCGTTCGGCATTTTGAGCCCGAACAGGAAAATTTATTAAAGTTAACAGAAATATAAAAAAAATTGCAAAGTCAGGCCTCTTCATTTTTTTCCCCTAATTTTTTTTAAAATTCTTTATATTCAGTTAGATGCTTTTAACTTAAAATGGTTTAAAAGGGGTGTAGGATTTAACCCGGTCTGATTTGAGTTTATAGAAACATTTAGGAGTGATTTAGTAACAAAACCCGCATGTACTATACCATGTGTTGTGCGTTCGTACTTTTTTCTTCAATCATTTTTCTTCTCTTATTTTCATCTTCATAACTTACAAAATAATTTAGTATTCATCAAAGCATACAGTCACTAAAAATATTAACAGTTTAAAACATTTCTGCAGCTCAGGCTTAGTTTCGGTTAATCCGGGTACAAAAAAAGCCGGGGCATTATGCTCCGGCTTTTAATATATCATACTGTTCTACTGTTTAGTTCACTGTCATCCTGACGCCCATGTATATTTTTCGTCCGGCAACGGGGCCCCAGATCATGCTGCTGTCGAAATAATTGCCAAACGGATCCTGCCAGCCAACAATGGGATTATCCTGTCTGTAATCGAAGGCGTTCTCTATGCCCAGGTAAATTTCCAGCGCGTCGAAATCCTTTGTTACCTGCCCATGCGCGAGAAAGTACCCCGGGAATGTATCATCCGGCCTAATATCCGCAGGCATTCCTTCTGAATCGGGCATACGTCCGGAGCTGTTATATTCACCGGTAATGTCGAAGCTCCAGCCTTTGAGTGCCAATATGTATTCAAGGTTCATGAATCCCTTATGCGGGCTTTGCAGGGGCTTTTGCCTAAGTTCGCCGTCGATGGTCATCCGCACGTCATTCCACCTGTACGCTGTGGTAAGGATGAAGCCGTTCAGGAAATCAGCAGCCAGGTCAAACTGAAGGCTGTTCGAGTATGACTCACCGTCAAGGTTATAGAAACGTACCTGATTAAAGTCGTCATCGAGGTCAGTTACTACCTGGTTAATAAATTCAGTCCTGAAATAATCGGCATTGAAAGTAAACCAAATACCTGCGGTTGAGAATTCAGTCAGGAAATTCAGCCCGTAATTCCAGGCTTCTTCCATATCGAGTTCTTCAGCTATGATAAGCTGCCTGGAGCTTGCCATTACAGAGGAATTTTCGGCAATAAGGTCTGCAGTCCTGTATCCTTTTCCTGCTGAAGCCCTTAGTTTGGTATCCGCGTCTATATCATATTTGGCGTGCAGCCTCGGGGTAACGAATCCGCCATGGTTATTATGGTGGTCGTAGCGCAGGCCGCCGGTAAGTGTGAAGTCATGAATGCCCGAAAAAGTATATTCCAAGAACGCGCCCGGCACTAGTTCTTCTTTGGGAAGATTAAGATCGTCCAAATGCTGTGAGTACTTATCATACTGGAAGCTGAAGCCTGTAGTAAAGGCATTCTCATGGTTAATATCACCCTGGTACATGAAATTACCGTAAATAGAATTCTGCTCGGCAAGATAATGCTTCCTGCCGTAAAATGAATTCTGCTTATGGTGCGTGGCCGAGAATATTGTTCCTATAGATGCATTATCGCCGAGGAAAAATCCGTTTTTGGTGTAAAATTCGGCTCTTTGAGAATTAATATCGATACCGTAGAACTGATCTTCCCTTCCGGGGTAAAATCCGGGCTGGCCGCCGTAACGGTTTTCATACAGCAGTTTGATGCCTGTTTTTGATTCATGCGAATCGCCGTTGTAATCCCACCTGTTCAGCAGGTTTATCTGCTCTACCATAGGATGATCGAGGAAATAGTCGCTGTTGCGGTCCATTTTATTATTCATGAAATTGCCGTGGAAAAGCAGCATGGTGCTCCATTTGTCAGAAAGATCAACTGCGGAAGTGATATTACCTTCTACCTTTTGATAATTATCCGCATAAAAATTCAGGAACAGAGGCTCGGATGTGTTTGCTTTTTTGTATTCCACGTTGATTTGGCCTGTGATTGATTCGTAGCCGTTCTTAACGCTTGCCGCGCCCTTCGAGATTGAAATAGATTCCATCCAGGGGCCGGGTATATAATTGAGCCCGAAAGGGAATCCCAGGCCGCGCAGGTTGGGCACGTTCTCAGTGAGTATCTGCGTATAGGTGCCGTGCAGGCCCAGCAGCTTTATCTGGCGCGCGCCAGTAGAGGCGTCTGAATATTCGACATCTACCGAGGCATTGGTCACAAAGCTTTCAGCCAGATTGCAGCAGGCAGCTTTCTTCAGGCCTGCTTCGCTTATGGTTTCCTGATTGGCTATCGATACTTTATTTACGTGCCTGGTAGGATGCACGTCTACAACATTGACCGTTTCGGTTTGCAGATTGGATTCCAGTTCTATCGTTATATCTAATTTTTCTTCAATTTTATTTACATCGATTGTATCCTTTTCATATCCGGTATAGGAGGCAACCAGCATAGACGTGCTTCTTACCGTATGAAGCTCGAATTTGCCGTCTGCATCGCTGATGGTGCCTTTATCCGTACCAAGCCAGTATAAGTTGGCGCTGGCAAGAGGAGCTTTTTCGCCTTCGGCGCCAATTCCGTAAAGAGTGCCGCTGACCTTATCCGCAAAAGCAGATGATGCCATAGCAACAAAAACAAATAATGTGATAATTAATCGCATTTATTTCTCCCTAAAAATTATTTGACAAACAGTTGATTAATATTCCTGCAAGAACACAGGTATAATCAACCTTCGTCGGGAGATTCAGAACTGAGGATTCCGGTCATGAGCCGGACAAACTGAATTGCGGAACTGTAAGTATTAACAATAAGGTTTCTGGCAGATTTGTAATAATTCTCTACTTTTTGGATAATCTCATTCGTTGTCACTTTGGTTATGTACTTCTGAACCAACGGCTGTTTAACGATAAGCTTTGCCTTATCTTTAACAACAAATCCCGTTTCGGAAGCATAGCGCTCAACTAAGTCGTAGCAGCACTCGGTAGCAGTAAAGGCATGAGTTTCAAAAGATTCTTCAGCTTTGTCATGCACTGTGCAGCAGGCCGTATCAGCGTGCATTTCGCAGGAACCGGCTTTGTCACAAAGGCATTCGGCTTTGCTGAAAAAGCTCATATTGCCATGGCCTTCCGTTGTACAAAAATGATAGCTGACGCTCACCCCTACCATTGAGGCAAGGATTGAGCCTATCATTGTGTAAACCAGTATGTGCTTTAGCAACTTCATCTCTTATGCTAACGAATTACCTTACGATTTGATTTCAATTTTTTCTTAATAACATAATTCAATTTATGATTATAACACAAGAAAAGCAAATTTGTGACATTTTTTTTAATGAATATGCCGCAAAAGTGACAATTTTTTTTAATGAATATGCCGCAAAAATAATAATTATCGTTGATTCTCATATTTCCACGATCGTAAAAACGCCCATTCAAATAAACTTTCGTTAATATATATATGAAAAGGGCTGTGGATCTACCTGAAATCAAATAAATATTACATATAGGATCTGCCCGACATATTGTATCTGCCAGATAACCCGTTTCAATTAGAATATGCCGGCACCTGTGCACGTCCGGTTTTTTAACAGATACTATATCTTTTGTTTTTTACGCAGAATCCTCAGGTATTGCTCAGATACCCCGAGTTTAAGCGCCAGATGTTTGATTGAGGAATCCTTATTTTCCCTGACGATTCTGCTTACAAAACTATCGAGCCGGGTAACTTTAGGTATATAGAAATTCATTCCCGGGTATTCCTTAAGCAGCTGCCTTACTGTATCAAGGCCGCAAATATCGGCTATGAGCTGTAAATCGGGTGTGAGCTCATCCCTGCTGATGCTGTCATAGATGTGTTTCATTTTTTTTCCGGATTTAATTAATATAATGTTTTAATAATCATAATCCCAATCGCCTGATTCGCCAGGCCCTTTGCCGTTTTCAAAATTATCCAGATAGTCCTGCACTATATAATGCAGGTCGCTGCCTGTTTCTCTGCTAAGAATGCTCATTTCAGTGGCATTTCTTAAAAATTCTCTGAATAAGGAGCTGAATACCGCCGTGGCCAGCTCTTTGTCCCTGCTGTCAAATTCCGGAAGCGCTATTTCCATTTTTCGGCACATTTTTTTCTCCCTTCTTTGTAAAATATTTAAAATTCGGTATATTAGCGTTAATATTACACAATAGTTAAGATAATTACACGAATAAATTATGTATTATTTACACAATTTGCAAGTAAATTATGCACAAACGGTTTAAAAAATATGGATGAGATTAACTATTTCGTTGGGCAAAAGCTGCGGGAAGTACGTCACATTTTTAACGAAGGCAAAAAGCTCTCAGCCGAGCAGTTTGCTTATTTAATGGGTGAAACACGCGACCGTATAGCCAATTATGAATCGGGCAGGGCCGCGGTGCCGGTAAGGCTTTTGTACGCTCTCTATCAGCGGGGGATAAATCCAGTTTATTTGCTTTCGGGCGAAGGAGACATTTTCGCGGATAACGGAGCCGGCAGGGAATTCAGGCAAAGGCTGGAAAGCCGGGATATAAACATTATGGATAGCCTGACAGGAATGAGAGCCGCGGCGGGTAAGATCAGGAGATGAAATAAATGAGCCCAAAGCCCGAAGCTCTTACCGACCATGAACTTTACGAAGAAATAAAAAAGCTCATAACTCGCGACGAAGCCGGTGAAAGACATATAGCCAGAAGGCTGGATGGCCTGCGCAGAGAATGCCTCAGGCGCGACCCTGAAATTTTCTATACCGCGTTGAGAGATGCCTATACACTTACCGAAGCCCTGAGGCTTAAGCAAAGCGGTATCGCCTCTATAAGCAGAATAAAATGGATGACACCGGGGGAAATCGCACGCGAGATCAACGAAAGCACAGGAAGAAGCAGCTCCATTGCCGAGAAACTGGCAGTAATGCTTACCGAAGGCCGGGAGAGCTGTATCCTGATAAAGGTTTCAGGCGATTCCATGACGGGTGCAGGTATAAACGACGGATGTCTGCTTGTGACAGATACAGGTGCAGAAGCCGCAACAGGTGATATAGTTGTTGCTAAGGTTGACGGCAACAGTTATGTTAAAAGATTAATTGAGAAAAACGGACAAATTACGTTAGTTTCGGAAAATCCCGATCCCGAATACAGGGATTTCAGAGTTGATGAGGACTGCGATTTTGAGATAATTGGCAAAGTCATAAAGATACTGAATATCGGTGAAGTAAAATGAGGATGAACCATAAATTCGACGATTGTTATTTCGACGACATCCCTCCCGCGGAAAAATCCTGGGAGCAGCTTATTGCTCGCGTACTCGAAGATGCTTCCGGAAGGCGGCCACTGGGCCGTGAATACACTCCGGGCGAAGTAAACTACTGTGCCCGAAAGCTGATCATGGGCGGATTCCTGCGCGGTACAGTATTCGGCCTGCATAACTGCTCGTGGTCGCGGCCAACACAGAAAGGCTTCCGCTACCTTGAGCTGCTCAAGCTAAACGCGGCGGAATCCCGTTGAATTTCATTTATATATATGATTAATTATATTTGATTAATTGAACAATAAAAATAATTTATATTTTTTTTAGATAAATTCATTAAAATTACTTATACTTCATAATTGAACTCATCCCCTTAAGTTTAGCGAATTTTAAATATAATATAGTGTAATATGATTCCCGGTAATATCAGGCAGACCATTGAGTTGATAGAAAGCCTTAACGAAAGGGCTAAAGAACTGCAATGCCTTTACAGAATCGAGGATATCCTAAAGGACCTGGAAAAATCCAAAGAAGAAATATTCAATGATATACTCAAGGCAATTCCGCCGGGATGGCAATTCCCCGAAGTTTGCGAGGCGCGCGTTAAATATAACGGTAATGAACTTAAAACCGCAGGCTGGAAGGAATCCGATATTTCCCAGGAAACAGACATACTGGTGGACGGCATTAAAGTCGGGGAGATTGAAGTTGTTTATACAGAGAAAGTCCGGCTGAGTGACGGCAAGCCATTTCTGCCCGAAGAGCAAAAGCTGCTGGATACTATCAGTTACAGAATAAGCGCATATTTATTCAATAAAAGGGTAAAGGATACTTTCGGCGAGCTATCCAAAGCCAATATGGCGCTTGAAGCCCTTCACAAGAGCGAAGGACGGCTTGTTAAGCTGCTCATGAACGCCGATCCTTCCGAAGCCGCTGAGTACCTGCGCTCACCGCACGATGTCAGCTCATACGAAGAACTTGAAGCAATACTGGAAACCCGCTCGGATAAACACTGGAAGTGGCGTAACGAAATCGCGGAAAAGATAGCCGAATCATTAGACCCGGATAAATTTGCCGTTAAGGCTATTTATCTGTTCGGCTCTACTAAAGATGCTGAATGCGGCCCCGGAAGTGATATCGACCTGCTTATACATTTCGACGGTACCGAAGAGCAGCGAGAACTGCTAAAAACCTGGCTCGAGGGCTGGAGCCTCTGCCTTTCTGAAATGAATCAGCAAAAAACGGGCTACGAAACAAAGGGCCTGCTTGATATACACATTGTTACTGATAAAGATATCGATAAGCAGGACAGTTACGCGACACTTATTAATTCAAGCTACGATCCGGCTAAGCTGCTTAAAAGTTATAAAAAATAAAAAACAGGTGACCTTATGCCAAGAAACGCTGACTTTTTAAAAATAATTACTGACAAATCAAAAAAAAACGGCAGGGAAATGATAACAGGCCAGCTCATGGAAATGTTCGGCGCCTTCAGGAAGAGCCGATTGCTGCTCACGGCATACGAACTGGATATTTTCACCAGGCTGGAGGAAAGCCCCAAATCCTCTAAAGATACAGCAGCCTCCACAGGCGCCGATGTACGCGCCACAGACCGCCTGATGTCTGCCCTGGCTGCCCTGGGGTTTATAAAAAAAGAAAACGGCATATATTCAAATACTGAGATATCTTCTACTTATCTCGTTAAAGGCAAACCTGACTACCTGGGCGGTATAGGGCACATGGCACATCTATGGGACAACTGGTCCGGACTCACTAAATCCGTTATCACCGGAAAGCCGCCCCGCCGCGAAGAGATCGGCGAACGCGGCGAAGAATGGATACGATCATTCATAAAGGCAATGCACAGCCGCGGAATAAAAAGATCGAAAGAGCTTAAACAATTCATTAAAATGAATAATAACGACCGCGTGCTGGATATCGGCGGCGGGTCAGGCGTATTTGCGGAAACGCTGATAGAGGATTTCCCAAAGGCCTCCGCGGATATATATGACCTGCCTGAAGTTATACCTGTTACCGAAGAATACATTAATAAAAGTTCCGCTTCGGACAGGATGAAAACTGTTGCCGGTGATTTTATGAGGGATAGCCTTGGCAATGGCTACGACATGGCGCTGTTATCATCAATTATACATATGCTTTCATACGAAGAAAATGTGCTCCTTTTGAAAAAGTCCTATATGGCTCTTGTTGAAGGGGGAAGGGTAGTAATATCGGATTATATTATGTCGGAAGACCGAACCGAGCCTGCCGACGGCGCCATATTCGCGCTTAATATGCTGGTCGGCACCAAAAACGGTGATACCTATACCAAGCGTGAAGTACTTGCTATGCTCGAAGAAGCAGGATTCGTTAAGGTAGAATTTACACCCGTGAATGAAAGTACTACTATTGCTGTGGGGTATAAAGACTGAACAATGGCTTTTATTATCGCGGTATCGGATTTGCACGGCAACGAAGATAAGTACAGAAAACTCTTTAAGCTGATAATGGATGAGAAACCGGATTTTGTGTTTATCGGCGGCGATATACTGCCTTTTTCTCATAGCATAAACAACATACATCTGCTTCGCGAAAGGGGATTCATTAACAGATTTCTGCGGCCGTCAGTAGAAGAACTTAAGGGATTAACGCCGAAATTCCCAGAAATATTTATTATACTCGGCAATGACGACCCAGCCGTACAGGCGCCATTTTTGAATGAAGGGGAAAGCGAAAGACTATGGCATTACATGCACAATAAGAAGAGGCATTTTCTGGGATTCGATATTTACGGATATAATTTCGTACCCCCTACTCCTTTCGCGTTAAAGGATTGGGAACGCTACGACGTTTCCCGTTATGCGGATCCCGGATGCGTAGCTCCTACGGAAGGCAGGCGCTCTGTTCATAGAACTCATTATGAGATGGAATATACTACTATCAGCGAGGATCTTGATAGGCTCGCAGGCGAATCTCCCCAGGACAGCTCTATTTGGCTGTTCCATTCGCCGCCTTACGAAACCATGCTCGACCGGGCAGCGCTCGACAACAAGCACATTGATCACGTCCCGGTAGATGTTCATGTCGGGAGTATAGCCATCAGGCGTTTCATAGACCGCAGGCAGCCCTTCCTGACATTTCACGGGCATGTGCACGAATCTACCCGCCTTACCGGCAGCTATCATCACAGGCTGGGTAATACGCTTTCATTCCAGGCAGCAAGCGAAGGCGATAAATTCCATGCCGTTATCATAGATACAACCGCCCCCGAAAACCATAAACTTTTAAAGATCTAGGATGGAATTTTTTAATCCCTCCTTAGGGCAGCCCTCCCGCAAGCCTGCGCCGGGCAATTACTCACGAATACACCGGCCCTGATTCAAATACCTCTTATGCCTTAATTATTCGCCCGATTACTTTGGCGTCGTCCTGGCTGCAGGACCGGATTACTTCATCGGCATCGGATTCATCGACAACCAGTATCATGCCGATACCAAGGTTAAATACATGGCGCATTTCTTCTGTATCTACATCACCGGTTTTTTGTATCAGCTTGAATATTTCGGGCCACTGCCATGAATCCCAATGTATATCGAGATTTGTACCTTCCGGAAGAATCCTTTTGGTATTTCCGATAATTCCTCCACCGGTAATATGGGAAATACCTTTGATGGCGCCTTTATCCACAAGAGGAAGAACCTGCTTCAGGTATGATTTATGCACAGCCAAAAGGGCTTCAGCAACAGTTGTACCGAGTGATTCCAGATACTGCCCCGGCGCAAATTCACTAAAAAGCACATTTCTCGCAAGTGAGTAGCCGTTAGTGTGAAGGCCGCTTGAATTAAGTCCGATAAGCGTATTACCCGGCTTAATGGAGCTGCCGTTGACGATCTTATTTTTATCGACAATTCCTACAATCGTTCCCGAAATATCGTATTCGCCTTCGCTGTAAATTGAAGGCATTTCAGCGGTTTCGCCACCAATAAGAGCGCAGGAATTCTCCTTGCAGCCGTTTACAAAGCCTGTGATAACCTGCTCGGCTACTTCAGGGCTGAGCTTGCCTGTCGCGAAATAATCCAGGAAGAATAGCGGCCTGGCACCGCAGCTGAGTATGTCGTCCGTACAATGGTTTACCAGGCAATGGCCGACCGTATAATGCTTACCTGAAGCAAAGGCAACCTTTAGTTTGGTTCCCACACCGTCAGTACTGGCTACCAGCACCGGATCATCGTATTCTTTGAAATCGGCTTCGTAAAAGCCTCCGAACAGTCCAATATCGGCGAGCACATTTTTGTTAAATGTAGATTTAATAAGCGGTTTGATCTTATTAACAACTTCATCACCCGCATGAATATCAACACCTGATTCTTTATAAGTTTTACCCATTTTTTAAAAAACCAAAAATTAATTATCAAATTATATTGTAAAAATGTTTTTTCTGTTTCGCTGCTTCTTTCATTAATTCCGCAGCTCTTTCAGCCTGCAGGGCGAAAGTCTCCAGCCTTGCCTCTATGACTTGGGGATACACGTTTCCGTCGGTTTCTATCGTAAGAAATGGTATATTCATATCGCCGTTAAACACTTCCGACAGTTCATATTTAGGATCAACAGCCTTTTTGGCTTTGATCTTCTCGGAAACCTTCATTTCGGGTACGGCGCATGCTTCCGTAAGCCTTGTAGGCATGCATCCGAATGGCCCAAGATTTATTAGGCCGGCATATTTTTCAAGGGATTCGTGTATGGAAACTCCCAGCACAAGGCCCGGTTCGCCTTTGAAATCCAGTGGTATAATATGCTTGCTCGCATTGAGCAAAGGCTCGATTTCAGTTTTATGATATTTGTAGTAGCCGGATTTTTCAAGGATTTTCTTAATCCTGTTTTCCGCGCCGCGAATATAAAATTCCCTGATAAATCTTTCAAATTTTTTCTTTAAAGATTTCTCAGGTTCCAGAAGGTCTATCTTTAAGAGATAATCTACATAGAAAACCCATTCACTTATATAGGCGTCTTTTACGATGAAGCCTTTTTCGGCAAATCTTTTGTTCAGCCATTTGTGCGAAAAGCCGTCGCGCCTTACGTATATTTCACCTAAGAGTGCAATATATTTGGCTTCGCTGATAGGCTTTCGTGCAGGCACTTTTTTAGATATAGTCAAAGAAAACTCTTCCAAAGCCTGATAGATCCTGTCGGGGAAATTTTCGGTGGCGGCAACAACTTTTGAAAATTCCTCATTGAAAACTATAATTCCTGAGTCGGGATCAACTGCATGAGCCAGTATGGCAGAACGTATATCATCCATTACATCACTTATGATGATCGCCAGCATACCCCTTTTTGCAAAATCAGGGCCGAATCCGGCAAAACCGTCCTCATTCATGAGTATCATTTGAGCTACGTTTTCCAGGCGCTGGGTTTTTATCATATGCCTGAGAAAAACCGGATACTGGCCAAGCCTGCAATTACCGGCGCCCTGAATATTGAAGAAAGCAATATTGCTTATACCGTCCCAGTGATTATCAATGTAATCAAGCAGCGAGCCCGCGAGTAATATCAGAGGCAGACATTCCTTACCGCTTGCTACTGAACGTCCGTATCTAAGAGTATCATATCCTGCTTCGGGTAGTGGTTCAGCGTTAAAGCCGATACTTCGCAGTGCGGCGGCGAACATAGGCGCGGCCAGGTCACCCATCGATGGAATAAGTATTACATTATCTGGGTCATTCAAAGGTATTTTTGTTCCGTCTGATTTACAGAAAAAGCTTATTCCGTTCGCCTGATCAATATAGGCCGGCCTGAAAGAGCTGTAATCTGTATCTTTAATATTGGAGGATATCCTCCTGTAATTAGAGATAATATCCAATGCAGCGTCAATCCTGGTATTAATGCCGGCATCTGCGGTGTGGCCGTCGAGCTCGAGTGTAAGGCTTGGTTTTGTACCCATAAGGCTCCGGAATGTAGTAAGTATCATCGAATCGGGGCCGCAGCTAAAATTAGAAATATATGTTGCAAAGAGCTGTGGGTGCCTTTTTACAATCTTAGCGGCTTTGAGAATCTTTTTTCCTCCCTCCCAGTACATGTTGTCATCAACTGTTTCCGCCTCAAAATCGAATATATCATATGGCAGGGTATAAACGCCTCTCGAGGCGAATTTTCTGGGAATTCCCTTATTTGCGTGTGGAGCGAATGAATTATAAGGCCTCCCGATAAGTACTATTGCGGATTGATCGGGATCGTTATCTAAAATATCTAATATTTCTTTGCCGAGTTCAAGAAGTTCAGATTCGAAGCTTTTCTGCATATAAACAGCGTGTTTGTATGCTTTTTTAGCGGCATTATCGCTTACTCCGAGCTTTGCGGCAATCGCGATAAATTCTTTTTCCTGCGATTCCCAGCCGTAGGCAAAATTAAGGGAATCACTGATTATTCTATCCTGCGGAATTTCTTTAAAGGACTGCTTCAGATAATGGGCCTCTCCGCTGACGAAAACGCATGTGCAATTAAAATCGAGCCTGTGATGTTCTGCTTTTTCTGTGTGCATTTCGAGTATGCTGGGCACAAAGTAATAATCAGGCGAATGATTCGCCAGATCCTGGAAAAGCCCCAGCGAGAGCTGGCTGGGGTAGCAGAATGATGTTATCTCCCGTTCAAGGCCTTTATCTTCGACAATCTGGGGCAGTATCACCCTGAAACCGAGTTTTGTAAAAAAGTTATAGAATAATGGATAGATAGTATGAGTATGAAAACTGTTATTTATTCCTATCGACGAAGCATCTTCCGGCAGATGTACAGCGGGGGCGTATTTTTCAAACATCAGCTTATTTCGCTTATGCACGTAGTCATAATCGGAATAACTGCTTACAGAGCCGTTCTCAAGGCTGTAATACTTATTGCAGGATCCTCCGAAGGGATATTTCTTCCCTTTTACTTCAATAACATTAATCGAGCAGCCCAGGTCGCATTTTTCTTTTCCGCCCGCGCATGAGAATGGCTTATGGTATTTAACTTCGCGTGCGGCAAGCTCAGCAAGGCTGAATCTGCCTTCATCCATCAGGCCTATATCGATTTTTTCTTTTATTCCTAAAGCTACACCGAAGGCTCCCATCAATCCTGGCTCCGGCGGCACGATAATATCCGCTCCTGTCAGTGCGGCCATGGCTGCAGGTACGGCTTTATTATAACATACTCCGCCCTGCATGAATATTTTCTTGCCGATAGCACGGTTACCCTTCACTCTGTTCACATAGTTCATACATATTGAATAAACCAGGCCGGCGACAACGTCCTCGCGGGGTATATTCTCTTGCAGCGCGGTTTTGATGTCAGAGCTTATAAATGCAGCGCACTGATCGCTAAAGTTCGGTGGTTTTTTACCAGCGAAGGCCAGATCTTCGATTTCAGTGACTTTCAGGCCCAATGATTCATAAGCGGATTCTTCGATAAATGAACCTGTTCCTGCAGAACAGGCTTCATTCATGGCATAATCAGCGGGTACTTTGTTTACAATATAAGTATATTTAGCATCCTGACCGCCAATTTCAAATATGGTATCCACTTCCGGATCAAAATGCACGGCGGCATTGGCATGAGCGACAATTTCATTGATGACGCCGTCGGTCATAGCGTGCAGGCCCGCTATATGCCTGCCCGAGCCTGTTGTTCCTATACCCGAGATCCTGATGTCTTCAGGCACCTGTTTCATTAGTTCTTTGTAACATTTTCGCGAAGCCCCTATCGGATCGCCATTTGTATAAAGGTAAACCGAAGCCGCCAGATAGGGTTTATCATAGCCTATTAGAACAGCCTTGGTTGTAGTTGAACCTACATCGAGGCCGAGAATATACTTATCGCCCGAAATGGCAGGGGATTTTTTTATTTCTTTAAATGAAACTTTTTCTTTATATATTTTTAAAGGTTTAAAGAATGTAAATGAATAATCCTTCTCAACCAGGATCTTATCGAAATCAGATATTGGCACAACCCGATTTTCCAATGCATAATAAGCAGCGCCAAGGGCTTCAAAGTACATGGATTCAGGAATAACTTCTGTATCCGGGCATTTTGCCCTGAGGAAATTCATTACTTTCTGATTTCGGGTAAGGCCCCCGAGGAGCAGGGTTTTGCCGCCGTCAGTTTTTCTCAGCAGGTCTTCTATCTTATCAGCTATCATAAGAGCTAATCCGGCTGTAACTTCAGATTTAGGCACACCCTTATTCAAAGCGTGTGTGCAGTCGGATTTGCAGAATACAGAACACCTCCCGGATACTTTAAAAGGAGCGGCTTCTTCGGCTATAGATGAAGATTCATCCAGGCTAAGCCCCATTCGCTTTATCTGCTGGAGGTAGAATTCTCCGGTGCCGCTGGCGCATTGATTTTTGGTTATCACATTAGAAATGCGCTTTTCCTTATCAAGGGTATAGACCATAAAGGTCTCACCGCCTAGGCTGGCAGCCGCGCTGTATTTTTTATAATCAGGAACGAAATTCCTTAAAGCGAGTTCTGTGGCTTCCGGTTCGGATAGCCTTGTTAGGTTAACGAGATGCCTGAATTTTCTGCCTGTAATGGCTGTTGGTAATCTATCGGGGTTAAATTTTTCTAATAAATTTATAAAAGTACCCTTAGGATCGCCATTATGAAGTCTTGACGCTGTATCCTCGATAACAATCGTGCCGTCGATGCGGTTTATCCTCACGATTTTAACAGTCGAAGCGCCTAGGCAAACGCCTATTGATCTATTATCGCGCATATATTCTCCGAAATAACCAAAGAAAAAACTATCTTACGGCTTCCCATTCCTGAGATACGGATTTACCAAAAAACCAGACGCTGAGTGAATTTAAGGTCCAGTAAAAAACTGTCCTGATATAGCCATATTTGCGAAATCGCCTGGGGGATTCATAAATGTGTATCTCCTTTGCGAAAGATACTTCACCGATCGCCGCAATCCGCCTGTAGAGGTCAAAATCCTCGCCCGCAACTATATGCTGGTTATATCCGTTAACCCTTTTAAAAACATCTCTTCTTACGATCTGGCACTCACCTCTTCCCATACCCATCCCAAGCTTATTAAGGAGCCTGACATAGCCGTTATGAAGGGTATAGAATATCTTATCCTTAAGAATTATCTCATCGGGAAAAGCTGTTACCGGGCATGCCAGAGCGTCAGAATCGGAATAAGCGCCCCGGTAGGCAGACCACAGGGTAATCATCTCAAAGAATTTATCGAGATCAGCAGGAATTGAATCTGCGTTCAGGAATACCAGTATGTCGCCGGAAGCAATTTCGGCTCCGCGGTTTCTTCCTTCTGATATTGTCTGCCGCCTTTCTTCCTGATGAACAACTATCTTATCGGCGTACTTATCCGCCATCTCTACTGTGCGGTCATTGCTACCGCCATCACTAACAATTAATTCGAAATCGTATTTTTTCTTTAGTTCTTTCGTGAAATGCTTTAAATGCCATTCAATAAGCTTTTCTTCTCTGTAAACAGGTATTATAACACTAATGACAGGACGGCTGTGATAGCCATTAAGCACAGGATTAACCAGGCTTTCTAATGATATCCCGTTCAGTGGCGATTTACTTTTTATATCGAGGTTACTTATTTCTTTTTTTACGCGCAAAAATCTACTCCGCTAAAAAACTTTTAACAGTACTCAATTTAATCAAAATATTCCAGCCCTAAAAAATATAAATAATTTACCATACTTTAAACGGATACATTAAATAAACTTTTGTTACCGGCCCGAATTCCACCGCGGGTGATGGTAATTTGAAATAATTAAGGCTTTGTCGAATCCAGTTCCAAAAGTTTCCGCCTTCAGGCAGCAGTTGAACAAGGTCATAATCCAAAGCCACAATAAATCGCGGACTTCCCCAGTAGCCGTCATAATAATGTTTTGATCTGCTTTTATCACAGTTATAAAGCCCCGGATTCAGGGTGTCACAGAGATTCCTGGCGGCGTAACCGACACTTATGTTCATCCAGTCGGGCCAGTACCTTTCAAGGCTGCGGGGAAGCATATTATTTACGTCAACCGAAAGCCACAGTGTGTGCGAACTGTAATCGTCGATGAACATATCAGACGGCTTGCGGGAATGCTCGCCATGCCATTCCGCGGGAAAATATGTGAACTTGGGCGTAAAGTTCTGCAAATAAGGCCAATAGTGCTGTCCTATAAAAAAAATCGCGCCAAGGGTATTCATATAGGCATCCGAGGGGCTGAACCCCCAGTTCTCTCCATAGCCGTCCATTATTTCCACATAAGTGGAGTAACTCAAACCCATTAACGCAGACCACCATAATGATGATTCCCAGCTGACACCGCTAAGTAGAAAGCCTTCACGCATCATATTAGATGTAAAATAAGTTCCGAAAAAATGACCCGCTTTATCTGACCAAAGCGCATAATGGCCGTCTTCATAAATCTTAAACTCAGCCTGCTCTTTCCATATTGTATTTGACTGTATTACATGCTGGATTACCATAAAGCTCAGATAGCTGCCTGTGAATATCGAAAATTCCAGGGGCCTGATGCTTGTTTTTTTTAGCGGCATATCTCCTGTAAGGGTAACTCTGGGGTTGCCTGCGTAGGTAAAATCAGACGGATTTAAATAAACCAGGCTATCTTTTTCGCTACTGTCTTCAGAAATATCCACGTAGTCTTTATCATGTAAATCCGGCTTTAAGTCCGCGTAAAGAGTATTAGCTGATACTATTAATATAAAAAATAATAATTTTATCATTGTATCATTTTTTTTGGAATAATATTTGCTTATTTGAAAATTAAATTTTATATATTAGATACAGAAAATATCATTTATCTTTAATTATCATAATAATTTACAAAAAATAACAGATAAAACCGGATAAATTACAACGGGTGAGCAATATAAAATGGAAGAATTCGCGAAAAAGCTAAAATCGATCAGGCAAAAAAAGAAAATTTCTATTGATGAGGTGAGTAAAGCTACCATGATTAGGCCTCATATTATCGAAGCTATGGAAGAAGGCAATTTGGATATTGACTCTTCCGTTTATGTAAAAGCTCATCTGAAATCTTACGCGCGTTTTTTGAAAGTCCCTTTTGAAATTGAATTAACTGCTCAGGATAAGAAAATATCTGCTGAATCAGAATCCGGCCTAAAACCATCGGAAATCAGTGATAATAACAAAAAATATGCAGAAAATAATAAAAAACCTCAAATAACTGATATAGATAATAGCGGTAAAGTGGATTTTGATGATGACAGGCTCTTTGAAAAAGAAAAATCCGATTACGCTGAATTATTCAAAAAGCAAAACACAAAAAAAAATAAGAACAATCAGCAGGTTGTCAATTATCTGATCTACGCGTCTTTACTAATAATCGCCGGTGGGATAATTTACTTTACTTTCTTCGCGGGCGGCTCCCAGACGAATATACCCCAGGGTTATGATCCCGACGCAAAAGCAGATACAGCCTTGATTGAAGAAAAAACAGAAAGCAACAATCTGCTTTCATATTTTGAAGAATCCGATTCTTTAAAGCTCACCGCTAACGCCAGTGACAGTGCCTGGCTTAGGATTGAAATTGACGGCAAAACACGCGAAGAGATTCTGCTTTTGCCGGGTATGCAAAAATCATGGTCGGCATCGGAATTTTTTGTTCTCAATCAAGGCAATGTCGGAGCTGTTGAATGGTCAAGGAACGGAGAAAAACTTGAGCCTTTCGGTGACCCCGGAAGCGTGGTAAAAAATATTAAGATAACTGAAGATCAAATTATTAATTCTGCTCCATGGAATAATGATTCAATAAAAAGAATTAGAAGAACCCGTCCAGGATCCGAAGCCGAGGATAACCGGCCGCGTGTGATTGAACCTTCAAGGATAAATTCCTCCATCCCTTTAATAAGAAGGGATACGAACAGAACTGATTGACCGGAATTGTTATCGGATAATAGTTCTTGATTATAGACCGCTTCTGATTATATCATGCAGCCTTATAAGCCCTGTGCATCTGCCTAAATTATTCACTACAGGCAGAACGTTTATCTGGCTTTTTCTGTTTTCCATTAAAGCAAGCGCTTCACCCAGGTATGCAAATTCGGATACCGTAATAGGATCTTTTGTCATAATTTCAGAAACTTTAAGGTCTGTCAGGTCTTCTCTTATCTGTAATAGCCTTCTAACATCACCGTCGGTAATTATCCCTTTAAGTTTGTCGCCATCAAGTATGCATGCGCATCCCAAGCCTTTATTTGTTATTTCGATCAAAGCTTCCCTGAAGCTGCAATCAATATCGACTTTTGGCATATTTGAATTTGTATGCATAATATCTCTAACCTGTATGGTAATATTTCTGCCTATCTGCCCTAGAGGATGTAAGCGGGCAAAATCTTCAAGTGTAATGCCTTTAAGCTTCATAACGGCTATCGCAAGGGCGTCACCCATAGCAAGTGCAGCCGTGGAACTTGTTGTCGGTGCAAGATTAAACGGGCATGCCTCTTTCTCGACATAAGCATTTAATGTAATATCAGCGGCTCGTGAAAGGAATGAATTGATATTTCCAACAATGGAGATTATCTTTGCCTGACGCATTTTTAAATATGGTATGAATTTTACCAATTCATCAGTGCTTCCGCTTTTTGATAATAGCAATGCCGCGTCATTTTTTTGTACGAGGCCTATATCACCATGTAAAGCTTCTACGGGATGCAGGTAAACAGCCGAGATGCCAAAGCTGGAAAAGGTTGCCGCTATTTTTTTACCGACAAGGCCTGACTTACCGATACCGGTAACAATCAGTTTATTTGAATTGGAGACAAGCCTTGCTGCTTCGGCGAAATCACTATTCAGCAGGCCGGCCATGTGGCCAAGCGCTTTTATTTCCTCGCGGATTACCTCCCTGCCGGTATCTATGAGTTCATTGTTTGTCATTATTTTTGTTTTTATTAAAAAGACAAAAATATGATATGCCGGCGAACTTAGCAAGCTCCAATAACGAAAGACTCCGGAATGAGTGATATTTTTTTATCCCGGAGGCCATTTAAAAGGCCTTCCGCCGAGAAGGTGCAGGTGTATATGGAATACAGTCTGACCGGCTCCTTCATTGCAATTAAACACGAGCCGGTAACCATCTTCAGCTATACCTTTATCTGCAGCTATTTTTTTTGCGGCCAGAGTCATTTTGCCAATAAGTATAGCGTCGATTTCCTCGAGGTCGTTGATAGTAGGGATTGCCTTTCGGGGTACAATCAATATATGCACGGGAGCTTGTGGGTTTATATCCTTAAAAGCCACTACATCATCATCTTCGTAAACTATATCTGCGGGGATTTCTTTATTAATTATCCCGGCGAAAAGGTCATCAGACATATTTACTCCTTATTAAATCAAAAAAGCCTTCCGCTTTTTAAACGGAAGGCTCTTCGTTTTATTTATACGTTATTTTTACGCTTATGATCGTGTTTAACGTACAACTGTGAATTTGCGTGATGCGACTTCGCCGCCTGCAGTAATCCTAACGACATAGGATCCGGTAGATACCTTGGCGCCTGCATCATCAGTAACATCCCAGCCTACCTGGTTGTATCCTGCGTTCATATCTTTGTTGAATGTCTTAACAACATTTCCGAACATATCAACTATCTCGATATTCACACTGGACTTCTGAGGCAGATTGAATCTGAAGTCAGTAGCTGTGCTTACTGGATTAAGCGTGTTAGGCAATACAGTAAGCTCACCGACTTTGTCGAATGTAACTTTGATTGTTTTTGAAGCATCACATGAATGTACGCCGCTGAAGTCAACCTGGCGCAATCTGTATTCATAAGTAGTGTTTATTGTTACGTTCTTATCGGTATAGCTGTAATCAATTGCTACATTGCTGTTACCGTGGCCGTCAACAAAACCGATTGACTGCCATTCGTCATTACCCGTTACCCTTCTTTCAATGTAGAAACCAAGGTTGTTTTCTTCCATCTGAGTCTGCCAGATAAGGTCTATGCCATCCTGGCGAGTATCGTATTCGAAGAAAGCTATTTCTACGGGAATATCATCCGGGCATATCTGGCTTTCATCAGAATAACCGGAAGCTTTCTCTCCGAGGTATGGCCTTATAAGAGGTATCCAGGTACCGCGGCCGAGTGTCATTGTCTGACCGTCACCGGGCGGGTACGCGGTTTTGCCGTAGTGGTCGTTATGCGCATAAGCCGGGTTGCCTTCAGTTGGCATGAACGGATTCCACTGTCCGGAGCCTCTTGTATTTGAATAAGCAAATACGTTGTTATTAACCGGTTTCATTACGCCTGACCTTCTTTCAAGCTGCCTGAGATTTTTATCCAGTATAAGATGAACGCCGCTCTGTCCTAATGGACCTGTTCCTATCGGCGGGAACGATACGTTAGTTACCCTTAAGCCGACCCTTTCTTTAGCTGCTGATAACTCAATACCGGTTTCACCGAGCTGTGAGATAACAACCCAGTATGTACCGGGAGGCAGAATTACCGGCTGCGGCAGAGGATAAGTTACGAAATCCATAAATACCGGATTGGCAGAAGCTGTGGCTTTACCTCTCTGAGCATACAGTTCTGATCCCGCGATCATCTGTCCGGGAACAAAGTCGCCATTATAGATTGAGAACGCAATATGATCAGGTGACTGGTTAAGGTTATCAAAGTGTGCCTGGTATCCTTTAACAGTATCCTGGTTGATCAGGACAAATTTAGCTGCAATTGAACCTGAACCGCTGCCGCCAGTATAACCCGATGCGATTACATCAGGAGGAGTCCATCCACTCGATGTAGTTCTTGAACCTGTACCGCCGAAGTTACCTGCAATATTGAATAGGTTAAGCCCGCGGCCATCCGTACCGCCTGTAAACTGCCTGGAGTCAACGTCGTTATTTACATCGTCAATCGGGTCATAGGCAAAAGCATCGCCAAATGTAAGATTAACGTCGTGATATGTTGTATCATTCCTCGGATCGAGGTCACCATCAGGCGGATAAATTATTATTGCCTGGATCCTGTACTGTCCGTCACCATGAAGCCTCGCGTTCCAATTAGGCATTGACCTTTCGATCTGGCTGCCATTTTTAAGGAACGGAATAGTTTCTGTACGGCAATAAATAGGCTCAGCCTGATTCAGGTCGCTCATCTGATTCGGTGTAGGCTGTCCTTTAAAGATCTTCACCTTCAGGTTGAATGATGGAGCGTCGACTGCTGTATTATTAGACAAACTGACCCTGATCGGGATCTTAGTGGCCTGAGTAGCAGGTGCTAAAGTATAAGGCCATGTAATCTTAACTGAACTTACTTCAATATCCGTACCTTCAGGTGAAGGGAACAGAATCGTAATATTATCTACATAAAAATCATCCTGGTCATCCGGGTTTGCGCCGGGGAAGTTTTTGAAATCATCCGTAGCCATTACTTTGAGCCTGAACCTGAAGTTTTTAGCGCCTTCATTGGGTGAAAGTATCCAATGATCCGGAATACCTACGAAGTATTTCTTGAATTCTTCATCTATACCGTCATCATACCTGTCCGGCCTGAGTGAATTTAGTTCCCTTGCGTCTGGGTCAGGCTCAGCAAGAGCGTAGTTATAATCGTTTTCGCGGAAACCTCTCTGGTAACCGCCCGCTCCGAAGATCCTGAGCGCAGGTACGTCTGTGATATCCGGTAAGGACGGATCCGGGTTCGGATGAACGCTCCAGTTGTCATCCGGAATATTAGCAATAAACTTAATTCCGTCAGGGCTGGGAGTAGCATATTCTACTTCCAGATAGTCAGGCTTCTGTGAAACAGACATACCTGTTGTCCATTCATCATACACGTCGCCATTGGCAATAACTCTGGGTTCGGGCCCAAGCCATCTTTCATCGTTCCAGCCTCTGGGCCAGTCCCTGTCGGGAGGATTGGTCGATCTCTGCACGGATATAGAAAGTACGGCGCCAAGTGTTGATTTGCCCTGTCCCGGCCTGTGACGCAGGTCGATCGGGAATGAACGTAGTTCGTCGCCGCCATATTCCCCTAAAGGAACGTATTCACGGTTTAGGTTATCTACCCTGTTCATTTTGATAACAGGTGATTCTATGAAAGCCATATCAAAGTTTTGGGCTTCATACCTTCCTCTGGGAGGCAGCGGGTGGCGCGATACAGATGTACCGGATACAACTTCAGTTCCGATATTTACCCATCTTAATACTGAAGGCATATCAGTACCGCCTACTTTATGGAACTGGGTAGCATCATCATTAATTCTCATTAATGGATCATCGCTGAAGTTATCAAGCCTTCTCATAACGAATAGCGCGACGCTGGCGGTATCATCGAATGGCCATTGATCACCCAGTGATTCTTTGTCTTCCGGTGTAAACGGTTCTGAAATAATGAATGCCCTCATCCTTCCGATATGATCAGGAAAGAACCTGTTAGGTATCCAGGGCGCAAAATATACCTGAGCGAAACCATAAGGCGGTATGCCATTATAATTATTATCTGTCGGAAGAACTTTCGTTGAGTTAACGGTGTAGTTACCGTTATCAACAGATACATCATCAGAGAATCTTACTTTACTATAATCTTCGTCGTTACAATCTTCAGCAAGGGCGTCAGGTAAAGCCAAGCAGTTACTGTCAACCGGAACGAGCCTTGAATAAACAATGCTGCCTGTTGCCTGATTGACGATTGTGAAGCGCGTGTTGAACTGAAGTTCCTGAGGAACAAAGTTAACACCCTGCGGGCCCTGAATTTCGTTTGTTAAGTTTTGAATAAGGGCCACGGGCTGAATAGCGCCAATCCTCTGCTCGCCTGCCAAAAGCTCAAAATTATTAACCTGGGTTGTAGGAATCACCCTTGAGAAATCAAGGCTCGAAGAAGGATCGAGATCCCTTACCCTGTACTGGATATCTACAACTCTCAGTGTATTCTGCCACTGTTTGTATTTTACCGTCAGTTTATCATTAGGATAATCAGATGTCCTCTGATCTGTCTGATCTGAGTAGAAATGAGTCCATTGAGCATATTCTTCTGCCCATGGATAATCAGCATCGTCCTCAATGTCCTGTGGTACATCGGGATAATTAACATGACGAGCAAATCCGCTTACAGCTGCAGTGGTATTATAACGGAAACATACATCAGAAGTAACAGTAGTTGCTCCAACCTGAACAGTACCGTTAAATCTCTGGTAGTGAACCGTGATGCTGCTGTCTGCCCTATCTAAAACTATCTGAGCGTCAGCAATAAGATAGCCGTTTTCGCCGGGCAGTCTGTCCGGAGCAACATTTGTATTTCCGGCAGGTGTTGCAACGGTTCCTTTAAGCTGAGCATTTACAAAGTATATGATAAGTGTATTGGCATCGTGACGTTTGAAATAAACACGTCCGTTATCAAACTGTCTGCCGGGGTTGTTTCTATTGTGCTGAAGCATAACAAGGTCGC
Organism: uncultured Hyphomicrobiales bacterium; assembly: GCA_964544155.1. Lineage (GTDB taxonomy): Bacteria > Bacteroidota > Ignavibacteria > Kapaibacteriales > UBA2268 > CAZJAH01. The sequence goes on along the minus strand of CAZJAH010000039.1, from coordinate 4,747 downwards.
CCCAGAATGCAGCTATTACAGCTGATTTTTTATCAGCAGGAATAGCGTTAGACACAATTTTAGCACCGGTTCCCCTTATACCGCCGGTAGCGTTATTAGGATTACCGCCGAGCACTGATTGAAGGTATCCCCAGTCATCGGCAACGTCTCCTGTGCCGGGGCCGTCGAGTGTGCCGTCGCCGTCAACATCGGCTTCTGCCATATTTCTTGCTCTGGCAAACCAGTCCATACTCATGGGGTCATAAGCTGTTTCTGAACCTGATGGTACGGTACGATTGCCTTGTGAGTCATAAAAATATCTTCTGTTTGTAAGAGAGATAAGGCCATTTGTTGACACATAGAAAGAGTCATAACGGAGGCCGTTAAAATAGAACGGGAATCCTATCGGAATTGGGCCTGCGATGGCGTTATCTGTTGAGTCTGTCGCGTTATCAGGGCCGTGAACGAAGTAGCTGTCGCCATCGCCCGGAACCGCGGGATTCCTGAAGAACCTGAGCCCTTCTTCGGGGTTCTGTTCCCAATAGGTGGAATCTAAAATTCTGGGTCCCGGAAGGATCCTTGTCCAACGATCGGGCTGTACCAGTGTATCTCTGATCTCATATTCCGGCCTTCTGTTAATCGCCGGGTCACCGTTATCAATAAAATAATAACCGGTGGAAACTGCTGCCTGGCCCGGCGTGTTTACGTTTCCAACCTGGTCGAATGGCTCGGGGAAGCTTGTGTTGTTAACAAAAGGATTAGGCATAACGAGCTCACTTCTCCTATCGAGCTCATCGCCTTTTTTATCCTTGTCGCTAACCGCATAAGCTGATGTCCAAACCAGGCTGAATGCGAGCGCAGTCAGTAAAAATAACCTTTTCATAAGGTACTCCTAAAAAAGTATGACACAAAAATTGTTATAAAAAAAACTATTTATTATCTCTTGAAACGCCAGCCTTTATCTTCATATTCAAATATCCAGCCGGCAATTTTCCCTTCATCTATATTTTCAAAGTTATCCCAGTAATCTTTTGTGTAAGTGTACCTGGAACTTGTTTCGTTCCCGGGTATTTGCTTAGCCTGATCCATAATTGTTTTCAGGCGTTCCTTCCACTGTTCAAAGTTACCGGGCCTTAAATCTATCCAACCTTCATAACACCACTGGTCTATGTTTTCAGGTGTTATTTCCAGTTCGTCAACTCCTCTTCTTACAGGTATCTTGACTTCTTTGCCTCTGAGGTAATTTTCCCCGTCGGGCATAAGAATAACAAGTCCGATCGAAAGCATTTGCGCGCGTAAATCCGCGTTATTTTTTATCAGTTCGAGAGCTTTATCAGAAAATTCTTTACCGCCGGTTTCAACAGCTTTTGTCATGCTCCCTGCAATTTTTCTCATCAGATAGCCTTCATAAAGCAATTTTGAAAGCCTTGGCGGGCCTAAAAGCTCGAAGGCCACGCTATCAGTATTGAATTCTTTTTCCAGGCTGTTGATCTTTTGCAGCGCGATATTCCTTAGCATTCCGCCGCGGTATGTCGGGCCTAAAACAGTGCTGTCGAGCCCCTGGATAATGTCCCTGCCGGTATTTCCGCCTCTAACCTCATGGACAAGGTATTCGGCTATCTCTTCCGGTGTTACTATTTCCATTTGACCCAGGGCGCTTATTGCCTGAAATTCTCCTTTTGAAAAAATTCCGTTCTCGCCCGTATCTATAAAAACAGAGCGGTAAACATCGCCGGTATCTTTTACGCCTGAGGCGTCATCGAAAACGAATTTGCCTTCTGCCTTTTTAGGGCCGGCAGGATCCATATCCACCAGCTCTATAGGGCGGCCTTTGCGCATGACTTTATCGTATGTTATCCGCTTCCAGGCTATGGCTGCTGATGGTTTAATCTCTTTCACCAGCGGGCCGTCAGGAGTTCTTGCCATTAGGAATAGCAGCAGGGATTGCGCTCCGGCTACTGCCGTCTTGGACATTAGCACCCGCGAAGGCCTTTCTTCGCTGTGGGTATAGGGTATATTCATCCCCATACCTCCGGTGCCGCTTGTACCTACCTTAAAGTACATAGTCGTACCGGCATCGAGAAGCCCGTTATATAGAATTTGTACGTGCCTGATAAGCTGAGGTATGTACGAGCTTGCCAGTAATTTTTCTGTCCATGACTCATCCAATCCGCCGGATTCAATTTTTTTAATTGTATTGACGGCTGTATTATAGATGTCGAGATAAGCGATTGCTGTTGCCGTATTTATACAGTCAATCACCAGGTCGGGTTTGCTTTCCAGAATCATGGAATATAAAAAGGACTTATTGAGAACTTTTTCATCCAGCTCCATAAATATGTCGTTTATGAAACCTTTTCTGGTATCCGCGCTGGCCAATACTTCGCCCCAGTTATCATCTTTCCATTCATTTCTTGTGAATATGTTGCCCCATTTAGGTACGAACATTTCCGGATCATGATCGGGGTACTCCTTCCTCAAATTCTCTACAGCGTCTTCGGCTTCATGTTTATTCAGTGATGAAACGATCAGTTGTGCAGGGGAATGTTCCATCAGCTTATGGCATATCGCCGAACCGACTAAACCCCAGCCGCCTAAAATTAAAACTTTCGATCCCTTAATTTGCATTGCTCACTCTACCAGATTAGTTATTCAATCCATTACTTTAGGAATTTGCCAAATATTTCTAAAATAACAAATTCGGTTACCTTTGCCAAAAAGTTTTAAGATTAGGTTAAAGATTTGTTCAAAAATTACCGAAAGATGCCTGTTTTTCTGCTTTTCTTTCGAACTGATTTTCAAAGAACGTACGGAAATCGATTTTCCCGTTAAAAAGTTTTTAACTTTATTAGTCTGAACCTTCACAATATAATGACACGAAACTCTTAAAAAGGTCGCAAACTTTTTTCACTTTTTTTCACTTTTTTCACTTTTTTTGAAATTTTTTCATTCGGATCAATTTCAAACAACGCTCCTAAGCATTTAACAACAGCTTAACACTTAAAAAGTTACTCAAAATTTCGCGGTAGTATAAATTTTTGTCATTTTTAAGACAATTTTATCCTGTTAAGTTATTAAACGCTTACTGAGATACAATTGTAAAGCCGGGCCGGGTAAAAATCAAATTACTCAGCCCGGCTAAATAACCAATGACTATTATTTGGCTTTTATATTTGGCCTTATCATTTCTCCAGGCCTTACCTTTTCATTGAACTCTTCCTCTGTCAGAATACCGAGCTCCATTGCCGATTCCTTAAGTGTAATGCCTTTTTCATGAGCGTTTTTAGCTATTTTAGCGGCATTATCATATCCTATATGCGGATTGAGCGCGGTAACAAGCATCAGGGTATTTTCTACAAAGTATGTTATTTTTTCCTTATTCGGTTCGATACCGACAGCGCAATGCTTATTGAACATATTGCAGGTATCCGCTATCAGCCTGACGCTCTGCAGGAAATTATAGATCATCACCGGCTTGAATACGTTCAGCTCGAAATTGCCGCTTGCACCGGCCAGGTTAATAGCGGCGTCATTGCCCATTACCTGAGCGGCTACCATTGTCATGGCTTCAGACTGGGTGGGGTTAACTTTTCCTGGCATTATTGAACTTCCGGGCTCATTGGCCGGTATATTCAGCTCGCCGAGGCCGCAGCGCGGGCCTGAAGCCATCCACCTTATGTCGTTGGCAAGCTTCATAAGTGAAGCGGCAATTGTTTTCAGAGCGCCGTGAGCGAACACTATGGCGTCGTGAGCGGCCAGAGCCTCGAATTTATTTGTGGCGCTGATAAAGGGAAGCCCGGTAATCTCAGCAATCTTTTCGGCGGATATACGAGCGAAATCCGGGTGTGTATTCAGCCCGGTGCCTACCGCTGTACCGCCGAGGGCTACCTCGTAAATACCCGGCAGCACAAGATTGATCCTTTCAATAGCCTTATCGAGCTGATGCACATAAGCGGAAAACTCCTGGCCGAGGGTTAGCGGCACGGCATCCATCAAATGCGTTCGGCCAACTTTAATTATATCTTTAAATTCTTCGGCTTTTCCGTTAAGAGTAGTTCTGAGCAGTGCCAGGGCCGGAAGAAGGCGTTTGTTGAGTTCTTCGGCAGCGGCTATATGCATTGCCGTTGGAAAAGTGTCGTTAGAGCTCTGCGATTTATTGACGTCGTCATTGGGGTGAACGGGGTCTTTGCTGCCCATTTTTCCGCCCGCGATTTCAATCGCGCGGTTAGCAATCACTTCATTGCTGTTCATATTGCTTTGAGTACCTGATCCGGTCTGCCAAATAGATAGCGGGAAATGCTCATCAAGCTTACCTTCAATGACTTCATCGGCTGCTTTATAGATAAGCTTTGCTTTGTCCTTTGCAAGAAGGCCCAGCTCTTCGTTAGCCATGGCGGCTGCTTTTTTAAGAATACCCATAGCGCGGATAATCTCGCGGGGCATTTTTTCAATACCGATATCGAAATGAATCAGCGACCTCGCGGACTGTGCTCCGTAATAAACACCTGCGGGCACTTCTATTTCGCCCATTGAATCACGCTCTACTCTTGTTTTCATCCTCGTCTCCGCTTTAATAAAAAAATGCGTACAGAATTAAAATTTAGTAACCTGAATATAATGATTTTTAAAATAATTTTCATAAAAAATGAACGGAATTAATGAGATTTGTTAAATTCACTTAAATTGCTTGTATTAAAGTAGAAAAGGCTCAAGAAAATATTTCCCAAGCCTTTTATACTCTTATAGAAAACCACTATTCTTTTATAAT
>CAZJAH010000038.1:0-29080 GCA_964544155.1 uncultured Hyphomicrobiales bacterium | reverse complement strand
GCAATCTTATGGCACATTCAGGTACTCGTACCTAATACATACGTATCGTATGAGGAATTTGACCACATGGTAACTGAAAACGAACCTGTTATTCAGGATATTCAGAACGACGAAGAGCAGACACAGTATATAATGCACCGCTATGAATCAGAACAGCCTGTGTTTGACCTCGACCCGCAGTTAATCGAAGAATGGGACAAGAAAGAAGAAGAACCAATTAAAGACTAATAATTTTTTTTAAGCAAATTTCAAGGAGTAAAAAAATGATTATTTCAAATATTATCCTGTGGCTGGTTTTCTTATTTGTACCTGTAACTGATACAAATACAGAATCAGAAAGTAAAAAAGCAAAAGTACAAGTAGAAAATGTGAATTACACAGAAGACAAAGAAGTGCGGAGCTTTTTTGAAGACGATACAAAAGATCACAAACGTAACCAGGTAGAAGACTGGACGGAATAATCCTGTCAGCTTTCGAACCTGATCACAGATCTGATACTATGGCCGGTGAATCTGAGTATTATTCTCAGGGCGGGCGAAATTACGCCGTAGGCAGGTGAGTAGTTATATTCTTCAATTTCGGGATTTACGCCGGATTGTAGGATTGCTGGCTTGCCCAGGCTCGGGATAATGACTTTATTATCTGCAAATTTCGCGGTAGCACCGGGATGAAGATGGAACAAAATCATCTTTTCACCCGGGTGATCACATGAATCGAGTATCTCTATCAGATCATCCGCAAACGTGATCTGTCTTCTATGCGGGGCACCGTATCCATAGTGCTCCCCAATGAATAAACCGCTGTGGAATTCAAGGCATTTAGCCTTTGAATCATGGCTTTGTATCCAGAAAAGATCATGCTCTTTGCCGGTAGCCCACTTGTTCTGCTCCTTACCGGGTACAACAAGGGTATTGTGGCAATTAACTGATCTGTAACTATTACGGAGTTCGTGATGAGCGGTATAAACATAAGTACCGGGATCCGATATAAGCGGTATCCCCTTATAATATAGCACAATTGAAAGCTGATCGTTATGCGAATGGCCTCCTTTTCCCTTTTGGCCGATGCTGCCACAGCGGATGACAGCTTTATATATTTGATTTTTTTGTATATACAGGCCGAAAACCGGATATGGCTGCGAGCTGTCTGGCGTGCAGAACAATTTATCCGCCGGTTTATTTAAGTACATTTCGGCCAGAGCCTTGATCCACAAGGCATAATAATTTTCCCAATGATCCGGATCATTAATTTGCATAGGGAACTTCATTACGCACCCTGAGTCGTTATCGCCGATAAGCGGAATATCGCCTTCAGTGCTTAGCGAAGCGGCAAAGGCTATGGCTTGATTTATCTTATCAGAATTAGATTGGTTAAGCTGAACTTCATCTTTTAAAAAGTTAATGGTCAGCAGGACGATCTCTAGCGATTGATAATGGTACCAGGTTGAAGCCTCAAAATTCGTTCCGTCAGGATTGAACTGCCAGCCTATTTCTTTGTTTATTTCGTTGATAGCCTTATTCTTCCATTTGGCTGCGTCCGGATGGCCCAGGAATTGCCCGATGAATGCTAGTCCGGCTAAATTTGCCAGGTAGTGGTTTCCTCTCTGCCCTGCCGAGTATTCAAGGTTGCTGAATATGTGTCTTCCATGATCATACATGGAATTAACAAAGACAGTAATGAATTCTCTATCGAAGCTATTTTCATCATCTGCATACAAAACTGAAAATGCATGAATGAAATTAATCGCCCGAATGGCAACATCCATCGCGTATAGCCATTGAGTACCGAACCTTGGCGGATTAAAAGCAATGAAGTCAAGTATAAAGGAGCGAACCTCATTAATAAGATCATTTTTCCGGGCTTCATTTCCCGAATAAATTGCAGCGTACGCGAGCAAAGGCAAATGTTGTGACCTTCCGGTTTCCCATGGAAGCTTAATGTCAGCCCCTTTTATTGTTCCAAATTTAATATCCTTATACCAGGATCGGGAATCCCACCTATACCCTGACTTGAAATCGCGCTGCCAGTCGATCGGCTTATAACCTTCCGGGATCAATTCCGCTATTTTTTTTGATCTTCCCTGGTTTGAGCTGTTAATGCATTTTTCAATTATTTCGCCCGGGCTTTTACAATCAATTTTAACATTGAATGAAATACCTTCAAACCCGGGATAATCAGCATCATAGCTGATCTTCTGATCTTTTGCTCCCAGCAGAGTAAACCTGTGATCCAGACATTTATCAATAAATTCTCTCACAGAAGCAGATTTAATTAATTCTTTATTAAAATCAACAGGGAAAATCCCGGTACGAAAACCTGATTCTATATAAGAATATGTGCTTTTCTTGTGGTCTTTCAACTTATTAAAATAATCCGCTGCTCCCTGATATAACTTAACGGCTGCTTTCTTAATAAGCAGGCCAGGAGGCATTTTTTTAATCATATATAATGATGAGGCTAATTTCAATATGTTCCCGGGGCATTTTATTTTTAAAAATTATTTTGCTCATAATGAGTCTAAAATGATTATTTAAGTGTAAAAATCGGAAGAAAAAAATATGCCATTTGAAAAGATCAAAAGCACAAACCCGTATGATTACGAGGTAATGATCAGAAGAAGGGGCGAAACCGAATACGCCTCATACTGCCCTCAGCTCAATTTTATGATTACGGGAAACGCACATGAGGAAGTCGAAAACAGAATGCGTGAACACATCAAGCAGTACATAGAGGAGATTAGCGAAACATCTGAGAGTAATGACTAAAACTCAGAGATGACACTAAAAGTCAACCTCATGAATAGATCATTAAGCCATTGGTGGGGCCGCGTTTTAGTATTTATACTATTGACAGCGGCCTTTTATTATGGCCTGAGTCCATTTGACCTTACTGTGTATTTTAATGCCGCAGTATTATTTATATCCTTGCTTATAGCCACTATTTTAGTTGAATCCGGCAGGATTGGTGGTAAAATCATGCATACCGGCCTTCATTTTGATAAATTCACTCTACCTTTATTTTTAAAAGGATTTCTACTGGCATTAATTCCTATAATTTCGATAGGGCTGCTATCCTGGCTATTTGGGGGCCGGCTTATACTTAACAGGAATTTTGCCTGGGATGACGGTTACAGCTTTCTGACTTATTTTTATTTCCTCAATGCTGCCGAGGAGGAACTTATATTCAGAGGCATTATCTTCCAGGCGATCATTTCTAAATTCAATCCCTGGTTAGTTTCATTCATTTTTAGCGCCTTATTCAGCATTGCACATATGTTCAATCCTGAAATCGGCTATATTGCTTATATAAACATATTTTTAAGCGGATTGATATTTTGTTTAATGTACATACGGACTTTATCACTGATCCTCCCCATTTCTTTTCATTTCTTTTGGAACTGGCTTCAGTTCATTTTGCTGTCCAAGCCAATAAGCGGTATTTATTTCGCTCCCGGAATTTTCTCACTTTATGTTCCTGAAAATCCATTTACAATTTTTATATTTGGCGACAACTTCGGTATTGAATCGGGTTTCGCGGTTACCCTCTCAATGATAATCATTCTTCTTATAATGAATAAAATTGCTGATGCAGACCCTTATATTTCTTCCTCCCTTTTTAAAAGGCGCGTCAAAGAAGCCGAGCTGACTTCCTATTAATAATCAAAAAAAGACTTCGTCTTGATTATAGATTATACTTATTAAAAATTATTTGTATGTTAATGAAAAAAATACTGATAACTGTCATATTTTTGATGATCTCCGGCAGCCTTGCTCAAGCGCAGTGGGCCATAATGAGAAGCGATGCCGACAGCCTTGTTCAGATTGGAATTGATAAAATATATAATGTGGAATTCGACGAAGCTGAAGATATATTCAAAGAAGTCATTGACCGCTATCCTGATCATCCTGTTGGTTATTTCCTCGACGCCATGGTTGATTGGTGGAAGATTACCCTCTACCGCTTTACGGACCGCTTCGATGATAGTTTTTTAAAAAAAATCAACAAAGTTATAGAAGTATCCGACCGGCATCTTGAAGATAATCCATATGACGTGGTTATGCTATTCTTTAAAGGCGGAGCACTCGGATTCAGAGGACGTTATCACGCCCAAAGGGAGAACTGGATAAAGGCGGCATCAGATGGAAAAGATGCTTTTAATATCATGATAAAATGCCAGAAAATTGCTCCCACGAATAAGGATATCATGCTGGGCACAGGAATATATAATTATTTTGCTGTGGCAATACCCGAGAAATATCCTATGGTGAAGCCGTTTACGGTATTTCTTCCGCGGGGAGATAAGGAAATCGGTTTATTACAGCTCAAAGCAGCGGCAAAGCACGCCAGGTATGCAGCGGTTGAAGCCAAAGTTGTATTGCTTCAGATATATTACTCATTTGAAAATGATTTAACAAAAGCCCTGCAGGCGGCTCAGACATTACACGGCAAGTATTCAGACAATCCTTATTTTCACAGGTATCTCGGCAGGGCCTATGTCAGGCGGGGTATGTATGATCAAATGGAAGCTACATGGCGCGAAGTCCTTAAACGCTGCATTGCCAGAAAAACAGGTTATGACAACCTTACTGCCAGAGAGGCTATGTACTACATTGGAACATCACTCATGCGCTCAGGCGATTATGAAATGGCTCTAAAATATTTTTACAAGGCTGATGAGGGCTCCAGAAAGCTCGATAAAGACGGGCCTTCAGGATTTATGATCGAAACTAATCTGAAAATCGGGCAGATATTCGACCTTCAGGGAAAAAGAAAGTACGCCAAAGGACAATACGAAAAAGTACTCAGAATGGATGAATATGGCAACTCTCATGATGAAGCACGGAAATATTTACAAACTCCCTATAAATAATGGCACGGGAATGGCTTAGTTTGCCTTATTTAAAATCAAAGTCGCAGGTAAAATGTTTAAGCTGAAATTTCTTGCAGTCATATTTATTTTAAGTGCCGCTTCGCTGGGCGCAAAAGTCAAACCGGGTATTGACGTACTGATACAAAACGGCTTCGATGAAATCAGGGGAAAGAAGATAGCACTTCTTACAAATTTCTCAGGCCGTACTTCAGACGGCAGGTTAACGGCAGAAGTTCTTTCTGAGTCTGATGAATTCGAGCTGTCAGCAATTTTCACGCCGGAGCACGGCTTTTATACGGCAGTTCCGGCCGGCTTGAAGGTAGAAGATGAATCATTCAACCAGATACCCATACTCTCTATGTACGGCGCTTCTAAATCACCATCTCAGAGCGTTTTATCAGAAATTGATGCATTATTGATTGATATACAGGATATTGGGATCCGTTCCTATACTTTTCTCAGTTCTGTTTATAGAGCTATGGAAGCCTGCGCTGAGATAAAAAAGACTGTTATAATTCTTGACAGGCCAAATCCAATCGGAGGAATGATAGCCGACGGCAGCGTATTGGACACCGCTTACAGATCTTTCGTGGGGATAATTCCCGTATCATATATTCATGGCTGCACACTGGGAGAGCTCGCGCTCATGATAATCCATGAAGGCTGGCTGGGAAATGGCAGGCAATGCGAAGTAAAGGTCATTCAAATGGATGGATGGCAGCGATGGATGGCATGGGAAGATACAGGCCTTGGCTGGTATCCGACATCTCCTCATATACCTACACCCGGAGCTATACGGGGTGCAGCCGCGCTGGGTACATTCGGCGAACTGGGAATAATCAGCATAGGTATCGGCACTACCCTGCCCTTTCAGTATATTGGCCAGCCCGGGCTAAGAGTTAATGAAATTGAAAAAAGCCTTGGTGTACTTTCACCGGGCTTTCATTTAAGCAAAACAAAGTACAGGCCATTTTACGGTATGTACAGCAGCAAGTACTGCGACGGATTTCTGATTACTTTTTCTTTAAGCAATGAGTTCAGGCCTTATACAGATGGTATCAGGCTGATGCTGGCTATTAGGAGAACCCATCCCACGCTATTTAGCGGCGCTAAGTTAAAAGATAACGCGAGACAGATGTTCATTAAGGTTACCGGCAGTGAAAAGTTGTATGAGCTCATGTTCTCAGGCGCCCCTGATGAGAAAATTATCGAAGCTGCAAATGAAGGACTGATTGATTTTCTTAAACTTCGCGGTAAATATCTTTTATACTAATATTTTTAGAATTCCCCGAATCATTTAGTAATTATTTTTTGGGGAAAATATCATGCAGGGCTCCTCTCTTTTTAATTATACTAAGGCCGACTGAAATCTTTCTTAGAGAATTATTAGGCGATTTACTTGTGGTGATATCTCCATTAACAAACATCATCGACGAGCCTCCGCCGTCAAGGTTCATTGCGTTATGGCATCCCAGCTTTTTCATTATCTGCGCCAGTTCAGATAATGATGCTCCCGTAACGCCTTCACTTCGGCTGCCTTTTTCCACAACAGCTATGATAATCTTAGTTGCAAGCTTATCCGTACCTATAGCCGTTCTCGGAAGCCTGTGCATGATGAACCTCCGCCCCCTTGATCCTTCGATGTAGGCTTCATGATCGGCTTTGCCATCTCTTACCAATCTGGGAGTGCCGGATACGGCATTTTTGAAAACAATATCACTCATTTTATTTGTTTTAGCAATAACTGTTAACGTATCACCGGCTGTTAACCGGGGAAGATCACCTGATAATCCCATAGAAACAATAATTTCATTATCACTGATTTCAATAAGCCCTGTGTCGATCCTGTTAATCACCACCCGGTATGGCCGGTTTACCGCCGGCATATCCAGGTATCGCAGAAGTATTTTTTTATAAAAATACTCATCTCTGTTAAGTACAGTTTCTTCCTTATAATTTCTCAGGAAGGAAGCTGTATCTAATAAGCTTTCTGTACTGTCATCCGCCATGTTCAGGTAGTGTTCCGCGGCTGCTTCATTTAAAGCGTGATTTATTTCAAGGCTGCTGATGAAGGGTATTTCTGAGCCGTAATACTTATTATAAAGAACAATTTGCAGGCTGTCTCTTCTTCTGTTAACGTCATCAATTTTGATTGCAGACCTGTCCGGCAATATCAATCTCAAATCAAGTTCAAAAGTATCAATATAAGGCCTGCTGACTTCATCGAAGAAAATACTGCTCCAGTTCTTATACCTTCCGTCTTCGACTATCTCCCCCTCAATTACCGTACACCCGATGGGATAATTCCTGTAAGCGCTCCAGAAATTCGCGTTAATGGCTCCAATAATTCTGCCTGTGGAAACGGAATCATACTTTTCAGCCATAATGTGCAGATGCTCAAGGTAAGTATTCAACCCACCGGCTTTCAGCACTGCAATTGAAGTTCCAGGATTAATGAGATTGGCTTCAATAACATGTACTTTATGCTTATATCTGCCATTATTAATGTGCATCAGCCGATATTCCACACCCGGAAATAATGTGCTGTCGGCTATTAATCCATCATCTTCAGCATGGATTTCAGTAATAATAATCATTATTAGCAGCAGGAAAATTATATTTTTGTAAGAATTCATTTAGCTTTATGAATATTTTTTTAGTATTTTCGTTGCGTTGATAAACTTATCATACTGTTTTCAGATCATTTATAATTAACCGGGGTAAATTTATGGAATATTCAACAATTATATTCGAAAAAAAAGAAAACTACGCTATAATCAAACTCAACAGGCCTGACAAATTGAACGCCTTGAACAAACAAATGTTCGACGACATGGATTCGGCCTTAAAAGCTATTGAAAACGACCGTGAAGTGCACGCGCTCATCATTACAGGTATGGGTGAAAAAGCGTTCGCCGCCGGAGCGGATATTGAAGAATTAAATAAGTCGGATGACCGTTCGGGCAAGATTTTCTCGGAATACGGCTCTTATGTGATGAAAAGAATGGAGCAACTCAAGATACCTGTGATAGCAGCCGTTAACGGTTTCGCTCTCGGTGGAGGATGCGAGCTGGCTCTCGCGGCCCATATAAGATTCGCTTCAAACCAGGCTAAATTCGGACAGCCCGAAGTTAATCTCGGTATCATACCCGGTTATGGCGGCACGCAAAGGCTTCCAAGGATTGTCGGCAAGGCTAAAGCAATGGAGCTTATCATTTCGGGCAATACTATCGATGCGGATGAAGCATTACGTTTAGGGTTGGTCAACTCTGTTTACAGCCCCGATGTACTCATGGCCGAAACTGAAAAATTCGTATTAAAGGTTTTATCAAAAGGTAAGCAGGCAGTATCTAACGCAGTGCAGTGTGTTAATAAGTCTGAAGAACTGAGTCTGCTGGAAGGCCTTGCCTTTGAATCAGATATGTTCGGCAGAACATGCGGGACTGAAGATTTCGCCGAAGGCACAAAAGCCTTTTTAGAAAAGAGAAAGCCCGATTTCAGATGATAATATGCCGAAATTCACTAAATTGCCATAAGTTGTTCGGATAAATCGCATATACATTAAATTGATAAAATTCCTTTATGATATTTTCTTCCTGCCTGCTGCCGGATTATGGCTCAATAAGCAGGCAGGAAAAAATGAGAAAATGCAGCTCAGAGAAAAGACATGGAAAGATATGGCAAACAGCCTGCCCCCAAAAAATAGCAGGCGTATTTGGGTCCATGCTGCCTCTATGGGTGAATTTGAGCAGGCTAAGCCGCTGATTGAAATGATCAGTAAGAACTATCCTGAGATCGAGATAATTGTTTCTTTTTTTTCTCCATCAGGATATGAAAATCAAAAAAATTACAAATTCGCCGACCATAAACTCTACATGCCCATTGATAAAAAGGAAAACGCCTCTTTTTTCGTGGATAAAGTCGATCCCGACCTTGTATTATTCGTCAGATATGAGCTATGGATAAATCATTTCCGGGAGATCAAAAGCAGAAACATACCGCTTATCTTGTTTTGTGCGACAAAACCCGGGGTGGACGGTATTATCGAAAAGATATCCCGCCCCTTTTATAAAAAAGCTTTCTCATATTTCGATGTGATTTTTACGGCAGGTAAAGAACATACTGATTATCTGCACGACCTTGCGCTGAAGGCGCAGATCGTTACATCTGCCGACACAAGAATTGACCGCATTCTCGAAAAAGTCAGATCGGCAAATGATTCTTTTAATTTTTTAAAAGATTTTCTGAAACACGATTTAGTTCTCCTGGCAGGAAGCACCTGGCCAGATGATGAAGAAATGATCGTATCAGCCTTGAAAAATCACAATGATATCTCAGTGGTTTTCGTGCCTCATGAGCCTGACCCTGCCCATATTAAAGCTCTTAGTACTAAAATTAAGGACTACGTACTTCTTAGTGATATAGAAAAACATGAGCATGGCTGTTACTCTCATATTATTGTCGATTCCATAGGTAAATTGCTCTTACTCTACGGGATAGCGGATCTGGCATACATCGGCGGCGGATTTGGTGCCGGAGTACATAGTGTTACCGAACCCGCAGGATACGGCCTTCCACTTGCCGCCGGTAAAAAGATAAATAATTCGCCTGATGCTCCCAGGCTCGAGAATGCAGGCGCCCTGCAAGTTGTTGTAAATTCATCCGAATTTTCAGCCTGGCTTGATAATATGAAGATTAAAAATAAATACTCAAAGGCTGCGGCTGCCGCAAAATCCTACGTGGAAAGCTCAAGGAACGCTACAGAGTTTATTTTTGAAAGAATCAGGAAATTTATTAACTAATAGTTCATGTGAATTATTGAAATAGTTCATGTGAATTATTGAAATATTTCATGTGAATTATTGAAATTCTCAGGCGGGGCTCTTTGCTGCTGTGTTTTCCCGGAAATGTTCTCCTGACCGCACAACCCCGTCATGCTTTCCGAATGCTTCCCCATAATGAGGGGCAGTGGCCGGAAATAGCTCGCGGAGCCTGTTCCGGGCGATGGAGCGCTGATTGAAGTAATAGTTTATCATTGAGTATTATAACAATCGGCAAAGTCCTTTATTGAGGATAATGCCATAAACCTTAAAACCGTACTGTTATATAATAACCGTGCCTTATAGAAAAGATTTAGAATTTGTTATCTTGTTATTGATAATAGAAGCATAATATATCAGAACCATTGAAAAATGATATAAATGAAAGATGTATTTCCCTGAAAGTATAAGTATTAATCTACATATATTGTGGTACTGATAAGTATTCTCGGCTGAATAATGATACTATTTCATACTAAGATTAACAATGTCTTAAAAATTGTTAAATAATTGCTTGAAAGGAATGAATATGTCATTTTTAAAGAACAAATCGATACTAATTACCGGCGGGACGGGTTCTTTCGGGAAAAAATTCGTGAAGAGGATAATTACTAAACACGATCCGGCGAGAGTGATTATATACAGCAGGGATGAATATAAACAGTACATAATGCAGGAGGAACTGAAAGAACATTCTTTCATACTTCGCTTCTTTATAGGAGATGTGCGTGATAAGGAAAGGCTATACAGAGCTTTTGAAGGCGTCGATACAGTGATCCACGCTGCCGCGCTAAAGCATGTCCCTTTAATGGAATATAATCCTATAGAAGCAGTAAGAACTAATATTTCGGGTGCTGAAAACGTGATTAATGCCTCCATTGATAAAGGGGTTGAGAAAGTTATAGCTTTATCCACCGATAAAGCTGTTAATCCGGTTAATCTTTACGGTGCTACAAAACTTGTTTCCGATAAGCTATTTATTTCGGCTAATGCTTACTCAGGCCGCAAGAAAACATCATTCTCGGTAGTAAGATACGGCAATGTAGCCGGCAGCCGCGGTTCTGTTACACCGTTCTTCATGTCACTTAAAAATAAAGGGCAGAAAACACTTCCCGTCACAGACGAAAGAATGACGCGCTTTTGGATAAGCCTGGATGAAGCTGTTAACCTTGTACTTAAAGTGATCAAAATAGCTAAGGGCGGCGAAATATTCGTCAGCAAAATTCCATCATTCAGAATAACCGATCTGGTAAAAGCTATTGATACCGAGGCTATCCCCGAGTATAAAGGCATACGCCCCGGAGAAAAACTTCATGAGGTAATGATTACTGAAGAGGATTCCCAAAACGCCTTTGAATATGAAGATGAGTACATAATTTATCCTCGCTTCGACTGGTGGAGCATTGATAAGCGTTTCCATGAAGGCGGAAAACCAGTCGAACCGGGATTCAGGTATTCTTCTGATACTAACAAAGATTGGCTTAGTGTAGAAGATTTGCGAAATTTATTAAATAAAATTGATATAATCTATTAACATGATACCATACGGAAGGCAGGAAATTAGAGATGAAGATATCGAAGCGGTGATCTCCGTTCTGAAATCCGATTTCATCACAACAGGCCCGCAAATAGAACTGTTCGAAAGTGAATTCGCGGGTTACTGCGGATCTGCTTATGCTGTTGCAGTATCTTCAGGAACTGCCGCCCTGCATCTTGCGTATTTATGCGCAGGGCTGAAAAAGGGCTCGAAGGCACTTACATCTGCCATAACATTTGCAGCTACATCCAACGCTGCCTTGTATTGCGGAGCTGATATGCTCTTTAGTGATATAGATCCGGACAGCTATATATTTGATATAGATGAAATTTCAGAAGAATTAGAGAATAATAATGTCGATCTGATAGCCCCTGTTCATATGGCGGGATATCCGGTAAACACCGAAAAACTTCATCAACTATCCCAAAAGGCAGGTTTTAAAATAGTAGAGGATGCCTGCCACGCCCCGGGATCGTATTACATAGATTCAAAAGGCGAAAAAGTAAAGGCCGGGAGTTGCACATACAGTGATATGACTGTGTTTTCATTCCATCCTGTCAAGCATATTACCAGTGGTGAAGGCGGAATGATCACTACAAATGACAAAGCGGCATACGAGAGGCTCAAAAGGCTCAGGTCGCACGGTGTCAGAAAGTCCATACACGGAAGGCCGGCATGGTATTATGAAATGACCGAACAGGGCTTTAATTACAGAATGACTGACTTTCAGGCGGCACTAGGAAGAAAGCAGCTTTCAAGGCTGGATTCTAACATCATAAGAAGAAGGCAGCTCGCAGATAATTATTATAGAGAGCTCTCAGAACTGCCGTTAAAACTGCCTAAAATAAGAGAGGGCTTTTTCCATTCTTATCATTTATATATAATTCAGGCTGATGAGCGGGATAGCTTATACAATTTTTTAGCCGAAAAAGATATTCACTGCCAGGTGCATTATATGCCGGTTTACAGGCATCCTTATTATGAAGAACAATTTGGCAGGAAAAACTATTGCCCGGTAGCTGAAAAATACTTTGCCCGCTGCATTAGCCTGCCGATTTATCATGCCATGAAGGACGAAGAACAGGAAACTGTAATTAACGCGATTAAAGATTTTTTTAAAAAACAAAAGACCAAATAATGACATTACCCGAAAACGTAGGAATAATTACACAGGCAAGAATGACAAGCTCAAGGCTGCCCGGTAAAATAATGCTCAAAGCAGGCGGAAAAACCCTATTAGAGCATCATCTCGAAAGGCTGGGCTTGAGTGGCATTAATAAATATATTGCTACAACTGCCGATGAAGAAGATAAACCCATCAGAGATTTCGCCCGGAAAAATGACCTGCCTTTCTTCGCGGGCAGCAGGGATAACGTTCTGTCTCGCTACTACGAAGCAGCAAAAGAATTCGGGCTGAATATTATTATCAGAGTAACATCCGACTGCCCTCTAATTGACGGGGCATTGGTTAAGCAGGGCCTTAACCGGTTCAAACAAAATTATTCTTCAGGCCTTTATCTGTCAAATTGTGTGGAAAGGACTTACCCGCGTGGAATGGATTTTGAGATATTCACTTTCGATTTGCTCGAGGATGCGCATTACAACGCTAAAGAGCCCTATGAACTTGAGCATGTTACCCCTTATATTAACAAAAACCGATCCGGTAAAGTCAGGATCTATTCCATGAAGCAGAACAGGGATAATAGTATGTACCGGCTTACTGTCGATGAGGAAGATGACTATAAACTGATTAAAGAACTAATTGAAACATACCATGCCGAAAACTATGATTTTGAGAAAATAGTACTTATCATGGATAAGCATCCCGAATTGGCCGAGATCAATAAAAACGTCAGCCAGAAGGCAGGGTGAGACATGTCAAGGCTATTGGCATTTGGCGCCGGTCCCGAAAGAGAAGGCTTTATAAACGAAGCCGCCGTGGCAGGGCATGAAGTACATGTTATCCATAATGATATTAACCCGTCCGGCATCGATAGAGCGTTCAAAGCTTACCGCTGTGATCTTTTGGATCACTGTGCAATCGAACAGCTTGTTAAAGACATTCAACCCGGCGGTATAATTCCCACTCCCCTCGGCAAAACTTTGCTGACATCCGGAAGGATAAACGAAAAATTTAATTTAAGGGGTATCAAATCTAAAGCCGCGGATGTCTGCACCGATAAATCCAAAATGAGCCACATAATGAATTTGTGCGGTATAAGTTATCCCAGACAAATTATGGCTGAAACTAAAGATGATATTTTTAACGCTGCTCAAAAAATCGATTTCCCGTTAATATTGAAACCCGTCAAAGGTTCCGGCTCTAAGGGAGTTGGTTATATAGATAACCCCAAAAGCCTTAACGCCCTTACCAATGAGCATTTAAAATTAAGAGGAAATGACGCCACTCTGGTACAAAGTTTCATAGATGGAGATGAATACGGCCTGGATGCGGTAATTAACGAAGGCGAGATTGAGATTTTACTAGTCAGAAAAAAACTGCTCACACCTCTTCCAGACAGGCTAATTGAGGGTTACATAGCTCCCGCAGCGGTTTCAGCCGGCATAAAGATGAAAATAGAGCAGGCGCTGAGGCTTTTCACAAAGACTTCAGGCATGGATAACTGCCTCATCCACGCCGATCTGATAATTAATGACAATAATTTGTTTTTTTTAGAAATATCTGGCCGCCCTGCCGGTATTTTCCTGATTGACAAATTTATGCCTTACTGCACGGGTGTTAACGCTGTCAGACAGTCAATTAAGATGGTACTGGGCGATCCTGCTTATTTCGGAATCAAACATAATAAATTCCACGCTATAAGCTACCTGCCTATTAAAGGCGTTGTAAAAAAAATACCGCCTGATAGTGAAATCCAAAAATATCCGGGTATAAAGGAATATATTTTTTATTTTAAATTAAATGAAAAACTTGATAACATGAAAAATACAGCCGGTATTTTTCGCAGAGGCTATGCTATATTCGAAGGCCATGACGAATATGATATTCTCAAAAAAATTGATAATTTCATCAAAATGATAAAGACATAAAAATGAAAAGCATTCAGGATACTAACCGGGAACTATGGTCCTGGGAGTTCAGCAAAAATGTACTCCTCTACCCTGATGACAGAGTTGCGGCTATGGTTCTAAAACACCTCGGCCCTAATCCGGGAAACGCCCTTGATATTGGCTGCGGATCCGGCAGGCATCTGAGGCTGATGGCTGATTGCGGATATCAGGCTTATGGAATCGATATAGTTGATACTGCCGTAAAATATTCCGAATCACTTAAAAAGCAATATCCTAATATAAGGCATGTTTATTTAAAGGAAATATTAAACTATAATCCGGATATTAAATTCGATCTTATCCTGGCATGGGGAGTTTTATTTCTTTCGCGAAAACATGAGATCAGAGCTCGTCTAAATAAAATAAACAGCTTTATGAATCCGGGCGCGGCTTTGATTTGTAACTTCAGGACTTATGACAACTGGTTCTACGGCTTAGGCCGGGAAATAGAGCGCGGCTTTTTTATCCTTGATGACAGGGCCGGCCCGTACAGTGAAATGTATTACCATTTCTTCAAGCCTGAAGAAGTAAATGAACTTCTGAAAGAAGCCGGTTTTGATATTAGATCGACTGAATATCTTCAGCTATATAAAAATAACATGAAAGAAAAAAACAGCTGGTACATAACTTATGTCATTAAGCAAAGCTAAAAAAGCAGCATTCATACTTGAAGCCTCTCCCGAATCAGGTATGGGACACATCTACCGGTCGATTGAGCTGGCCGATAAGCTATTGAATAAAAAGGTATCATCATTTTTCCTGTGCTCCGGTGATTATTCCCTTTGCGAAAAGATCAGTTCCGTTGGCTACCATTTTCAGCCGTACTCAGATGAACTTAAACTTATATTACAGCTAAATATATATCAACCCGATGTTGTAATTGTTGATCTGCCTCTGTTCAATAACGCACTCCTGAAAAAGATAAGCGACTTATTCCCGGTAGGCACTCTGGGAGAACCTGATGACCGGGGTAAACAATTCATCAAATTTATGGTTATTTCCGCGGCCGGTAATAAACCCGAAAATACTGCTTTCAAAACTAACGGTTTGGAAGTGCTTTCTGGTCCGAAATACGCTATCCTCAGGGATGAATTTATTACTAAAAGAAACCAATACCGATTCCCTGAAAACAGCTGTCCCAAAAGCATCCTGTTGACTTTCGGAGGAAGCGACCCCTCGGGATTGACCGTTAAATTCCTCAAAATGATCAAAGATTCCTTCCACGGAAATATCACTGTCATCACCGGCAGGGGATTTTTACACATGCAGGAATTGGAAAAGCTTATTTCTGATATGGATATAAAAGGATTTTCCGGAATAAAAATTCTCAAAGATGTTAAGTATATGGCAAAACTCATGTTGCAGCACGAACTTATAGTCTGCTCGCCGGGCGTGACGCTTTTTGAAGCCTACTGTCTCGGTATGCCCGCGATAGCTATAACACAGAATGAGACGCAGGCCGGAGACTTCGCAAATTTTTCTTATATTTATGAATTGCAAAACATAAAAAACCCGGAAGAATTAATAAACCTGCCATTTGAGCAAAAAGATGAGTACCGGGATTACATAAAAAAAATGGACTGTGGCAGCGGTAAAAATGAAATAACAGAATTAATCCTCGGAATGACCACATGAAAAAAATTGAAATTGGCAAAAAAAAAATAGGAAGAGATAATCCTGTATTTATAGTCGCGGAATTATCCTCCAACCACGCCAATGATTTCAAAACTATTGAAAAAAGCCTCCAGGCCATAGCCGCATCAGGAGCAGACGCTGTAAAAATCCAAACATACAGGCCGGAAACCATGACTCTGGATTCTGAAAAAGAACTCTTTATGGCAAATCCGGAGGGGCCCTGGGCCGGAACTAAGCTTTATGAACTTTACAAAAAAGCCGCTCTTCCATATGAGTGGCACAGAAAGATATTCATTATTGCCAGAGAAATGGGCATTGAATGTTTCTCATCCCCCTTTGACATAGAAGCTGTCGATATGCTCGAAGATATGAATTCTCCTGCTTATAAGATAGCATCGTACGAAATTACAGATATACCGCTTATCGAATACGCAGCCGCGACCGGCAAACCGATGATAATTTCTTCAGGTGTCGCTACCATAGATGATATCCGTGATGCTGTGAAAGCATGTCATCGCGTGAAGAATGACAAAATAGTTATCATGAAATGTACATCGGCCTACCCTGCCCCTTATAATGAAATGAACCTTAATTCCATTAGGGATATTTACTCGCAGTTCGATGTTATTGCCGGGTTATCCGATCATTCAATGGGAATAAACATACCGGTAGCGGCAGTAGCATTAGGCGCCCGTGTAATCGAAAAGCATTTTATCCTTGATAAATCCCTCGATACGCCGGATGCCTCATTCTCACTCGATCCTGTAGAATTTTCAGATATGGTTAAAGCCATAAGAGAAGTTGAAATAAGCCTCGGCTCGGGCAAATACTCTTTATCGGCAACAAGTGTGAAAGCAAGGAATTATTCAAGGTCTTTATTCGTTGTAAAAGATGTTAAAGCCGGTGAATTGCTGACAAGAGACAACATTAGGTCAATAAGGCCGGCAGCCGGCATTCACCCTAAATACCTGGCAGATATGCTCGGTAAGAAATTCAAAAGTAATTTCGAAAAGGGTACTCCCTTAAGCTTTGATATGATTGAATAAAGAGGACGCCTTGCAAATTATAAACGATATGCCGTTTCATTATTATCTCATTTTAAGAGCTGTCATAAATGACATGCCCCCCAAGACGGCTGTATTCAGCCTGGACGGTGACCAACTGACGGATCCGGAAACCATCGGAAAAAAAGCCCTTTTGCTATTTCCTAATGAGTGTACGGAGGAAAATATTAACCGGGCACTTTCTAACGCATTTGACAGCATTTACATAACAGCTTATACCGAAGAAGGCCTTAAACACAGGGAATTCATGGCGATGATATCAAAAAGTGAAACCCCGGATATTATTATTTCCGGCAATGTAGAAGGCATTCTGCAGGAAAAAAATCTAAATTTTAAATCTCAAAAAGCTGTTAGCACAAATACATTTCTTTATTCAAGCTTATTTGCCAAACTAAAAAGAAATAATCCGGTATTTGTCAGCTTTTCTAATTATCTGAAAGAAAATTCCCCGGCAAATGAGTTGCGTGAAGGTAATATTTTCGAAATATTTAGGATCAGCTCCGAAAAAAACAAAATATTCGACAAGGATATAGCACTGCTTATAAATTGCTCCACTGACAGCAGGATTGATTTAGTTGAAATTAAATCAAAAATGCCTTCAAATGTGGAAGTTCTCCTGTTTGGAAATTTTTCGAATGTTTATTCCGATGATTATAAAAAAATTGTATCATCAAATGCAGCCCATGCCCTATTCCGTGCGCGTGATATAATTTCAGCTAAATATTACATTCTGACAGACACAAGAACTGATATCAAATACCACCTGATCGATAAACTTATCATAGCCCTGGAAGAATCGAAAAAAGCGCTTATAGCCTCACCCCGCCTGATCTATAAGGATACGCCATATATTTATTATAATGGCGCGGATGCCGGATTCTACAAAAACATGTTAACCGTTTATCACAGGGATAACTTGAAAGAAGAGGCTTTTCTAAAGGAAAGTGTTCATACTATTTCAGTCGCTGCCAGTGAAGATCTGGCAGCCGTAAGCAATGTTTTCTTTGAAAAAATTAAAATCAGTCCCGAAGAACTGATCCGGGGAATGGAATTTACCGACCTGTGTATGCACGTATGTATCGGAAATCCTTACGAAATTATTATGGCCAAAGATGTAAGAGCTGAAAGCAGTAAAGCTATACCCCGCGGCAAGACAGAAATTGAACATAAGTACCATGATGAATTCACCGAAAAATGGAAAGACCTTTTCATACCTGAAAAGAACGAAAAAGAAACATCCATGGATCTTTGGGAAATATGGTCCCGCCGGGAACTGATCTTTAATCCCAATGATCGGGATTCACTTAAATTGCTTTATGGAAACTCACTTAGGCATGATAATCACAGAGAGGCCGGTAAATGGAAAAGGCTGCTGGATGAAGAAGCCAAGCGTATTCACTCTCAAAAATCGCCTGAACACGCTGCTAAAAGCCCTTATAAGGAAAGGGTATCGAATATCATAAACAGGGTTAACGAGTTAAACCGCTCCCATACTAAAAAACTCGCTGCCGAAATAATCCGGATACTTTTCGGAAGGATTATTAAGCCGGCTGAACTCAAGAAAAAGGAAACATTAGCCCTTATAAATGAAGAAAAACTCTCTACTGCAGAAAAAATGGCAGGCATCAAAACGGATATATCAACCACTGCCACTATCGCGAGCCTTGCTTTTAATCCTATATCGGTGGGCGCTCTGCCCTATTCGGCCCAATGGCGCTGCCCCTGCTGCAAAAGCCTGAACACAAGCCAGCTTACGGGCACTGCTCTATCCGAAACTAAACAGGTCTGCTACGAATGCGGCTCAAACATAATGCTAATACCTGATGAATTTGCCTTAAAGCAATTATCCGAGAAATTCAGTTCCTGGGAACCGGATATCTTCATAAGAAAACTGACGCTCGATTATAAAAAAGAAGATGGAGTTGACCTTGATCAAAACCTAAGATTTTTAATTAATTCATATCTCGCGAGCCTTATAAATGATTGAAAAAAGCAACATATTAACAATCAACCTGCATCCCGTCAGGCACAGGCATATAGCTGACGCCTTGTCGGAAAAATTCAATGTATACCATTTTTCTCCCATAGGAAAAATCAATACCGGATATGAATTGAAAGTCACTCTGGAACCCGGATTCCCTGAAGAAGATCTTAAAAGCGCCGCCCAAAAATACACAGAAATAATGGTAAGATCAGCCGAAAATGCCGGGCTGCGAAATGATGAGCGCAAATTAAAACAAGCCGTGCAGGCAGCGGTAGCTTTACATGTTAACTCAGTGAAAGCCTCTGATTCGATTATTGATTCACACCATGAGCTGAATTACGCGGCAGCCGTCGTCAATAATTCCAATATTGCGCCGAACGCCGAGATAATTAAAGCGCTCAGGAAATCAGGCGTTCCTGTTTTAATGATTTATCACGGGGATAACCTCGGCTATTTTCGCCCGGAAAACATCGAAAATCCGGAACTGCTGGTTGGGAATTTCGCTGTTGATCACATTTGCGTAAATAATCAATACGAGAAATACCTTGTGGAGAATTACGCGAAATCACTAAATGAAAACCCCAATATCATCATCACCGGAACTATAGGGAAAACACCTGAACCAGCCAATGAAAACAACAGGCATATTATTTTCGCGCCTTCATGGTATGACGGCCAGACAATATACACCATGTTCCATGGGGAATATGAAGAGATAAGGGCATTCAGGACCTTTTTAAAGATTTTTAACAAAATCCGGGATAATTTTCCGGATAGAGAACTTATACCTGTAGTAAAGCTGCATCCCGGCTTTCATAAAGCAACCGGAAAGGATAAATCAGATTTCTACAAGCGGATAGCCGATAAAACCGGAATTAAGGGTATGCTTATCAGCCACGGCGATATGCAGGAATGGCTGAGCAAGGCGCTGTTCCTTTTTTCGGCCAACTTTTCGTCAGTACTGGCAGAAGCATTTTACAAGGCAGTGCCGCAGGCAGTTTATCTGCCTGAATTTATCCAAAAGCGCGTAAAAACCGGCGGCCTCTTCGAGGAAAACGGCCTTACACTTCTTTCCGGGTGGAACCTTCAGGTGATAAGCTCATTCGATTCACCCGGCGCTGCTGGCATAATATCCATGATTAGGGATTACCTGAGCGGCCATTATTATGAAAAAACCATAGGCAAGCTTCAAAAAATTAAATTCGTAAGCCATCAGCATCAGGCGGGAAATATCATCAGCGTCGTTGAAGACATGGCAAAGCAGGAACCGAAATATTTAGACACTCATTCGCGGGAAGCCATTTCGGGAATGGCAAAAAAAAATAAGAAACTCAGGATTCTTTTTACAATGTTCGGCTGGGATGAGCCGGGCGGCGGTACTACTTTTCCACGCTCCGCTGCCATTAAGCTTAAGGAACAAGGCCATGAAGTAGCTGTATTTTATGCCGGCGGAGTTTCACAGTATATATCTGACCAGTACTTCCCTGAAAGAAAAACCGATGACGGCATCAACCTGTATGGCATTTATAACAGGCCTACAATTATGATTGACTCTAAAAATCCTTTAAGGGAAATTAAAGATGAAAAGATACTGACACATTTCAGGGCTTTTCTGAATAAATTCAGGCCCGACATTGTGCATTTTCATAATTTTCTGGGATTATCCTTTTCGATAGCTGATATAGTTAAAGAATATAATATTCCCGCTTTTTTCACCGCGCATAACTATCATTTGATAGATCCTGAACTGTATATGTACAATATGGATCATGAAAGCCCTGTGCTGATTACACCCTGGAAATCGACTGATTTCTTCGAAAATTCCCTCCTTTCCGGAAAGAATCCCGAGCTTATTGCCTATTACAAAGACAGGCAGGAAAAAGCCCTTGATATTCTTAATAACAAAATAGATTATACATTATCAGTTTCAAACAGGCTGAAAGAAATATTCACTGAATTTGGGGCTGACCCCTCTAAAATAATTACGGTACATCAAATAAACAGTATCGCTCAGAGCCTTGCCGCTGAAGATATTACCAAAACAATAAGCTCTAAGCCGAGATTTTCTTATATCGGCGGAATAATGCCTCATAAGGGGCTTCATGTGCTTGCTATGGCCGCCAATATGCCCGCACAGCTCAACGCGGAAATTAATGTTTACGGATACGCAGGCGCCAAATATCAGGCACAGGTTAAGGGCTTTGACAAAAAGGGCAGGCTTACCTTCCGCGGGCCCTACGGTATTAAGCGTTTAAAGGAAATAGCCGCAAATACTGACTTTATGGTACTGCCCAGTGTATGGGAGGATTGCGCTCCGCTTGTTATTGCCGAGAGCCTGGCTATGGGCGTACCTGTTATCGGTCCGAATATCGGAGGATTCCCCGATTTTATCGAGGATGGCAAAAACGGCTATTTATATTCTTATGATTCCCCTGCTGAACTTGCCGAGAAATTGAGCTATGTGGCTGATAATCCCGGCAAAATCAATGAAATGAGGCAGAAGTGCGGCATAAGCCATAATTTTGATGATTATATCGAGCATCTCACAGGGTTGTATAAAAAAGCCGTTAACAGGGAGAATCTTTCTACTGAAAGTAATAAACTGATTTTTAAAAAATAACCCGCGGTTCAAATCCCGCGGGCTGTTTTTTGCTTTAGAACTTATATATTTTTATTCTATCCCTACCCTTTTGAATATCATGTCCACATTATCAAACAGGCGGTCATGATTGAACAGGGCTTTAATTTCGCTTTCAGATAGATGCCTGGTAAGCTCTTCATTTTCGAGCAGTGTTTCTTCGAACGGGCGCTTTTCATTCCATGTTTTCATAGCGGAACACTGCACCATTTCATAAGCTTTCTGCCGTGGCAGGCCGCGGCGGGCAAGTTCCAGGAGAATTTTCTGCGAATAAACCAGCCCGAGTGTAATATTCATATTTTTGAGCATATTTTCAGGGTAAACGATTAGTTTATCTAAAAGATTGCAGGTACGATTCAGGATGTAATCCACCGATATTGTGCAGTCAGGCATTATAACTCTTTCCACGCTGCTGTGAGAAATATCCCTTTCATGCCATAGAGTATTATTCTCAATAGCGGCAAGGGCGTTTGTCCTGAGCAGCCTCGCCTGCCCGGATATATTTTCCGAAGCTATGGGATTGCGCTTGTGTGGCATGGCTGAGCTGCCTTTTTGCCCTTTTGAAAAGAACTCTTCGGCTTCGAGTACTTCGGTGCGCTGTAAATGCCTAATCTCGGTAGCGATCTTTTCAAGCAGGGAGCCGATCAGCGCTATGGCATTCAAAAATTCCGCATGCCTGTCCCTCTGAACTACCTGTGTGCTGATAGCTGCAGGCTTAAGGCCTAACTTCCCGCAAACATATTCCTCTACCTCTGCCGGAAGATGCTCGAAGGTGCCTACAGCGCCATTTATCTTGCCGGTTTTGGCTTCGTCGAGTGCGGCTTCGAATCTTTTGATATTCCTTTTGCATTCGTCATACCAAAGTGCCAGTTTCAGTCCGAAGCTTGTAGGCTCGGCATGAATGCCGTGGCTTCTTCCGACGCAGAGAGTATGGCGGAATTCCTTAGCTCTGCGCCCGAGAATATCCAAAAGCCTGTGTAAATCTTTGAGGATTATCCCGCCGGCCTGCTTCATCTGAACAGCAAGGCAGGTATCCAGCACATCGCTGGAAGTCATCCCCAAATGGATATATCGGGAATTATCACCGACATATTCCTCGACATTTGTCAGAAAAGCAATTATATCATGCTTTGTAGTTTCTTCAATTTCAAGAATCCTTTTCGGATCGGCATTAGCTTTTTCTCTGATCTCTCTGGCGGCTTCTTTAGGCACAAGCCCCAGTTCGGCCTGTGCTTCAACAGCAAGCACCTCTATTTCCAGCCAAATTTTAAACTTATTATCATCTTCCCAAATACTGCCCATTTCCGGGCGGGTATAGCGTGGTACCATTTCCTCTTCCTTTTAAATATTTAGCTCTTTGTTCTTTGCTTGTTTCGGGACAAATTCCTGATAATAAAAAGGCACGAATTCATCGGGATCAATATATTTATTATCATTTAATAGAATTCTACCGGCTTTAAGGATCATATCGGCGGTTATAGGTGTTTCCCTTCCTCCGAAATTCGCCGCGGCCGGGCCTGTTATCAGCGTTTCATCATTCAGCTTTTCACGGATCACTTCAGCGGGGAAAATTCCGATCTCACCGGCGGGTTTTGCTTCATTATCATAAATGCCCAGGTAATAGAAGTCCTTGTGAGATCCTATCAGCACGGCGATCTGCTTTTTGTTCATTGCTCCTGCTAGTTCCGTAAAATGCAGCGCCGGCGCGTCGATAGTATTGACGGGCACAAGTTTTATATCTCCTTCAAAGCAAATCGCTTTTGCAATCGCCGCTCCGATTCGAAGCCCGGTAAAAGATCCCGGCCCCGCGGAACAAGCCACGGCGCTCAGATCAACACTTTTTATACCATTATCCCCCAAAATCCTTCGAATAAGCTCTGCAAGCATTTTATCATGCGCGCTGCCGGAATATACCGAGTAGCAGGCTGTTAATTCGCTTTCAGAGCCAAGCGCCACGGAACAGGCACTGCCGGAAGTCTCAATCGCTAATATGTGTTTTTCTTTATCAGGCATTTTCAAGTTCTTCTTCTTCGTATTCAAAATTTTTGAGTGTCTGCTTTATTTTCCAAAGTATTTCTACTGCTTTATCCCTGTTGGGTATCTTAACTTCAAGGTAAAGTTTCGTTTT
This sequence comes from uncultured Hyphomicrobiales bacterium, assembly GCA_964544155.1. Taxonomy (GTDB): domain Bacteria; phylum Bacteroidota; class Ignavibacteria; order Kapaibacteriales; family UBA2268; genus CAZJAH01. Next base: position 5,332 of record CAZJAH010000038.1, on the reverse strand, counting down.
AGTTTGATTAAGCCGGGTATGATCCATGCTGTTGATGAAATCAACAAGGTATGGAAAGGCTTTTTTATAGAATGATTCTTTGCTATCAGGTGGAAATTCAGCCACAAAGAGGTGCGGCTTAATAATAACCCTTGTAAATCCGGTATCAAGCGCGGCTATCCTCGTTTTAACAGCAAAGACAAGTTCTTTGGCCTGCTCCGGCATTTTCCCGAACCTGTCGATTATTTCTGAGGTAACTTCTTCCAGCTCACTGTTGTTCCTGACCTTGTAGAGCCTGCGGTAGAACATAAACCTGTCCGTTTCGTTCTGTATATAGCTCTCTGGCAGCAGAGCATCGGTATTCAATTCAATCGAAACATCTTCATTTTCGAATATAGGCTCTTTCTTAACCTCTTTAAATATAGAGCTGAATTCTTCCCTGTGGAGTTCTTCAACGGCTTCATCGAGCACTTTCTGGAACATTTCAAAGCCAATATCGATTATATATCCGCTCTGCTCTGCTCCGAGGAGGTTACCGGCGCCGCGTATTTCCATATCCCGCATGGCAAGCTGGAATCCGCTTCCGAGATCGGTGAATTCTTCAATGGCCTGCAGCCTCTGCATGGATTTTGTAGAGAGTTTTGCTACCGGCGGAATCACCAGATAGCAGTAGGCCTGTTGATTTGAGCGGCCTACCCTTCCGCGCAACTGATACAGCTCAGCCAGGCCGAAATTATTCGCCCGGTTGATTATCATGGTGTTCGCGTTGGGTATATCAAGGCCGGATTCCACAATTTTGGTTGTTACCAGAACATCATATTTCCTCTGGATGAATTTCTGCATAACCGATTCGATCTGTGTGGGCTTCATCTGTCCGTGAGCTATACCGAATGTAACATCAGGCATTAGCATTTTCAGGTCCATCGATATCTTTTCCAGGTCTTCGATTTTATCGTTAACGAAAAATACCTGCCCTCCACGGGATATCTCCCTTTGTATAAAATCGCTCAGCTTGTCATTATTCCATTCAATGATTTCCGTATACACAGGCAGTCTGTTCCGGGGAGGAGTTTCAATAATGCTCAGGTCGCGCGCTCCCATAAGAGAGAAATTCAGAGTCCTGGGTATAGGAGTGGCTGTAAGTGTAAGAGTATCCACGGTAGCCCTTAGCTCTCGCAGCTTTTCTTTAGCACTTACCCCGAAGCGGTGCTCTTCGTCAATTATAAGCAGGCCCAGGTCTTTGAAATGAATATCCTTGCTAAGCAGCCTGTGCGTGCCGATGAGTATATCTATACCGCCGCTTTTGAGCTTCTCGAGTATCTGCTTTTGCTGAGCCGGCGTGCGGAATCTGGAGATAACATCTACCATTACCGGATACTTATGCAGCCTGTCGAGGAAAGTCATATAATGCTGCTGCGCAAGTATTGTTGTTGGCACAAGAACAGCTGCCTGCTTTCCGGCCTGCACAGCCTTGAAAATCGCTCGGATGGCTACTTCCGTTTTACCGAACCCAACATCACCGCAGACAAGCCTGTCCATGGGTGTAGCAGATTCCATATCTTTTTTCACCTCATCCGTTGATTTGGCCTGGTCGGGTGTATCTTCATAAATAAAAGATGCCTCGAACTCTTTCTGCCATACATTATCCGCAGGGAAGGCAAAACCGGGCTCCATTTTTCTTTTGGCGTAAAGTTGTATAAGCTCGCGGGCAATATCCTTGAGCCTTTTTTTGGCGCGGGCTTTTTTGCGTACCCATTCGGCGCTGCCGAGCTTTGTAAGCTTAGGTACTGCTCCTTCCTGCGCCTGGTATTTCTGGATTTTATTAATGTAATTCATGGAAACATAGAGCAGGTCTCCACCGGCAAAGAGTATTCGGACGCAGTCCTGGTTGCTTCCGCCAATTTTTACAGTTTCGAATCCGTCGAACTGGCCAATTCCTTTATCTTCATGAACTACATAATCGCCGAGCCTGAGAGCGCGCAGTTCTTTAATTGTTATGCCTTTATCCTGTTTGGATGCCGGCCTGGATGCCCTGCGCCTTTGGAAAATTTCATGCTCCGTGAAAACGGATATGCCGGCATCCCTGAGAATAAACCCCCCGGATGGAGAGGATTCCGCCCAGTTAAGGGCTTTGTATGTATCTTCGGGTTCGGCCGGGCTTATCCCTTCGATGGTTTCGAGCGCTCCGCCCTCAGTGATGGCATTCTCTACAAGGTCTTGCATTCTTTCCAGGTGAATTCTACTGTCGGCCGTGAGTATGAGCTCGTGGCCGAATGCTTTAAGTTTACGCAGCTCGTCGGTAAGCTTTCTGACCGAGCCTCCGAAATCGGGTTGTGGCGCCGATCGCAGCTTAACGTCATTATGAAATGAATTCAGCTCTATCAGCCGGTATTTATCAAACTTTGGAATAATTTTTTTTTCCGGGTCAGTCTGCTCGGGTGAATCTACGATGAAGATAGTATCATCGCTTATGTACTCAAATAAGGCGGATATTTTTTCATTTTCTATATTCTGAAAAAGTGAAGCCGTGAATTCTACCTCGTCATGCTCCTGCACGCTTCTCTGGCTGAGGGTGTTAAATTCTCTGATAGATTCTATCTCATCGCCCCAAAATTCAATCCTGAGCGGGTTATCCCATGATACAGGGTAGATATCGACAATGCCGCCCCTAACGGCTATATCGCCCTGGCCGGATACATAATCCTTGCGGTCGAAGCCGTTTAATGCCAAATTTTTAACAAATCCGTCAAAATCTACACTTCCCCCCTTTTTAAGTGTTATTCTGTTATCGGCTATCAATTCGGGGGCAGGTATCTCTATATCAAATATCTCCGGAGTGGTTATGGTAAGCATATCATCATATTTGATGATATTTGTCAGCCCTTCGATAAGCCAGCCTATATGGGAGTGCGAGCCTTCGGTAACGCTTTTGAAGTTTTTTGGTGGCGGAGTCAGCAGCGATGCTCTGCCGGCTGATCCATTCAGGCTGAGGTCATGATAGTAATCCTGCGCGGCGGCAGTTGATTCGCAGACGACTATTAGCGGCTTTTTGTAATGCTCACGCAATGACTGAGCGAAAAATGATTTTAGCGAACCGTGCATCATGCCAGCCGATACTCTTCTATCACCGGATAATTTTTCTGTGATCTTCTTAAAAAAATCGCTGCCGCTGACGGCCGGAATTATTTTTTTTTCTAAATTAAGCAATTGTTCTTTTAATTATAAATTCCCGAATTACATTTCCCTGGCGTAAAGTTTAACTCTGGCTCCGCGCTTTTGCCTGATATTTATTGTTTCGTAGTTGAATAATTTCACCTGGCGGAGCATTTCCTCGCGGCTAAGATTCCTATCTGCCCATATTTCATAGGTAATTTCCCGCCGTGTATCCCTAATAACATTCTTTACCGTATATTCTTTATTTTCACTCATTGTATATTCTTTATTTTCACTCATTGATAATGTACTCCCCGTAGGAATTTTTTATATATTCATAATTTTCCGGTGTTACCCTTAGAAAGAACTCAATTCCTTCATCTTTTTCGTTTCTTTCCAGAATATCGCAAAAATTATATAGTTTTGCAGCCATATCCATCCTGCTGTAAGGGAGCATAAGGCGTATATCTTTGCTTTTTTCTTCGTAGAGCTCCTGCATTTTTTGCAGAAGGGTCTGCACGTTCAGCCCCCTTTTGGCTGAAATAAAAATGCTGTCTTCGGATACATGGTTTTTTGCTGCCATGGCTTCCACTTCATCCGCGGCGTCTATTTTATTAAATACCACAAGCGTGGGTATATGATCTATCTTCAGCGATTCCAGGGTTTTATCCACTACTTCAATATGATCTTTGTAATGCGGATTGGAAATATCCACCACATGCAGCAGCACATCCGCTTCCGAAGCTTCGGCAAGTGTGCTGCGGAATGAAGCAACAAGATGAGCGGGCAGCTTACGTATAAACCCGACAGTATCACTTAGCAAAGCTCTCTGCCCGCCAGGCATATCGAAAGTGCGAACTGTGGTATCCAGTGTGGCAAAGAGTTTATCCTCAATATATACGTCTGAGTTTGTGATGGTATTCATCAGTGTGGATTTGCCTGCGTTGGTATAGCCCACAAGCGCAAAGCGCGGCATCGATTCTCTTTTTTTCCTTTGCTGCTCTCTCTGAGTATCCATATCCAGCAGCTTTTCCTTCAGGAGCTGTATCCTGGTACGGATGATTCTTCTATCAGTCTCGATCTGGGTTTCACCGGGGCCTTTAGTGCCGATTCCGCCGTACTGCTTGGAAAGGTGAGTCCACATCCTTGTCAGCCGGGGGAGCATGTACTGCAATTGTGCCAGTTCAACCTGGGTTTTGGCTTCGAGCGTTTTGGCGCGGCCCGCGAATATATCCAGAATAATGCCGCTGCGGTCCATGACTTTAATATCAAGAGCCTTCTCAAGGTTCCTGACCTGCGCGGGACTTAAGTCGTCATCAAAAATAATGAGGTTAATACCCTCATCTTCGATAGTGAGCTTAAGCTCCTCGAGCTTGCCTTTGCCGACAACGGTAGCGGAGTTTGGATTTTCCAGCTCCTGGTAAATTTTTTCAACAACTTCGGCGCCGGCTGTTTCCGCGAGAAATTCCAGTTCATCGAGGTATTCGAGAGCTTTTTCCCTGTCACCGCCCTTTCGTATAACGGATGCTGCTATCGCCTTTTCGGGTTTGGGAGTTACTTCGTGCACAATTATTATTATTAGTTCAACAATGAAATTATAACAGTTTAATGACGCAATTCGCGCGTAAATATTAGCGCCGTAATAATGAAAATCAGCCGGATAGATAAAGACAAGCCGCCCGGATGAGCGGCTATGTTTTAAAGACAATAATGTTGCGGAGAATTAAAGCAATCCGCCTGCTTAAAATAACTTGGACCTACTTTGTTATTATTACCTTCTCAGTATGTTCAATACCATTGTCGAAACGGCATCTGATTAAATACGATCCAGCATCAACATATTTTTGTAAATTTATGTCAATAATTTGTGTATCTTGCATACCATTTTCGTATACCACATTACCCAGCATATCATAAACATAGATGTGGCCTTTATTCTGATACTCATTGAATATCGAAATAGTTCCATTTGATGGATTGGGGAAAACACCAAATTGCTTAATTGGTTCCTCAGAATCAAACATTGAAGCCTTGATTAAGGGCGGTGACACAATTGAAATAAAACCCAAACTAGAAGATTCATGGGCCAAATCCTGATTATATAGCTTTATCATGATCTTCTTCCCAAGTAGATTAGTCGGTATTGTCCAAACATATTGCTCATTATCAGAAGGATAGTTAACTGCAATATCTGACCAAA
>CAZJAH010000037.1:14722-29720 GCA_964544155.1 uncultured Hyphomicrobiales bacterium | reverse complement strand
AAGGAGGGTTAGTTATGAAAAATATCATACCATACCACTTTAGTATTATATATGTATAATTACTAAACAAATATCTTAAAAGGCATTTATGGCATTCAATATTTTTTACAATAAACATATAATATCATAGTGATTAATTAATAGAATCTTTGCTACCTCACTACTCCGAAAGTTTTGGATTTCATTTCCAAGGGGTTTGGATGATGAGTTTGTAGATGCAAATTATTAGTAGGATTTGGATAGATAAAATAGCTTTCATCTCTATCTCTATCGTTCTACAGGAAATCATATATTATATTCTTTCATTTTACGCCAGAGTGTGGTTCTGTGCATTCCAAGTTCTTGAGCCGCCCTGGTTTTATTGCCCATGTTTCGGTTAAGTGTATTAATAATTCTATCTTTTTCGCTGCTTCGGTTTAGCGAATTTTCTTTAAAAACAGATGATTCGTCGATAATCTGCTTCGGCAAATGTCCGGGATGTATTTCATTACCATTACACATTACAAAGGAATGCTCTATCGTATTCTCAAGCTCCCTGACATTACCAGGAAATTGGTACTTTAAAAGGTACGACATTGCTTTGGATGATATGCTTTTGATTTTTTTATTGAATTTGGCGTTGAATTTTTTAATTAGATAATTAGCAAGTAGCGGTATATCTTCCGGCCGCTCATAAAGGGGGGGAACCTTAATTTCCACCACATTGATCCTATAAAAAAGATCCTCCCTGAATGTGCCGTTTTTGATTTCGTTTTTAAGATCGGCATTGGTAGCCGCAATGATCCTGGCATCTGAATACATGGTTTTAGAAGAGCCCAGGGGCCTGTACTCTCCATTATTCAGTACTCTCAGAAGCTTTACCTGAAGAGAAATATCCATTTCGCTTATCTCGTCCAAAAGCAGAGTTCCGCCGCCGGCCAGGCAGAATAAACCGGGTTTATCTTTCTTTGCATCAGTAAAGGCGCCTTTCTCATACCCGAAAAGCTCTGATTCGAGTAATGCCGCCGGTAATGCTGCGCAATTTATTTTTATATACGGGCCATATTTTCTGGGGCTTAAATTATGAATAACCTGGGAAAACAATTCTTTACCCGACCCGCTGGGGCCGTTTATCAGAACATTACAATTGGATTCTGCAATATTGGGTAATTGGCCTATCAACTGCTGCATAAATGGATTAACGCTGATTATTTCATCGAGGCTTTTCTTTTGTTCATAATTTTTACGAAGCTGCTCCAGTTCTGAAATATCATGGAAAAACTCAACAGCTCCGATAACTTCATTATCCTCGTCGCGAAGCAGCATCGTGGTGACGTTGATTGGCATTTCGCAGCCCTCACGTGTAATAATGGTAACGCGAACATTTTTTATCTGCTCTTCGGTTTTCAGGGTATCCTTAAGGGCACATCTTTTATTGCAAATTTCAGTCCTGAAAATATCAAAGCAGTGCTTTCCGACAGCTTCCGCTGCAGAAAAACCTGTGATTTTTTCCGCGGATTTATTGAATGAAGTTATCCTGCAGTTTTTATCAACCGTAAAAACTCCATCATTAATGCTGTTGAATATTATCTTACTTATTCTGTTCTGCATTTTAACCGCAAATTCAAATCACAAATTACCCGGATTACAGTAAATATATAAATACTCTATGACTTTGCGAAATAAAATCACAAATTACAAGGGTTCCGGTTCAAGCCTGAGCCATTTATAGTTCTTAATGCCCAACTGGTTAACAAGCAGCGCAGCCTGCTCATTAAGATAGTATTCATCAGGCCTTCCGGGTCCCACAAGAATTGCCGGCGATACAAAGCTTTCAGCAAATTTTTCAATAGTTTTATTAGCAAAATAAACGTTGTGCCCGGTATAGCCTAATACAAGTACCTGAAATTCTCTTATTACAAGGCAGCGGTGCAGTTCAGTCCAGCTTTTATCATAGCATACCCTAAAACCGACATCCAGGTAATCTCCGGCTAATTCATCATAATAAAGCCTAAGTTCTTTTTCCTTTGCTATCGCCAGTTTTTCTTTCTCAGAGTGCGGCAGGGCTGTAATATAATTCTCTGAAGGATCGTAGGGATCGCTTAGAAAATGAAACACGTTCAAACGTTTGTTAAAGCGCTTAGTCAACTCTAGTGCAAACTCAAACGCCCAGTCTCCCTGCTTGGAATAATGTGCACAAAAGCCTATAGCATTAATAGTTGGTGTAGCCATTTTTGACCTCGGTTTATTTATAAAACATCTATGAGTTAACTGATTTAACTTCCTTCAGATAATATTCGGAATAAAGCGCCCCAATAGGATTATTTGCAAGTGACCTGTCCTTTACAAATAAGGTAGTAACCGGCGCATTACTTAGATCCGAAAAAATACTGTCGGCTCCTATGCACAGCCCGACCATTATATTGATATCTGTTTTTAATCTGTTCAATATTTCCGCCTGGGCAACCGGATTGCAGGAAATCCTTTTACCGCCGGAAGGCGTGTCTGATATTGCTGAACCGGAAATTTTACAACAGACCGGATTCACCTCAAAGAACCTTCTCAAAATTGAAACTAATATTTCAGTCGCTTCCTCCAGTTCCGTACAATAGGCAATCCCGATCTTTTTATACTTCATATCGAGTGCGAAATAAATTAGCTCTGATAAGCGGCAAAGATTTCTTTCTTCTTCCAATGATATATCCATGGCCGAATCAATCTTTTTAATATCATTATCATTTGGCCTGCTTAATTCCATATTATTTACATAAGGACAGGGCTTACCCAACCTGCATTCATTTCCGGGGCATCTGAGGCAATTGAAATCAGCCGAGGGGCCACTTGATTTTTTACCGGCGGAATTATTAAACTGTATATTATTTCTGTCGATAAATCCGTATCCCGGCCTGATCACTCCCTCATCGATAGCGTTAATGATTTCCTCTTCGCTACAAGCAACATTATCAATTACTTTGATTTCCTGCGACCGGATCAGCTTTTTATCTTCTTTGTTAATACCGCCGCATACAATAGTATCAACACGCTCATCGATCAAAATCTCAACCAGTGAAATAAAACTTCTCTCTTTCCAGGGTATAAATACCTTGCTGGTGATTTTGCCATAGTTTACTTTTGCTATCAGAATAGAATCGGCAATTGTACATCTTGGCGCCACTCTCCCCGAAAATAATGGAATACCGTATCTCATAATCTCTCCTTATTTTTAATTTTTATAATACAAGTAATATGCCAAGGGAGTTTCTTATTTGGCGGCAGCTTTTCAGAGATAGCCGGAAGAATGATGTGATCCGGCTAAAGATCGGCTTTTTCAAGGATACTTATAATATTCCGGCCTAAATAATAAAAGTTGCGGAAGTATCAGTGCAAGTGTTGCATAGTAGTTGCAGTGCAATAATATGTTGCAACATATGCAACAATTTAAAGATGTAAAAACTGATATGGCCCGCCTGATTAAATTTGAAAATCCTGAATTTTAAAAAAAGGCAATCCTGCGCTACTCCATTAATATCCAAGATGTTAGCAGGATTTGGTCAGCCGCGTAAAAGCAACTAATGATCATGCTCAATATTGTTCGGTATAGTAATTGCAAAATTTTAAACAGTTGCAATAATTTTAAAAGGAATTAAATAATGTTTGAAAAAAATCAGATCCCGGAAACAAAGAAATATCCCTACTATATTGAAAAACCCTTAGAAAGCAACAGAGTAGAGAAATTTCTTGAAGCATTTGCCGCTGTTTTGAGCTATACAGATTATAAATCATTATTGGACTCATATTGCACGACTACAGCTAAATGCAACAGGTGTGCTGTCGCGTGCCCCATATTTGTGACAACAAATGATCCGAAGGATATCCCCTGCTATAAAACAAATATCCTCCTGGATATTTATAAAAGGTATTTCACAATCGGCGGATGGCTGTTATCCAGGTTTCAACCGGATTATTTCCGCCTGACTGATGAAATAATAGACGAAATGCTCGACCTATTTTACCGCTGTACGGCATGCCGCAGATGCACAAGGGAATGCCCCATGGGTGTGGATCACGGCCTCTTAACAAGGCTTGGCAGGTATATTCTCAGCCTGATAGGTATTGTACCAAAAGCATTGCAAGTTAGCGTGCGCGAGCAATTAGAAGGAGAAACCCATAATACTTCTAAAATACCTAAAGAAGCGCTGATAAATACATTAGATTTTCTTTCTGAAGAAATGGAGGATATTTTAGGCGTAAAGCCTGATTTTCCAATCGATAAACAAAACAGGGATTACGTATTCTTCTGCGCGGTAAGCGATTATCTGCTCGAACCGGATACGCTAATGGGAAATGCCGCGGTGCTCTATGCTGCGGGAGATTGGGATAAATGGACAATTGGCACTTGCAATTATGACGGAATAAATTACGGACTTTTTTATAGTGACTGGCACCTCGAAAGAATAATCAAACAGTTGATCGCTGAAGTCGAAAGGCTCAACGGTAAAAGCATCCTCATTGGGGAATGCGGCCACGCGTCACGCTCAGCGCATGATTTTGTGCCTGTATTCAGCGGCAAAAAACCATACCCGGTGCTGAATTTTATGGAATACACTCTCGAATGTATCCGTAAAGGGAAAATTAAACTTGATCCTGACATAATTACAGAAAAAGTCACTTACCATGACCCCTGTAATATATCCAGGTCCGGATGGATTGTTGACCAACCGAGGGAAATTATCAAAACCTTCTGCAAAAATTTCGTGGAAATGCAGCCGCACGGACGAGATAATTACTGCTGCGGCGGCGGAGGAGGGTTAGTATCAGTTGATGAACTTCATGAATATCGCATGGAAATCGGAGGAAAGGTAAAAGCGGATCAAATTAGAAGAACAGGAGCTGAAATTATTATCTCACCTTGCGCGAATTGCAAGAAACAGCTAAAGGAACTTGTTGAGTATTACAAGCTCAACTGCAAAGTAATGGGATTACATGACTTAATACTGAAAGCAATATATATGCCGGGCGGTAAATCACCTCAGGAAAGAAAAGAAGCCGCCGCCATGTTCGAAATGATGTAAAACAAACTAAACCGGAAAAATTATGGATTGGTGGATAGATTTCGCGAAAGGGCCGCTTTTTGCGCTGACTTTTTTAATAATGATACTAGGGCTTTTGCGCCATGTGATCATTCAGGTTTATTATCTGTTTTTTTCTAAAGGATCCCGCCTTAAGAATGTTCCATGGAAAAACCTGATGTCAGAAATCAGCACCTGGGTAATACCCGTCAGACACCTTATTAAAGGCACAGTTGTTTTTTCAATTGTTTCATTTGTATTCCATTTAAGCGCAATAGCGGTATCCCTGTTTCTGGCCGATCATATTGTGCTGTGGGAAGGGCTGACAGGCTTGAATTTACCTGAAATCGGCAGACTCGCAGCAGATATACTGACTCTTACTGTCATAGGCTGTATATTGATATTGTTATCATTAAGGCTATTTATCGGCCGTATAAGAGCAATGAGCCGGGCAGGAGATTACCTGATCCTGATATTCGTGCTCATGCCCTTTCTTTTTGGATTTATGGCAGGGCATCCGGAGGTGAATCCATTTACATGGAACTTTGCCATGCTTATGCACCTTTTGACAGCTGAAGCATTATTTCTCATTATTCCATTTACAAAATTAGCTCATATTGTTCTTTATTTCTTCGAAAGGCTGTCTCCAATACATTGGCAGTTGAAACCGGGCGCGGGAGATAAAGTAGCCGAAGCAATATATGGGAAGGAGGCTAAAGTATAATGTTTGCGATATTATTCGATGTTTCGAAATGTACAGGCTGCGAATCTTGCGTAAATGCATGTATCGAGCATAATAATCTCAATGAATATAATGCTGAATTAGCGAGAGCGAATTCAAAAGACGGACTTTCGGCAGATAAATTCCTCAGTATCAATAAAAATAATGACGGCAAATATATACGTAAAAGCTGTATGCACTGCATTGACCCTGCTTGTGTATCCGCTTGCCTGGTAGGCGGTTTGCAAAAACTGGAAGAGGGCCCCGTTATTTATAATCCAGATAAATGCATAGGCTGCCGATATTGTATGCTGTCATGTCCTTTTAATATTCCCCGGTATGAATGGACGGAAACTGACCCATATGTACAAAAATGCCAGATGTGTTATGAGCAGTTGCTGCAAGGCAAAACTCCTGAGTGCGTTGAAGCCTGCCCAAACGGCGCTATTATTTTCGGGGAAAGGAATGCTCTGCTGAAGGCTGCTTATAAAAAAATCAGCTCCAGCCCCAATTATTTAAAACATGTTTGGGGCGAGCACGAACTTGGCGGAACTTCTGTCCTTTACATTTCAGATGTCAATTTAAGTGGAGAGGGCTGGCCGGTGGATGCTGCTTTTAATATCCCCGGATTGACTGAACCATTGATTGAATCCACACCCATTATAGGCTTAGGTGTCGGTACAGTTCTAATCGGACTTAACTGGATCATCGGCAGAAGAAAAAAAATAGCATCTGAAGAAAATAAAGAGGATAGCCATGCAAAATAAAATTAGATTTTTAAAAGATGTCTTATGGTTCTTTGTATTTTGGGGAATTATATCAGCCATATTCAGGATGTGGTTCGGGCTTGGAGCTACAACTAATTTAAATGACCAGGTTCCCTGGGGATTATGGAAGATATTGAATATGATTGCCGGAGTAGCTCTTGCAACCAGTGGATTTACGATCGGATTTCTTGTTTATGTTATAAAATTAGAGAGGTTCAGGCCTCTGCTCAGGCCGGCAATCCTGATCGCATTTCTGGGTTACGGGTCCTCGTGCCTGGCCCTGTTGTTCGATATAGGGTTGCCTTACCGCTTTTGGCATCCTTTTGTAATGTGGAACGAACATTCTTTTCTGTTCGAAGTATTTTGGTGCGTCAGTCTTTATTTCACAATTACTTTTATTGAATTAACCCCGAATATCCTGGAAAGGTTTAAAGCCCAAAAAATAACCGGTTTTTTACATAAAATCACGATTGGCGTTGTTATATTCGGAATCTCTTTATCATCATTGCACCATTCATCACTGGGTTCATTATTTTTGACAACGCCTTTGACTTTACATGAGCTATGGTATACCTCATGGCTGCCCTGGATGTTTATATCTTCGGCAATCGCCGGCGGTTTGATGTTTTTAATACTTGTGAAAATATTATACGCAAGGCTATATGACCCGGAATCAGTTTTCGGACAGGAATTAAAAAATAAAGCTAATCTCACTTGCTCCTTGAACGGATATGCCGGTACGCCCGTAAAGCTCTACGGCAGGGATATGCCTATGTTGAGCAGGCTGGCGCTTATTGCTTCATTTATCTTGGGGATTTATTTCATAATGAAAATATATGACCTGTTTTCCGGCAGCGCCTTCAATGCTCTGCTTGCGGGTACATGGGAAAGCTGGTTATACACATTTGAAGTATTAATAACAGCGGTTATTCCTATTATACTTATATCGTTCAAGCGTGTGAGAACATCACCTTACGGCCTGGGCGCAGCAGCATTCCTGGCGTCGGCAGGAGTGGCATTATATAGAGTTGATGTAGGCATACTCGGGTATTTCAGCTCGATGGAAACAGTTTATTTACCTTCTCTTGCTGAATGGAGTCTGAGCCTGGGAGTATTTGCCGCGGCAGCATTAGCATTTATTTATATTTCAGAAAATTTTTACATTTTTGATAATAACTGGGAGAAAATCCGGACAAACAAATCTATTTTTAAAGCTTCATTCGATTCGTTTACCATGGTATGGTCAAGCGCTTTACAGAATAATTTTTACAGGGTAACGCTGATTGCGGTATTCACTATCCCCATTGCGTTTGTTATGCTCTATCCTCTTTATGATAATGAAAAAACGAACACAATCGATCCGGCTGCCGGCGCTAATAAGCAAAGAACAGTTTTACTGATAAACGGAAATTCCAACCATATTTTCACATTATTCCCTCACGAAGACCACAAAAAGCGTTTGGGGGGGAGTAAATCCTGTTCAAAATGCCATCACATTTCCAGACCAAACGATCATTCGACACCATGCGCCAGGTGCCACAGCCTGATGTATAATGAATCTAAGCTATTCGATCATTCAGCACATATGATTAAAGTGGCGGAAGCTGAAAATATAGATGGTTTGCATCCTCGAAATCACAGCTGCAATCATTGCCATAGACCCGGAGAGGCTCGCACAAAAGATAATGCCGCACAATGTATTGATTGTCATAGAAGGGATATGAATCTATCCGCAAGTACACCTCCAGATAATCAATACCTTTATGCAGATAGTTATCTGAATGCGATGCATAAAAATTGCATTTCCTGCCACAAGCAGGAGGAGAAATTTCTAAATAAAAAAATTAGCGAATGTTCGACATGCCATAAAACATCGGACGAAAGAGAGAATAGTTATTTGACAAGTATACCCGGAAAATGAGGGACATGCATTTTGTATTAAAAACCTATATAACAAAGTTCACTGGGTGGTGCGGCCGAAAGCTCGCTGTGTTTTTGAAAGTTAATAATTGCCGAGGGGACGGCATCTTATCTGCCGGGAGATTTCCCGGGTATAGGAATCCCTCACGTTAACGAATCCCTCGCAGTACCTGTATTTGATTTCATCATGTTAAAGATAGCCGCCGTGAGGAACTGTTATAACCATCGGCAGGTTTCAGGGATTATATTCGATGTATTTATCCTGCTTCTGAGCTTGTGTGATATTCAGCAATAATACCACAACAAAGATAAAACTAATACAATTCTTCATAATTTTTCCTAAGTAAACCATAAAAATGCAGGTCATCGAATTTGCCAAAATGGAATACATGCTCTTTCATTAAACCTTCTTCGGTAAAGCCGCACTTTTTTAGTACCATACCCGAAGCCGGGTTACAGCCAAGACGGGAGGCGAAAACTTTATTCAGAGGTATCATGGTAAAGCAATAATCCATGAATGATTTCACAGCTTCGGTGGCATATCCTTTGTTCCAGTGCTGCACTCCAACCCAATAGCCGAGCTCAGCGCGTTTATTGTCAGGCTCGATGTTTATTCCTGCAGCGCCGATTATTTCGTTATTTTCCTTTAACTTAAGTGCCAGATTCAGTGATTTGCCGCTCCTGAAATCCCTCTCATGCACGGAAATCCAATCGCCGGTAAATTCCTTTTTCATGGGATGGGGTATAAACAGGGCCTGGCGGGAAATCTCACCTGATTTCAGCAGCTCATATACCTTTCCGGAATCGGATTCAACGAATCTTTCAAGGATAAGCCTCGCGGTGTTGATAACAGGCATTTCTTTCATTTCTATACCTTTTGTTGATGATTTTGATTTTTAATCATGGTAAACCCTATAATAAGGAGTATCAAACCGGTCACAGCTCCGGCATAAAATGTTTCGTCAATTCCGAACGTTTCATACACAAAGCCAATGACAACCGGCCCAAGGGTCTGCCCAAGCCTTAGCACCATGCCATTGAACGACATAAAGGCCGCCCTGTATTCCATAGGTGAGTAATCGGCCAGCAGAGCGTGTATGGTCGGAATATTAATTCCCTGTGCCACACCGAATATAAGCGCGGGTATGTAGATCAGGTAATACTCGCCAAGCAGCGGTACCATCCCGAACGCGATAATATAGAGAACGAAAGACAGCCTGATCATGCTATGTTCACGCATTAATTTGGCAATAGACTTTAATTTCGCAGATACAATTGCCGTTGTAAGCGATGACGCAGAAAGCACTATACCTATAAGAAATGTGCTTACGCCAAATTTTTCCTCCAGAAAAAGCGGAAGAAAGGTCAAATAAGGCCCGAATATGATTATAAAAGTCAGCACACTTGCAATGAAAAGGCCTAAGACCTCCTTTTTTCTGATGCTTTTAAGAGCGTTTTTCAGGTATGATTTTATGTTCTGCACGCCTTCCGGTTCCGGATTTTTAAGGCCATAGAGCACCCATAATCCGACAGGAATAGCTAAAATAGAAATCAAAAATGGATAGTACCAGCCGAGCATTGCCACAGCTCCGCCTATGGCAGGGAATGCGGCGGTGCCGATACTCAGAATGCTGGCATTATATCCCATGGCTTCAGTACGGCGGATGCCATCATAAAGGTCGCCAAGTACGGTTACATTAAGGGCGCCAAGAGCAGCGCCGCATATTCCCTGCACAAACCTGAGCACGAGCAGTACTTCAAAAGTATCCGCGAGGGCGCAGGCGCCACCCGCCAAACCAAAAAGCAATAAAGAAGGCACGAGTATCTTTTTGCGGCCAAGCCTGTCGGCCAGTACGCCCAGGAAGAGATTTAAAAAAATCCCCGGCAGTGTGAACACGGTTATCAGCAGGCCGATCTGAGTTTTATCTACATTGAGTTCACTCGCTATTTTGGGAAATGCCGGAGTAATACTCGATACCCCAACTACCGCCATCA
This sequence comes from uncultured Hyphomicrobiales bacterium, assembly GCA_964544155.1. Taxonomy (GTDB): domain Bacteria; phylum Bacteroidota; class Ignavibacteria; order Kapaibacteriales; family UBA2268; genus CAZJAH01. The sequence goes on along the minus strand of CAZJAH010000037.1, from coordinate 19,269 downwards.
AAGTTACAGAGAATATAATGTGCAGGTTAGGATCTTGTATTAAACTCCGGACTTTGGATTTATCTGCCACCAATTTTAGATCTCCGAAAGAACGGCTGTAGCTTCTATCTCGATGACCATACCCGGTTCAATCAGCTTTTTGACCTCAACAAGTGAGGTGGCGGGTTTAATATCACCGAAATATTCGCTATGAGCTTTGGCTATATCCTCCCATTTTGTGATATCAGTTGTGTACATTCTGGTACGGATAACGTCAGATATTGAGCTGCCCGCTTCAATAAGGGTTTTTGAGATTTTTTCCAGGATGAATTTAGCCTGTTCGTAGGTGTTTCCTGTAGCAACCACGCCTTTTTCATCTACGGCTGTTGTTCCGGATATTTCTATTATGTTTCCGATTTTCACCGCTCTGGAATATCCAACTACATCTTCCCACTTTGCTTCGCTTGAAATATTTAATCTTGTACTCATATTTCCTCCTGTATTTTATAGATTATTACTTAACCAGTCATAATTAAATCTTTTTTAATATAAGATTTTTACATGGCAATAAAAAAATTCTTTGGCGACCGCATAAGGATCGTAATAGATATTTTGAAAGAAATTGAGCTTATACCCGCAAAAAACGAAGATTAGAGTTCGATTATATAATGTTTATCCGGATCGCGGGAAGTAATACCGTCGAGCGCTTTTTTAAAAAAATCAAGCCCGGCCTCGTTTATATAGTTCAGGGGTGAAATCAGCCTTTCGGAAAGCGTTTCGTTTGGATAAATCATCCTGGAACAATAATTATAATCCGCGAATAAAGAATTGTTTTTCTTCTTTACCGCTGCATAGGTTTTTCTCCTGTACCTGTCGAACAGTTTCTTGATTTTATGCTCGGTAGCACGGGCGGTGGCTTCAAGGTTTTTATCAATTTTAAAGGTCAGCAGCGAAAGGCTCTTAAAAGCCTTCATTACCTGTTTTTCAGCGTCTTCCATGTCCGAAGCCAGTTCAAAAGATATAAGGCTATGCTTGAGCTTATTCTCAATCAGCATGGGATCATCAAAGAAAAATGAAGGGAATTGATTAATCCTTTCGAGAACTTTAGCCGTATAATTACTTATCAAAGTAGCTGAATGCCTCGGAACAAACGCCGGCATATCAACCGAGAACTTATCGTAAAGTTCCTTTACCTGCGCTACATAGCCGATTTCGCTTGGGCCCCCAACATAAGCCGCGTTCGGGAAGATACTATCCTGGAAAACGGGCCTGAGAAGTACTTTCGGAGCAAATTTTTCGGGATTGCTTTCACAAATTTCCATTATTTCTTCCCTTTTCAGTTTCATCCCGGCAGTGTGATACATACCGCCTTTGTATTCGATATTATGCCTGTAGCCATCCTCTACATAAAAGAGGTTAATATCAAAGCATCTGGCCTGAATGTGATAGCCGTCTTTCTTAAGCTTAACATTGGCTTCTTCGATCAACCCGGCCGAACCGCAGGGAGTCTCCAGTTCATTCAGGGCGCCATCTTTAAATAAGCCTGCTTTCCTGACTTCCGAGGCTTTTACAAATAATAAGCCATTATGGCCGAACATTTGCTGCATGAATTCAATAAAAGCGTCAGCCCAGCTTTTTCCGGGCGTATAGATCGATTGCAGCCTCTCAAAAATTTCCATTTTATAAATACTATCAGGGAGCATGTTCCTTACTTCCGTGAGGATATCAGCTATATTATTATTAAAGAAATGCCCGGCAACTATTGTTCTGTCGTTTTTAGGGATGTGCTCGCCGCAATTTATAGAGCATATTGAGGCATCTTTATCAAAGAGATGAATCAGTGAAGCTTCCAGGTTATCATGGTCATTATCTTCCACCCAGAATAGGGGAACAATATTCAAATCCGAGGCAGAATCATTTAGCTTATCCGCAAGGGCTGTAACCGATGCCGCCTTAAGCTGTGTATAGTATGGCCCGCCCAGAAAACCGACCTGCTGGCCGGTAATAACTGTCAGATAAGGCTCATTCGATACTATTCTTAAATTGTCATACTGCTTTTCGTCAAATCTTATGGCGGACATTGATCTTTCAATACATTCGCTGATCAGGCCGGCATTTTTTGGGAATTTCATTCGGGATTTAAGGCTGGCCGGATTATCGATCAGGTCGTTAGAGGGGTAGCGTTTCATCAGTATCTCGTCATTTTGGAGGAAATCATGAAATAGACGCGAAAAACCGGATAATTCCCGGAAGGACAGTTCATCCATCAGCTTTGACTCTTTCTTTGATATAACAAATATTCTTCATTTTCATGACGACGAACGAAATTATCTTTAATATAATCCATCATGGATGATTCCGATAGAGATTCATAGGTCGTGTTCCAGTGATTATTAATAGTCGGGTGCAAATCCACTTTGCTTACAACAAGCCAATCAGCCTTCTTTATTTCCTCAAATATCTTTTCTTCCCATTCGGGAATCGGCTTATGTCCGAAATAAAAACATGACTGGGGGAAAGCCGTAAGATCATGATCCTGTAAATAAAGATTGAGCCATACCCCTCCTATACTCATGAGAATAATGCAATCATCTTCATTTGATTTATCTCTAATATATTCAGCTGTTTTAAGAGTTATCTGTCTTGATTTCAGATCAAAAACATCTTTAGGTGGTTCACTGCCGGATAATTCAGTATAGGCAAACCTATAATTATATAAAAATGAACTTAAAGGAGCGTAAACAGCTAAAAGAATTAGTAAGGATAAAACAATAATTCTGTAATAGGGTATTATGCTTTTAATATTTATTATATTTTTATATAAGTTATATAAGGCAATTGATGCCATAATTGAAACCGGAAGATATAGTCTTAAAAAATGATAAGGGAAAAATCGCCGTTCAAATATAATTGTCAGCAGCAAACAAAAAGATATCATAGCTAATAAATTAAGGAATCTTCTTTCTTCGAGCTGGTTATTGATCATGTAAATCAGCATATATACTAATAGAAAAGTAAATGGTATCGAAAATTCATTCGACCAAAAAAGCAAAAATCTATCATACAAATGTATTAGATTTTCCTTGTTAAATTCAAGTATAGCAGCATAGCCTGCTGTCCATTCAATAATATGAAGAAAGCCTGTAAAGGCCTCTTGATTAAATAAAACGGGGAGCAGAGTCGCGAAAGCTGATATTAAAACAAACGCCGTAAACAAAACTATTCGGGATATATATTTTTTACGCTTTATGATGATCTCATCTATGATGATTGCTAAAGCTATCAATGGAAAACTATATTTAAGCATGGCGGTTAAACCGGTTATAATTGCTTTTAGAATAAGAGCTAAAACCCCCTTTTGATAGTGTAGGTTAATGATACCCAAAATAAAAAGCCCCATAAAGGAGCCGGGGGTTATATGCTGATTAAAACCGAGCGAAACATATAAGAATGTGTATGCAATAACGGATAATCCGGCTTTATGATCATTAGCCGTATAGCGAAAGACTGTTTTATATAGAAATACTAAGGTCAATGATTGTATCAGAAAATCAAATATCCTGAATCCCAATTCAGTAAATCCGAACAAAAAACCCTGTAAAGCAAATATGTAATAAAATAGGGGAGGCTTGATATCTATGTAATCAACTCCGATCAATCCGCCCTGTGAAACGACTTTTCCGCCCATCATAAAAATTGCCTGGTCGTTTCCAATAGGATAGAAAAGCACAGGAATCAGAAAAAATATCCCCGCGGCAAGGTATAAAATGTGTAATTGTTTCTTTTCAAGTTTCATTTTACAAAAATAAAAAAGGCGGATTAATAATCCGCCCTTTTTTAAAATCAAGTTATATCAATGATTAACGGACAACATTAAGTTTTTTGGTTAATGTCTGGCCGTTAATTGTAAAGTTTACTAAGTAAATACCGGGAGCTAAATTGCTTGTGTTAATAGTTTTGCCATGGATACCGGCGTTGACGGCCTGATCCATAACATTTGCAACTTTGCTGCCGAGTTGGTTGAAGATATCAATCCTGACATTTGAAGGAACATCGAGATTAAAAGTAAGTTCTGCATGATCTGATGCCGGATTGGGATAAACCTCATGTACGTTCAGATCATATTTTGGCTGCTCAGTAACGCTGTTCGGATTTTCAGCATTAACCATTTGATAATAGAACTGCTGATTTCCTCCGGCAGATTCGCCTTCAGCATTTGATGGGAAGTTGCCCCAAACGAGGTTCTGAAGAAATGAGGGATAGCCTGACCTCAACCTTTCAGATGGCATAGGCATAGTTCTTGAAGTCATAAGAGGCACTTCTCTGATGCTTGGAATTCTTGAAGGTATCCAGGAGTTCTTATCAAACTGCTCATCATCAGTAACATTATTTACATGCCATACAGAATCAGCATGAATATGCTTGTAAGCCATCATGACATCAGTTGAATAAAAAGGATAATCATCTAAATCCTGATTATTACCCAATAGCCTGAAACCGGGGAAAGAATGAGGATAATCTTCATTTGATTCAATCCATTTAGCAAGCAGGTACTGTCCGTCTTCAGT
>CAZJAH010000037.1:0-14622 GCA_964544155.1 uncultured Hyphomicrobiales bacterium | reverse complement strand
GATAATCTTCATTTGATTCAATCCATTTAGCAAGCAGGTACTGTCCGTCTTCAGTAAGAGACATCTGCGATTCAATACCCCTAGGGGAGAATCTAATAGAATCTCTTACAGTACCGTTGTCATTTGTTCCATAAATATATGGGTAAGAAGGTATTTCAGTATTTCGAATCCTGTTAATTGACCAATTGCCCTCGTCATATCTTATTTCCACAAGCTGATAGATATCTATATCATCATCTGTATCTTCATATACACCGAACCTGGTAATTATGCTGAACTGATCCTCGCCCCATACAGCTATATCCTGTGAAGAAAAACTTGATTGAAAGGGGTTCCTGTCAGAAAGTCCGCCTTGAGACGATAAATAATTATTTATTATGGTTGAGGGTAATTGGTTTTCGGAGAAACTTGACCAAGTCTGTCCATGATCGGTAGATTTTGAAAACATAAGCTTGCGCATGGATGTTTCAGGACTATCACCGGGCAGATAGTTAGTTACAAAAGAATACAGATTGCCATTCTGATCATAATCCATATTTATCTGGCTATTATAAGTAGAACTTATACGAGGTGCGGGCAGAAAATTTTCGATTGACCATGCCGAAGGAGATTTAGAAACCGGTATGTCAAGATCGCCTGTTTCGGGTATTGTAAGGGCCAATAAGCCGTAATAACCATATTGGTATATCTCATCGCTAGGGGTGAGATAGCCATAATTAAAATGATAAGATGTTGAGTCTTCTTCATCAAAGTATGCCGCTGTCTGAGTATTTGTCCACAACTGGTTGGGAGCTGAAGTCGACTCATCGGGTGACTCATAAGGAAGTTCTTCAATTTTGTCGGCTTTCGGATTATTAATAATAAGATATGCGCCTTTGTTTTCAGAACTCTGATTCTGGACGTCATATTCAGCATATGATGCCATTACAAGCCAGTACATGTCAGATAAGTTATTAGATCCATCCGGGTTATTGATCGAAATTGAAGGCGAGCCTGTAATAGCATCTTCCATATCGAAAATAGCTTCTTTGGTCCAGGTAGCGCCGTCATCCATCGAATAATGCAGGAATAATGAATCTGCTACAAATTCGCCATAGTTGATAGCATTATAAGAAACAACGGCAAGCATGCCGGAATTTGGTTCATAATAGAAAGGTGTTGTATTACCTGCTCCATTACCCAAAGCAGTAAATGATGTAAAAATTTCTGAACTGATAAAAGCATTAAGGCCGTCGCTTTTTATCATCTTCTGTGCCGGTTCAATGTCCTCTATGTTAATAAAAAGATCAGAGGCTGAGGGATTTACAGCCGTTTTCGATATGTCCTGCGCAAAAAGCAGGGCAGGCAGGAACGCCATTAATAGAACTTTGGTAAATAATTTCATACCTTTCTCCATTCTCATAAATATTAAAAATACCTAAATAATAAATCTTCTGTTTCCATTATCAAACTTTTATAGGAAGTCTGCTGCATTTTAAGTACATAAAAAACGCTTTGAACTACCAAAAAGTTACAAAATTATGTGTTTTTGTAAATTTCATTTATCTTGCTAAAACGAATGAATCAAATAATTCATTCAAATTGATCAGACAAAATATTAAATTTTCTGGCTACAAAGTTAATAAATCTAAACAATTTATGGCAATCTTGTAAAAAAAAACTAAAAATGCTAAAAATTGGAACTTTGATCTTCATTTTGGGATCAATAATAATTATTTCATGTCAAAATGCAGGTAAGACAGAAAATTCAATTGCAGGAAAATGGACAATTGAAAACATAATTCCTGATGAAAATGTGGATTATTTACAGGAAAGGAAATGGCCTATTTGATTACGAAGCTGTTCAACCCTTGAAACTGACACCATTAAACGGCTGGATTAATAGAGGAGATAAAGGACATTATGTTGCTATAAGGCTTAAATATCCTGGTACCCGCAATGAATTTAATAATGTGTATTTGATAATTTTACCTGGCAGGTATCATTCACTTATTTAGAAATCTTTCACAGCTAAAATGAATATAAATTCTTTTGCCGCTAACTTGAAAATTCTTATATTTGAGCTTGCGTCTATAGCGATGAGCAAATAAATGCCCGGATGGCGGAATTGGTAGACGCGCTACATTCAGGATGTAGTGGGAGTACTCCCGTGGAGGTTCGAGTCCTCTTCCGGGCACAACTAAAGGATGGTTTTACGCCATCCTTTTTTTTTGAATTTAACGACAGGCATGATCTCTTTCCTGCCCTCAATATTTATCGATAAATAATTAATTCCCTGTGACAGCGCTTCTGCCGGTATAATTACTATACTCTCATTTGTAGTGCATGTATTTGGAAAAACCCAGTCTAACAAAGCTCGCATGAGGGCTACATCTGATAAACCATGGCATTAATATTCATGCCTGCCCCTACTGAAGCCAGAATAATTTTATCGCCCTTATTGATCTCATGCCCTTCGAAGTTGCCTTTCAGAATGAGGTCCAGGAGTGTCGGCACGGTAGCCACGGATGAGTTGCCGAGCCGTTCAATGGTCATGGGCATGATTTTTTCAGGCAGCTCATGGATATCATAAAGTGCGTAGAGCCTTTGCAGAATGGCGTCATCCATTTTGCCGTTGGCCTGGTGTATAAGGATTTTCTTAATTTCGCTTATATGTGTGCCGCTCTTATCAAGGGCTGATTTAATGGCCTGCGGGACCCTTTCCAGCGCGTACTGGTAAAGCTTTCTGCCATTCATTTTCAGATAATAATACTGGCCGTTATCTTTATTATATGATTTGCCCATATATAGCATTTGCGAGTATTCCAATGTATCCGAACGGGTCTTATGAGCGAGTATGCCGACCGGTTCATTGCTGCTGACAGCTTCTACGACAACCGCCCCGGCGCCGTCAGAGTAAAGCATACTATCGCGGTCATGCGGATCGGATACGCGTGAGAGAACTTCAGCGCCAATTACAAGTATCTTTTTATCATCGCCGGATTTAATGTAATAATCAGCCTGTATGAGCCCCTGGAGCCACCCCGGACAGCCAAACGGCAGATCGTATGCCACCGTTTCGGGATTTTCTATGCCAAGCTTGAATTTTACTCTTGCAGCAAGGCTGGGGACCATATCCAGCTGGCGGTTATCATACCTGACATCGCCAAAATTATGAGCGACGATAATGTGGTTAAGCTCTTCTTTATTAATGCCGGCCGATTTGACGGCTTCTTCGGCAGCAAAATAAGCTATATCGGAAGTCACAAGGTCATCGCTTACGTAACGCCTTTCCGCTATTGTAGTAATAGCAAGGAATTTATCAATGATCTCAAGGTTCGGTTTGGTGATCTTAACTCCGCTGATATCGTAGAAGATATTCTTAAGGAAGTCTTCGTTTTTGACCAGCATTTCAGGGATGTAGCTCCCTGTTCCGGTTATTACGCTATATATATTGTTGTTCATCAATTCTCAAGAAAATGTTTTTCATCTTTTTACTTAAAAACAATCTGAAAGGTATATTATTTTAAGCAGTATAAATATTAATTTTTTTTAAGAAAACATTACAGATTTCGGAAGTGTAAGCTATTAGTGAAAGTTGTTGATAGTGATAGTTGTTAATTGCTATTTAATCTAAGCCTTTTGCTTTTAAGAATGCTTTTAAATTTTTCAAGAGAAAAATTCCTATAGCCTATTTCATACCGTACTATATATCATCTAATTAATTAAACCTAATGATATCGCGATAAAAGCAGGGCCGTTAAAACCGGCGTGCATAATAACTCCTGCCCAGCTATTTTTAATCTTCTGCGTTATATATGGCAGTATAAATAATAATGGGAGCAAAGTAACTATCATTTGCCAGCCAAAAGCCAGATGGAATATTCCCCATCCTATACCGTGAAGCAGCCAGGCATATTTACCGAATACCGCCTCCTGACGCGGAAGCATGACCCCGCGCCAGAGTAACTCCTCACCCATGATATTCAATATCCAGTAAGGGATCCATACAAACAATATCCAGTATCTGCCGGGCCCAAGCGGCTCAAATTTCATGAAGGACGGAGTGTGGTCAAACTCACCAATCAGGGCGTTTAATATTTCGACCGAAACACCGCTGAGCGCTGCTGCCAGGATAAAACCCGCAATAATTATCAAAATATCCTTCCGGCTTAGCTTCCTGAATCTTAGCCTTTCTTTACATAAATTAATGCCAGGTTTCAGGCCTTCTGACCGTAGAATCAGGTAAGCTGTAATAATTAGAGGCAGAAACACTCCCAAGCCGCCGATAATGAACCAGAATATTACAGTTTCAATGCCGGTAGTTTTGCTTAAATAGGGTATGGTAAAATGAGTTTGAATATAAAGCAACAGGGCCGCTCCGGCATAAATAGCCATTGAATACAAAAAACCAATTTTTTTTAAACCGTTTTCCATTATGCGATTTCTATAAATGTGATTTTAAAGCTTTACTTTTTTGGGGAGAGCCGATATATCTTGGTACAGACGCGAAAAAATGATCGAAATCACTTCCGTACTTTTCTTTCATTACCTGCTCTTCTTTTACTACGTTCCAGTGTACCGTGGCTAACCAAACAAATGCCAGCAGTAGAAAAATCCCGGCGGCAATGCTCATGCTTCCGTTTATTAAAAGCAGACCGGCCATAAATAATAATCCGCCTATATACATGGGATTGCGGCTAAATCTATAAATACCTGATGTTATAAGCCCTCCCTTCTGCCTTGAGAAGCTGTGCATAGCTAAAAGATTGATGAAAATACCTGCCAGATAAAGCGCCAGGCCGGCCCAAAAAAGCGGCCCGTCATTTATTGGAAGAAAAATCGACATGATGAACAGCAGCAAAAATGGGAGCTGCCCCATGAGAAAGCGGTTCTTCTTGTCGTAGCTTGTATAATTATCCGGGTCTTCGATCGGTATGCCCCGCTTTTTATTCGCTAATGTCATAGCTCCCGAAATAATGCTGTATCCCGCGAAAAACAGCAGCCAAAGATTAAATAAACCTATTTCGAATCCCATGACAATACCTTTAAGGTGATTATGCTTTACGATTGATAGTAATTTACTAAAGTATTGTTAATTTTGTACAAAAAAGTATTAATCAAACAGGGATATTCTCCAGACCGCCGAAGTATAAATGGCGCCGATTATGATTTTGAGGAAAACGCAATCATATTTGAATTTCTTATCATCAATGTAAAGACTGCAAGTATTTTTTATGAATGGATTATCAGGAGATAACATGACCTACAAATTTAGTTTTTTGATCCTGGATTTTACTGAGCCGTAAGTACGTCCTAATCTATAGGCCAATTCTTCAACGCTTTTACCTGCTTCTACAAAAGCTTCAATGACGGCATCCTGCTTTTTAGTCCAGGGTTCATAAGCATTCGGGTAGGTTTTTCTTATTTGTTTGAATCTATCCTTTTTTACATATCTTAGGATTGGTGATCTGCGCTTTATTTCGCTATAGTCTTCAAATTGTACATCCGAAGTATTTTCTCCGCCATCAATTGTTACTTCATCATGGGTGTCAAGCTTAAAATCAGTAATGATACTTTCAATTCTGAGTGTCTTATCAATTGTTTTAAGGGCTAAATTGAGGTTTCTTACAAATTCATTAATACTTTCTTCAAAAATTCTTACGCTTTCCCTTTTGTATTTATAATCCTGTTGAAAACGGCTTTCGGTTATTACCAGATACACATCCCCACTCGATGCTTCCTTGACATCAATGAAATAAGTGCCGCTATAAGTGTAAAAGCTCGAGGAAAATAACTTACCAGCCATAATCCTTCTCCGGATATTTCAAATACAACTATCTTGCAAGCCTTTCTGACTTATATTAAAATATAATATTCAATAATGATTTCAAAATAAAAATTTCATCACGTATAATGCGTTATGTAAAATGTGTAATATAAAGCTACATTATCATTTCAAAAATTTCCAGCTCGTCATAATCGGGATTGAAGCTGTCTTCCTTTATAGATTGCATTCTGCTTTCCGCGTCATTTCTATTTTGGAAAACTTCCGGATCCTGAATAATGCCTCTGTAAACCCAAATCAATAGATATTTTTTCATCAAGATCTCCGTATTATTTATGTATCATACTTCTTCGCGCGGTCTTTTATTTCGCGGATAATGGCATTCAGGCCGCCTAAGCGATCCGGCGGCCTGAAGAAGAATACTTTAACAAGTAAGCAGGGTAATTCCCGCCTGCGTATAATAGTTATCAAACAATATACGAATTTGTTATTTGCAGTATTTATCCAAAAAATCAAATACTTCATTATCCCATATTATGTATTCCTGGGGACTGGCTATAAAATGAGTCTCCTCCGGATAAACGAGCAGCTTTGAATCTATTCCTTTAACCTGGGCTACAGTGAATGCCTCGAGACTTTGCGTATAAGGCACGCGGTAATCTCTTTCGCCGGTGCTTATAACTATTGGGGTATCCCAGTTCCGGGCAAACCTGTGAGGTGAATTCTGCTCGTAGTTTTTCCTGTCCTCCCAGTATGGCCCGCCGTATTCCCAATTAGGAAACCAAAGTTCCTCGGTTGATCCGTACATACTTTCAAGGTTGAAAACTCCGCAGTGAGCCAGAAAAGCAGCGTACCTGCCTTCGTGATTGCCAGCCAGCCAAAATGCCGCGTACCCGCCGGCGCTGGCACCGATAGCTGCTACTCGTTCTCTGTCTATGTATTTTTCGATTGTCATCGCGTCGGTGGCTGCCATAATATCATCCATTGGAAGGCCGCCCCAGTCCATACTTATGGCGTCATTCCATTCCTGGCCGAATCCGGGTACTCCCCGGCGGTTCGGGCATAATACCACATAGCCTTTTGATGCCATCAGGTACCAGTTCCAGCGAAAGTGGAACCTCTGGCCTATCATTGCCTGTGGACCGCCCTGGCAGTATGTTATCATTGGATATTCATTGCTTTCGTGGAAATCTGGAGGATAGATCACCCAGCAGTGCACTTTTGCGCCGTCGGTACTTGTTATCCATTTTTCTTTTATCTCGGGTAATTTCAGGTCTTTGTAGATCTGTTGATTTATATCGGTAAGCCTTGAGATCACGCCATCGGCCAGTTTCATTTTCCATATATCCAGGGCATGAACCATGCTCTGCCTGCCAAATATAAGCTCAGTGCCGTCAGGTGTTATATCCATACCCTGTCCGTAATTGTACCACCCATCTGTAACCACGTCCCATTTTCCGTCAGGGACACTCATTTTGAATATCTGCACCGTGCCTTTAGTTCCGGCGGTGAAATAAATGGTTTTGCTGTCCGGCGCCCAGATTTTTTCAGATACCCAGTTATCGAAAGTACTTGTAAGGTCGAAATTATCGAAAGTTTTACGGTCATGAAGCATAAGCCTTATTCGGTCAGACTCAAATCCGGCCCTTTCCTGACTATGGAAAGCAATATATTTTCCGTCGGGTGAATACTGGGGCTGCTTGTCGAAGCCTTCCATTCCCTGAGTAATGTTTATATGCCTGCCTGTTGGTTTTCCGTTTTCCAGGTTTACCAGATAAATATCAGAATTTGTACTCATTTCGGGATCCTGTACCTTTTTGGAAGTATAGGCAATCTGCTTTGAATCCGGCGCCCATGCAATTTCTTTCACACCCCCGAAGGGCTTAAGCGGGACATCATTTTTTTCATCTTTAAGAAGGTCTACCGGGTCTCCCCCATTTGTCGGAACAATGAAGAGATGGCTGTATTTATTATCGGTCCATTCATCCCAGTGGCGTACGGGGAGGTCTTTATAAATGCGGACATTTGCTTTCGAGTATTTGGGGTATTTGTCTTCAATGGAAGGTTCCATTTTTACTTCTGAAGTAAAGCTGAAGTATTTGCCGTCGGGTGACCATAGCATATTCGATACGCCGTTTTCAACTTCGGTGATCTTCTTCGGTTCGCCGGAAGGGAATTTCATCCTGAAAATCTGCGGAGTTCCGTCACGAGTTGAAATAAACGCAATTTCCTTTCCATCGGGAGACCAGCGCGCGTTGTAGTCTGAGGCTTCATCATCAGTGATCTGCTTCACGCGGCTTCCGTCGACCGCCACGATATAAAGGTCGCTGACGAATTTATTTTCATCGATCAGGGGAGTGCTAAGCCTATAGAGCACCCATTGGCCGTCAGGCGATACCTGGGGATCGCTAATCCTTTTGATTGACATGAGCATTTCAGCATCAAAGGTTTTTGTCGGATTGCCGGATACCTGTGCGGACATTTGGCCAAATCCAAAGAATGCAAGAATCAGTAGAATCAATGATCTTTTCATAATTGATACCTATTAATTTTTAAAATAATAATTAGCTTTTGCAATATTTATAAAAGAAATTTTATTTGCTTTTGCAATATTTATCAAGGAATTTGAAAAATTCCCTGTACCAGAGCACTTTTTCCTGCGGATGCAGTACCCAGTGGTTTTCTTCGGGATATACCAGCAGCTTCGAAGGAATACCTTTAACCTGTGCAACGGTAAAGGCTTCCAGGCTTTGAGTATATGGAACTCTGTAGTCTTTTTCTCCTGCTATAATGAATATGGGCGTATCCCATTTATTAGCATAAGAATGCGGAGATGCCTCCCTGTAATAGCCCTCATGCTCCGGCAGCCAGTATGGGCCGCCATTATCCCAATTGGGGAACCACAGCTCTTCCGTAGAGCCGTACTTACTGACCATATTGAACATTCCGCAATGTGATATAAAAGCGCTAAACCTGCCTTCGTGATTGCCTGCAAGCCAGAATACTGCGTAACCGCCGGCGCTGGCGCCTATGGCAGCAAGCCTGTTTTCATCAACAAAAGGAAGGCTTGCCATTGAGTCTGTAACGGCTAATATATCCTGCATGGGCATACCGCCGTAATCGCGGCTGATGGCGTCCACCCAATCCTGGCCAAATCCCGGGCATCCCCTTCTGTTCGGAGCGGCAATTATATAGCCCTGATGCGCCATTGTCAGGAAGCTCCATCCTGTACTGAAATACTGGCTTACCATCTGCTGAGGCCCGCCCTGGCAATAAGTTATCATCGGATATTTCTTAGAAGGGTCAAAATCCTGAGGATAGATCACCCAGGTATGCACTTTTTTACCGTCAGTGGAAGTTATCCACTTTGCTTCGATCTTAACTCTATCTATCATTTCCATAAGATCATCATTAATACCGGTGATCTTTGATGGAGTCCCGCCGACAACCGGCAGCATGTAAAGCTCCGGCGAGTCGTTAATACTTTCTCTGTTGAATAAAAGCGTATTGCCGTCGGGGCTGATATCAATTCCCCTCGTACCGAAATTGTAGTCACCTGATGTGATCACATCATAGCGGCCGCTTTCCGCGGCTATCTTGTATATTTGGTATGTGCCGTCATTATTACCTGCGTTAAAATAAAGCATCCTGCTGTCAGGCGCCCAGATGGTATGGCCTACCCACTGATCAAGTTCAGATGAAAGCTCTCTGATCTCAACATTGCTTCTGTCGAAAAGCATAAGCCTGACGCGGTCTGACTCGAAGCCCGCTCTTTCCCGGCTGTGGAAAGCTATAAAACGCCCGTCCGGTGAATATTTCGGGTCCATATCGAAGCCTTCCATACCTTTAGTGATATTTATTGTGTTCTTATCCTGAATTGAATAAATATATATATCTGAATTTGTACTCCACTCGGGGTCATCGACTTTTTTCGAAGTATAAGCCAGCTCACTTCCGTCAGGCGACCAGGCTATCTGCTCTCTGCCGCCGAAAGGCTTTAGCGGGACGTCGAATTTTTCTCCGCGTGTCAGGTCAGTGATCTCGCCGGTCTTGATGTTCATTATAAACAAATGACTGTAAAATTCATCCAGCCATACATCCCAGTGCCTGACGGGGAGGTCGTCATAAAGATAAGCTTTGGCGTCCTTCAGGCCAGGATAGATTTCATCAAGCGCACTATCCAGCTTAATATCCGATGTGAACGAAAGATGCTGCCCATCAGGCGACCAGCCGAGGTTCGCGACACCGTTTTCCATATCAGTCGCTTTGTGAGCCTCGCCGCCAAGATTCAGGTCGAGAATGTAGGCCTGGGGCGTTTTATCCCTGTCTGAAATAAAGGCGATCTTATTGCCGTCGGGTGACCACACAGCGCTGTGATTGTGCTTACCGCTTGAGCTGATCTTTTTCGGCTCACCGCCATTAAACGGCATAAGATATAGATCCGATACCGATGAGTTTTCTTCGATATTAGGAGTATTAATCACCATGAGTATTTTACTGCCGTCAGGTGAAATAGCGAATTCGCTTATCTGTTTGAGGTTCAGCAGATTTTCGGGGGTCAGTTCCTCCGGTATAGCCGAAACGCTTATACATAAGAGCATTATGTAGATAACGCTAATTTTCTGTACCATGCCTTATTCTTAATTTTTATAAAACAATAAATCAAGGCAAGTTAAAAAAATTCACTGAAAATGAATAATGATTATATGTTAATATTACTTAATTCCCTTTTTTAATTATTTCTTTTTATATTTATCAATTATTGTATTTGTTGTTTTTAAATAATTGGCCTTACAATGAAAATAATACTTGTTGCAACCTTCTTTATTTTATTATCAGTTCATTTTTCCTACGGGCAAATGGTAACCGACCGACCTGACCAGACCGAGAGCACTGTTACTGTTAGGCCGGGCAACCTGCAGATAGAAGCCGGCACAGTTTTGGGCTTTAGTAAGGGGCCTAACGGGCTTATAAAGGAACTGGCCCTGCCGGCGGCATTATTCAGATTTGGTATTGGCGAAAGCTTTGAAATAAGGCTTGGCAGGGATTATCTAATCTATGATGCCGGAGAGAACAGATCACAGGTTGAGGGTATCAGCGATTTGGAGATTGGATTTAAATGGAATATTTCAAGCGGGAAAGAACTGGATGTTGCTTTTATAGGCAATGTAATTACTCCGACCGGAACCGAATCAATCAGCCTTGGCCAGACGGGAGGCGGAATTCTGCTGGCGCTCGCCCGCGACATTAGCGAAAGCACCGGAATGGGGTATAATCTGGGATTTACAAGTTACGGTGAGGTTGGCAATGAGCTATTTTTTTCAGCAGCTGTTGGGCATAGTATCAATGAAAAAGCCGGTTTCTTTATTGAGCTCTACGGCTCATATTCTGAAGACATAAGTATATATGGAAATACAGAGGAAATATTCATTAACGGCGATTTCGGCCTTACTTATCTTATATTGGATAATTTCCAGCTTGATTTTTCTCTGGGAACGGGCTTCAATCATGAAATGAATTTCATTTCCGCCGGGTTCAGCTGGCTAATTGATTAGAGCTTATTGATTGTTTAATAAAAACTATTCCCCGGGGCTAAGGCTTCGGGGATTTTTTTTATTTATTAAGTAAATATTTTGCACTACTAAGCCGTTTAAAACAAGAAAATCCATGGAGCTGAAATGAGAAAAACTTTTTCACGTGAAGATATCCTTTCAATGGATAAGAATTACAGAGTGAATTTCATGAATTCCGTCGGTGGGTTTAAAAGTGCCAATCTGATTGGTACTTTATCTTCGGCCGGCAGGGAGAACCTCGCGGTCTTTAATTCAGTATTGCATATCGGGGCCAATCCACCCTTTTTGGGTTTTATTTCCAGGCCGCATACTACTGAAAGGCACACGCTTGAAAATATACTGGATAACGGATTTTTTACCATAAATCACATAAACAGGGATATTTACGAACAGGCGCATAAGACCGCTAACCGCTATCCCAGAGATATTTCTGAATTTGAAGCTGTAGAACTTCACCCGGAGTATATCGAGGGCTTCGAGGCTCCATATGTTAAAGAATCCATAATAAAAATTGGACTAAAGCTGGCGGATAAGATAGATATAAAACTTAACGGTACAATACTGGTGATCGGATCGGTAGTGAAGTTAATTTTGGAAGAAAAGCTTATTGCCGAAGACGGCTACATAGATCTGCACGCTGCCGATACTGTGGCTGTGGCTTCACTGGACGCATACCATTTCTCAAACAAGCTCAAAAGGCTCAATTACGCCAAACCTGATGATAGTGATGTATGATAAGGCCTGGGCCGGAATTTCCTGCTTTAGTTTAATTTTATTATTCACAAATAATTTATCATTTATTAACATTCTCTCACTATTTTGGCCTGTCAAAACTTAAATGGTTGGCTTTTTAATTATGTATAATTTTATACGGAATTCTCGCTATGTTTACATTCTACAAAACAGGAGTAGTTCTTGTTTTATTTCTGTTTTTTGCGATAAGCACAGCTTTATCGCAAACCAGAACAATACACCTGATACATCTCGCAGATGCTGAAGCCAGCACCGGCGCGATAGAAACAGCGCCCAATTTCGCGGCTCTGGTTGACGCTTTTGTTGAAGAAGGCAATACACTCGGCGCGACAAATCTTATCCTGTCATCAGGAGATAACTATCTGCCCTCGCCTTTTATGTCAGCAGCGGGTGATTATTCAATGCGCCAGGTATTCCGCGATGCTCTGGGCAATCCCAATGCCCGCGAAGGAACAGGCTATGCCGATATCAGAATACATAACATCCTCGGCGTCGAAGCCTCAGCGGTGGGTAATCATGAGTTCGATCTCGGGACAAGTACATTTGGCGAGCTTATGCACCATAATATCCGCAACGGAAGCGAAGCCCGCTACTTGGGGGCTCAATTCCCCTATCTTTCAGCCAACCTTGATTTCACAGAGGACGGCAGCCTTTCATGGCTTTATACAGATGATGCACTGCTCAATACAGAGTTTATAACAAGCCTGCAGGACCTTGCAAATCCTGCAGCCTACAGCCTCGCTCCGTCAACCATCATAGATAAAGGCGGGTTTAGGATAGGCGTAGTTGGCGCAACCACACCAATAGTTGAATCGATATCCTCGACCGGTGAAGTAACAGCCAAACAGCCCGGCGGCGGCACAAATAACATGCAGCAGCTCGCTCAGCTGCTCCAGCCTTATATCGATGAACTTGTAAACGACCACAATATAGACATCATAGTACTTCTCGCTCATATGCAGCAGCTTTCTTATGAGCGCGAACTTATCGGCTTTTTAAGCGGCGTTGATATCGTAATAGCCGGAGGCTCCAACTCAATCCTGGCCGATAATAATGACAGGCTGATGGATGGCGATACAAAAGTGGATACTTATCCGATAGTAACCCAGAATAAGGACGGCGACCCTGCACTGATAGTAAGTACAGATGGCGGATTTAAATATGTAGGCAGGCTCCTTGTTGATTTCGATGCAAACGGCGTTGTCGTACCTTCATCAATCGATGATCAGATATCAGGAGCATGGGCAGCCGATCAGCAGTCTGTAGAGCAGTTCTTTACAAGTTATGATGATGCCTTTAGCAATCCTGACAGCCGCGCGGCTAAAGTAAAAGCTATAGTTGACGGCATAAAAGAAGTGATCGTTCAGAAGGACGGCAATACCTTCGGCTGGACAGATGTTTACCTTGAGGGCAGAAGGACAAAAGTAAGGACAGCTGAAACCAACCTTGGCAACCTTACCGCAGATGCTAACCTTCACATGGCAAAAACGGTCGATACGGAGACAGCGGTATCCCTTAAGAACGGAGGCGGTATAAGATCATCGATCGGAGAGATCATAACTACAGGAACCGATAAATACATAGAAAGCCCGCCTTTGGCAAATCCTTTGGCAGGCAAGGAGCTTGGCGAGGTATCACAGCTTGATATTGAGAACTCTCTGAGGTTCAATAACGCGCTGACCTTGATCACTTTAACAGCCGAACAGCTGTTGCAGGTACTCAACCACGCCGTGGCTGCTTCCGGCCCTGATGCAACACCGGGGCAGTTCCCCCAGGTAGGCGGAGTCAAATTCACATTCGATCCCTACCTTGAAGCAGGCTCCAGAGTAAAAGACGCATGGATAATAGATGAAGACGGCAATGAAATAGAACGCCTAGCAGAAAATTTCCAGGTATCAGGCAATTCCGATAGGCCGATAAGGGTTGTAACTCTTAACTTCCTTGTAGGAGGAGGCGACAGCTACCCTTATCCGGACTTTGAAGCTGCCGACATTCAGTTCTTCAACAAAGTAGAACTTGAGCAGGAGATGATGGACGGTGCCTCGCAGTTCGCTAATAACGGCACTGAGCAGGATGCTCTTGCAGAATACCTCGCAGCTAATTATTCCTCTAAAGATAATGCCTTCGACAAAGGCAATGAAGGAAGAATAGTAATACTAACCCAAACAAGTGTGGAAGAAATAATTATCAATGATAACAGCTTATTTGTTTATCCTAACCCTGCTGCAAACAGCACTCTACTAAGATTCAATGTTGTAGCCGGAGATTATTATACTCTGAATGTATTCGACGTTCTCGGCAGAAATATCCATACGCTTGATCTCGAATATCTCAATGAGGGAATTAACGAAATTGGGCTTAGCCTTGAACATTTAGAGAGCGGTAAGTTCTATATCAATTTACGCGGAAGGGATTTTAACGCGACTACATCGATTTCAGTTGTAAGGTAATCCTGATTCAGTCCATAAATTAAGAGGCTGCCTTCACAGGGCAGCCTCTTTTCTTGTGAGTCAATGCTAATTCTTTAAT
>CAZJAH010000036.1:0-29738 GCA_964544155.1 uncultured Hyphomicrobiales bacterium | reverse complement strand
AAGTGTTTCATTATACCACTGGTGCTCACATTCTTTTACTATCCTATTAATATCGATCAATTCCTGATGGCCGAACCTAATATCAAGTTTTGTCACATAATTATATTGATTTTCCATTTTTCCTTGAGTTTTAATTTAGAATGATATAAAATAAAAAAAGTCCCGTCAAATAATGACGGAACTCTTTAATAATAATAAAAAAATTAGCTGTTTACTCTGTTCTCAGTATCAGTCTGTTCCAGGCCTTTAGCATGGAGCGTAATGCCGTGCTCCAGCCAGGCTTTCAGGTTGGTAAGCCAGAAAGTCCAGCCATTAGAGCAGCCCACATACTGATTCATTTTACCGGCTTCGTCCTTAGGAATGTCCTTTTGGATGAGCTCCAGTTCGGTACCACCTTTTGATTCTTTTAAATACACAAAAACATTACCGCCTGAGCCGAAAGTAAAAGCTATCTCTGTATCTGCGTTAGCTGCAATAACTTCTCCCTCCTCTGTGAAATCCCAGTTGTGCCATTTCCAGGCGTGTTTATCTCCGGGCTGTATAAAAACTGCCGGTTCTCTTTTATTACCATTGCCGTCAGTGTAATCGGCTTTTTCAAGGAACCATTCAGTTATATTTTCAGGGACAGCCCATGCTTTATAGACTTCAGATGGATGTTTATCTATATAAATTCTTTTTGTGAATTGAGTCCAGTCAGGTATTTTATCATTCATTTTGCCCTCCTATCTTTTTAATTTCGATTCGTATTCAGAAATCCATTCATCGGTTGTTTTCTTAGACGCAAGCTGCTCAATTACTTCGTATGGTATTTTATCGGGCTTTTTAAATTTCACACAGCTTTTACCCATATTCGATTTAGGGTTACCCGATTTGATAAATTCTTCCCTAAACCATTCAAAAAGCTCCTTATCCACATATATTCCCATATGGTACATGGAAATATTGTCCTTTGCCTGTGCCAGGCTGATGTAAGGCAGCGGCTTTTTAGGGTCGCAATGATAACCGGGGGGATATTTTGTATGGGGAACTACATAAGCTACCATACCGTCCACTATATCTTCGGTGAATCCATCGGGAAGCCCGCGTTTTATTGCCTCTCTGACATTCCGGAAATTTTCTCGTTTATCTTCCGGGAGATTTTCAATGTATTCTTCCGCACCGGCAATTGTTTTCTCCATGATCTTCCCTGTTTAAATCTAACATATACTAATATATCAATAGTTAAATCACGGGAAAACAATAGAAATATTTTTTGGTAATTTGAAAATTAAATCTATTTTTTCAAAAGAATCACATTTTTTATTTGACTTTCAGGCAGCTGCTTTTTCAGCAAAAAATTTGGTGCCATACTTATACTTCAAAGCGTTCACAAGGGGGGCGATTATTGTATCCTTATACTCCCAAAGGTCTATCTGCAATTGTGTATCTTCATTTTTTTCGGGATCGAAATAATAAAAAATTATCCGCTCTTCATTGAAACTAACCTTTTGCAAATCCTCATGCTTTATAGATACGAAGCCGGCTACTGATACCACAATTTCATTCTTATTTATAACAAAATATTCTACTAAAGAAAGAAGGTGCGAAAAATGATATTTGCAAAGCAACAAGTAAGGTATTATCTACCCAAAATGGCCAGTCAGGTGAATTGATAAAAATATAGATTTGAATAAAGGCCAGGATATGTATCAAAAAAAAACACAAGCCAGTTTTATTTTCAAAAAATAGTATTCTCCTTTGTGGTAATGGCTCTTTCTGATTTTTTTTGGTTTTCGGATAAAGCCAATTCCTGCAATCATTATTACCACTAACAGCATAAGTGCTTTTAATTCAATATCAGCCTCATCGCTCCAAAATTCCAAGCCTAAGACTATAATGAAAACAAAAAACGCTGAATAATTAAGAAACTTCAGCAGTACATCGCCGGGAATCTTCTTTTTAAGAGTGCTTTCTATGCTTTCGGGATAGTAGCTCATTTTAACCTGCGAAATATCATAGATGTATTAAAATATATATATTCAATTCCGTAAGGGTTGTTTTTTACTTTTAACTTTTCGCAGCCATTTTCATGCATCTGATAATTATCATATTCTAATCCCGACATTTCGAGTATCATTAATTCATGATCCAGAGAATTTATGTGATAAGCGCTTTCCGGGCTTCGTCCATCACCTGAAGAAATTATAGCTTGTGCTGTTTTATTTGCAATAGTTTTCCATTTTTCAGAATATCATTTTTTCCCAAATCACTATAACATTCAGATATAATAAAAAATGAAGTCAAATTAAATGGATGGTTTTCCAAAACATCTTTTTCTTTCTCTATGATCTTTTTATTTAATTCATCTGTTTTATTGGGAATCTGAATCAGTACATTAGGGCTTTGAGGCCTTTGAACAGGAGAATAGCTTTCTTGAAAAAGATAACCGTAGTAAAGAGCTCGCATTTCTTCCGATGTCAGAGTAATATCAAGATTTTCGTAGCGCTTAAATAATTTAGGATAGTAAAAATCGGAAGCGCTATCCTGAGTAATTTTCTCTATTTGATTATAATCGGGCGCTTCAAATTCCATCTGAGCATTAGCAATACTTACGATAAAGATCATAGCCAATATTATTGAGGATATTTTCATAGACTTTGTCCTTATTATTATTTTAAAACATCGAAAAGTAGTAAGATTAACCCCTATCTCTCAATCAAATATAATACTTTATTTTATAAAAAATAAGAATTTGAAAAATTTATTAAAAAAATGATAAAACTGATTAAAAATGCTTTCAACATATTTTAAACTTTTGAATATTGCAACTGACGATAAAAATTATTATTTTCTTTTTGTTATATCAACAGAAATAATAAAGCACTTATTACTTTGATAAAATTGCATGAATTTTATTTTTCAGATAGAGTAAAAAACAACTGTGAAAAAAATAAAAATTTATTAAAAACAATGAGTGCAATTATTTAATTTCTATTTATAATGAGATCATTATTGAGAAGTATTATTAACACTTAAAAAGGTTAAGATCCGATGGCGAAAAGTCTTAACAGGGCACAGTTTATAGGTAACTTAGGGCACGATCCCGAACTGCGTACCACTCCGCAGGGTACTTCCGTATGCACAATACGCATTGCCACAACGGAAACTTTCCGCGACCAAAGCGGCGAATTACGCGAAAACACTGACTGGCACAGCATTGTGCTCTGGGATAAGCTTGCCAATATTGCCGCTGAATATTTGTCCAAAGGCAGCCGCGTTTATGTGGAAGGACGCATCAAAAACCGCTCCTACGAGGATAAAGAGGGCGTAACACGATACGTCACTGAAATGGTATGCAACAACATGATAATGCTCGACGGCGGACGCGGCGGCAGCTCGGGTTCCCCGGGGGCGGGGCAGCAGGCCAGGGATAATTCCACCGGAACTTACTCCGGAGGCAATGAAAGCCAGATTCCTGATGAAGATGATGTGCCGTTCTGATATGTACCTTTTGCTTTTTGATATAGACGGCACTATACTTAGATTCAGAAAAGGGCTTGCAAGAAAGCTGTTCTCGAAGGTGATGTCAGAGCTTTATGGCAGAAATATACCCGAGGATGTCATTCCGCGTTTTGCCGGGATGACAGACCTGCATATACTCAGAACCATGACTGAATCCATCGGAGTCAGCCACGATGAAATGGCAGAAAATCTGCCTACGATCTGGCAGAAAATGCTAGCAGTATTCAAAGAGTACTGCACACCCGAAAACATCAACCTGATGCCCGGAGTGGATACCCTGATAAAACAGCTATTTGACAGGGACGATACCGTGCTCGGCCTGATAACCGGCAATTTCGAAGAGAACGCCTATTTTAAACTCAGTGCACACCGCCTGAATAAGTATTTCGATTTTGGCGCTTTCGGCAGCGACCACGAAAACCGGAACATGCTGCCCGAACTGGCCGTGCAAAGAGCTAACAAGATTCACGGAGAAGGCTGCTTCGGCAGGCATAACACTCTGATCATCGGAGATACGTTCAGGGATATAGAATGTGCTCACAAAAATAGCATGAAAGTTCTGGCAGTAGCCACAGGTGAATTCACTTTTGAAGAACTTGAGGGGCAAAGCCCTGAATTGCTCATGAGGGATTTTAAAAATACAGATTTAGTCATAAATGAAATTTATAACCTTTTAAAAAAATAGAATTATGAGAAAGATCATCATAGCAATTGACGGTCCGGCAGGCTCGGGTAAATCGACCACAGCCGGGAAAGTCGCCGACAGCCTGGGCTATATCTATATAGATACAGGCGCTATGTACAGGGCAGCTACCCTGCTTTGGCTTTATATGGGCAGACAGATAAACGAAGCAAACGCGCCCGAGGTTATGGAAAAATGCAAGATCACCATGCGCAATAGCCCTGACGGCCAGTTGACCATACTGAACGGAAAGGACGTAAGCGCTGAACTTCGCACCTCCGAAGTCACCAAATATGTTTCCCGGGTGAGCGCCATGCCCTACGTTCGCGAGAAACTCACGGCCCAGCAAAGGCAGCTCGGAGAGAATGGCGGAGTCGTTATGGACGGCCGCGATATTGGCACGGTGGTTTTCCCAAACGCCGGGCTTAAGATATTCCTCGTGGCAGATGTCGATAAACGCGCAGAACGCAGATGGAAGGAACTTAAAGAGAAAGGCCTGGACGTTCATCTCGACGAGATTAAGCAGCAAATAATTGAGAGGGATAAATACGACAGCAGCCGCGAGCACAGCCCCCTTAAAAAGGCCGACGACGCCATCGAGGTAGATACTTCGAACATGACTATCGAAGAGCAGGTGCAAAAGGTCATCGATCTGGCCGAAGAAAGGATCAACTTAAAGCATTAACACAAGGCCTTCCGGCTTATACCGGGAGGCTGAACTTTTAAGGCAATTCGATAATTTCCAGCTCTATTACTTCTTCAATATTATAATCGGGGTACCGGCCGCGCTTCTTTTTGTCGGGCGATACTTTATGTATGGCAATCCTTTTGCGGTCAACTCCTTTTTTATCGAGAGTGGCTAAAATACCTTCTATCCTTTGCTCAAGTTTTTTGTGAGAACGCGAATTTGAATTTGCATCCTCCGGATAGGCCCTTAAGTCGAGGGTAAGAGATTCTTCATCTGCCATCATACTTCCCAGCATATCAATTTTATCAATGAATTTTTGAGGTACTGCTCCTGAATTATCTTCGTAAAATATTACCAGTTTTTTCCATTCCCGGCTTTCAAGGTCTGCGTCTCCCCCGTGCCTGCCGGTGATTCCTTGCCCGGCAAGTTTCTGGCCTTCTTTTTTATCTTTTGAGAATAAAGTAAAATCAATTTCCGCAATGTAATCGCCATTTTCAACGGCATTAACTTCTATCTCCTTTTTATAAGGATCGGTGGCGCATTTGAGAATCTCCTGCTGAAGTGAATCAACATAAATGTGGTACCGCCCCGGGGGAATCCCCACATAGAAAAAAGAACCGTCCGAGAAAACGCTTATTGTTTTATAAAAATCATTATCAAGGCCTTCAATGTGTACTTTCAGGCCCGCCTGCGGCTGAATCTTTCCGGCAACTTCCCTGAAAGTGGTTCCTTCAATCACTCCCCCCTGAATGCATGGAATTTCTATAGATTTGTATGAATAGGGCTCAGCAACAAAGGAAAATTCCATGTGCCGCGGTATGATCGAAGGATCAGGCAAAGATTCGGGCTTGACCTTGATATTATACTTTTCTCCGGGCTTTAATCCGGTTATAATTTTATAATTGTCAATATCCTGTTTATTATTTGCGCCCTTTGTAATAGAAAAATCAATATCCTGAATCAACTCTTCATTTTGATCTAACTTACCGTTATTATTATTATCCATGTAGAATTTCACCGCAGCCGAACTTTTTCCGTAAGGCCCTGCTGTCGAATTACTCAAAGCAAACCGGAGATTTCGGGAATCGAATTCAAGCGAACCCGATACGCTGCTGTTATAAGCCATACCGCTGTTCTCTGAATATATCGCTGATGAACGGCTTCTTAAATTATCAAGATTTAGATTCAGGCCCATTGATACATTCGACATTTTTGACCGGAAATTGTAATTGTATTTTGAAATCATAGAAATATTATGAAATATCCTTTTTTCAATATTAACTGCAATATCATGCAGATCGACATTAACCGGGTCGAAATCAATATCAGCATTTAATCTGGTGTTATTAATAAAACTTAGCCCCCCTTTTATCTTACTGAAATAATAGCCTGCGCCCAGGGTAAAATTCTGATAAATATTAGATTCAGCATCATCTGGTAAACTCAACGATATTGTATGGCGGAAAGCAGCGTTAATACTCCCCAGATTAAGCATTAAGCTTGAACTCAGGTTTCCCTGGCCGGAGCTTACAAAATTGTTATAAGAACCGAACGTAGTTAAGGTAACCGGCAATGAAAACAATCTATTCATATTTGTATATATTTCAATTGAATTTATATGGTTGGAGTACTGAGATGATATGCTTCTGTCGTAAGAAATAAATGACACATCACTATTTACACCGTGGATAAGATTATCGAGTTTCATAGAGGCTTGATAAATTCCTTCGTTGGCATAAGTAAGCTGAAGCATTGTTAAATTGAAAAGGTTAATATAGGATTGGCTGACAAAAGTATAGCCCGCTTCGGCCTCTTTTTTATTGAACGAAACTGTACCCGTCAGCCAATCTGAGAGCCCCAAAGACAAAGAGCCGTCAACTTGCCGGATCTTTGCATTTATATCTTCTCCGGCAGCAATACTATATTTTACCTCTCCGGCTTTTAGAAGGCTGGAGGGGATATTTAGAACATCTTCCTCTTCTTTGTATTCTCCCTTGGGGCCGTAATATTTAAGCGAAATATTTGTAAGCCCGTAAGTTAAGGGTATTTCAAACCTATAGTAACCGTCAAGGTCTGTTTTCTTTACCTCGTAAAGCCTTCCTTCTAAATAAACCTCAACCGTCCAATCAGGTTCTATATGATCTTCAATAATATACTCTGTAAAATAATTCGGTATCTCTAAATCTTCATTTGTCAGCTGCAGGCCCCTAAGCGCCGGCTGCCTGATTCTGTATCCGCGGGATCCGGAATTTCTTGTTGATAAATTCAGCAGATCACCTGCCGACAAACTGTAAAGCCAGTTTTTATCAAAGCGGTAATTCCATCTGAATCTTTCCTGATAATCCTTAAATTCACCGGAATTAACACTGCCGGTTCCCTGATACTGAAATTCACCTCCAAGTACTTCCAGGCCCAATCTCCCGCTGAAATTGTAACTCGTTCCGCTTACATTCTTATTTCCGCCTAAAGAGTAATCGAGTATACCGCCATTAATTATATTAAAACTCCTTCCCGAGATCATGGGCCCGAAAGATTCTACCGTTTCTTCCCGCTGGAAATTATTGCTTACATAAGAAACTCTCATTGATCTTTGCAAGGGTAGCTCATAGCCTGAATCTATAGTCAATGTGAGTTTATTATAGTTCATCTTTACATCGAATAGAAATGCTTTTTCAAATATCCCGGCATCTGCATAGAGTATCATATCCTGTATAAACCAGCTGCTTTTATCTATACTGTGGGAATTACCCTCAATATCAACTATATTGTTATTATTGAAATCGATCACAAATGCACTGTCAGCCCGGTTCATGTATCCTTCGAATTTGTAATTATCATCCCTTGTGTAATAAATATTCAGAAACGATATTACTTCTTCAAAAGGTACATAAGCCTTATCCACTCCTTGAATGTAAACGAAATAGTCATTTACATGCCGGAGGTAACGCACGGAGAATATGGCTTCTTCCCTGCTTTCTTCCGCCCTTGCAGTCAGGTTTATTAACATGATCAAGGGCAGGAACAAAATGAGCCCGCCCTTTCTGAGCATTACAATTTACCGTGGAGATCAATTACATAAGATTCTTTTAATCCGTTAAATGGGATCTTGAATTCTTTTGGTACATCCTCATGTTCATTGGAGAGATTTATCTCCACTTTATATTTATCTTCCTTAAATTCTGTTTTATCGAGTTTAAACGCTTTTTTACCGTCAAAATAAATCGGTGTTATCTCTTTTTTGCTGGCAACATGATTGCCATCGGCATCATAAATATTTAATTCAGCGGTACCGAAAAATGGGGAATTTCCCAATCTTTTAAACCCAACCAGGATATTAACACTGGCAGAATCGGAATAAGCGTCCATATCGGTAATTTCTACCTTGCAGTCTTTATTACCCTTTTGTACTATCAATGCCGATACGACGTTATATTCTATATCGAGCTGGGCTTTTATTCCACCGAGGTTTGTTGTATCAATTTGCGCCGGAGGCTCTTTCGAGCGTACCACTATCCTTCCGAAATATGTACCGTCTTCCATTTTTGCGGTATTAAGGAGCATAAACTTCACTACCTGCTCTTCACCGCCGTTAAGCATAAGTTTTTTGGGAAACACTTTAACGTATGGTATGGCCGAACGTTCCACGCCGGGTACGGTATCACCCATAAATATTTCCAGGGTCCCTGTGGAATCATATCCTGGATAGCCGAATACCATTTCAATGGTTACTTCACGTGTGTCTGAATTATTATTAATAATCTTCAGGTTTGCCGCCCTGCTCTTGGTATCGAGGAAAAGGGCCTGGGGGAAAACCGCCACTTGCGCCAACGATGGCGCCGCTAATAATAAAAATAAAGTTAAGCTTAAGATGATCTTTTTCATGGGGCTGCTCTGAAAAAAATTCTACAAATTATAACTACATCCCATGGTATTTTACGGTGATCGAAGGCACAAAATTGAATTTGCCCGTCGGCGAACCATGGTTAACAGTAACGGAATTAATCTTCACCGTTACGTAAAAGTGATTGTTCATCGGCGTATATATGCCGTCGGTAAAGTTAGTTTCGAAGCCGGAGACCGGGCCGGCTTTCCATTCTGCGTCAATTACCATGTCTGTGTTTTCAGTGATGAACTTACTTGTGATGTGTATGGGGTCATTTTCACTGCAATAAATCTCAAATGTTACTGTGTTATCATCCCAGATGAATTCATTGTGAGTACCTTTAATCATTGTGCCCAGGTCAACTTCCCGGCTGGTGTTCACGGCGATATAAGGTGATTGCTCATCATCAGCGGAAATAACAAGCGCTGACGAGGCTAATATCAGCGCTGTGATAATTATTTGAGTAATTTTGTTCATCATATTCTCCTTCTGTTTCTGACCGGAAACAGGCTGTCTTTACAAGTTTATATACTGTCCGGAGATACTGCACGTAAAAGTACGCACACCCGGATTAGCAGCATTAGTAGCATCGATTTCTCTTACCCAGAATCCTATCCAGCCCTGAGCGAAAAACGGCTGTCCCCAGATAAAATCATTATTTTCAATATCGGTAAAATAAGGGAAATTAGTGGTCATCGCCCACTTGCCGTCTATTCTAACTCCGTCCACAGGGTTTTCATCAAAGGCGAGGTGAAGCTGTACAGAATTGAACCGGGCTTTTGTAAGGTAAAACATAGCGTAAAGCTGGTTGCCCGTCCAGGTTTGGCCGAGTATTACATCCGGCAGTTCGTCCGGAGCGGGTGAATTGGCCTGATCGTTCTCAACAGTAAAAGGCGCGATACATTTTGTTTTTAGCTCTGCGCTGCCACTTTCAACTGTTGGGTTATGACCGTTCTGTGCGTAAGCAGCAAATCCGGCCACAAAAAGCATTATTATGATTATTTTTTTCATTGTTTTTCAATGTTTATGTAATTAAAGTAAATAATTACAACTACCCACCCTGTTCATTTATGAGCAGGTAGTTGTAATATATATGTTCTTACAGGTTTATGTATTTACCAGAAATACTTACGTTAAATGTCCTGACTCCTGTTGTTGTCGCATTTGTTGCATCAATTTTAGTTACACTAAACTTGATCCATCCCTCAGTCTGTTCGTCATGCCAATTGAAATTTTTGTTTGTAATAGGGAAAGATCCTGACCATGGCGGAGGTGTATCACTCCAATCCCATGTGCCAAATAACTTAACTCCACCAACGGGGTTATCATCAAATTTCAATTTGATATTAACCGTATAATCTGCCGCTTTGGTCATGTGGAAGATCGCGTAAGTTAACGGAGTTTCTTCCCATATCTGTCCTTTGATAACGTCAGGCAATTGATCCGGATCCGGAGCATATGCTTGATCATTCTCAACTGTAAAAGGCACGATACATTCTGTTGTCATTGTGCAGGGGCCTGCCGTTTCTGTCGGATTATGTCCGCTGCCCTGCTCTGTAGCCCAGGCAGTCATGCCCGCGAGCACCAAAAGTATAATTATCAAATTCTTCATTTCTTTCTCCTTTAATTAATTACAACCACCCACCCTGTTCATAAATGAGCAGGCGGTTGTAATATATATTAGTTACAGGTTGATGTATTTACCAGAAATACTTACGTTAAATGACCTGACTCCTGTTGTTGTCGCGCTTGTTGCATCGATTGATTCAACAAGGAAACCAACCTGGCACAGTGTACTGCCCGGATTCCAGTTGAAAGCGGTAGTACCAATCGGCCATCCGCCTGTCCAGCCTGTCGGAGCTAGTACAAAATCCCATCTGCCGCCAAGAAGAACGCCGTCAACCGGGTTGTTGTCAAAGTGTACATTGAACCTTACTTTCCTTGTTTCTTCTTTTGTCATTTCGAAGATTGCCATCATTACGCTTCCTGTCCATGTCTGTCCTTTAATTACATCAGGAAGAGCGTCAGGCTGTGAAGGCTGTACATTGTACACCTGAAAAGGCGCGATACATTCTGTTGTCATTGTGCAGGGGCCGCCATCCACTGTTCCGTTATGGCCGGGGCTTGTAGCGTAAGCTGTAAAGCCGCCCAGTATAAGCATTATCACAATTAGTTTTTTCATTAATTTCCATATTTATGTGATCACCCGGGATTAATACCGGATGAACAGTGTTTTACAATTATATGTTGTGATAATGGCCTGAAACGCTTACGTTAAATGTCCTTACACCTGTTGATGTAGCATTTGTAGCGTCAATTTCAGTCACGTTAAAGATTATCCAGCCTTCTGTCTGGGCGCCGTACCAATCAAACAAAGTATTCGTGATCGGGAAAGAACCATCCCATTCCGGCATTTGATCATTGAATCCCCAAGCGCCGTCAAGTGTTACGCCGTCAACCGGGTTATCATCAAAATCAAGGTTGAGCCTGACAGTATAGTTAGCTGCTTTTGTCATCGCGAAGATGGCAAAAGGCGTGCTTCCTGTCCATGTCTGGCCTTTGATTACGTCAGGCAGATCATCCGGATTCTGAGGCTGATCGTTCCATACGAGGAACGGAGCTATACAGTTAGTCGTCATTGTGCAGGGGCCTGCCGTTTCTGTCGGATTATGTCCGCTGCCTTGCTCTGTAGCCCAGGCAGTCATGCCGCCCAAGACCAGAATTATAGCAATTAGCTTTTTCATGATAATTTATTCCTTATTTATTTTATCAAATTATTATTTTAAACCGGGATCATAAAGCCGCGTACTGCGCCGATATAGTTTGGGTGAAAGTTTTTAACCCCAAAGGGGCTCCGGTTTTCGCCCATACCCAGTTATAATTTATGTGCACGAATTTATGTGCACGTAGAACGCGCCACCGGAATTCAAATTCACAACTGCCTGCCCGTTGTTATTCAAAGTAAGCTCGGGCACAGGGCTTCCCCCAAGATATTGCTGGGATGTACCCTTTAAGGTAAAAGACAGTTCTGTGTCATCTACTTCTGTTTGAGTTTGTAAACTTAAAAGTACGTCATATCCCGGTTCGCCACTAATCGTGAAGATACTTCTAACATCTGAATCCTCATAAAGATGAGAGCCGAAGTAGTACTTCGAGCCGGCCGGAATAGTCGGCCAGTTTAGGTAATCAAAGCTGCTTTCCGGGCTTATCGAAATCGGTTTTATAACAGTACATGACAAATTTGAAGAACCTGAAACCGGAGTATTCTGTCCGTTACCCGCGGTTAATACCGTGGCGGGCAAAATAACAAGCATTATGATTATTATATATTTCATCATTTAACTCCGGTTTGTAAATTCTTATAAAGCGCTGTAAACAGCGTCTACTGATACTGTATATGTGTAAGTTCCGCCGTCTCCTGTTGATGTCGATTCGATTTTGTCAACAGTATAAGTAACTGATGCGTTACCTGAAGCATCTAATGCTGTAGGCGCTGCTGACCAGGAACCGATCAGGTTAACTGTAGTTGAAGGATTGCCGCCATCCGCAACTGGTCCAGTAGTATTAACGGTAATGTCATAGTTCGGTTCGCCTGTAAGAGCAAAAACCATATCAACATCAGCGATGTCTCTTGTCTGGTTAGCGATAACTTCTTCCAGAACTACATCCTGGGGTGCTGTCCATTCCAGCGGAGCAATTACTTTACATTCGAAAGTAGCGTCTGCTGATTCTGTCGGGTTAAACGGATTAGCGAAAACATTTACGCTTGCGAAAAGTGCAACGATCATTAAAGCTACGAGCTTTTTCATAATGAGTCTCCTAAAAAGAATTAAAAAAAGAAAAAAAAGTAAAAATACTGCCATTGAGGCTTTCAACGCGCGCGCATCGGCCGCTGCACACGAAGTTGCCCAAAGCCGCTATGGCCAAATAAAACAATTATTTGCTTAGTTACCGGGAAATTATCGGATTGCTTCAATAAAATGCTTGGATTATAAATAATATTTTTTTATATTCAAGCACGAGTATATGAGCTTTTAATGAAGCTCTCCTTTTAAAGGCGGTGAATTTGCCCTTCGCCGTCTTTTTTTTGTTTTCCCGTTTATCAATGAACATTTTTAGTTCCAATTTTGAAATGATCTTCCCTGATCCCCGGATAGTTAAATTTCCTTTTATTTAACGTTCGCAGGCAAAGTTAAACTATTAATAGATTTAAATCAATACCCATTAGTACG
Source organism: uncultured Hyphomicrobiales bacterium (assembly GCA_964544155.1). Classification (GTDB taxonomy): domain Bacteria; phylum Bacteroidota; class Ignavibacteria; order Kapaibacteriales; family UBA2268; genus CAZJAH01. The sequence goes on along the minus strand of CAZJAH010000036.1, from coordinate 16,752 downwards.
TAAATTGCGATCTACGTGTTTATACGGATAAGTAATCAGTAAATATCCTGAAGCCTGTCTCAGCCGCCTGAGCGGCCAGTCGCTATAAGCGTCAGATTTAACAGGTAATTACCCGGCATTTTACTGCCGCTTTTATCATCTTATCCGCAAATTCAAAGAACGTTATTTATAATTAAGGCTAATTCATATCCGTGTTTTTTGGTAATCATTACGCTGTTTAATCTTTCATAATGACTGCAACAAACATACAGTAAATTATAGTGTGATGCAATACCAATTACTACGTATTTTAGCTTCTACGTATTTATACGGATAAAACACAGGTAAAATACGGAGAGGGCCTTTTGAAAAGTAATTGATTAGTTTTTTTGAAGATACTCTGTCTTGCATAATTCATAATCATTTTCATCTGTCATAATTAAATACAGAAAAATACGGGATACCGGGCAGGCAATGAAGCACAGCGGCCAACTATTTTTTTAATTCTTCGATACTAGTTTCCATGAGTTTTTAAAGATAGAGAATGATGCTGACAAAGCGCCAAGCAGAATGATTTTTTTGAGATGAATGAATTAAAGGTTTAGAAAAATGCTTGGCCCAAAAAGAAAAACCCTTGCAAGATGTTGGCCTGCAAGGGCTTGGTTATTTTATATGTGGGCCCGGAGGGACTTGAACCCCCGGCCAACGGATTATGAGTCCGTTGCTCTAACCAACTGAGCTACAGGCCCGATGATTCAGATATATCATTAACTCAATTAGAGCATGCAAAAATAATTAATTTGCGGCGAAAATACAAATCAATAATTAAACAATCCCAGAAAAAGTCCGAATTGTATTAGCAATCCGGATCCGTTTACATTATCCGGCACGTTATTTACTGCGGCTGTTTCGTTCAGCTGCCAGTCCTCTCCGAACGAGTAAGAATAAGACGCGCCAAGCCTGAACATCACCAGGTTGGTTAGAGCGTATTCAAAATTAATTGTGGGCCTTAAATACCAAAATCCGGTTTCAATATCCTGCTTCCAGATATCAGGGTCATTTGTAAGCTCAGTGCCGAGATCAGTCCAATCAGTTTCTGAAGGAGCCTGATAAACCTCCAGATTGAGATTACCCCAGCCAAATCCTAATCCGGGCAAAATCGCGAAATGCTCAAAGGGCACAATACCGTAATCAATCGTTAAGCCTGTCAGCCCGATGGTGTAGTCTGCCTTGCGTGTGTAAGAGGGGTTTTGGCCATCAATATTAATATCCCTTTCAACGCTTTTCATTCCGCTTAAACCGAAAAAACCAAGACGGAGATTGGGAATTAAAATCAAACCGGTAAATCCCTGGACGCCATTCATGAATACGGGGGCGTCGATGGAACCTAATTCATACTGATCACTGAGTAGAGCATTAAGATCATTGAAATTTCCGCCTAAATTATAAAATGTAGCTGTGTAGCCTCCTGCTATCGCAAAATAAGGCGAACTTTCTTCACGAAGAGGTTCTTGTTCGAAGCTGAAATCCTCGATGTCTTCATCTTGCGCATATAGCGCGTTGGCAGTCATTAAAAGGGCTGCAATCAGTGCAGTTAATACTTTCATTATAACTCCTTGAGAGAAAAATTATATTTGTTCCGGATTTATTACTAGTTTATAAGGTCTTTATGACGAATTATTATCTTTAATAATTTATTTCTTTAATATGTTTAATTCAGCTTCGTCATTTTAAATTCGGTATTTGATAATCCTTTACAAAAATAAAAAAGCAGGAAAGAAACAATGAAAGTGAAATTTCCCGACGGGGCCATTAAAGAATTCCCGAAAGGCACTACAGGTTATAAAATAGCACAATCAATATCAGACGGCCTTGCGCGTAACGCTCTCGCAGCCATTGTGGATGAAAGGCTTTACGAAATAAACCGCCCCATAGATGAAGAAGAAGCAGATATTCAGTTTGTCACATTCGATGATGACAAAGGCCGCGAGGCATTCTGGCATTCGTCGGCACATTTGCTGGCTGAAGCCTTACAGGAGATTTATCCCGGTGTTAAATTCGGTATAGGCCCCGCCATAGAAAACGGCTTTTACTATGATGTTGACCTTCCGGAAGGTATCAAGATTTCCGAAGAAGATTTTCCGAAAATTGAAAAAAAGATGCTGGAGCTGGCTTCAAAAAAATCAGAATATAGTATGAGCTCCCTACCCTGGGACGAAGCCTATGAATATTACAAAGGCAAGGGTAATGAGTACAAGATGGACCTGCTCGAAGGCCTTAAAGGCGAAGAGATATCATTCTGCAAGCACGGCGGATTTACCGATCTGTGCCGCGGCGGCCACATACCACACACCGGACTGATAAAAGCGGTTAAAGTACTTTCGGTAGCCGGAGCTTACTGGCGCGGAAATTCCGAGAATAAGATGCTTACACGCGTTTACGCTGTATCTTTTCCAAAAAAGAAAATGCTTGATGAATACCTCGAAATGCGCGTTGAAGCTGAAAAACGTGACCACCGCAAGCTTGGTAAAGAGCTTGAGCTGTTTATGATTACGCCCGAAGTCGGCGGTGGCCTTCCAGTATGGCTGCCCAATGGGGCTTTTATACGCAGAAAACTGGAAGACTTTATCAAAAAAGAGCTGCTCAAACGCGGATACCTTGAGGTGATCACACCGCATATAGGCAATCTTAATCTATATAAAACATCAGGGCATTACCCATATTATTCGGACTCGCAATACGCTCCTATATGCGTTGAGGAGGAGGAATACCTTCTCAAACCAATGAACTGCCCGCATCACCATACTATATATGCTGCCAAGCCGAGGTCATACCGCGACCTGCCCATCAGGCTCGCTGAATTCGGTACCGTTTACCGCTATGAGCAGTCGGGTGAACTTAGCGGCCTCACAAGGGTAAGAGGCTTTACCCAGGATGATGCCCACATCTACTGCATGGAAGAGCAGCTCAAGGATGAGCTGGTAAATGCCATAGAGCTTACTCAGCTTGTATTCAAGACTTTTGACATGGAGGTTTCCACAAGGCTCTCATTCCGCGATGATGAAAAAGATAAATACGCCGGCGGTCTTGACATTTGGGAGAAAGCAGAGCGCGAGATCAAGGAAGTAGCCGACATGATGGGACTGGATTATTATATAGGCAAGGGCGAGGCTTCTTTCTACGGCCCCAAGGTAGATTTCATTGTCAGGGATGCTATCGGAAGAAAATGGCAGCTTGGCACAGTGCAGGTCGATTACGTAATGCCCGAAAGGTTCGGGTTGGAATATATCGGCTCGGATAACTCCAGGCACCGTCCTGTTATTATCCACAGGGCACCCTTTGGCTCGATGGAAAGGTTCATGTCCATACTCATAGAACACTACTCGGGAAATTTCCCCTTCTGGCTTGCACCGGTGCAGATTAGCGTTATGCCGATAGGCGAAGGGCAAAAAGAATATGCCGAAGATATAGCCGCAAAACTGAAAGGCCTTGGCTACCGCGTTAATTTGGACTCCAGAAGCGAAAAGATCAATCGCAAGATAGCTGAATCCGAAACTTCAAAAATTCCATATGCCTTCATTATCGGGCAGAAGGAAATCGACAAAGGTATAATATCGGTCAGAGAACATGGCGTAGGCGATATTGGAGCTAAAAATCTGGAAGAAATGCTAGAGTTATTTGAAAAAATCAATAAGCCCGGCGGCAAAAAAGACTAAACCAAATATTATCCTAATGTTAAATATTATCCTAATGTTATAAGCACTTTCCATTTTCTTCCCCTCTCTGAGGGGAAGTGGCCGGAATAGGCTCAGCGAGCCGGTTCCGGACTATGGGGTGGGAACGTAAGCAAGAGGTTAATTTTACTGCTCCAGCCCGGGGCGCAAAAAAAACAGGGACAAGCAATAGCATGTCCCTGTTCTTTTAAAAAAATATATCTTGTTTTAAGAAAGTATAAGCTTAAATCAAAATTAATTTTGCAGATATTTCTGCAATTTCTGCTGTAGTTCAGGATCGTTCTGAATTGTTGTTGCTAATTCCTGATACCGATTTACCGATAAACCTTCCTCAACAATTTTTTCCTGCATCTGTTGTTGAGCCTCTACCTGTATTTTTTCCAATTCCTGTGAAACAGTCTCAAATTGTTCTAACTCTTCACTTGTAGCTTCAACATCCTGATTCGGGTCTTGATGTGCTTTCTGAATTTCCTGGTATCGTTGAACATTCAACCCTTCTTCCTCAACGACAGTTATCATATTTTGTTGGGCTTGCTGGTTAACAACCTGTACTTCCTGGAAAGCAGTAGCAAATTGTTTTAATTCTTCTTTAGAAACATCTTTCGTTTCTGTCTGTTCTGTTTGAGCAAATGTTACTGTAATACTTAATGAAAGTAACAGTAAGAATCCGGCAATTTTTTTAATATTCATCATAAACATAAACCATTGTAATTTATTATTAAAAAGATTAATTATTGATTATTTTTTTCCTGGATTGACTGGAATTTTTTCTGTAATTCAGAATCTGTCTGTATAGCCATACCAATTTCCTGGTATCTGTTCTCAGTTAATCCTTTATTTTGAATTTTCTCTTGGATTCGTTTTTGCGCGTTAACCTGTACTTTATCCAATTCCTTTGTAGCGCTTTCAAATTGTTTCAATTCATCATCTTTAGCATCAACCTCTTGATTAGGGTCCTGCTGTGCTTGATGTAATTCAGTAAATCGTTGTATACTTAGGCCCTTTTGCTCTAAGATTTTAGACATATCTTGCTGGGCCTTTTGCGTTATGATCTGTATATCCTCAGCTGCCGAAACAAACTGTTCTAGTTCTTTGTCACTTACTTCAGTTACCTGCTGTTGCGGAGTAAATTCATTGGGATTTTGCTGTGCCGGTGTTGATGGATCCTGCTGTTGCTGCTGCTGTTGCTGCTGCTGTTGTTGCTGTTGTTGCTGCTGCCCCGGAGTATCTTCGTATTCAGCATTGTCTTCCGGTTTGTCATTATCCTGCTGGCATCCCAAAGATATAAATAAAAACAGGATGGCAAATGTTAACTGCTTAAAAATCATACAATTCCACTTAAATAATATCATTTTATAAAAAAAAGTTTAGCAATGTTAACGTTCGATCTGCTATCATATTTTAAATACATTGAAAAACTTTCTAAAAGCAGAATACTGATTTTCGGTTATTTACTTAATTTGGTAACTGAAACACATCTAAATAAGCGAAACTTTTTACATGGCTGCCTCTTCAGAACTATAGCCCAAAAAGTGAATATACTGCATATTATTTGATTGTGAATCCTCTATTGTTATAATCGCTCAGTTCTATTGTTATAATCGCTCAGTTCAATAATTATATGTGCAGCTGAGGCGCCTGCGCTGACCAGTTTAAAGGGCGGTAATCTTTCATGCAAAAACTATTATAATTAATGTTAAATCGGATTGCAATAGTCCTATTTTTATATCGTCGAATAAGATGGTTAAAATTTATGGCGAATCGCGATGTTTAGATTATCCAAAAAAGTAGAGTATGGTCTTTTGGCTATGCAGCACCTGGCTTCACAGGATGGGAAGCTCGTTTGTGCCAAAGAAATGGCAGATGCGCTTTGCGTATCCTTTGAATTTTTATCCAAATCTCTGCAGAAACTGATGAAGCACGGGCTTATTAAGTCGCAGCAGGGCATCAAGGGCGGATATTTCTTAGCGGACGATGCAGCGAATATCAAGTTGAATGATGTGCTCCGTGCGTATGACGAGAACGCTTCTATCGTGGAATGTATGAACGGAAGCAAAAGCTCCTGCGAGCGCCGTGGCTGCTGCACATTACGTAATCCCATGGCTATAGTTCAGGATAAAATAAATAAGATATTCGATGAAATGACCGTCGCTGATCTTGTTAAAGAGCATTTTATAAAGCTCGAAACAGAGATTCCGGAATAGAGACATGAAAATTTTTATAATTAATTTAGAAATTAAATAATTAGAAGTTAAATACCGGGGAATATATATGAGTAAGGAAGCACAAGAACAGGCAATGCTGGAGAAAATCACCAAAAAAGAATATGAATTCGGCTTTACTTCGAATATTGAACAGGAAATGGCCCCAAAGGGGCTTAATGAAGATATTGTCAGGTTTATTTCCCAAAAGAAAAATGAGCCTGAATTTATGCTTGAATGGAGGCTAAGAGCTTACAGATACTGGCTTAAGATGAAAGCGCCGAATTGGGCTAAGGTGAAATTCCCGCCGGTGAATTACCAGGATCTTTACTATTATGCCGCGCCCAAGCAAAATGCTAAGCCCAAGAGTCTGAACGAGGTCGATCCTGAGCTTCTGCGTACTTACGAAAAACTCGGCATTCCACTCAACGAACAGAAAAAGCTCGCCGGGGTAGCGGTCGATGCAGTATTTGACAGCGTCTCGGTAGCAACAACCTTTAAGGAAAAGCTTAATGAAGCCGGCATAATCTTTATGCCAATAAGCGAAGCCCTGCAGGAACATCCCGAACTTGTAGAAAAATACATCGGAACTGTCGTCCCTTATACAGATAATTACTTCGCTTCATTAAACTCCGCTGTGTTCAGCGACGGATCATTTGTGTATGTTCCAAAGGGTGTACGCTGCCCTATGGAGCTATCAACATATTTCAGGATAAACGCTGCTTCAACGGGACAGTTCGAAAGAACACTCATTATTGCCGAAGAAGGCAGCTACGTCAGCTACCTTGAAGGCTGTACCGCGCCTATGCGCGATGAGAACCAATTGCACGCCGCCGTGGTAGAGCTGATAGCACACAAGGATTCCGAGATCAAATACTCTACTGTCCAGAACTGGTATCCAGGCGATGAACATGGTAAAGGCGGAATTTATAACTTTGTGACAAAAAGGGGTATCTGCGAGGGCGATAATTCAAAGATAAGCTGGACTCAGGTAGAAACAGGATCGTCCATAACATGGAAATACCCGAGCTGCGTACTTAAAGGCGATAACTCAGTGGGCGAATTCTATTCAGTAGCGCTCACAAATAATTACCAGCAGGCCGATACCGGCACTAAGATGATACATCTCGGCAAAAATACTAAAAGCAGGATAGTATCTAAAGGAATTTCTGCCGGCAATAGCGATAACAGCTACCGCGGCCTTGTTAAGATCAACAAAAAAGCTGAAAACTCCCGGAACTTTTCACAATGTGATTCTCTATTGCTCGGGGATAAATGCGGCGCGCATACTTTCCCTTACATCGAATGTGGCAATAAATCCGCGGTTGTTGAGCATGAAGCCACAACATCAAAGATTTCGGATGATATAGTATTTTACATGAATCAGCGAGGGATCAGTACGGAAGATGCCGTAGCCCTTATAGTGAACGGATACGCGAAAGAAGTACTTAACAAACTCCCGATGGAATTTGCCGTTGAAGCCCAAAAGCTGCTGGCAATAAGCCTTGAAGGCAGCGTGGGTTGATTTTTTTAAGTAATTAATCAATAAATTGAATAATAATAAATTAGAAATTAAAAATTTATAAAAATAAAAACGGATAGTAATAAAATGGCTTTACTAAAGATCAGCAATCTTAAAGCAAATATTTACGGAACTGAGATCCTCCACGGTATAGACCTGGAAGTCAATCCCGGAGAAATACACGCCGTTATGGGGCCTAATGGTTCCGGCAAAAGTACCCTTGCTTCGGTATTGGCAGGCAGAGAGGAATTTGAAGTCACAGGAGGCTCAATAGAGTATTTGGGCAAAGACCTGCTGGAAATGGACCCTGAAGACAGAGCAAGAGAAGGTGTATTCCTTGCATTCCAGTATCCCGTTGAAATACCGGGCGTATCAAACGCTAATTTCATGAAAACCTCTATCAATGAAGTCAGGAAACACAGGAACGAAGAGCCTCTCGACGCCATGGATTTCCTGCAGCTAATGAAAAAGAAAGCATCTCTTGTGGAAATTGAAGAACGCTTCTTAAGCAGATCAGTAAATGAAGGTTTTTCCGGCGGTGAAAAGAAAAGAAATGAGATTTTCCAGATGGCAATGCTTGAGCCTAAGCTCGCCGTTCTTGATGAAACCGATTCGGGCCTGGATATTGACGCCCTAAAGATAGTAGCAAACGGGGTAAACAAGCTTAAAAATGAGAATAATGCCTTTGTAATTATTACACACTACCAAAGGCTGCTCAATTACATAGTGCCTGATGTGGTACACGTACTCCACAAAGGCAGGATAGTAAAATCGGGTGATAAAAGCCTCGCGCTCGAGCTCGAGGAGAAAGGTTACGAATGGGTAAAGGCTTCATAAGGAGAAAAAAATGGCTGAAAGTAAAGATCTGATGAAAACTATAAGCGACGATTTTATAAATTTCGAATCCGGGCTTAACGGTGAAAAGCATAAATATTACCATAAGATGCGCAGGGAAGCCTTTGAGGATTTCAGCAAACAGGGTATCCCCACACTTAAACATGAGTACTGGAAGTACGCGAATCTGGGATTTCTGAGAAGAAATGATTTCAGGCCGGCGCTCGAAATGCCTGAATTTATGCTAAGCCGAACAGAAATAGAGCAACACTTGATCAAAGGCCTTGACTGCAGTTTGCTGGTATTCGTGAACGGATTTCTTCAGGAGGAGTTATCTGACGGCCTCGGGGTATCCGGAAAGCTGAAAATTTCTTCCTTAAAAAAAGAAATGGAAAAAGGCTCTCTTGAATTAGAAAAGCATTTGGGTAAATACGCCCGATTTGACAAAAACCCTTTCAGTTCGCTGAATACGGCTTTTCTGCAGGATGGAGCATATATTCTGGCCGAAAAGTCATATCAGCCCGATAAGCCTGTTATGATACTCTCTATATGCGACGCGGCAAAAGGAGATATGATATGCAATAACAGGAACCTCTTCGTTGCATTGGAAAACAGCAGGCTGGATATAATCGAAAAAACTGTAACCATAGGCGGTAACGCAGGATTCAGTAATACTCTGACTGAGATTTATTCCGGCGGCAGCTCCATTGTGAATCACCACATTATCAATGATGACCGCGAAGGCTCATATCATATTGATTCGGTTTTCGCTGCACAGGAAAAGTATTCTCTATACCAGAATTATACATATAATTTATCCGGTAGCTTTACCAGGAATAATATCAACACCGAGCACCTGGATGAGCATATTGAGACAAACTATTTCGGCATTTATCTGCTAAAGGATAAAGAATTTTCTGACAGCCACACTTTCATAGACCACGCGAAGCCCAACTGCCAAAGCAATGAGGTCTATAAAGGCATTGTCGATGATATGGCTACGGCCGTATTCAACGGAAAAATACTTGTCCGCAAAGACGCTCAAAAGACCAATGCCTATCAGTCTAATAAGAATGTGCTGCTATCTGATGATGCCACTGTTAACACCAAGCCGGAGCTTGAGATCTATGCCGATGATGTTAAATGCTCGCACGGCGCGACATCCGGCTATCTCGACAGTGATTCATTATTCTATCTCAGATCGAGAGGTATAAGTAAAGAAAAGGCAAAAGCAATGCTATTAGGCGCCTTTATGGCAGATGTTACCGAAAAAATCGACATTGAAGATCTGAGAAATTATATAGACAGCAAAGTAATACTAAAGCTAAATTTAAATGAATAATTCAGGCACGCAATGAGTGAAGTACAATTAAAGGAAATTAAAACACAGGGATATGATATAAATAAGATCAGAGAAGATTTCCCCAACCTGCTGGTCAAAGTGCACGGCAGGGACCTTGTTTATCTCGATAACGCCGCAACCACGCACAAGCCGCAATCAGTGATCGATAAGACGGTAGTATTCTACAAAGAGCTTAACAGCAATATCCACAGAGGAGTCCATAAGCTGAGCCAGACGGCTACATTTGAATATGAAGCCGCCCGGAAAACCGCTCAGAACTTTCTCAACGCCGGCAGCAGCCGGGAGATCATCTTCACAAAAGGAACTACAGAATCTGCCAACCTTCTGGCAAATTCTTTCGGAAAAAAATATATCAAAGAAGGCGATGAGATAATCATTTCGCATATGGAGCACCACTCCAATATCGTTCCCTGGCAGATGCTTTGCGAAGAAAAAAACGCAAGGCTCCGGGTAATCCCGATAAATGATAAGGGAGAGCTTATTTATGAAGAATTTGAAAAAATGATCAGCGAGAAAGCCAAACTTGTTTCCGTAGTTCATGTTTCAAACTCGCTCGGAACGATAAATCCAATAAAAAAAATAATCGATAAAGCCCATGAATACGGCGTCCCAGTGGCTATTGACGGGGCGCAGTCCGTGCATCACCTTAAGGTAGATGTGCGGGAACTGGACTGTGATTTCTTTATGTTTTCCGGGCATAAAATTTACGGCCCCACAGGTATAGGAATTCTTTACGGAAAAGAAAAATTCCTTGAAGATATGCCACCCTACCAGGGAGGCGGCGATATGATCAAGAGCGTATCATTCGAAAAGACAATTTACAATGATTTGCCTTTTAAATACGAAGCAGGTACTCAAAATATAGCCGGAGCGATCGGCCTTGGTGCCGCACTTGAATACATTACCGCGCTTGGCCTGGAGAATATCGCCGCCCATGAGCATAAGCTGCTTGAATATGCCGCCGAACAGCTTAAGCAATTAGAAGGGTTGAAAATAATCGGAGAGGCCGCCAGCAAGGCAGCAGTAGTATCATTTATTTTGGAAGATGTGCATCCGCATGATATAGGAACCATGCTGGATATGGACGGCGTAGCGGTTCGCACGGGGCACCATTGTACCGAGCCTGTAATGAGGCACTTCGGCATTCCCGCTACCACCAGAGCGTCTTTTGCTATCTACAATACCCCAAGCGAGATAAACGTTTTAATTAATTCATTAAAAAAAGTAATACGAATGTTTGCCTGATATAAAATGAATGAACTACAGGAACTATACCAGCAGGTAATATTAGACCACAACAAAAATCCGCGCAATTTCGGTATTATCGATCATGCCGATCATTCCGCAAAGGGGCATAACCCACTCTGCGGCGACCAGATAGATGTTTACATCAGCATGGACGGCGATAAGATCAGCGAGATAAAGTTCGAAGGCGCCGGATGCGCGATATCCAAAGCTTCAGCATCCATCATGACTACTATACTCAAGGGCAAAACGAAAGAGGAAGCAAGGAAGATTTTCGAGGAATTCCACGAGCTGGTAACGAATGATAATAAAAACCCCGATGAAATAGATATTGGCAAACTGGCTGTATTCTGCGGAGTAAGGGAATTTCCCGCGAGGGTAAAGTGCGCCAGCCTGGCATGGCATACAATGATCAATGCCCTTGCCGAAAAAGGAAAAGATTTTATTAGTACTGAATAATATGAGGTTCGCTATGGCTGTTATTTCACCACAGGAACTTGAAGAAAAAGTAATAGATAAATTAAAAACAGTTTTCGATCCTGAGATACCCGTAAATATTTATGAGCTCGGGCTTGTTTATGATATAAGCATTACGGCAAATGACGAAGTGCTGCTGCTTATGACTCTTACCGCCCCGAATTGCCCCGAAGCCGACGCTATCCCGCGGGAAGCTGAAATGGCGGTAAAAGAATTGCCGGAAGTTAAGGACTGCAAAGCCATACTGACTTTCGACCCGCCCTGGGACAAAAGCAGGATGAGCGACGCGGCAAGGCTTGAATTGGGAATGTTTTAACAAAATAAATAGATTACTTAAAAATGGCACCACAATTTTACGAATTAAAAGTTAAAAAAATTACAAGAGAAACTGACGAGGCTATATCAATAACTTTTATAGTTCCGGACGACTTAAAGGAAATTTTCGAATATAAGCACGGACAGTACCTGACCATCAAAGCACCCGTCGGTAATAAGGATAACCGCAGGGCTTATTCAATATCCAGCAGCCCTGCTGCCGATGAAGATATAACGGTAACTGTCAAAAGAGTAGACGAAGGCACTGTATCCCGCTACCTTAACGACGAACTTAAAGAAGGCATGTTCCTTGAAGTTATGCCTCCATTCGGCAGGTTCACAATAGAACTCGATCCCAGCTTAAAGCGCGAATTTGTACTTATAGGCGGCGGTAGCGGCATTACACCGCTGATGTCCATACTAAAAACCGTGCTTGATAAGGAGCCCGGCTCCACCATATCGCTTATTTACGCTAACCGCAACCTGGAAGCAGTGATATTCCGAAGCCAGCTGGCAGGGCTTCAGGAGAAATACCCCGGCAGGCTTAAGGTAATCAACGTACTGAGCAGGCCAGAAAACGGCTGGGAAGGCCGGTCAGGCAGGCTAAACGCTCAAAGGATAAAAGAGCTCATCAATGAATATTGCGTACGCGACAGCTCTACGGAATATTTCCTTTGCGGCCCTCCCGGTATGATGGTAGAAGCAGAAAACGCGCTCATAGCCTTGAATGTGGATTTTAGCCGCGTACATAAGGAGTCTTTCACCGCTCCCCTGCCGGATGAGCTTGATGAAAAGGCCGCCGGCTCAGAGGATCTCGAAATTAAACAGCAAAAAGTCAGGATAATTCTTTACGGTGAGGAACATGAGGTTGTCGTAGAGCCAGATGAAACCATACTCACTGCGGCTATGCGCGAAGGCTTCGACCCGCCGTTCAGCTGCCAGATAGGCGCCTGCTCAACTTGTAGGGCTATGCTGAAATCAGGCAAGGTTCACATGGACGAAAGAGAAGCTCTCACCGATAATGAAATGAAGGAAGGATATATTCTCTCATGCCAGGCGCACCCGCTTACTTCGGATTGCGTTGTGGATTATGACGAGTAGATTGTTAATAATAATTAGGAGATAAAAAATGGCTGAATTAGAACAACAGACGGAAGTTGTAAACTTCTCCACCGGCGTAACTGGCGCCGAGCAGCAAGACGGTATCATGATCTCTAAAAGAGCGATTGAAAAAATAAATGAAGTCAGAGAACAAAATAACATCGGCGATGAATTTCGAATGAGGATTGGCACTCAGAGCGGTGGCTGCTCCGGTATGAGCTACGCCTTAGGCTTCGACGACAAGGTCAACGAAAATGACAAACTATTTGACGAAGGCGGTATCAAAATGGTAGTGGACAGGAAAAGCCTTTTCTACCTCATGGGTGTGACACTCGACTTCGCAGAAACCATGCATGGAAGCGGCTTTGTGTTCAACAATCCGAATAACCAGAACACCTGCGGCTGCGGAGGCCACTGATCTGTATAAAAATAGTGATTAATTAAAATTTCCCGGGTTCCTCCCGGGATTTTTTTAGGGTATAATAATTATAGTTAATTTTTCAGAACAAAGATTATCTTAATTAAAGGTTGGTGATCCCCGGAACCGCCGCAAAGCAATTCCTGAGCGTCATCCTGAGCATCGCGAAGGATACAGGGAAAACAGGAATAAATCATGTGTTGGCGCCAAAGATTAGCGGCCTTAAATTAAGGTACTGCTTTCGGCCTAGGCCATTCGTCAGGCTGGGGACGGCCACTTCTCCTAAAAGAAAAAATTAATATTGTTTAATTAAGGAATAATCGTTAAATTATGATCCATGCTCTCCGCGATGCATGGTGAAAATTTTTTAACATATATTTTTCCAAAAGGAGATTAATATGAAATTCCAACTTCCGGATCTTCCGTTTGCAAAAGACGCTCTTGTGCCGCATATATCCGAGGAAACTTTTGATTATCATCATGGCAAACACCACCAGGCTTATGTCAATAAGCTTAACGGACTTATTGAAGGTACTAAATTCGCTGATATGGAGCTTGAAGACATTATCAATAATTCCGATGGAGGAGTATTCAATAATGCTGCTCAAACCTGGAATCACACTTTCTTCTGGAACTGCCTTTCACCTAATAGCGGAGGCAAACCAAAAGGAAATGTGCTTCAGGCAATAGAGAAAGATTTCGGCAGCTTCGAGGATTTTAAAGAGAAATTCTCTGATGCCGCGGCAAATCTCTTCGGCTCGGGATGGGCATGGCTTGTTAAAAATGATAACGGAGCGCTGCAGATAGTACAGAAAACCAATGCCGGCAACCCCATGACTGACGGTAAGATTCCTATACTTACCCTCGATGTTTGGGAGCATGCTTATTACGTTGATTACAGGAATGCCCGCCCGAAATTCATCGAGCATTTTTGGGATATAGTAAACTGGGAGCATGTGGCTAAAAATCTTTGATTAATAATATCGTTCTTATAAGCGCGCCGATTTGATAATAGCGGTGCGCTTTTTTTGTTTTTTCAATTAATAAGAGTAGCAATTACAAAGTTATAAATATATTTTCGAATGGAAAAATTAGGCCTGTTCCCGTTGAATGTGGTACTTTTTCCGGATGCAGTCCTTCCGCTTCATATTTTTGAAGACAGGTATAAGAAACTGATCAATAAATGCATCCGCGATAAAATGCCTTTTGGAGTGAATCTGATGTCGAAAAAAAAGCTTTTCGATATCGGATGCAGTGCCTATGTCACAAATGTAATTAAACGCTATGAAGACGGCCGAATGGATATTAATATCACAGGCGAAAAAAGATATAAACTGACCACTTTCCGCGACGGTGAGGATATTTTTTTCATTGGAGAAGTAGAGTACTTCGATGACGAACCTGATTCAGAGCCCGATATAGAACTGTTAAATCAAACAGTAGGGCTTTTTAACAAAATTGCTACTTCAATCGATAATATTGAGATCCATCAATTCGACCCTGAAGAAGTACCTACACAGAGGCCTTCATTTTATATAGCTCAGAAATCCGGCCTCACTCTGGCGCAGCGCCAGTCCCTGCTGGAAATTACATCTGAGAATAAAAGGCTTGTTGTGCTTAAAAAGCACCTCGAAGAAATACTTCCTGTTATCCGTGAAGCAGAAAAAATTAACAACATCATTAAATATGACGGATACCTCAATCCGCGTTATTTTAAAAAATAAAGGATAAATAAATGAACAATAGATTTCCTGAGATCATGGGTATATTGAATGTTACTCCTGATTCTTTTTCGGACGGCGGCAGGCATTATGCCAGGCAGGAAGCCATTAAAGGCGCCTTCAGGCTAATTGACGAAGGAGCTGACATTCTCGATGTCGGCGGCGAGAGTACACGGCCAGGCTCCGATTCCGTACCTGAAGATGAAGAGCTGAAAAGGATTGTTCCCGTTATCGAAGCTGTTAGGAAGGATAACAGCTCTATAAAAATATCAATCGATACCACCAAATACGCCGTAGCAAAAGCCGCTCTCGATGCCGGAGCCGATATCATAAACGACATTAGCGGCCTAAACTATGATAAAAAACTCGCTGAACTGGCCGCCGAAAGGGATTGCCCTTTGATAGTCATGCATATGCAGGGTATACCCAAAACAATGCAGGATGAACCAAGATATAATAATGTTGTTGAAGATGTATTCCATGACCTTCAGTATAAGATTAATTTAGCATATTCTTATAAAGTAAAGAAGGTCTGGGCTGATACAGGCATAGGTTTCGGGAAAAATATGGAGCATAACCTTCAGCTTCTGAAGAACCATGATGAATTCACTAAGCTTAATGTGCCGCTTGTGCTGGGATTATCCAGGAAATCGTTCATCGGGAGAATTACCGGAATCGAAAACCCCGGCGAACGCGATTTGCCTACACTTATTATTCACGCACTGCTCGCTGATAAGAAAATCGATGTTATCCGCGTACACGATGTGAAATCACATAATATGCTTAGGGACATAAAAAGCTATTTCTGATCTTTTTTTTAAAAAACAATTATGAACCGGCAATAAATTTTGCCGGTTTTAATATTTATTAATCATGGCGTCCATTCTATTATACCTGCCGGGGGCTGCTCTTTTTTCCAGTTCCTGAACTCATGGATATTATTTATTCCGTCTCTGATAACTGCCATATACACTTCTATTCCCATGGTATTATCATCGGATGTAAGTTGGTTTTTAATTTCCAGAATGGCCATTTTGCTTTCGCCCGTAAGCGTGGCTTTGATCCTGTCGGCTATATTTTCAAATACGCCGGCATATTGAGATTCTTTTAAAATATGGATCATATCGA
Organism: uncultured Hyphomicrobiales bacterium; assembly: GCA_964544155.1. GTDB lineage: Bacteria > Bacteroidota > Ignavibacteria > Kapaibacteriales > UBA2268 > CAZJAH01. Next base: position 714 of record CAZJAH010000036.1, on the reverse strand, counting down.
TCTTCCACTCTCTTTTGTCCAAATCCTCAAACCACAAATGCCACTCCACACATTTTTCGGGCGTATCGATAAGATTAGTATACTGCACTTTCTTAATACCGGGATTTTCAGCTATTTCCGCGATGGCGCTGAAGCTTTCGGATAAATTGAATTTTTCCGAGTAAACATGATAATCGATATCGAGGTTTTTAATCAAAAGCCCCATGCGAAGTGAGCCTACCAAATTCGCCTGAGCCGAATAGTTCTTCCATGCCTCTTCGAGGTGCAGCTCTTTGATCAGCTCAAAAGCCCGCCTTTGATTACTTTCAGCCGTTTCAATGATACTTGTCATTTTCTTTATTCTTTTCGTAAAAATTTAAAAAATTGAACTGTATTATATGTTGTTTTATAAGAAATGTTTCATATTAATTAAAAGATTCCACTGAGTTTATTTCAATTGTTAAGGCAGAAAATTCTTTATTACCATGAAATAATTGTAACCAGCAGCGATTAGCGCCGTAATTATTCCTATATTTTTATCTGAATATACAGGGAAATAGTTATGAAGAGAATTTTACTGATCCTGATCACGGGCTTACTTTGGGTATCTCATGTTTACTCGCAAAATCAAACAAATCAATCTGAAAAAAGCTTTATATCGTATTACGGGCTGAATGATTTTTATCAGGCAGCGCCGGAGGCTTTTAAATTCGGCTTGTACGGCTTCGGCAATCC
>CAZJAH010000035.1:11953-30760 GCA_964544155.1 uncultured Hyphomicrobiales bacterium | reverse complement strand
CAGGCAGTATATAAGCATTGGCATCCGTACCCGGCGGCCTGATTTCGTCCGCTCCGGCCGCATGCTGAAAGAACACCAGAACTAGGATCAAAATAATTGTTTTCTGGTGCGGTATGCTCATAAGCTAGTTAAAACTTCCAATTTTCTTCTGTAAAAAAATCATACAAATTCATGTGTCTTATTCCATATTCCTTACAAATATTCGGGATACTGTGAGCGTTTGGTTTAAATTTTTCAGTTGTAATTAAAGACGCATTGTTGCATATAGCCTGAGCGATGACAAAGGGATCTGCAACAGGTAATCCTCTTATGATATTTTTTGATTTAATCAATTCTCGGTGATTAGTTAGTATTTCTCTAACGTATTTCTGTTCAGCTAATTCAGGCTTTAAAAAAATTTTTTTATATCTCTTGGCAAGGGATTTGGCGTCATCATCACGTATTTCTAATTCACGGTACACTTCAGTTGAAGAGATTAAAGTACCACGATCAATTAATCCCTCTAAATTTTTCCATAAGGTGATGAATACACTCGTATAATAATGCTTCAAATCAATAATAGGGCCTGCATCGATCACATATTTGGAAAATAGTTCTGTCATTATTCAAAAACCAGTTTTTCAATTTCAGGGATTTGATTTATTTTAATATTTAAATATTCAGATGCCTGATATGTATTAATTCTGCCATTATATAAACTACTTAGAACTGCATTAATATAGTTGTTGCCAAGTTTTGATAATCTATTTTTATAAAAATTTCCGCCCCCTTTTCTTTTTTGAGGAAACTGCTCTAACCATTCCTCTCTTTTTGAGGAATAAAAGGAATTTGTTGTTAAATTCATATCTAAAAGCTTTCTAAGGATAACTTCTTTACTTACTTTGAACTTTCCAGCAAGCAGTTGTAAAACTTCGTCATCCCATTCTAATGATTTATTACTTTTGACATGAATATCACTTAGCAGTTCATTATTATCGACTAATATGTTTGCAGCTAATTTATTACAAAAAATTTCTTCCTTATCATTACTTCTATAAGTATAGTCATTGGTTAATCCACCCATATTCAGCAATAAATGACTTAATTCATGGAATAATGTGAAATTCTTTCCAGCACCGGATAATTCAGAGCTGTTAATAACAACTATTGGGAATTCCTTATCATATAATGAATATCCTCTGCAGTAATTTTTTAAAGTTTGCTGGAAAACGAACACACCTTTCTTTTCAATCTTTTCTCTATAATACTTAAATGCTTCAGCGGTATTTTTAAAATCGCTCTGAATAGATTTATTAATATTTAAATCAATTCTTATGGATTGGGCAATCTTTATAGTATCATTTAGTTTTAATTCAGAATATTTTTTAAAAATCGGAGAATGAGCAGGATTTTTATCATAAAATAATTCCTTGAGAACCTCCTGGTAATACTGGCCCTCTTTAATGGATAGCATTAATTCATAAGGCAGAGACAGGATCTCATTATCAGGAATTGTTCTAAATTGCCTTTTTAGAGGGGATTCTTCCGGCGGTTCGGGCAAATAGAATACCGCGAGGGGGATTTTATAAGCAGTATAAGCGAGTTTCTCTAATTGCGCCAGGGTAGGCTGTGCTATGCCTTGTTCCCATTTTTTAATTGTTTCTTCGTCTTTTTTCAATATTTCAGCAGCTTCGAAAAGTGACATATTGATCCTTGTCCTTGCCCATTCAAGGATTTTAGGTTCGATCTGTACTATTTCATTATTTCCTGCCATTTAATTCAAATTAGAAAACTGTATCAAATTTAATTCAAAGTGTAAACATACTAAATTATATTTTATCTTTATAAGGAAAACTTGACAAAAAAAGCAAGGAGGTGCTGCCCCCTTGCTTTATAAGCGATTATAAAAGAAAATTATTCTTCTTTTCTTTCGACCAGGGTGAGTATGGTCGCGAAAGCGGCCTGCTCTCCATCCTGAGTGGTAACGTTTACTGCCCACTTGACAACTCCCTGCAGGGGTTCATCCTCTTCGCGGCGCTCTTTCTTCTGCTTTTCTTTAACTGTTAACTGTACATAGATGGTATCGCCCGGATAAACCGGCTTAGTGAAGCGCAGCTCGTCTATGCCGTAATTTGCCAGCACGGGGCCTTTTTTCCCGTCAACAAAAAGTCCCGCTGCGGCCGACAATATGAAATAGCCGTGTGCCACGCGCTGCTCAAATGGCGTGCCTTCGAGCGAGGTAGTATCAGTATGAGCGTAGAAGTTATCCCAGCTTACGCCGGTAAAGTTGACTATATCCGCTTCGGTAATGGTACGGCCTGCCGTATGCAGTGTATCGCCGATTTCAAGCTCTTCGAAATACTTCCTGAATGGATGAACCCTGTCCTCATGGGTATGGGCGCCGTTTAAGTATTGTTTACCGATTTTCATGAGGGTAGTAGGATGCCCCTGTATGGCTGTCCGCTGCATGTAATGAAGCACCGCGCGTATGCCACCAAGCTCTTCGCCGCCGCCGGCGCGCCCCGGGCCGCCATGCACAAGGTGAGGCAAAGGTGATCCGTGTCCGGTAGATTCGCGGGCGCTGTCTTTATTTATAAACATTATTCTTCCGTGGTGTGCCGCCGTGCCGAAGAATATATCGCTGGCGAAATCATTATCCGAAGTAAATACTGACCCTACCAGGCTGCCCCGGCCGAGCCTGGCAAGTTCAATGGCTTCCGTGGTATTTTTATAAGGCATAACAGTGGTTACCGGCCCGAAAGCTTCAATTTGGTGGCTCTCCAGATTGCGGAAGGGATCATCGCAATATAGTATTGTTGAGGGGAAGAAGGCTCCTTTTTCCTTATTGCCGCCGCTGATCTCATAATCATCAAAACCGCCGCTTATAAGCTCGCAGCTCTTCATTAATTCTTTCACCCGGCCGCTGACTTCCTCCACCTGAGGCCTTCCGGCCAGCGGTCCCATACGTACATTTTCGAGCTGAGGGTCGCCAATTGTTATCTTTGCAAGCCTTTCTTTAAGTGCATTGTTCACTTCTTCCACGAGATTCTCAGGAACTATGGTCCGCCTGATTGCAGTACATTTCTGGCCGGCTTTGACGGTCATTTCATTGGCGACTTCTTTAATAAAGTACTTAAATTCGTCCGTACCGGGAACTGATTCCGGGCCGAGTATGGAGAAATTGAGCGAATCGGCTTCCTGGTTGTACCTGACTGAATTTTCAACGATCTTCGGGTGCTGCTTAAGCATTCTGCCTGTTGAAGCCGAGCCGGTGAAAGTCACTATATCCTGGTAATCAACATGGCCGAGCAAATCGCCCGGGCCTCCGCAGATGAGCTGCATAGCGCCTTCGGGCAATATGCCTGAATCGATGATATCCCTTACAACAAGTTCTGTCAGATATGCCGTAAGCGATGCCGGCTTAACTATTGTTGGCACTCCCGCAAGAAGCGTTGGAGCTATCTTTTCGAGCATGCCCCAAACTGGGAAATTGAACGAGTTTATGTGTATGCCGACACCTTCGAGAGGTACACATATATGATGTCCAATGAAGGTACCGTTCTTGGAAATCGCTTCAGGTTTGCCTTCCAGATAGAAGCGTTCATCCGGAAGTTCTCTGCGGCCTTTGCTCGCGTAGGTGAATAATGTGCCAATACCGCCATCGATATCAATCCAGGAATCTACCTTTGTGGCTCCGGTGGCAAAGGACAACTGATAATACTTGTCTTTGTTGGCCAGAAGGTGCTTAGCCAGGGCTTTGAGCATTCTTCCCCGTTCGTGAAAAGTAAGGTTGCGTAGCTTTGGCCCGCCTATCTTTCGGGCATATTCAACCATCCCCCTGAAATCAAGGCCTTTGCTGGTAATATCGGCAATATGCTCGCCTGTGACGGCATTATATAAGGGCTTGCCATCGCCCTCGCCTTCCACCCAGTGGCCTTCGGCAAAACTTTTTAATTTCATTTCTATACCGCTGATTAACTAACAAATTACTTAGAGTGCTTTTTCTGAAATTCTTTCCAGGTCAGGTAATCGGTTTCCTGCTTTTCGCGGCCCTCCGGCAGAGTTTGAAGCGGCTCACAGGGCTTCATCGTGTACCGGCAGTCCTCGGGGAGCTGCTGGTAAAGCCTTGTTCCTTCGGTTTTCCATTCTGCCATGGTATCGGATACATCCTTTATGATCTTAGCAGGATTTCCAACCACGATCTTCCTATCGGGTATCTCCATATCCGCAGGTATAAAGCAGAGCGCTCCGACGATGCATTCAGCGCCTACCCTGGCATTATCCATTACCACCGCGTTCATTCCCACCAGGGAATTTCTGCCTATGTTTCCGCCGTGAATGATTGCCCCGTGGCCGATATGGGCGGCTTCTTCCAGCCTTACGGTCACTCCCGGAAACATGTGTATCACGCAGTTCTCCTGCACGTTGCAGCCGTCTTCGATTATTACTTCTCCCCAGTCGCCTCTAATAGCGGCGCCCGGGCCTACATAAACATCCCTGCCTATAACTACATTTCCTATTACGGCAGCATTAGGATGAATAAAAGCAGTTTGATGAATTACCGGCTTATAGCCCTGGAATTCAAAAATATTAGCCATTAATAACTACTTTATATTTATTATACATAATCAGCGCTTTGGCCTCTTTGGACTGTTGACACATTTTCAATCACTGTGGCATAGCCCTGGCCTACACCGATGCACATCGTGCAAAGCGCGTATCTTTCATTTTTTTCAATCAGCTCATACATTGCCGTGGTAATCAGGCGGTTGCCCGACATACCCAGGGGGTGCCCCAGCGCGATAGCTCCACCGTTGGGGTTTATCCTGGGATCATTGTCTTCAAGGCCCCATTCCCTTATGCAGGCAAGGCTCTGCGCGGCAAATGCCTCATTAAGCTCAATAACTGCCATATCGTCAAAGCTAAGGCCCGCTTTCTTTAATGCTTTCCGTGAAGCTTCCACAGGGCCCAAGCCCATTACGCGGGGTTCCACACCTACTACCGCGGAGGAAACTATCCTGGCTTTCGGCTCAAGGCCGTGATCTTTAACGGCGCTGTCGGAAGCCACAATTATGGCGCCGGCGCCGTCATTTATTCCCGAAGAATTACCTGCGGTAACGCTGCCGCCTTTTCTGAAGGCGGGTCTTAGTTTAGCCAGTTTTTCAGGTGTGGTATCGGGCCGTATGAATTCATCCTCTTCAAAAATTATGGGGTCTTTTTTTCTTTGGGGAATTTCAACCGGGACTATCTCTTTACTTAATCTGCCTGTAACGGTGGAATTAGCGGCTTTTCTTTGTGAGTTATAGGCGAAAAGATCCTGGTCATCCCTGCCTATTTTATAAATTTCCTGAACGTTTTCGGCAGTCTCGCCCATGCCTTCGCAGCCGTATTGCTGTTCCATTTTAGGATTGGGAAATCTCCAGCCGATGCTTGTATCATATAGTTCGGCGTCACGGCCGAAAGGCTTGCTGCTCTTGGAAAGAACATAAGGCGCTCGCGACATAGATTCCACTCCGCCGGCGATAAAAAGATCGCCGTCTTCAGCCTTAACGGCTCTTGAGGCATGTATCACGGATGACATACCCGAGGCGCACAGCCTGTTAACTGTTTCGCCGGGAACGGTGTAGGGCATTCCGGCGAGCAGCAGCGCCATACGGGCTACGTTCCTGTTATCCTCGCCTGCCTGGTTGGCACATCCGAAAATGACATCGTCCACATCAGAAGGGTCTATACTTGAATTTCTCTCAAGTATGGTTTTGATCATCAGCGCGGCCATATCATCAGGCCTGACAGCCGCGAGCGTGCCGCCGAATTTGCCTATGGCAGTTCTTATTCCGTCTATTATATAAGCTTCTTTTAGCATATTGATTTCTATCTACTCCAAAATATTCTTTGATGTCCTGTAAACAGTTCCCCTGAAAATCCCGACAACAGTGCCGTCCTGATTTTTGACCGTGACATCATACAGAGCGGTTTTATTCGTAAGGTTGAGCTCTTTGGCTTCGGCTGTCAATGTATCGCCCAGTTCCGCGCGCGCCGGGTAATTCATTGTTGTGGAAATGGGCACACTTAACTTGCCGTAAGTATTGGCGGCAAAAGCCAGCGCCGTATCCGCCAGGGAGTATGTCACTCCGCCGTGAAGAATGCCGAAACCGTTTAGCATCTCTTTTTTGACTTTCAATTTTAATACTGCCCGGCCCGGTTCAATAATTTCCCGTTCTATACCCAGCCATTGGCTGAAATAGTCAATGGAGTACATTTTATCTACCGAATCGCGGGCCAATTGATTTTTATCCATTAGTATTTATCCATTGGTTTTTATCCATTAGAACTTCTTCGGTCCGCTAAGTACCATTTTTTTTAGTAAAGGATTAGGCCTGTAACGGTCTTCGCCGTATAGCTCCTGGAGTATCTCCATATTTGTCAGCACTTCTTCCACACCTATCTCATTGGCCCACTTGAATAATCCTTTAGGATAATTCACGCCTTTGGTCATTGCCAGCTCAATATCTTTTTTGGTGGCAATATTCATATAAAGGGCGTCGGCGGCTTCATTTATCAGCATATAAACTACTCGGAAGAGTATCTCCTCGGCGAGGTCGCGGTCTTTTTGAGGTTCGGGCGTTTCGGCATCAGGGCCGTAATCATAGAACCCGCGTCCGGTTTTTCTGCCCAGGAAGCCTGCTTCAACGAGCCTTTTCTGTGTAATAGACGGCCTGAACCTCGGATCATAATAGAACTGCTCAAAAACAGTTTCAGTGACCTTGTAATTAACATCATTGCCGATGTAATCCATAAGCTCGAATGGGCCCATCCTGAAGCTGCCCAGGTCGCGTAATGCCCAGTCGATAGTGGCTATATCTGCTATGCCTTCATCGTAGATTCGCAGGGCTTCCGCGTAAAATGGCCTTGCCACACGGTTAACAATGAATCCGGGGGTATCTTTTGCTATTACCGGAGTTTTGCCCCAGTCGGTCATGAGTTTCTTTACGTCCTTTATGATCTTATCATCTGTGATGAATGAAGGAACTAGCTCTACCAGTTCCATAAGCGGAGCGGGATTAAAGAAGTGAATACCTATCAGCCTGCCCGGATCCTTTAATGCCGAAGTAATTGAGGCTATAGAAAGCGACGACGTGTTTGTGCCGAACACACAGTTTTTGCCGCAGATCTTATCCAGTTCAGCGAACAGTTCTTTCTTCGTGCTGAGATCCTCAATAACCGCTTCGATTACAAGGCCGGCATCGCTGAATTTATTCAAGTCTATTGTATATTCTATATTTGATAGTATTTGTGAAGATTCATTTTCATTGATCTTATTTTTTTCGACAAGCCTTGCCATGATTTTAGCGAGGCTTTTGGCGGCATCTTCGAGCTGCTCTGAGGAATTATCAAATAATATTACTTTATGCCCGGCCTGCGAAGCTGCCTGGGCAATTCCCCTGCCCATGGTACCCGCGCCGGCTACGGCTAATTTTGTGTCCTTATTAAAAGCCATAAAAAGAAATTCTTTATTAAAAATTCAACAAAAATTATTTCGTTAAGCTGAGACTGCTAATGAAATCGAATAAAAGCCTTACGGGTATCCCTGAACCGTTTTTGCCTCGGTAGCTGTCTGCGGACTTCATATATGCCATACTGGCAATATCCAGATGAATAAAAGGATATTGTGTGAAATTCTCGAGGAATTTACCAGCAGTGATGGCGCCGGCTTTTTTGCCGCCTATGTTCTTAAGGTCGGCAATATCTGATTTCAGCATTTCGGAATATTCATCCCAGAATGGGAATATGGCAATCCTTTCATACACGTTTTCGCCGGATTTTTTCATTATATCAAAGAAAGTGTCTGGCGCATTGCCCATAGCGGCGATTCCCATCGGCCCAATGGCGGCTGAAGCAGCTCCTGTCAGTGTAGCGACATCTATGGTCAATTCAGGTTTGTATTTTTCGGAATAACTGAGTGCGTCTGCCAGTATCATCCTGCCTTCAGCGTCCGTATTAAGTACTTCGACGGTTTTACCGTTGAACATTTTTATTACGTCGCCCGGAGCGTAAGCGTTGCCGTCCGGACGGTTGTCCGTAGCGGGGATAAACGCGATAACATGCACGGGCAGTTCTGCTTTTGCTACCGCGTATATAGTGGCAATTACTGCCGCGGCTCCTGCCATATCAGACTTCATGTAGTCCATGCTGTCGGCAGTCGGTTTAAGGCTCAGCCCGCCGGTATCAAACACAACTCCTTTACCTACCAGCGCGAGGGGCTGCTTGTTAATTGCGTTTTTGGGCTTCCATTCCATAACTGTGAATGTAGGAGGGTCTATACTGCCTTTGTTCACAGCCAGCAGGCCGCCCATTCCGAAAGATTCAATTTTCTTTTTATCATAAATTGTAGTTTTGATCTTTGCTTTTTTGGAAAGTGCTTTTGCTTCATCGGCTAATTTTTCCGCTGTCAGGTATGATAGCGGCTCGTTCACAAGATCGCGTGCTATGTAAACGGATTCGCAGATAATCGAAAGAAGCTCCAGATCCTTTGCCTTAACCTCCTTATTGAAAACAGATACAGTTTTCAGGGAATATTTCTTTTTATCCGGGTCTGAAAAATATTTGAGGAACTGATAATTCGATAATGCCAGCCCTTCGGCGTAGGCAAGCAGGATTTCCTTTTTGTCTGTATCGCCTTCAATGGTGATGTCTTCAACATTATTATCACAGATCAGGCCATGAGCCTTATTGGCTGCTTTCCTGAGCTGCTCTTTTGTTTGGTTGATATTTTCTTTTTCGTTGATAAGCTGAATATAAAGATGCTTGCCGCCCTGATTGAGAGTGACTAATTTCTGGTCTTTATCAAACTTTGCTTTTATGTAATTTGCGTCCTCTTCGCTGATATTGAATGAAGTCAGGTCGCTATCTTTTCTTGCGATCAGCAATCTGTTCGCCGAGGGTGATAATTTCGAGATTTTCTTTAATTTCAGATTCATATTGACTCCTTTATTTTCCTTTAAATTCAGGTATTCTTTTTTCGAGGAAAGCATCCACGCCTTCTTTGTAATCCGCTGTGGATCCTGCTTTTGCCTGGTATTCCATTTCCATGTCGAGCTGGTCTTCCAGGCTGTTGCGGAATGACATATTCAGCAGCATTTTTGTATATGCCAGGCCTTTCGTGGGCATTTTCGCAAGCTTTTTGGCCATGCCGAGCGCTTCTTTTTCGAGAATTGCCGGCTCCACCGACCTATATATAAGGCCCCATTTCTTAGCTTTATTAGCAGAAACTTTTTCTCCGGTGAACATCATGGCTGTAGCCCGCGCAAGCCCTATTTTTCTCGGCAGGAAAAATGTTCCCCCGCTATCCGGTATAAGTCCGATTCCGCTGAATGACTGAATGAAATTAGCCGTATCCGAAGCAAAAACGATATCGCAAGCCAGGGCGAGATTGGCTCCCGCGCCGGCTGCAACTCCGTTAACGCCGCAAACAACCGGTTTCTCGATATAGCGGATCTTTTTAATAATGGGATTATAGCTTTCACGGACAATGTCGCTAAGGGGCATTTCATCCTTGCCTATGACTTCAGAAAGGTCCTGCCCGGCGCAGAAAGCCCTTCCTTCGCCGCTCAGGTAAACGGCCCTGATGCCTGTATCAGAGGCGGCGCTGTCTAAGGCGTGCTGGATTTCGAGCGCCATTTCTTTGTTGATGCTGTTGAGCTTTTCGGGGCGGTTGAGGATTATAAAAGCGACCGAATCCTCCACCCCGTTTTTAATGAATTTATATTCCATTGGCATATACGCGATTATAAGAAAAAGTTCAAAAACAGACGAAGCTCATCCGATTAAGTTTTATTAATAATAAAAAAGATGCGGTAAAGGCCGTGCGGTTCTATCCCATGCCCTTATCACTCCCCTGGGCGTCCTTTTGCTGCCATGGCCATCTGCCTTTTATTTCTACATCCATGGTAAAACTCAAAACAGTTCGTATTACTACGATGATAGCGAGAACGCTGACAGTCTTAAGATCGAATTTAACCGCGACGGTATGAATTATGTCAGCGCCGATAAGGATTTCCAGGCCGAGCAGAATTCCGTACCCAAGCCTCCTGCGTATATTTTCATAAGCAATATAATGATCTTTGTTTTTGATAAATTGTATTATTCCATAAGCAATAACATAAACAGTGACCAGGGAAATAATGGCAATTCCGATGAACTCCATGAATGAAGCAGCATATTCGGCAAATATTTTGATGTTTTCTTTTAACATTATCCTTTATATCCGGTTAATCATTAATTAAAATTAATAACGAAGGATATGTTAATTATTTCCTCCAGGCGGAGCGGCTGTGGCTATTAGCAATAATATTAATTGTTTTTGCATCACTTTAACTTTTTATCGATGCGGGTCTTTAAGCCGTATGAATTCGTTTCAAAACTAATCCTGCCTAAAATAATCGCCGGATGAATAGAGTAATTCTTGGATATTTCATAGATATCCTCATCCGTAGCAGGAAATCTGCTTTTTATGTATTCCCAGCATTTAACCGGGATTAATTTTTTCTGAGCATACGAATTGGCTTCGCTCTCAAATGAATCCTGTACATTGTCTTTTTCTAAATCCAAAAATTGCTTTTCTTTATTTTGCATTAAATGCAAGTCTATATGGGCAATTTCATGCATGATGGTAAAAGCAAAATTGTCTATTCTGCTATGTCTTAGGGTCAAAGCAATAGCAGGATTCTCATCTGACCAAAATGAAAAACCATCGACCGGGGTTTTCTCTAATTTTTTTATTAAAACTAATTTGATCCCATATTGTTTTAATAATGATTTTGTTCTTTCAATTGTATTAAAATTATTTAAGAGTACAAATCTATTTTAAAAAGTATGGCTTATTGTTGTTACAACTGAAGTATTGCCTCTTTGCTATCATATCAAATCTATATTTAATTTATCAAAAATTAAACAATTTATACCTGTTTCTTTGCTCACTCATTTTCAATTCAGATAATAGCTGATAAAGCCTTATATTTGTCTGGAATTAATTAACAAAATTGCGGGCGTGATGCTGTCATTTTTAGCCCTGATAGGGCGCAAAATGTTGAATTTCTTTTCTGAGCTGGGCCGTATAATCATACTGGCTGTACGTGTGGCAAGGTATTTCCCGCGCGTTTTCAAGGACCGCAAACTGGTGCTGGAGCAGATGGCTGTGATCGGCTATGACTCCCTGCCCCTGGTAGTGCTGATAGGCTCATTCACAGGCGCCATAGCCGCGCTTCAGGCCACTAACTTATTCGAGAAGTTCAACTTGCTGGCAATAGCCAAGCCTTTTATCGGATCCTCTATTGCGACCGTGGTATTCACAGAGTTGACACCAGTTCTGACTGCGCTTATAATTGCCGGCAGGGTCGGCGCTTCTATGGCAGCACAGATCGGCACAATGAACGTAACGGAACAGGTAGACGCCCTTGAGATGATGGCAATAGATAAAAACCGCTTCCTGGGTATGCCGCGGGCGGTTGCAATTTTGGTGATGATGCCTGTGCTTGTGGTATTTTCAAATCTGGTTGCACTGGCCGGAGGATTTATACTTACCATGGTGAAGTTTGACTTCACCTTTCCAGCATTTTTCGAATCCGTGCAAAGATTTTTCCAGGTAAGTGAAATAATAATCGGGCTATCAAAGTCTTTAATATTCGGAGGGGTAACCGCGCTCATAGGCGTGCATGTGGGATTTTCCACAAGAGGCGGCGCTGAAGGTGTTGGTAACAGCACTGTAAGGGCCTTTACGCTTTCGGCCGCGGCTATACTAATTCTCGATGCCCTCTTCGGTTATGTTTTTTAAAAATTCAGGCGATTCATTATGAAAAAGTTCAGCATGGCATTATTTGTCATCCTTACTGTCTTGTTTGTTTCCTGTGGGGATAATGAACAGAAAGAAGAAATCGAAAGAAGCATGGAGCAGCTTCTGTGGCGGCTTGAAAGGCTGGAAAAAATCACTGATAACCCGCGGCACGCAAAAGAATTTATCGAAAGCCAGAAATGGTACGTTGAGGAACTCAATAATTCCACAAAAAGGCTGATGAAAGAATTAAATGATATTTTTGACGCTGAAGGCGAAAGTTATTCCGAAAAAGAAGTCGGAGAAGCGCTGGGTATTGTCTATACCTTGACCGGGGAATCCGAAACGCTGATTGAAAATACCGGTAATCACTTAGATCAGTATCAGGGCGAGGGAACTGCAGATATACAAAATGAGCTCAGCATGCTGCTCAATGAATCAAAAAAGTTTAAACTGGAACTGGATAGGCTAAAAGGGCAGCTGAATAATCTGGAAACGGCAGAGTGATTTGAAGCTGCAGAAAATTTAATACTTATAGTAATAAATTATGCTAATTAGTTAAAATGGAAATAGATTTTGATAAATACCCCTATCCGAAGCTGAGGCATCATACATCTGCTAATATGTATTTCCCCGCTTCGGAGCTGGAGCTATTACCCGAAGGCTATCCGCCATTATATGACAACATCGACTGGAGCAAACGCTTCGCGAATAAGCGCCTGCCTGATATGCTGGATATAGGCTGCGGCAAGGGTTTTTTCCTGCTGCATATGGCAGAGCTTTATCCGGAAAAAAATATTCTGGGAATCGAGCTCCGCAAAGGCGCTGTAAAGTGGATTAATTCAGTTATAGAAGGCGAATCGATTCATAACTGCTCGGCGCTTTGGTACAGCGTAATAAACGGAATGAATTTTATAAAAGACAAAAGCATTGAAAAAATCTTCTATCTTTTTCCTGACCCCTGGCCAAAGAGAAAGCAGCAGAAACGCAGGCTTTTCAGGGAACCATTTATAAAAGACTGCCACCGCGCTCTCAAGGACGACGGAGTGTTATACCTGGCAACTGACCTTGATTATGTGCACGAACACCATCTTAATGAACTTGAACGTTCCGGAATTTTTAACTATAATGAAATAAAAAGCAGGGACGAATGGCCCCTGCCCTACACAAATAAGGAAAATTTCTGCAAACGAAAGGACATAGAAGTGTACAGGCTTATCTGCACTAAAAAGTAAAAAAGGGCCACTGAGCAAAAAATATGGGGAGGCCTGCTTGAAAAATTCTCAACAATCGAAGATGTATCCCTCGCTTATCCTACAAAGCGCTTTTAGAGCTCCGGAGAGGAAGGCCCCAATATCATGAACCCCAGGCAGCCAAAGGACAGCTAAATAGAATTCTCCCTAAAGTTTAGTATATTTGACGGCTGATAAAAGTAATAATTCTTTAAGGATTAAGAGATGTACAAGTGGTTTTTGCTACCGGTAATGCTGGCATTCTTTTTCACAGCAGATTCACTATCGCAGGATATAGGGCGTTTCAGCGGAAATTTTCAGCTCGATGCCCAAACCTACGCAAAAGATTCGGTAATAGACGCTCCCGAAGTGGACGAATCAATTTTATCAAACGCTTTCCTAAACCTATACTATTATGTGGGAGATTTCGAAGTAGCGATGAGGTATGAATCATATCTCAATCCCATTCTGGGATTTGACAGCCGCTATAAAGGTTCCGGTATAGCCTACAGGCAAGTGAAATACAAATCGGATTTTTATGAAATAACCGCAGGCGATTTTTATGAGCAATTCGGCAGCGGGCTTATATTCAGGGCTTATGAAGAAAGGGCGCTCGGCTATGATAATGCCGTGGATGGGCTGAATTTCAAGCTTAAGCCAACCGACGGTATAGAGCTAACGGCTCTTATCGGCAGGCAGCGCAATTACTGGGATAAAGGCGATGGCATTGTTCGCGGCGGTGATATCCGGTTTGATGTAAATTCTCTATTGCCCGGCCTGATACCTGAAGATTTATTTATGACCCTTGGCGGCAGCGTAATCAGTAAATACCAGGCCGACCGCGAGCCTATCTACAAGCTTCCTGAAAACGTTCTGGCTTATTCGACAAGGTTATCTCTGGCAACTTATGATTTTACACTCGACGCCGAGTATGCATATAAATTTAATGATCCTTCCTCTGCGAATGATTTTTCTTTTAATCCCGGCAATGGCCTGTTAATATCTGCTTCATACTTTAAGTCAGGTTTTAGTTTATCAGTAGATCTGCACAGAGTAGATAATATGGATTTTCGCTCCGACAGAGCCGCTCTGGGTAATGATCTTCAGATTAATTATATACCGCCTCTTACCAGGCAGCATGCTTATAAGCTTGCGTCCATTTTTCCGTACGCTACACAGTTGCTCGGCGAAGCCGGCGCGCAGGCTGAGCTTACATTCCTGCTGCCTGAAGGTTCTGCTCTCGGCGGTGAATACGGCACAACGGTAAATATCAATTATTCCCGTGTACATGATATAGAAAGAGACCCGACAGGCGATCTCACTTACGATTCCCCTTTTTTCTCGGTCAGCGACAGAATGTTTTTCCAGGATATTAATATAGATTTTTACAGACGCTGGACTGATAAGTTCAAAACACAACTTACATATATCAATCTGGATTATGATAAGGACGTACTCGAAAATGAAGGTGCGGCGTTTTTTGGAATGGTTAATGCCAATATAGTCGTTCTCGATATGACGCAGCAGTTAGCCGAAACAAACGCCCTGAGGATGGAACTCCAGCATGTTTGGGCTGATCAGGATTCGATTCTTAAAGTGCCTGACAACGTAAACGGCAACTGGGCAATGGCCCTGTTAGAACTGACTTTGGATAACAGCTGGTTCTTAACTTTTTATGATGAATACAATTACGGCAACGACTATACTGATAGGCGCATACACTATTTGAACGGCAATGTCGCCTATTTACATGGAGCCACCAGGCTCAGCATAGGATACGGAAGGCAGCGCGGCGGCATTATTTGCGTTGGCGGTGTTTGCAGGCCTATTGAGGCATCAAACGGCTTTACCTTAAGTGTGTCATCATCTTTTTAGGAGAAATAATGAGAACAGGATTTATAAAATATATAGCTTTAATGATTACCGCCATAGGGATTTATTCATGTGATGAGATAAATCCGCCCTATTATGATCAAGTAACACCGGGACATATAGATACAACAGATAAAGTTCAGAATATTCTTTTTGAGGAATTTACAGGCTTCCGCTGCGGTAACTGCCCCGAAGCGTCTGATTACGCCCACGAGCTGCAGGAGCTGTATCCCGAAGGCAGGATAATAATAATCAATATACATGCTACATCCCTTGCAAGGCCTCATCCCGGATCTATCTTTGATTATGAATTCCGCACGGCTGTTGGTAATGATATAAGTTCGCAGTTCGGCATTCAGTTTACCCCTGTAGCTATGATAAACAGGCAGGACGCGGGTTCAGGCGGCGCCAAATATCTGCTTTCAGGTAACTGGGCGCCTGCCATTTCGGATTTGATCGATAACGAACCCGGCCTGTCGATAAGTATTGATCCCGAATACAATGAAAGCAAAAGGGAGATCACAGCAGAAGTAAGCATGAATTACTTCAATCAGGGTAGCGAGAACCACTATCTTTGCGTTTATATAGTTGAGGATAATGTCATCGCAGCCCAGCAGGATGACCGGAATAAAGCTAACCCCATTATTGAAGAATACGAACATAACAACGTACTTCGCGGAAGCATGAACGGAACATGGGGCGAGGAGGTTAGCCTCGAAACAATTGAAGAAGGTGATGAGCTTAAAAAAACAATTAGTTACACTATACCCGCCGATCTGGACTGGAAACCAGACGATTTAAAACTCGTAGCCTTTGTATACAACAATAATACAAATGACATGCATATACTTCAGGCGGAATCAGTTAAACTAAAGGAGTGAACGCCGGGTATGAAATGCTTCATGTGTAATAACGAACTTGGCGAAGATGAAATACGCTGCGGGATTTGCGGGCATATAAATAATGATAATATTGCTTATGATAAACTTAATTGGGTTGTTGTGTATGTAACTAACTCCGTAATCGACGCGGAAATGTTCAAGGCAAACCTCGAAGGCGCCGATATACCGGCGCAGGTATTATCACAGGTTGATTCCACAAGAATGTTTACTTTAGGCGAGCTTGCTAAAGTTAAGATATTTGTTCCCGATTATCTTATTGAAGATGCCCGGGAAATAATCAAAGCCATTGAAAGCGGAAAAAATATTGATTTTTGATATTATTATTATTAACTTCCGGCATCAATATTGCGTTATAATGATATATGATTTTTTTTGTTTCAGAATAAATAGTTCTATTAACGAGGAACCGGAATAATGGAAAAAAACGAAGAATTATACAAAAACATTGAGACCCTGATTGATAATGAGATCAGGCCATTTATTGAAGCTGACGGCGGCAGAATAAAGCTCCGTGATATTAAAGATAATACAGTCTATGTGGAACTTGCGGGCGCCTGCGCCGGATGCCCCGGAGCAGCCATGACTCTGCGAGGCGGAGTCGAGAGGATAATAAAAATGAATATCCCTGAAATCAAATCAGTAGAGCTTGCTCTGTAAAAATATGTCAGTTTGCTTTTTTTAATCCGAAGGTGAAGGTGCTTCCTTCGCCTTCTTTGCTTTTGTAGCCTATTGTGCTGCCGTGCTTAAGTAGTAATTCTTTACATAATATCAGCCCAATTCCAGAGCCCGGCTCATTATTGGTTCCTTTTGATTTATACGATTTAACAAGGCTGAAAATTTCAGCCAGTTTGTCTTTTGTAATTCCTATACCCTGATCCTGAATGCTGACCGATACTTTGTCCCCGTCTATTCGGGCATATAACCGGATAGAAGAATTCTTTGAAGAAAACTTAACTGCGTTGGAAATAAAATTTCTCATAACAGTAAAGATCATGTTTTTGTCTGCTTTGACAAATAGCCCGCTATCGATCTCATTGATAATGGTAATGCCTTTATTTAATGCCTGCTGCCTGAACAGGTCTATAGCTTGTTCGGATAATTCAAAAAGCGAGAAAACTACATAATTCGGCTTGTTGTCATGCCTGGCGATATTAGACCATTCAAGCAGGTTTTCTAGTAATTTATATAAATTAAAGGCGGATTGGTTAAGCGCACTGCTGATCTCAAGAACCTCGGCCACTGTCAGTTCGCTGAATTCCTGTATAAGTGTTTCTGTAAGGCCCATAAAGCCTGCGATGGGGGTTTTTAAGTCATGAGCAATTATCGAAAAGAATTTATCTTTTTGATAATTTGACTCTTTAAGCTTATTAAGGGATTCTATTCTTTCGCTAATATCATGCAAAAACACGATCAGATAGCCATGGTTTATATTAACAATATCCACATATTTGACATTGAATTCAACATGTTTGTCCCTGGCATTATAAGTATCGTAATAGCTCCATATACCTCCGGTCAGTTCGCCGGTATTCTGAGCCTGAAGTAGTAATTCCCTCCAATAAGCCGCTACTTTTTCCGATGGTGAAAAATAATTTAGGTTTTTGCCGATTATTTCTCCCTTCGATCTATGCGTGAGGCTGCAAAAAGCAGGATTAACATATTCAATATCGTAATTATTATTGAAAATAGCTATTGCTTCAAATGAATTATCCGAGATGGCCCTGTAGAATAGCTCACTGTTTTTGAGAATTTCATGAGAATGCCATTTGTCGCTGATATCTTCAACGGTACCGAGGAAGTAGTTCGATTTGCCCTCTTTAATGAATTTGGCATTTTCCCTGATAAATAGCTTTGTGTCATCTTTCTTTTTCCAAAATGATTCAAGGCCGCGTACTTCCTTTTGGGATTTTATCAATTTGATGAATTTTTCTCTGGGGTATGATGGTTCGAAACCTTCCCTGGCAAGGTTCCTTTGTTTTAATTCCTGAAAGCCGGTATACCCGAGCATTTCGTAGAGAGCTTTATTGGCGAAAAGAATATCGCCGCTTTCCTTTGTCAGATAAACGCCAATATTTAAGTTATTTATTAAAAAGCTGTCTGAAGTATCACTTAATAAATCCAGTCCATTTATCATAATTAAGTAATCCGCATATAAGATTAGCCATAATTGCTGTTAATAAAATAACAAATATAAACTATAAACAAAATTTATTTTTGATTAATTAAATGATATAAACCATTGTATTAAAAATAATAAAC
The DNA here is from genome assembly GCA_964544155.1 of uncultured Hyphomicrobiales bacterium. Lineage (GTDB taxonomy): Bacteria > Bacteroidota > Ignavibacteria > Kapaibacteriales > UBA2268 > CAZJAH01. The sequence continues at coordinate 12,689 of CAZJAH010000035.1, read as the reverse complement.
TCTTATATGCAGACTCAAGGGCGGAATCTATTAAATAAAAAGCAAAAAAGCGCGGTTTTTAAATTATTTTTTTCCTTTTGCAGGATTAATAATGACTTTTAGAATTATAAACAGATATACCGCCGGCTAAGCTTTTAACGTTACAATAACCCATGTTTTTGAGTATCCTGGCGGCTTGCTTACTTCTGATACCGTGAGCGCAGTAAACAATTATCTCGTCATCTTTCTTCACACCGAAGGGATTATTTTCCATGGTTATCTCCAAAAATCCCATCGGAATGTTTATGGCCCCGCGAATGTGTTCTTTCTGGTATTCAAAGGGCTCGCAAACATCGATGATAACGGGACGTTCATGACTGCCCAGCCTGACCTGTAAATTATCAGACTCTATATCCTCCGATTCACATCCATTCGGCCTTCCGCTCAAAGCTTCAAGTATTTCTTTGAATGAAAGCCTGCTTAAAAATCCTTTTGCTGAAGGTCCTTTAGTCATTTATATCTTTTTAAGATTGTTCTCAAACTTTTATTTAAAACGAATAAGCAATTTACAAATTTTTAAATCTAATTAAAACAAAAACTTAGCTCTTGCTTTTATTATTTTAAAAAATTAATTTATTATTATCACTGCTTTAATAATTCGTGTTCCCGGCATTAATTTAATTCGTGTTCCCGGCATTAATTTAATTCGTGTTCCCGGCATTAATTGTTTATTCGTTAATAATTAGAATTTATAAGA
>CAZJAH010000035.1:0-11853 GCA_964544155.1 uncultured Hyphomicrobiales bacterium | reverse complement strand
TAATTCGTGTTCCCGGCATTAATTGTTTATTCGTTAATAATTAGAATTTATAAGACAAACCCAGTCCGAGCGACTGCATAAGCTGCAGCCTTGGGCCTGTGCCTGTCTGCACCTCTTCGCCGTCAATTGTTTCATAAAGCGGTACTTCGATATCATGATCGTAAATCAGATGCACAAAAACACCAGCCGAGAAAAACTTATTTATCTTCATCAACAAATTTGATTCCCAGTTGACGTCAATTTTGTCTCTGTTTTTGACGTTTTTATCGGTATAATTGTTAAATAATTCAAGAGCAGAATTCAGAGTTATATTCTCCATAATGTCGTATTCAAGTTTGCCTTTAAAATATGCTCCGAAATCGGGCGAGAAATTTTCTCCGTCCTGAATTTTATTACCCTCATCGTCGTATATAGCGGGGTTGACACCAAAGGCGCCTTGATCTGCAAGCCTGCTGTCTGTCACGAAAATAAACCTTCCTGTAGTCGGTGAGATATAAAGCGATAAATGGTCCGACGGTTTATAATCCAGGCCGAGAGACAGCAGCAAATACGCAGGCGCGAAGAAATCCGATACATACACTGAATCATTCGGGTAGTTATACCCTTTATCGAATTGCGTCCTTAATCCCAATAGAAAAGAGTAAAACAGATTCTCCGCTGCCTGATAACCGAATTTTGAATTCAGGTCGATCTTATCTTCATTTTTGCGGTAATCGAGTTCTTCGGAATACTGAAAAGAGTAGGTGAAATCAGCTGTATTATCCCAGATTATGTTATCTTTTTCGTATTTAGAATTTAGTTTGGCAACAGTTGATAGTGAAATGGAATTTTCACCTCCCCTGGCCCAGTTGCTGAAGCTTATCTGATTGAACTGCAATGAAGTAAAGCCGCCGTATTTCCAGTATTTAAGCTTGTCGGCCTGAGCTTCATTATCCTGCGCGGTTAATTTGGCCGCCGAGCCGACTAAAACAAACGCGATAAACAAATATCTTATTATTTTAACCATTTTTTTTTTAAATTTATATATTACAAATAATTCATTGACGGCTTAAAGCCTTTATTAATATACCTTACGGGCAAATTAACCATTACCACACGATGGTTACATATTGTTTATTTGAGTTGATAAAACAATCAGGATAATTTATATTTCTTTTAATTGTATATAGTTTTATAACTGATTTTGCTTATATGAAGCCGTCAGCAAGTCATTTCACGCGCTGGCGGCAAAAATGTTAGTAATAAACAGGAAAGGTATTCTTTTCACAGATAAATGGAAGGCCGGAATGGAGCAGGCAAATTTAAACAAAGACATATTGGTAGTAGGAGCGGGTATATCCGGTATATCGGCGGCGCTTGAAGCCGCGGAAACCGGCTATGATATTGCCCTTATCGAGAAAAGGCCCTACATAGGAGGAAGGGTCGCGCAGCTAAATCAGTATTTTCCAAAACTTTGCCCTCCTTCGTGCGGGCTTGAAATAAACCTTAAGCGATTAAAGGAAAGCAAAAATATCGATCTTTATACTCTCGCAGAAGTAGTTTCAATCGACGGAAATGAAGGCAGTTATAAAGTTAAAGTAAAGCTCACTCCGAGATACATTAAAGAAGACTGCCCGAATATCGAACGATACGTGAATGAGATCAATATCGAAAGGGATAATGATTTTAATTTCGGAATGAATAAAAGCAAGGCCCTTTATATGCCTTATGATAATGCCTATCCCACGCAATACGTACTGGATAGAAAAGCATGCACGGAGAATCAGCTAAAATACCTGGCCGGCACATACCCGGATTGCATTGACCTGGATCAAAAAGAAGAAATAGTAGAATTTAGCGTAAAATCTATTGTCTGGGCAACCGGATGGGACCCCTATGAAGCTGGCAATATTGATACTCTCGGCTATAAAGAATTCCCCGAAGTTATCAGCAATGTAGAAATGGAAAGGCTCAGTGCGCCCAACGGGCCTACATCCGGGCAGATTATTGTTCCCGGCAGCGGCAAAGCCCCTGAAAAAGTCGTATTTGTCCAGTGCGCCGGATCCCGCGATGAGAACCACCTGGAATACTGCTCATCAATATGCTGCCTTGCATCCATGAAGCAGGCAAGGTATATAAGAGAGCAATACCCCGATGCTGAAATTCATATCTTCTATATAGATATCCGCTCGCCGGGAATTTTTGAAGATTTTTACACCGAAACAAAAGCCGATGAAAAGATACACTTCCACCGGGGCAAGGTGGCTAAAGTATTCCGCGATGCCGAAAGCGGCAGGCTGATAGTTGAAGCGGAAAATACAATCAGGGGCGATCTCAATCAGGCTGAAGCCGATATGGTCGTGCTCGCTACCGGAATGAAGCCGGCAACAGATTTTATTAAAAAAATTAAGCCGGAACTACTCGATGAATCGGGCTTTCTTAAATCAGCAAAAACCAATGGAATAAACGGTACGGGCGTATGCACCAGGCCGAAAGACGTGGCCGGATGCGTTCAGGAATCTACTGGCGCGGCAATTAAAGCAATACACACAATAATAAGGAATAAATGATCATGGCTGAAGCAAAAAAAATCGGCGTTTATTTATGCCCGGATTATGATATTGGTAAAATAATCAACCTCGATAAAATAGTTGAAAAAGTTCAGAAAGAAGAAGATGTAGCATTTTGCAAAATAGTCAAAAACCTCTGTACCAAAGCAGGCGCAGACAAAATAAAAGAAGATATAGAAAAGGAAGAGCTTAACGCTATTGTTATAGCAGGCAGCTCTCAAAGGCACCATACAGAGATATTCAGATTCGACAATATAGTTATGGACAGAGTCAACATCCGGGAGTTAGTCGCCTGGACGCACGACCCCGGGGAAGAAACCGACAGGCTGGCTTTGGATTACGTCAATATGGGAATAGCTAAAGTACGCGTACAGGAATTGCCGGTACCCACGATCCTGGATATTAATGACACAATTATGGTAGTCGGCGGCGGTGCAGCCGGCATGAATAGTGCGCTGGCATCGGCTAAGGCCGGATATAATGTTATCCTGGCTGAAAAAGAAGAGCGCCTGGGCGGATTTTACGCCAGGCTGAATAAGCTCACTCCTTCGGAAGCCCCATACCTGACGCTTGTTCCGAACTTATGCGATGAACTGATAGCTGAAGTCTACGCAAATCCCAAAATTAAAGTTCTGACCAAAACCAATATTAAGAAAACAGCCGGCCAGCCCGGTATGTTTAACGTAACCGCGCGAAGCAACGGCCAGACTCTTGAATTTCAGGTCGGCGCCATAGTGCAGGCAACCGGATTCAGGCCGTATGACCCACACAAACTAAGTTATCTCGGGTACGGTTTAAGCCAAAATGTGCTAACAAATATAGAATTTGAAGAAAGGGCTAAAGCAGGCAAGCTCACCCGCCCGGCAGATGATTCAGAAATAAAGAGCATTCTGTTTATTCAGTGCGCGGGATCAAGGGATCCGGAGCATCTGCCCTATTGCTCCACAGTATGCTGTATGAGTTCGCTTAAACAGGCCATATACGTAAGGGATAAATACCCGAACGCAAGAATATACATAATCTATAAAGACCTCCGTGCTATGGCGCAGTATGAGATCTTTTACAAAAGAGTGCAGAACGAGGACAATATATTCCTGACAAAGGGTGAGATAAAAGACGTCCGCCTTGAAGAAGGCGGCAACCTGGCTGTATCCGTAGATGATACTCTTATCGGAGAATCCATTGAGATCGATACCGATATGATAGTCCTTGCTGCGGGAATGGTGCCGAGCACAGCCGTGGAAGTCAACGGCAGCACAAGCGCCGAAACAGATGATACGGTAATGGATAAAGTTGAAGCAGAAGAAACGAACGGAGACGGCAAAAAAGAAGCCGCCGGAGCTGAAAAAGGCGCCAAAATTCTCAACCTTACTTACAGGCAGGGTACCGACCTGCCCACGCTGAAATACGGGTTCCCTGATTCGCACTTTATATGCTTCCCTTATGAAACAAGGCGCACCGGTATTTACGCCGCCGGTACCGTAAGAAATCCCATGGATGTAGCAACGGCTGCTAACGACGCCTACGGAGCATCGCTTAAAGCTATACAGCTTTTGGAATCAATCAGACAGGGCAAAGCAGTACATCCCAGAGCGGGTGATACTTCCTTCCCGGATTTCTTCCTGCAAAGATGTACCCAGTGTAAACGATGCACTGAGGAATGCCCCTTTGGAACGCTCGATGAAGATGATAAAGGCACGCCTCAGCCCAATCCCAACAGATGCCGCCGCTGCGGTATCTGCATGGGCGCGTGCCCGGAAAGGATCATCAGCTTTAAGAATTATTCTGTAAGGATGATCTCTGACATGATCAAATCAATATATATACCAATTGAAGAGGAAGACGGCGAAGCTACCCCGAGAATAATCGCCTTTATGTGCGAAAATGACGCCTATCCTTCAATGGATATCGCAGGCAAAAAACGAATGAAGTATTCGCCTTACGTGAGGATAATTCCCGTACGCTGCCTCGGATCAGTAAATACCAGCTGGATCGCCGATTCGCTTTCAGCGGGATTCGACGGAGCACTGCTGATAGGCTGTAAGTTCGGTGAAGATTACCAGTGCCACTTTATCAAGGGCAGTGAACTTGCCAGCAGAAGAATGGAAAACGTTCAGGAAAAACTCAAACAACTAGTACTTGAGCCTGAAAGGGTAGAACTGCATACTCTTTCGATCGATGAATATGACAAGATACCCGATATAATTAACCGCTTTGCTGAAGTAATTGAAGAAGTCGGGCCTAATCCTTATAAAGAAATGTAAAAATAAAATATACCGGAGTAAAAATGGCTAATAGAGAAGAGCTGCAAGCAAAAGAGGCACAATGTTCCTCCGCTGAAGACTATGTTAAGCTGGCTAAGGAGGCCCTGGAAGAGCCTGCCGATCAGGAATACGCCAAAGAGCTGCTCGCGAGCGCTTACGGCGAATGCCAGTTCCCCGGGGAATACGCCAAAGTAGGAGAGCTATACGCAAAAGGCCTGAATGATAAGGACAACGCCGAGGAGATGTTCGAAGAAGCAGAAGACGCCTGCTTCGAACCGCTTGAATTCGCTCAGGTAGGCCACAGCGTGATTGCCGGGCTCGGCGATAAGGAAAAAGGGCGCGAACTTCTTGAAAACGCAGCTGAACAGGCTTCCAAAATTAACGAGTTCCTGACGATATCCAATTACGCACGTGAGGATCTCGGCGATGAAGAATTTGCCAATAAGCTGCTGGAAAAGGTCGAAGGGGAATGCAAATCACTCGATGATTACGTGAAGCTGGCTGAAAGCATTATTAAGGAACAGGACGATAAAAAAGCCGCGAAGGAATTTCTTAAAAAAGGAGAAAAATACCTTAGCGAACCGTCTGATTACATAGATTTTGCCAAAAAGGCCGTGGAAATGTTCGATGATAAAGAATGGGCATCTGAGATACTCGAAGAAACCGAGGACGAAGCCCAGTTCACTAAGGATTGCGTTGCGCTCGCATTTGCTTATAAAGATCTGGCCGGCAATGATGAAAAAGCAGAAGAGATGATGGAAAACGCCGCTGACTTTGCTATGACCGGCGAAGAGAATATCATCCTGGCGGAAGCGCTGGTTAAATTCGGAAAAGCTGAAGAAGCTGCCGATGCATACGAAAAAGGCCTAAGCGATATCACCGATAAAGATAAACTGCTGGAATATGCCAAAACCATTGCCACAGAAGCCGGCGATAAAGAGCTTGCAAAGAAGTTTTATGCCAGAGCCGAAGAAAAGATCACTATCCCGAAAGATTATATCGGCCTGGCAAAATCCATACTCAGCGACCTGCGTGATAAAGAATATGCTGTCAAAATATTCGAAACCGCGAGCGAGAAAATGCAGGATACAAAGGACCTGGCGCTTCTTGCAGCCGAGGTTAAAGAGCATGTCGGTAACAAAGAAAAGGCAAGAGCCATACTCGAGAAAGCGAGAGATTCCGTTGTAAAATTCGATCAGTATATAGAGCTTGCCGACGAAGCTGTTAAGATCACTGACGATAAAGATTTCGCCGGGAAAATACTCGAAGATGCCATTAAAGAAGCATCCGGATCACCGGAATACCTCAAGGTTGTTGAAAAGATAATGACCGTGCTGGAAGATAAAGACTTCGCGCGTCCCGTTCTCGAAAAAGCCGAAGAGATAGTAACAAGCCTCGGACAGCTAAAGAAAGTTAATGAAACAGTCAGGAAGTATTTTTCAGATGATAGCGAATGGGTCGCAAGAGTTGACGAAAAAGTCATCAAGCGCGAAGAAAACCAGTCAAAATACGACGAACTGCAAAAACGCGAAGAAAAGGCAGTCTATGTGAAGGATTACCTGGAGATAACCGACGAAGTCATTAAAGATCTTGATGACAAATACTACGCTCAGAAATTATTAAAAGACGCGGAAGGCCTTCTCGACCGGCAATTTTTCAATCCTGAAAATTACCGCCGTCTGGCATTGGCAATAAGAAAATACCTTGCGGACGAAAAGTGGCTGACACGGCTTATCGATAAGGCTGTAAATGACCGCGCAAAGTTCTATTTCGATGTTATCCGCCTGGCCGAAATCGCGAAAAATGAATTAGGCGATAAAGGACGTGAACAGGCAGGTAAATACCTGCTCAAAGCCGAAGAGCTAATTGATAACAGCCAGTCCCGCACAGCTTACGAATACGCGAATTTAGCATTAGCATACAATGAAATGCCCGGTGACGGAGTCAAAACAGCTGCTGTACTTGAAAAAGCCGCCGATCTCGCTGAAGATTACCTTGCTATGGCCTACATCGCGATTTGCGCTGAACAGATTGGCGACAGCAATAAGGCCGGCAAACTTTACCAGCAGGCTGCTGATAAGTGCGCTACCGGTGCAGATTATTACAGGTTAGCGAATTTTCTCATCTCTCATAAATTACCCATTGAGTCAATAAAAAAGCTGTATCTCCGTGGAGAAAAATTATTAACCGAGCCTAGAGAAAAGCTTACATGGGCCGAAGGTTTGGTTGATATTTTTGATGACGGCAATACTGCAGAGAAGTATTACAACAGCCTAAAAAATGAGTTCAGAACATTCGAAGCGCAGGATCTTTACAGATCGAGTAAAATGCTTAAACTTCAAAAAAGAATTTATTAATTATTTTTAAAATGGAATTTTTCATTAAATTCCTTACACATTATTAACAGAAATAACAATTTAAGGGTCAGAGCCATGAAACTGATTTTTCTAGGGCCGCCGGGAGCAGGAAAAGGTACTCAGGCAGAAAGAATTTGCCGCGATTTCGGTGTTGTTCAGCTATCTACAGGTGATATACTGAGGGCGAATAAAAAGTTGGGCACCGATCTTGGGCTAAAGGCCCAGAAATATATCGATAATGGCGAATTAGTCCCCGATGATATCATAATCGATATGATCGAAAAAGAACTAAAAAAACCTGAAATAAATGCCGGATATATTTTAGACGGTTTCCCGAGGACTATACCTCAGGCAGAAGCTTTGGATAAGCTGCTAGATAAAATGAAGGAAAAACTCGACCACGTCCTGGTGCTGAATGTACCCGAAGAGGAGCTTATCAAAAGGCTGACGGCCCGCCGCGTGGATAAAACCACCGGCAAGACTTATCATTTGATATTTAATCCGCCGCCCAAGGAAGCTGAGCCTAATCTCATCCAAAGGGATGACGACAAGGAAGAAACCGTTAAAAGAAGGCTGAAAGTTTACCGTGACCAGACTTATCCGCTGATTGAGTATTATAAAAATAAATCGAAGGCCGAAATGATCGATGGCGTCGGCTCGCTCGAAGATGTTTATTCAAGGATAAGAGGCGTTTTAAACGGAAAACATTAAAAATTGATAAATATTTATTAATTTAAGCCGGGATTTTCGTCCCGGCTTTTTTAATATTTACTTAAGAAATTATTATTATGAAATACACGAATGAGTGAACATAAGCAATTAATAGACCGGGTAGAAGATGTCACCGGCTGGAAGATAAAGCCCTACAGGTTCAAGCTTGTCGAGGATACCTCTGACTGGATGAATATAATCAAAGGCGACGTGATCCGCCTGGACGGCGTGGATTATGCCGTAAGGGGGAATATGCGCGAAACCCGCTTTGGTATAGAAGACCAGCCTAAATACTGGGTGTTTTCTGTTATAGAACTGGCCACAGGCAAAGAAAAGATTATTAAAACGGTATTCAATGAAGAATTTTATGCTCATATAGGTATTTTTAAGATCAGGTGCTATCGCAGCCCGGATAAAGAAAGCCGCGCCTTGGAATTAGTAAAAGGTGACAGCCGATTTATGCAGGGCCGAACCGAACTTGACAGCATAGGCAATAATTGCAGGATACTTGATTACATACGCGGCAAAAGCATCTTCCAGATGATACCTCTTATCGATAAAAAGCACGAAGAGTATTTTTATGAAGACCTGCCGGGCATTCTTCATAAACTTAAAGAATCATTTACTGCCATACAAAAATTACATGAAAACGGCCTCTGCCACGGCGATATAAGAAATGACCATATACTTATCGATGCCGATACCGGTGAATTTAAATGGATAGATTTTGACTTAAATCAGGATGTCACGGACTTTGACCTCTGGAGTATCGGCAATATTGTTTCTTATGTAGTAGCTAAAGGAATCATTACTTTCGATATAGTACTCAAAAGCCTTAAGTACAGTGATGATGTAAAACTATCACTGCAATCGACCGACGGATCGGCATTTTATCAGTACAGGATAATGAATTTGAAGAAAATACTCCCATTTATACCCCCGCAACTGGACAGAATTTTAAGGCATTTCCTAATAAGGCCGGATCAATACTACCGAAATCTTGATGAATTTCTTGAAGATTATAATAAAATGTTAGATAGTGAATTTTAATTTGGATTTTTATCAAAATATTGATTAATATTTAGAAAAGAATAAAGTACGGTCTTAAAATGAAAACTCTAATTGTTGGCGGCGGCCAGGGATGTAAAGCCCTGCTGGAGCTCGATCTCGGTTCGTTTTTAAAAGAACTGAGCCTTAACGTTACCGCAGTATGCGATAATGACCCGGAAGCTCCGGGCCTGATTTATGCCGAAGAAATCGGGTTGAATTCTTATCCGGATTTCCGAGAGGCTATTAATACCGAAGATCCGGAGCTGATAATCGAACTGACCGGGAATAAAAGAGTTACGCGCGAACTCTTCTTCGCGGCCCATCCGGGAATGAGGATAATAGACCACAAGGTAGCCCAGATATTCTGGGACTTAGTGCGGGCGCGCCAGGAGCAGATCCGCCAGATGAACGCCCTTTATGAAATGGAAGAGATAGTCCGCAATGAAAAACACTTCCTGCAAAGCATTTTTGACAGCCAGGAGGATTTGGCTGTTGTAGTGGATAAAGGATTTTCGATATTCCGGGCCAACAGAAGATTCGCCGAATTTACGGGAGTTTCTCCGGATGAGGCTTTCGGCAAAGACTGCTGCACGCTGCTCGAAGGGACTGAACTGGAATGTGACCACGAACTCGAGCAGGATCTTATAAATAAGGTTTATGCTGAAGGAAAGCCGCAAAAACTTATACGCCTGACCCGCCCGAATGATGAAAATCACTGGGAGATCAACCGCCAGCCGATTTTCAATAAAAATGATGAAGTTGAATCAGTACTGATCACATGGCACCGCATTACCGAGCAGGTAATGCTCCACCGCAGGATAGAAACACAGGAACAGCAGTTTATAAGATTTATACATTCCGCTCAGGACTGGATATCAATTAAGGATACTGAAGGCCGTTACTTAATAGTTAACCCCGTGACAGCCGAAGCAATGAAGATCCCTCTGGAAGAATTCATAGGTAAAAAACCTTCAGAGCTGCTGCCCCCGGGATTGGTTAAGCAAATAGAAGAAAATGACCGCATAGTGCTTAATGATAAAAAGCCGCGTACTTTTAGAGAAATAATCCCTATTGACGGACAGGACCATCACTTCCAGACCGTAAGGTTCCCGCTCATGGATTACAGCGGCAAGATCACAGGGGTTTGCACAATAGCCAGGGATATAACAAATGAAGTTATGCTAAAGGACCAGCTTATTCAGTACGAAAAGCTTGCCGGCCTTGGCAAACTTGCCGCAGGAGTTGCCCATGAGATAAACAATCCGCTTACCGGAATACTGGCTTACGCGGAAGGCATCGCGGAAGACCATGAAGATGATGTCGAGCTTACATCTGATATGGATGTCATTATCCGCGAAACCCTTCGCTGCAGGGAAATCGTGAGGAACCTGCTCGATTTTGCACGTCAGGATAAACCCCGCTTTAGCCGGGTCACCGTGAGCAGGCTAATGAATGATACCTTTAATTTGATCAAAAAATTAAAGCAATTTAAAAATATTGAATTCATTATTCAGGAAGATGATGAAGACAGAGCCCTGGATATAGATATAAACCAAATGCGCCAGGTCATGCTCAATCTGCTGCTTAATTCTGCCGACGTCATGAATGGAAAAGGCCGTATACTAATCAGTTACGGCCCCGACCGAAGGGATTCCTATTACAGAATAACAATTGAAGATAACGGCCCCGGCATACCCGAAGATATTGTTGATAAAATATTCGAGCCCTTCTTTTCTACAAAAGGCACCAGCGGGTTGGGGCTTGCCGTGAGCCTGGGTATAGTGCAAATGCACGGCGGTACAATCGAAGTATCAAATGCCGCCGGCTGTGGAGCGCGTTTTAACATAATCCTTCCAATGGAGAGATAAAATGGAAAAATTTAATCTGCTTGTAGTCGATGACGAAGAAATTGTAATAGAAAGCCTTAGAAGGCAGCTCAGAAAAGAAAGCAGCCTGAATTTCCTGGCTGCCCTGTCGGTTGAAGATGCCATGAATATCATGAATAATGAACATATCCACGTAGTGCTTACCGACCTTATGATGCCGGGAACCGACGGCCTTGAATTTATGAAAATAATGAAAAAAGCTGGGCACAATCCCATTATAATAATGATTACCGGCTACGCTACTATCAGCACCGCGCTCCAGGCAATGGAACAGGGCGCCTTCGATTATATTGCCAAGCCTTTTACAAAAGAAGAGATAAGAAAGGTCGTCCGCAGGGCCATAGATCTTGTTAAATCTTCAAATAAGGCCGGAAAACAGAAACAGAATCTGATAAACTTTGAAGATGAAAAACAGATAAAATCTATCGGGAAATTCACCTGGATGATGAAGCAGGAAGACGGAACAGTGCTTATTGGCGCGGAACGCCCATTTTTATATCGTATAAGCCGGATAGAAACCATCTATCTGCCCAGCGAGGGCGACCAGCTAAGGCAGGGAAGCGTTTTCTTTCAGGCATTTACTGCGGATTTCCGTTCGGAATCACTGCTGTCGCCGCTATCCGGCACAGTTGTTAAGGTAAACCTGAAAGTGCTCGAGTCTCCCAACGACGCGCTCAAAGACCCCTACGGCGAAGGCTGGCTTATAAGGCTCGACCCGGATCACTTCGAAAGCGAGATTAGGCTCATGGGACTCGGCTAGCTGTGAAATATTATTATTCCATTTGCCGCCGGACAATATGATCCCGGAATACTGCCGGATAAGGCGCTTAAGTCCTGCCGGCGGATTTATTATTTATGCCGAAAAATAAATATTTTGTACCCGGTGTAATTTTTTTCTCCTGATAATACCATATATGAAATTCAATGTTCAAATCCGAGATTCCCCCTTTTTTGCATGAAATTATTCGTTAATTAATTAACTGCAATGCCATTCTGTTTTAATATTTCCACTTTTTTTCTTACATAAAAAAATATT